>MKTG01000087.1:95946-120361 GCA_001897615.1 Burkholderiales bacterium 68-10
GCCCGCCACAGTCAACGGCGCCGCAGCCAACCCACCAACCAGGGCGCGCAGGCCGTCACCAGCAGCACCAGCGGCCACAGGTTGCCGCCCTCGAAGCGGTAGGCCGCCAGGATTTCGTCCAGCGTCCGTCCGCGCAGCAGGCCGAACGAGAACTCGAAGCCCAGGGTCAGCGCCAGCCAGCCCAGCCCGGTCAGCAGCTGCGCCCGCCTGCCGCGCAGGCCGATCCACGGCAGCAGCCACCAGCTCAGCAGCAGGATCAGGCCCGACAGCAGCAGGCCGCTCAGCAGCAGGCCCGGCCGCGCGCTCAGGCGCGGGATCAGCAGCGCCTCGCGCAGCACGCCGTTGGCGATCGCGCACAGCAGAATCAGCCCCCACACGGCCAGCGCGCGGACCAGCATCGCCATGCGCATGCGTCACCTCCATCGCCCCTGCCGCGGGACGCCAAATCATGGTACCGTGACAGCCATCATCCACCCGCCGGGGCAAGTCCATGCGTCGCACCGCGCTGTACAGCCGATCGTCCCCCGCCGCGCCGCCCGCCGCCGCGCCCGCACCCGAGGCGGTGCCAGCGCCGGTGCCCGTGCCCTGGCGCCAGCGCCTGCGCCGCGGTCTGCGGCATCCGGGCGCCCTGTGGGCCGCCATCGGGGCGCTGGCCCTGGCGCTGGGGCTGGCCCAGGGACCGTGGCGCGCCACCGCCCCGCGCAAGCTGACGCAGGACGACATCCACGCCGCGGTGATGCACACGCTGAGCACCAAGGTGCTGCCCTCGCAGGCGGCGCGCGCCGCGGCCGCGGTGGCGCCTTCGGTGGTGCGCGTGGAGGGCGTGATCGAGGGCCGCAAGGGCAAGAAGGGCACTGGCGAAATCGGCCGCGGCATCGGCACCGGCGTGGTGATCATCGACAACGGCACCATCCTGACCAACCTGCACGTGGTACAGGGCGCCGAGCGCATCACCGTGACCTTCGCCGACGGCCTGGAGAGCGAGGCCGGCATCGTCAACATGCAGCCCGAGAACGACCTGGCGGTGCTGCGCGCGCACAAGCTGCCCGACGACCTGCAGGCCGCCACCATGCGCTCCACCGGCGATCTGGCGCCCGGCGACGAGGTGGTGGCGATCGGCTTTCCGTTCGGCCTCGGGCCGTCGGTGTCGGCTGGCGTGGTGTCGGGGCTCAAGCGCGGGTTTCGCTCGCCCGACGGCGGCCAGCTGATGAGCAACCTGATCCAGTTCGACGCCGCCGCCAACCCCGGCAATTCGGGTGGCCCGCTGGTGACCATGGACGGCCAGGTGGTGGGCATCGTCACCGCCATCCTCAACCCCACGCCGGCGCGCACCTTCCTGGGCATCGGCTTTGCCGTGCCGATCGAGAACGCCGCCGCCGGGGCGGGGCAGGTCCCCTTCTGACATCTTTTTTCGGAGCATTCCCCGCATGACCGACGCCGACCAACGCCGCTTCGAGGCCAGCCCCGACACCGCCGCGCTGATGGAGCGCATCCTCTACGAGGTCAAGCGCGTGGTGGTCGGCCAGGACCGCTTTCTGGAGCGCGTGATGGTGGCCCTGCTGGCCGGTGGCCACCTGCTGGTCGAGGGCGTGCCGGGCCTGGCCAAGACGCTCACCGTCAAGACGCTGGCCAGCGTGCTGCAAGGCCAGTTTCGCCGCATCCAGTTCACGCCCGATCTGGTGCCGGCCGACCTGATCGGCACCCGCATCTACAACCAGAAGACGGGCGAGTTCAGCACCGCCCTGGGCCCGGTGTTCACCCACCTGCTGCTGGCCGACGAGATCAACCGCGCGCCGGCCAAGGTGCAGAGCGCGCTGCTGGAGGTGATGCAGGAGCGCCAGGTCACCATCGCCGGCCAGACCCACTTCGTGCCCGAGCCGTTCCTGGTGATGGCGACGCAGAACCCGATCGAGACCGAGGGCACCTACCCGCTGCCCGAGGCCCAGGTGGACCGCTTCATGATGAAGGTGCTGGTCGACTACCCGAGCGACGAGGAGGAGTTCGTCATCGCCCAGCGCGTGACCGGCCCGCGCATCGAGGTCAGCCCGGTGGCCAGCATGGAGCAACTGGCGGCGCTGCAGCAGGAGTGCCGCCAGGTCTACGTCGATCCCGCGCTGACGCAGTACGCCGTCAAGCTGGTGGCCGCCACGCGCCGGCCGGCCGACGTCGGGCTGAAGGAGCTGGCGCCCATGCTGAGTTTTGGCGCCAGCCCGCGCGCCACCATCGGCCTGATCGAGGGCGCCAAGGCGCTGGCCATGATGCGCGGACGCGCCTACGCCCTGCCCGAGGACATGAGCGACCTGGCGGCCGACGTGCTGCGCCACCGGCTGGTGCTGTCCTACGAGGCGCTGTCCGAAGGCCTGTCGGCCGACCAGATCGTGCTGCGCCTGATGGGCAAGGTGACGCCGCCGCCCAAGCCGCTGGCGCACGAGCCGCTGGCGGCCTGAGCCTGCCCGCAAGAAGCCCGGAGGCCACTGATGCTGCGCTGGCTGCGCCGCCCACCGCCACCGCACGCGGTGCCCAACCCGCCGCCCGGCGGCATCGCGCAGCCGTCGCCTGGCGGGGCTGACCCCGAAGCCCTGCTGCGCCGCCTGGAATGGACCGTGCTGCGCCGCCTGGACGGCGTGCTGCAGGGCAGCGTGCGCACCCTGATGCGGGGCAGCGGGATGGACCTGGCCGACCTGCGCGAATACCAGCTGCACGATGACGTGCGCCACATCGACTGGAACGTCACGGCGCGCCTGCAGACCCCGCACGTGCGCGTGTACACCGAAGACCGCGAGATGGCGGCCTGGTTCCTGCTGGACCTGAGCCCGTCGGTGGACTTCGGCTCCGGCCCGCGGCTCAAGCGCCAGGTGCTGGCCGAGTTCGTCGCCGTGCTGGCGCGCCTGCTGACGCGACACGGCAACCGCGTCGGCGCGCTGCTGTACGGCGGGCGGGTGGAGCAGGTGATTGCGGCGCGCGCCGGCCGCCGCCATGTGCTGCACCTGCTGCACGCCATCGGCCACCGGCCCGGGCCGACACCGTCCGAGCCCGTCACCACCCGCCTGGCCGAGTTGCTGCGCGCGGCCGGCCATCTGGTGCACCGGCGCTCGACGCTGTTCGTGGTGTCGGACTTCATCAGCGCGCCCGGCTGGGAGCAGCCGCTGGCTCAACTGGCCAGCCGCCACGAGGTGGTGGCGGTGCGCCTGGTCGATCCGCTGGAGCGCGAGCTGCCCGACCTGGGCCTGATGACGCTGCGCGACCTGGAGTCCGGAGAGCAGTTGCTGGTGGACACGCACGATGCCGGCTTTCGCCAGCGCTTTGCCGCAGCGGCCGCGCGGCGCGAGGACGCGTTGCGTCAGGCGCTGGCGCGCGCCGGCGTCGACACGCTGGAGCTGTCGACCGAGGGCGAGCTGGGCGAGGCCATCGTGCGCTTCGTCGAACTGCGCCGCCAGCGCAGCCGGCTGGCCGCCGGCGGGGGCATGCCGGCCCACCTTCGCAAGCGCGGCTGATGGGGTCACAATGAAGCCGCAACCGAGCCGCCCATGAACCTCGCCTGGCCCGCCTTCCTGAATTGGCTCGCGGCGATCCCGCAGCCGGCTTTTCTGTGGCCGCGGTTCCTGTGGGCGCTGCTGGCGCTGCCGCTGCTGGTGCTGCTGTACGTCTGGCTGCTGCGCCGGCGCAAGAAGCTGGCCGTGCGCTACGCCAGCCTGTCCATCGTGCGCGAGGCGGCCGGGCGTGGCCCCGGCTGGCGCCGCCACCTGCCGCCGCTGCTGCTGCTGCTGGCGCTGGCGCTGCTGCTGCTGGCCAGCGCGCGGCCGGTGGCCGTGGTCGCCCTGCCCTCCAACCAGCAGACCATCGTGCTGGCCATGGACGTGTCGGCCAGCATGCGCGCCACCGACGTCGAGCCCAACCGCCTGGTGGCGGCCCAGGAAGCGGCCAAGGTGTTTCTGAAGGAGCTGCCGCGCGACGTCAAGGTCGGCATCGTGGCGTTTGCCGGCTCGGCCCAGGTGGCGCAGTTGCCGACGCTCAATCGCGAGGACCTGGTCACCGCCATCGACCGCTTCCAGATGCAGCGCGCCACCGCCACCGGCAACGCCATCGTGATCTCACTGGCCACGCTGTTTCCCAATGCCGGCATCGAGCTGCAGCAGCTCAGCGGCGATCGCCTGCGCGGCGGCATGGGCCGCTCGCTCGACCAGCCGCCGCCCAAGCAGAACGAGTTCGTGCCGGTGCCACCGGGCTCCTACGGCTCGGCCGCCATCATCATGCTGACCGACGGCCAGCGCACCACCGGCGTCGACCCTCTGGACGCGGCCAGGATGGCGGCCGACCGCGGCGTCAAGGTCTACACCGTGGGCATCGGCACCGTCGACGGCGAGATCATCGGCTTCGAGGGCTGGTCGATGCGCGTGCGGCTGGACGAGGAGACGCTCAAGACCATCGCCCAGAAGACCGCGGCCGAATACTTCTACGCCGGCACGGCGCAGGACCTGAAGAAGGTCTACCAGAGCCTGTCCAGCCGCCTGACGCTGGAAAAAAAGGAAACCGAGGTGTCCGCCCTGTTCGCCCTGGCCGGCGCGCTGCTGGCGCTGCTGGCGGGCGGGCTGTCGCTGCTGTGGTTCGGGCGGGTGCTCTGAGGCCGAGCGTCTTTTGCCCATGCGCGCCTTTCGGGCACGAACAAAAAGCGCTCAGCCTCTGATTTCTTGGTGGTTTTTCGGGCTCATACTCGCGAATGATGGTGAGGTACTCGATCAGTGCCGCACCGCCGGGGACGCCAAGGATTGGCAGAGGACGCCAAGAAAACCGATCGATCTTCTTGCTTGCTGCGTCCTCTGCGAAACCTCTGCGTCCTCTGCGTTCGGAGGTTGGCGGTTTCCAATAAACCACCCTTCAAAGCCGTGTCTTGCAGGCCATCACCATCATTCGCGAGTAGAGCCGTTTTTCGCCCACAACGCCCGCCAGGAAAGCGCCAGCAGCTATCTATTTTGATGTGCCCTACAACGCGCCTGCCTGGCGCCGCGCGTGGCCGGGCCGCGCACCGCCACCTTCCCCACCCATGAACGACGACCCCTTTGCCGGCCTGAGCAGCCTTGAGGCCACCGAACGCCTGGCGCGCTTCGGCCCGAATGCACTGAAGCCGCACCGCCAGGCCGTCTGGCGCCAGTTCCTGGGCCGCTTCGCCAACCCGCTGGTGCTGTTGCTGCTGGCGGCCAGCGCCGTCTCGGCAGCGACCGGCGACGCCACCAGCGCCGGCGTCATCGCCACCATCGTGGCGCTGTCGGTCATCCTCGACTTCACGCAGGAGCGCCGCGCCGGCCAGGCCGCCGAGCAGCTTGCGCGGCAGGTGGCGCAGCGCGTGCGCGTCTGGCGTGACGACCGCGAGCAGCAGGTGGCAGCCGACGCGCTGGTGCCGGGCGACGTGGTGCTGCTGTCGGCCGGCGACCTGATCCCGGCCGACTGCGAGCTGCTGCGGGCGCAAGACTTCTTCGTCAACCAGGCGCTGCTGACCGGCGAGCCCTACCCGGTCGAGCGCCGCCCCACCGCCGATGCGCTGCCCGAGCGCGGCGACTGGGACACGGATGCGCCCGGCGCGCTGTTTCGCGGCAGCTCGGTGGTCAGCGGCTCGGCGCGCGCGCTGGTGCGGCGCACCGCAAGGCGCACCGCCATCGGGCGCATCGCCAGCAGCCTGGAAAAACCACCGCCACCCACTGCCTTCGAGACCGGCACGCGGCGCTTCGGCCTGCTGATCATGCGCCTCACGCTGCTGCTGGTGCTGTTCACGCTGGGGGTGAACCTGGCGTTTCAGCGCCCGCTGCTGGAGTCCTTCATGTTCGCCGTGGCGCTGGCCGTGGGCCTGACGCCCGAGCTGCTGCCGATGGTGGTGTCGGTCACGCTGGCGCGCGGGGCGCTGCGCATGGCGCGCGCCCAGGTGATCGTCAAGCGCCTGTCGGCCATCCAGGACATGGGCGCCATGGACGTGCTGTGCACCGACAAGACGGGCACCCTGACCGAGGCGCGCATCCGGCTGGAGCGCCACGTCGACGCCCAGGGTCGCGACAGCGCGCACGTGCTGGAGCTGGCCTACCTCAACAGTTTCTTCGAAAGCGGCTTGAAGAGCCCGATGGACGAGGCCATCCTGGCGCACGAGCACCCCGATGTCGGCGCCTGGACCAAGATCGACGAGGTGCCGTTCGACTTCGAGCGCCGGCGCGTGTCGGTGCTGGTCGAGCGCGCCGGCGAGCGCCTGCTGGTGCTCAAGGGCGCGCCCGAAGACGTGCTGCGCCTGTGCACGCACTATGAAACCGAGAGCTGCTCGCGCACATCCGGTGCGGCTTGCGAGCTGAAATCGTTCGATGATGCGACCCGCGCCCAGGTGCAGGCGCGGTTCGACAGCCTGGGGCGCGAAGGCTTTCGCGTGCTGGCCATCGCCTGCAAGCGCGCGCCCGACACCCTGGTCGACGCCGTGGTGGACGATGAGAGCGAGCTGGTGCTGGCCGGCTTCGCCGCCTTCTTGGACCCGCCCAAAGCCAGCGCCCGCCCAGCGCTGCAGGCGCTGGCCGCCAGCGGCGTGGCGGTGAAGGTGGTCACCGGCGACAACGAGCAGGTGGCGCGCCACGTCATGGCCGAGCTGGGCATGCCGGCGAGCGGCGTGCTCACGGGCGCCGAGATCGCCGCCATGAATGACGACGCGCTGCGCGCGCGCGTGGAGGACGTCAACCTGTTCTGCCGCGCCAACCCGCAGCAGAAGAACCGCGTGCTGCTGGCCCTGAAGGCGCGCGGCCACGTGGTCGGCTACCTGGGCGACGGCATCAACGACGCGCCCTCGCTGCACACCGCCGACGTCGGCATCTCGGTCGATGGCGCGGTGGACGTGGCCAAGCAGGCCGCCGCCATGATCCTGCTGGAAAACGACCTGGGCGTGCTGCACGCCGGGATCCGCGAGGGGCGGCGCACCTTCGGCAACGTCATGAAGTACATCATGATGGCCACCAGCTCGAACTTCGGCAACATGTTCAGCATGGCGCTGGCCACGCTATTCCTGCCCTTCCTGCCGCTGCTGCCGCTGCAGATCCTGCTGAACAACTTCCTGTATGACCTGTCGGAGCTGGCGCTGCCGCTGGACCGCGTGGACGAGCCGGAGCTGGCCAGCCCGCGCCGCTGGGACATGAGCTTTATCCGCGACTTCATGATCCGCATCGGGCCCATCAGCTCGGTGTTCGACTTCGCCACCTTCCTCATCCTGCTGCAGGTGCTGCACGCCGACCAGGCGGAGTTTCGCACCGGCTGGTTCGTCGAGTCGCTGGCAACGCAGGTGCTGGTGATCTTCGTCGTTCGCACGCGCGGCAACCCGCTGGCCAGCCGGCCGCACCGCGCGCTGGTGCTGGCCGCACTGGCAGTCGTCGCGCTGGCGATCGCCCTGCCCTTCACGCCGCTGGCGTCGCTGCTGGGCTTCACGCCGCTGCCGCTGGAGTTCTTCGGCCTGCTGGCGCTGCTGGTGGTGGTCTACCTGGCGGTGGTGCAGTGGGCCAAGCGCGCGTTCTACCGGCACCGCGACGCCTTCCACGCGGCGCAAGCCGACAGTCAATAAGACCTTCAGCGGCCGCGCATACGGCGCGAGCAGCTATCGTTTCCATATCGGTGCAACTTTCCGCGCTGCCGCGCAAGGGCCGTCGCGCCACGCTGACTGCGTCCCCTCTGCCCGCATGGCCGGGCCATGCGAGAGCGGGGGTAGACGCAAAGCCCATCGGAGGGCGTTGCATTTGTCTCAGGTGCCACGGGCGCGCTGCGCCAGGTCGCCCTGCACCACGTACCAGGCGTCTTCCACCCAGTCGCACAACACGCGCCGTGTCTCGCGCGGGTCGATGATGTCGAGCACGCCGAACTTCTCGGCCGTGCGGAAGGGCGAGGTCAGCGCCAGGTAGTGCGCCTCCAGCTCGGCGCGCTTGGCGGCCGGATCGGGGGCGGCCTCGATCTCCGCCTTGTGCGCCGCCATCACGCCGCCTTCGATCGGGATCGAGCCCCAGCGCGCCGAAGGCCAGGCAAATCGGTGGTTCAGCCGATCGCCGCCCTTGGGGCCGTGCAGCGCACCGGCCATGCCGAAGCAGCGGCGCATCAGGATCGACACCCAGGGCGAGCGGCAGCGCGCCAGCGCCTCGCCCACCCGCACCGCCCCCAGCAAGGTGCCTGCAAGCTCGGCCTCCAGGCCCGTGGCGTTGCCGGGCTGATCGACGAAGTTGACCACCGGCAGGCCGAACTGGCTGCACAGCCGGGTGTGGCGCTCCATCTTGTAGGCGGCCTGCAGCGTCATGGCGCCGCCCTGCACTTTGGGGTCGTTGGCGATCACGCCCACCGGCACGCCGTTCAGGCGCCCCAGCATGGTGATGACCGAGCCACCCTGCCAGCGGCCGATCTCGAACAGGCTGCCCTGGTCGAACACGGCCGCCAGGATCCTGCGCGGGTCGTAGATCTTGCGGCGGTCGCGCGGAATCGCGTCCTTGAGCCAGTCGTCGGCGCGGTTCGGGTCGTCGTCGCAGGCCGTCACCGGCGCCAGCTCGTGCACGCTGCGGGGCAGGTAGGACAAAAAGCGCCGCACCTGCGCCAGCGCGTCGGCCTCGTCCTCGGCCTCGTTGTGCACCAGCGCGCTCTTGCGCTGCGCCTGGTGGCCGCCCAGCGCATTCTTGTCCACCTCGACGCCGTAGGCCTGGCGCACCACGTGCGGCCCCGCGGCCATGACCTGGGCCTGCTCGCGCACCAGCACCGAGAAGTGCGAGGACAGCACCTTGATCGCCCCCTGCCCGGCGCAGGCGCCCAGCGCCACGCCCACCACCGGCACGGTGTCCAGCAGCGGCTGGGCCGGCCAGGTGGTGTACTCGGGGATTTTGGTGCCGCCGATCTGCATCAGCAGCTTGACGCTGCCGCCGGCCGAGTCGACCAGCCGCACCAGCGGCATGCGCAGCTGGTGCGCCAGGCGTTCGATGTAGATCCACTTGTCGGCGATGGTGCCCTCGGAGCTGCCGGCGCGGATGGTGTAGTCGTCCACGTGCAGCGCCACCTTGCGGCCCGCGATGCGACCGGTGCCGACGATGGCGTTGGTCGGGTCGGTGTGGCTGTAGCGCCCCTGCGCGTCGTAGTGACCCTTGCCGGCCAGCATCCCCATCTCGTGGAAGCTGCCGGCGTCGACCAGCGCCGCGATGCGCTCGCGCGCGTTCAGGCGGCCGCTGGCGCGGAATTTCGCCAACGCCTCTGGCCCGCCCATGGCCAGCGCGCTGGCGCGGCGCGCGTGCAGTTCGGCCAGCTCGGCCGCCCATTCGCCGACCGGCGCCTGAGCCTGGCGGTCTGTCACGCTCATCGCGCCCCCTTCAGACCCAGCGTGCGGGCCAGTTCGGCGGCGGCATCCCACTCCGACATCATGTAGCGGTGCGATTCGACGTAGCCGCGGAAGATCGGCTGGTTGCCGGACTTTTCGACCAGCGCGCGCCACTGCGGGTCCTGCGACACCTTGCGCAGCGCCTCTTCCCAGAACCGGATCTGCTCGGCGTTGACGCCCGGCGGCAGCGTCACCCCGTTGTAGCTGACATAGTCGGCCGGCACGCCCTGCTCGCGCCAGGTCTTGACACCCGCCAGTGGCCCGCTGCCGGGCTCGCGCGCCGCGCTGGCGATGATGCGCAGCTTGCCCGCCGCCACCTGCGGCAGCACCACCGGCGCGGTGGCCGAGACCACGTCCACATGGCCGCCGATCAACGCCGTCACCGATTCGCCCGACGAGCGGAACGGCGCGATGGTGAGCTTGTCGATCGCCACCCCCGCCACGTGCAGCGGCTTGGCGATCGCCATGTGGATGTTCTGGCCCAGCGCCGGCGCCACCGCGATGCGCAGCGCGGCCGGGTCGGCCTTGAGCGCGTTGACCAGGTCGCTGCCGCTGTGCAGCGGCGAATCGGCGCGCACCGCCACCACCGAGGTCTCCTCCACCAGCATGGCCACCGGCATGAACTCGCGTGGATCGGCCTTGATCAGCCCGGTCACCGCGCCGGCGATGGCGCCGGTGTGGAAGGTGCCCAGGTAGTGGGCGTTGCCCTTGCCCGCACGCAACGCATTCATCGCCAGGGCACCACCGGCACCCACCTTGTTCTCGACGATGACGGGCTCGCCAGCAGTCAGCTTCAGACGGTCGAGGGCGTCCTTGATGGCGCGCGCATACAGATCGACCGTGCCGCCAGGCGCCACGCCGACGATGTAGTTGATGCGCTCGGTGGGTTTCCATGCGGTTTGCGCCAGCGCCGTGGCGGCCAGGCACAGGCTGCCGAGCATCAGGCCGGCCAGGGTTCGAAATTTCATGGCATCTCCTCGTCGGTGCGACAACGGTGGCGCCCGCCCAGGGCATGGGCCGGGTCCGGACTTCAAGGTGGCATTGAATCATTCAACATATGGATTGTCAACAATCTTTATGTTGTCTATGATCTGCATACTGCCCCATTTTCTGGAGAACCCATGCCGCGCATCCACCTGCCCTCCGAAGTCACCGGTACCGTCTGGAAAGTCGAGGTGCGCGCCGGTGACCCGGTGACCGCCGACCAGACCCTGGTCATCCTGGAAAGCATGAAGATGGAGATTCCGCTCACCGCCCCGCGCGCCGGCGTGGTGCTGGAACTGCTGGTGGCCGAGGGCGAAGGTGTCAGCGAAGGCCAGACGGTCGTGGTGCTGGAATGATCGCCGGGCACCTCATCACCTGGGCCGCGACGCAGCACGGCGCGCGCACCGCGGTGGTGTTTGGTGAGCAGCGCTTCAGCCACGCCGAGATCGAGACCCGCAGCAACCGCTTCGCCCAGGCCGCGCTGGCCCTGGGCCTGCAACCCGGCGAGCGGCTGGCGGTGCTGCTGGACAACTCGGTCGAGAGCCTGGACAGCGGCTTTGGCGCCGAAAAGGCGGGCCTGACCTACGTGGCCCTGAATGCCCGCCACACGCTGACCGAGCACCTGGAGATCCTGGCCGATGCTGGCGCCAGCGCGGTGCTGGTGGGGCGGCGCCATGGCGAACTGGCAACGGCCTTTGTCCAGGCCGCCGGCCGCGAGCTGCCGCGGTTGCGCCATGTGCTGGGCCTGGATGTGGACGCTCCCGGCGTGACCGACTGGCCGCGTGCCACGGCGGCGGCGCCCGACCGCCCGCCAGCCATCGAGATCGGGCCCGAGCACCTGATGCGCATCGCCTACACCAGCGGCACCACCGGCCGGCCCAAGGGCGTGGCCTACACGCTGGAGCGCTGGCAGGCGCGCCTGGCCAACCACTTCCTGGCGATGGAATACGGCCTGTCGGTGGACGACGCCATGCTGCATGTGGGGCCGCTCACCCACGCCGCCGGGGTGTATCTGTTCCCCTGCTTTCTGCGCGGCGCGCGCAACGTGGTGCTGGACCAGTTCGACCCGGCCGCCGTGCTGGCGGCGATCGAGCGCGAACGCATCACGCAGCTGATGCTGGTGCCGACCATGATGCTCCGGCTCGTGGAAGCAATCGAAGGCGGTGCGCGCGGCGACTGGTCGTCGCTCAAGCGCATCCACTACGGCACCGCGCCCACGCCGGTGGCCCTGATCCGGCGGGCGCAGGCCATCTTCGGCCCCATCCTGCGCCAGCAGTACGGCATGACCGAGGCGGTGCAGCCGCTGTGCGTGCTCTACCCGCACGAGCATGTGGGCGACAGCGCCGAAGACCCGATCGGCTCCTGTGGCCGGCCCAGCGCCAACGTGCGCATCGTGCTGCGCGATGCCAGCGGGCAGGAAGTGCCGCGGGGCGCGGTGGGCGAGATCACCCTGGCCCACGAGGGTGTCGCCCGGGTCGATTTCTGGCGCCGCCCCGAGCTGCTGGCCGAAAGCGTGCGCGGCGGCTGGTACTACAGCGGCGACCTGGGCCGCTTTGACCCCCAGGGCTTCCTGCACATCGTCGGCCGCAACAAGGACATGATCATCAGCGGCGGCTTCAACGTCTACGCGCGCGAGGTCGAGGACGCCCTGGCCGCGCACCCGGCCGTGCTGGAGGCCGCCGTATTGGGCCTGCCCGATCCGCAATGGGGCGAGGCGGTCGCGGCGGTGGTGGTGCTGCGCGCCGGCGCCAGGGCCAGCGTCCAGGAGCTGATCGCGCACTGCGGCCAGCGCATCGCCGGCTACAAGAAACCGCGCCACATCGCCTTTGCCGAGGCGCTGCCGCGCAACCTGGCGGGCAAGGTGCAAAAACCGGGCCTGCGCCAGCGGTTCCCGGCGCCACCGGCCTGAATCTCAGTCGTTGTCCGCGGGCTCCAGCCGCCGGGCGGCTTCCTCGGCCGACTCCTCGCTGCGCTGGCGCGCCAGCCGCAGCGTCTGCTCGACATCGCCGCGCTCCAGCGCCTTGAGCGCCTGGCGCCACAGCCTGACCGAGCGCTGGCGCCGCGCCACCGTGGCCAGCCCCAGCTTGCTGTAGCGCAGGCTTTGCAGCGACAGCTTGGCGATCATGCGGCGCAGTCGTTCGTTGCCGGCAAAGTGGGCGCCGATCTGGATCAGCCGGTACGTCGTCTCGGCATAGGCATCGCCGCCATCCGGCGCGTCGGCCAGCACTTCGAGCCGCGCCACGCCGGCACGCGTCACCACCAGCAACTCGGGCGGCAGGCCGGCGGCCATCACCTTGCGCAACGCGATCTCCACCAGCCCGGCGCGGATCTCGAACAGCTCGCGCAGCTCCTGGGCCGACAGGCTGCTGACCACCGCGCCGCGCCGCGGCAGCACCGCCACCAGGCCCTCTCGCTCCAGGATGCGGATGGCCTCGCGCACCGGCCCGCGGCTGATGGCGAACTCGTCGGCCAGCTCCTGCTCGCCGATGCGCGCACCCGGCGCCAGCGTGCCCGCGATGATGCGGTCGCCCACCTGCGCCGCCACCTGCTCGGGCACGGTGCGCGTCGGCTCCAGACTGTCGGCCAGCAGCCGGAACTGGATCGCGCGCTCCCAGCGCTCGAAGACTTCCTGATCAGACGCGGCTGTGGCCATGGCAGATGTCCCGTTCCACCGGCAAGTGGCTTGCCGGAACCCTGATTGTTGACAATTGACAGGAGTATAGAAACTGCACGGGGCCGGCCGCGGCGGCCCACCGGCTACGCCAGTGGCCCAAGCTTGCCCTGCACCAGCCTCAGCGTCCGCCCGCAGCGCGCCGCCATCTGCTCATCGTGCGTCACGACGACAAAGGCCGTGCCGTGCCGCGCAGCCAGATCCATCATCAAGGCGAACACCGCGTCGGCAGTGGCGCGGTCCAGGTTGCCCGTGGGTTCGTCGGCCAGCACGCAGGCCGGCTGCGTGACCAGGGCGCGGGCGATGGCCACGCGCTGGCGCTCGCCGCCGGACAGCTCGGACGGGCGGTGCTGCGCGCGCTCGGCCAGCCCGACCTGCGCCAGCATGCGCGCCGCCGTCTCGGCCGCCTGCGCGCGCGGCTGGCGGCGAATCCACAGCGGCATGGCGACATTCTCGAGCGCGCTGAATTCGGGCAGCAGGTGGTGAAACTGGTAGACGAAGCCCAGGTGGCGGTTGCGCAGCTCGCCCTGCACGGCCGGGGACAGTCCGGCCAGGTCCCGCCCCATCAGCCGTACGCGCCCGCCGGTGGGCGCGTCCAGCCCGCCCAGCAGGTGCAGCAGCGTGCTCTTGCCCGAGCCCGACTGGCCGACGATGGCCAGCGTCTCGCCCGCGCGCACCTGCAGATCGACGCCCTGCAACACGGTGACGTCGAGCGGCCCTTCCTGGAAACGCTTGCCCAGGTTATCGGCTTCCAATACGACTCCAGCGCTTGTCGGGTGAGCGCCAGCAGCTATCAATGATGTAGCGCGCTCATTCATAGCGCAGCGCCTCTGCCGGGTTGACGCGGCTGGCACGCCAGCTGGGGTAGATCGTCGCCACAAACGACAGCAGCAGCGAGATGACGCCGATCGGCACGATGTCGCCCGCCTGCGGGTCGCTGGGCATCTGGCTGATCAGGTAAATGTCCTTGGGCAGGAAGCTGGCGTGAAACAGCCGCTCCAGAAAGGGCACGATGACGTCGATGTTGAATGCGATCAGCAGGCCCAGCGCCAGCCCCGCCAGCGTGCCGATCACGCCCACCAGCGCGCCCTGCACGATGAAGACTTTCATGATCGACGCCGGGCTGGCCCCCAGCGTGCGCAGGATGGCGATGTCGGCGCGCTTGTCCTGCACTGTCATCACCAGCGTGCTGACCAGGTTGAAGGCGGCCACTGCCACGATCAGCGTCAGGATGATGAACATCATGCGTTTTTCCAGCTGCACGGCGGCAAACCAGGTGCGGTTCTGGCGCGTCCAGTCGAGGATCAGCAGGTGGCCGCTCAGGCTGGCCGCCAGCTGGTCGGCCACGGTGCGCGCCTGGTGCAGATCGCGCAGCTTCAGGCGGATGCCGGTGGGCCCTTCCAGGCGGAAGATGCGCGCCGCGTCCTCGATGTTCAGCATCGCCAGCGCCGAGTCGTATTCATAGTGCCCGCTGCTGAAGGTGCCCACCACCGTCATCTGCTTCAGGCGCGGCACCACGCCAGCGGGCGTGACCTGGCCGCTGGGGGCGATCAGCGTCACCGAGTCGCCCTCGCCCACGCCCAGCTTGCGCGCCAGATCGGTGCCCAACAGGATGCCGAAGCTGCCCGGCGCCAGGCGCGGCAGCAGCGTGTCCTTCAGTTGCGCGGCGACGTCGGTGACGAAGGGCTCGCGCGTCGGGTCGATGCCGCGCACGATGGCGCCCTGCATGGTCTCGCCGCGCGCCAGCAGCGCCTGCGCGCCGACGAAGGGCGCGGCGCCCACCACCTCGGGGTTGGCGCGCACCTCGGCCAGCGTGAGCGCCGGATCGGCCAGCGCCTGGCCGTCGGGCGAGAACACCTCGACGTGCGAGATGACGCTGAGCATGCGGTCGGTGACGTCCTTGCGAAAGCCGTTCATCACCGACAGCACCACGATCAGCGCCGCCACGCCCAGCGCGATGCCCAGCATCGAGGCCGCCGAGATGAAGGAGATGAAGCCGTTGCGCCGCGTGCCGCGGCCGGCGCGCGTGTAGCGCCAGCCAAGCAGCATCTCGTAGGGCAGGCTCTGTGCCAGGGACATCGGGGGGAAGGCGCGCACGCCGTGAACGACAAGCCCGGCATTGTGGCATCCCGGACAATACCGCCATGTCCGTTGCGCCCGCCTCGCCGCATGTCCTGATCCCCGACGCCGTGCTGGCCCTGCCCGCCGGCGCGGCGCAGCCGCCCTGGCCCGAACTGCCCACGCTGCGGGCCCTGGTCGGCCACCTGCGCCCCAGCGCCACGCTGGCGCTGGACGACGACAGCCCCGCCACCCCGTTCGAAGTGGCGCTGGCCCGTGCCCACGGCCTGCCCGACGAGCCCGGGCGCACGCCCTGGGCGGCGTTCGAGGCCGGCGTCGCCGGCACGCCCTGCGCCTGGCTGCTGCCCTGCCACTGGCAGATGGGCATGAACGACGTCCGCGTGCTGCACCCGGGCGAGCTGGGGCTGGACGAACACGCATCGCGCGCCCTGCTGGCCAGCGTCGAGCCGCTGCTGCGCGACGACGGGCTGACGCTGCACTACCTGCGCCCTGACGCCTGGCTGGCCCAGGGCGAGCTGCTGCGTGGCCTGTCGTGCTGGTCGCTGCGCCGGGCGCTGGCCCAGCCGGTCACGCGCGAGCAGCTGGCCCAGGCGCCGAACGACGTCCAGGGCCGCGCGCTGCGACGCCTGCAAAGCGAGCTGCAGATGCTGCTCTACACCCACCCCGTCAACGACGCGCGCGAACGCGAGCGGCGCTGGCCGGTGAACGCGCTGTGGATCGGCGGCGCGGGCGAGCTGCCGCAGGCCGTGGCACCCCGGCCGGGCGTGCAGGTTTGCACCGAGCTGCTGGACCTGCCGGCCCAGCTGGGCCTGGACGACTGGCAGCGCGCCTGGCGGGCGATCGAGACGAACGCGCTGGCGCCGCTGCTGCAGGCGGTGCGCGGTGGCGCGCAGGCCCAGCTCACCCTGTGCGGGCCGCGCCGTGCGCTGACGCTGTCGACCGACCCTGGGCTGCCACACAAGATCATGAGCAAAATCAGGCCTTTGCGCTTGTCCAGCCTGCGCGAACAGCTATGAAAATTGAAGTTCGAGACGTCCCCCCACGCGCCGCCTGGGCGCTGGAGCAGACCGGCGTGCACCCGTTGCTGGCGCGCCTGTACGCCGCCCGTGGCGTCACCTCGGCCGCCGAGCTGGACGACGGCCTGGCGCGCCTGCTGCCCCCCGCCGACCTGAAAGGCGCGCAGGCCGCCGCCGTGCTGCTGGCCGACGCCATCGCCGCCGGCAAGCGCCTGTGCATCGTCGCCGACTACGACTGCGACGGCGCCACCGCCTGCGCCGTCGGCCTGCGCGGCCTGCGGCTGCTGGGCGCGCGGCACGTCGACTACCTGGTGCCCGACCGCGTGGTCGACGGCTACGGCCTGACCCCACCCATCGCCGAGCGCGTGGCCGCGCGCGGCGCCGACCTGCTGATCACGGTGGACAACGGCATCGCCAGCGTGGAAGGCGTGGCGCGCGCGCGCCAACTGGGCCTGCAGGTGCTGGTGACCGACCACCATCTGCCCGGCGCGGAGCTGCCGCGGGCCGACGTCATCGTCAACCCCAACCAGCCCGGCTGCGCCTTTGCCAGCAAGGCGCTGGCCGGCGTCGGCGTGATGTTCTACGTGCTGCTGGCCCTGCGCGCCGAGCTGCGCCGGCGCGGTGTGTTCTCGGCAACCCACCAACCCAGGCTCGATTCGTTACTTCCCCTGGTCGCCCTGGGCACCGTCGCCGACGTGGTGCCGCTGGACGCCAACAACCGCCGCCTGGTCGCCCAGGGCCTGGCGCGCATCCGCGCCGGGCAGTTGCCGGCCGGCCTGGACGCTCTGTTTTCAATAGCTGGCCGCGCAGCACCCAAGGCCACGACCTTTGACTTCGGCTTTGCCCTGGGCCCGCGCATCAACGCCGCCGGGCGGCTGGCCGACATGACGCTGGGCATCGAGCTGCTGCTGAGCGACGACGCCGCGCGCGCCGATGAACTGGCGCGCCAGCTCGACGCCATCAACCGCGAGCGGCGCGAGATCGAAGGCGGCATGCGCGAGCAGGCGATGCAAATCGCCGAGGGCCTGATCGACGTCACGCAGGAGCCGCCGCCGGCCCTGGCGGTGTTCGACCCCGACTTCCACGAAGGCGTGGTCGGCATCGTCGCCGCCCGGCTGAAGGACCGCTGGCACCGCCCCGCCTTCGTGTTCGCCGCCAGCGGCGCGCCGGGACGCGAGCACGAGCTGAAGGGCTCGGGCCGCTCGATCGCCGGCTTTCACCTGCGCGACGCGCTGGACCTGCTGGCCAAGCGCCACCCCGGCGTGCTGCTGCGCTTTGGCGGCCACGCCATGGCGGCCGGCTGCACCATCGCCGAAGACCAGTTCGAGCGCTTCGAGCAGGCGCTGCAGGACATCGCCGCCGAATGGCTGGACGCCGCCACCCTGACGCGGCGCCTGCCCACCGACGGCCCGCTGCCTGCGCAGTACCGCCGCCCCGACGTGGCCGACACCCTGCACGCCGCCGTCTGGGGCCAGGGCTTTGCGCCGCCGCTGTTCAGCGAAGAACTGGAAGTCATCAGTCAGCGCCTGGTCGGCGAGCGGCACCTGGCGCTGAAGCTGCGCCATCAGGGCCAGCCGGTCGACGGCATCTGGTTCGGCCACACCGAGCCGCTGCCCGCCCGCGCCCTGCTGGCCTTCCGGTTGGAGGCCGACGAATGGCAGGGCGTGCGCCGCGTGCGGCTGCTGGTGGAGGGGCTGGGCGCCTGACAGGGCCTGCCGCGCCGGCACGCATGACGGTATGCCCGGCGGTTATTTGAACCGGGCGACAATAGCCGGTTTTCAACTGACTGGGCAGGCGCTGCCGCGCCGCCACCCGCCCCACACGCCATGGCCGCCTTCGACGACGAAAAAGTGCTCTCCGTCCACCACTGGACCGATCGCCTGTTTTCCTTCACCACCACGCGCAGCCAGAGCCTGCGCTTTTCCAACGGCCACTTCACCATGATCGGCCTGCGGGTGGACGGCAAGCCGCTGCTGCGTGCCTATTCCATCGTCAGCCCCAACTACGAGGAGACGCTGGAGTTCTTGAGCATCAAGGTGCCGGACGGCCCGCTGACCAGCCGCCTGCAGCACATCCAGCCGGGCGACAGCGTGATCGTCGGCCACAAGCCCACCGGCACGCTGCTGATCGACTACCTGCTGCCCGGCAAGCGCCTGTACCTGCTGGGCACCGGCACCGGGCTGGCGCCCTTCATGAGCATCATCCGCGACCCCGACACCTACGAGAAGTTCGACCAGGTCATCCTGGTGCACGGCTGCCGCCTGGTGAGCGAGCTGGCCTACCGCGACTACATCACCCAGGAGCTGCCCCAGCACGAGTTCCTGGGCGACATGGTGAGCAGCCAGCTCAAGTACTACCCCACGGTGACGCGCGAACCCTTCCCCACCCAGGGCCGCATTCCCGAGCTCATCGAAAGCGGCCGCATGGCGCGCGACCTGGGCCTGCCCGACCTGCACCCGCAGCTCGACCGCGTGATGCTGTGCGGCAGCCCCGAGATGCTCAAGTCGATCAAGGAAGTGCTGGAAAAGCGCGGCTTCAAGGAAGGCAACACCACCACGCCCGGCGACTTCGTGGTCGAGCGGGCTTTCGTTGAACAGTAAAGCCAAAAGATCGCCTGGCGCAGGCCCAGGCAGCGCCAGCAGCTCCTGATTTCGTAGTAGGCAGGCCGCCCCAGCCGGCCGGCTGCTCAGCCGCGTGCCCGTTCGCGTCGCTGGCGCTCCAGGTGTGCCAGCACCGGCGGCGACACGAACTGCGCCACCGCCCCGCCCAGCATGCTGATCTCGCGCACCAGCGTGCTGCTGATGTGCTGGGTGGCGCTGTCCGGAGTCAGGAACATGGTGTCGACCTCGGGCACCAGGGCGCGGTTCATGCCGGCCAGTTGCGCCTCGTAGTCGAAGTCGGTCACGCTGCGCACGCCGCGCACCATCACGCGCGCGCCCTGCGCCACGGCAAAGGCGGTCACCAGGCCGGTGAAGGGCTCCACGCTGACCTGCGGCAGGTCGGCCAGCGCCTCGCGCGTGATGGCCAGGCGCTCCTCCAGCGTGAACAGGGTCTTCTTGTGGTGCGCCGTGGCCACGGCGATGACCACGCGGTCGAACAGCCGCGCCGCGCGCCGCACGATGTCCTCATGCCCCAGGGTGATGGGGTCGAAGGTGCCGGGGTAGACGGCGATGACGGGCGAATTCTGGGACATGGCTCTCCGGCGCGCGGGCGCTCAGGCACTGAGGGCGATGGCCCGATTATGCGGAAGGCGCCGGCCGCGCCAGCAGGTGGGCGTGCACCGCCCCGGCCTTCAGGTGGCGGTGCGCGGCCAGGCCCAGCGCGTCCAGCGCCGCGTCGTCCCAGCGTTGCGGGGTTTCCAGGTAGATGAAGCCGCCGGGCCGCACGGCGCGGGCCGCGGCGGCCAGCGCCGGCGCCGGCAGCGCGGCCTGCTCGAACGGCGGATCGAGCAGCACCAGATCGACGCTGGCCGGCGCCAGCGCCGCCAGCGCCGCCACGCCATCGCCACCCTGCACGCGCACGGCGGCGGCGCCCAGCCGCTGCTTGAGGGCGCGCAGGTTGGCCAGCAGGCCGGCGTCCAGCTCGATGAGCAGCACGTCGGTGGCACCGCGCGAGGCGGCCTCCAGCCCCAGCGCGCCGGTGCCGGCAAAGGCGTCGACCACGCGCCAGCCGCCCAGGTCCTGCCCCAGCCAGTTGAACAGCGTCTCGCGCACGCGGTCGGGCGTGGGGCGCAGGCCGGGTCGATCGGGCACCGGCAGCAGGTGACGGCGCCACTGGCCGCCGATCACGCGCACCTGGCGCGGCAGGGTCGCCGCGCGTGGACGGGCGGCGGGCTTGGAAGGCTTGGACATGACGGCATTGTCTCGCGCGGGCGCAAAGCGCCGTGACCTGGATCAATAAAGCGCGCCGCCCGCCACGGCACGCCCCCATGAACCCGGCACTCGGATTAGACTCGAACGAATTCATTCGACCCTGGAGAATCGCCATGAGCGCCGCGCCCCAGAACCCGATCGACACCGACGCCCCGCTGACCAATTTCTCGCAATGCCACGCCGGCATCCTGCGGCACCTGAACGACTTCGGCCAGCTGCCCGAGTTGCTGGAGCCGGCGCAGCGGCTGCGCCAGATCGCCGAGCGCTTTGTCGAGTTCTTCCGCGAGGCGGTGTTCGAGCACCACCAGGAAGAAGAGCGCGAGCTATTCCCGGCCGTGCTGGCCAGCGCCGAGCCGGGCCCCGAGCGTCAGCGGGTGCAGCAGATGGTGGATCAGCTGACGCGCGAGCACCGCGACGTCGAGGCGCAGTGGAAGCAGCTGGAGCCACTGATCAAGAAGCTGGCCAAGGGCCAGCCGGCCGACGTCAACCCTCAGGCCGTCAGCAGCCTGGTGGCGCAGTACCAGGCGCACGCCCGCTTCGAGGAGCAGGAGTTCCTGCCGCTGTCGGAAAAAATCCTGTCGCGCAACGGCGACCACATGGCGGCGCTGGGCCTGTCGCTGCACATGCGGCATCAGCCGGTGTTCCTCAGCCACGTCTGATTGCTGCGTATTTCGTAGCTGCTGGCGCGCGTCCCGCCTGGGGCGCGCGCTTTTTTTCGGCCGATGACTCAGCGCCCACTGAAGCGTGCCGGGCGCTTTTCGACGAAGGCGCGCACGCCTTCGGCGGCGTCCTCGCTGGCGGCCAGGCGCGCCTGCACGGGGATGAAGTCGGCCACGGCGGCGGCCTGACCCAGCTCGATGGCCTTGAGCACGTTGCGGCGCGTCTCGATCACCGCCTGCGGCGCCTGGGCCGCGATCTGGCGCGCCAGCGCCAGCGTGGCGTCCAGCAGCTCGGGGCGCGGCACCACCCGCTGCACGAAATTACAGCGCAGGGCCTCGGCGCTGTCGAACACATCGGCGCTCAGCAGGTGCAGCAGCGCGTTGCCGACGCCGGCGCGCTCGGCCATGCGCAGCGTGGCGCCGCCGGTGGCCATGATGCCGCGTTGCACCTCCATCTGCGAGAAGCGGCAGTCGTCGGCCGCCAGCACGATGTCGGCGCCCAGCATCAGCTCGATGCCGACGGTGTAGCAGATGCCCTGCACCGCTACCAGCATGGGCTTGCTGCGCCGGCGGTAGCCGGGCATGCCGAAGTCATAGGGCTCGACCAGGCCGGGCGGCACCACCTTCTGGCCGCTGCGCAGGTACTCCACCATCGCCGGCAGGTCCAGCCCGGCGGTGAAGTGATCGCCAAAGGCGTGCAGCACGCCCACGCGCAGGCCGGGTTCGTCGTCCAGCCGGGTGTAGGCCTCGGCCAGCTGGCGGAACATGGGCGGCGTCCAGCCGTTGCGCTTGGCCGGGCGGTGGATACCGATCAGCAGGATCTGCCCGTCCAGCACCTGGGTGTCGATGCGGCCTTCGGGCGGCGCGGGCGTGGTGGGCGTGAGGGCGGTCATGGGCGGCGCTCTCCTGGGGTTGGTGCCCGCGAGCTTGCGGCACACACCGCGAGCGCGCAATCACCCCGGGGACAATTCACAAGCCAAAACCCGGCCTGGCGCTTATCCAGACTGCGCCAGCAGCTATCAAATCAGGACTATTTGCCGGCGGCCGCCGGCTGCGCCCCCACCACCACGGTGACCATGCGATCGGGTTGCAGCTTGCGCTGGAAGGCGGCGCGGATGTCGGCCGCGCTGACCCGGGCCACGCGCTCGGTCCAGTGCGCCAGATAGTCCAGCGGCAGGCCGTTCCAGGCGATGTTGGCGACGTTGGCCAGCAGCTTGCGGTTGCCGTCCAGCCGCAGCGCAAAGCCGCCGATCAGGTTGTCCTGCGCGGCCTTGAGTTCGGCGGCGGTTGGCCCCTGGGCCACAAAGTCGGCCAGCACCTGGCGCGCCACGGCGACGGCCGCGTCGGCCTGGTCGGGCCGCGTCTGCAGGCCGATGCTGAAGGCGCCGGCATGCAGCCCGGGCGAGAAGTCGCTGTACACGCCGTAGCTCAGGCCGCGCTTTTCGCGCACCTCGCTCATCAGGCGCGAGCTGAAGCCGCCACCGCCCAGGATGTGGTTGCCCACCAGCAGGGCAAGGAAGTCCGGGTCGCTGCGCTTGTAACCCGGCTGGCCGATCAGCACATGCGCCTGCGCCGACTGGAAGGGCATGCGGATCTCGCGCGCCGCGGCCAGCGGCGCCACCTCGGCCACCGGCGGCAGCGGCGGGCAGGCGGCGGCCGGCGGCAGGCGCGACAGCAGTTCGGTCACCAGCGCATCGGCCTGTGCGCGGTTGACGGCGCCCACCAGGCTGACCTTGGCGCGGCACGGCTGCACGTGCTGGCGATAAAAGGCGCGCAGGTCGGCCACCGAAATGCGCGCCAGCGTCTCGGGCGTGGTGTCCTGGCCGTAGGGATGGCTGCCGTAGACCGCCGGGTTGAAGGCCAGCGCCGCCTGCGTGGCGGGGCGCGTGCGCGCCTCCCGCAGGGCGGCCGACAGGCGCTCGCGCTCGCGCTGCCACACGGGCTCGGGCCAGGCCGGCTCGCCCAGCTCGCGCGCGGCCAGGGCCACGGCGCGGCGCAGCAGGTCGGGCTCGGTCAGGGTGCGCAGCGCAAAGCTCATGCGGTCGGCGCCGGCGCTGCCGCCAAACGAGGCGCCCAGGTCGGCCCAGGCCTCGCCCAGCTGGTTCTCGTCCAGCGCCGGCTGGCCGCCCTGCGCGGCCACGCCCTTGCCGGCCATCAGCGCGGTGGCGCTGGCCAGGCCGGCCTGGGGCGCCGGGTCGCGCCGGCTGCCGGCGTCGAAATCGAGCTGCACGTCCAGCATCGGAATGGCCGGGCTCTCGACCAGCCAGACCTGGGCGCCGCTGGGCTGCGTCCAGTGCTGAATGGGAATCGCCGCCCACGAAGATGTAGAGCAAAAAACGACTCCAGCGCCCGCCAGGAGCGCGCGAGCAGCTATTGTTTTGATAGTTTTCATGACCCTGATCCGAATCCGCGCATGGCCGGGTATGCGCCGCTCAATGCCGTGCCGGCGCCGCGGCCGGGCGCGGCGCCGCGCCGCCGGCACGCGGCTGCGGCAGCAGCGTGGCCACGGTGAGCTGGTCGTCGCCGAAATACTGGCGCGCCACCGCCTGCACCTGCGCCGCCGTGACCTGGCGCAGCCGCGCCACCAGCCGCTCGTCCGCATCCAGCGGCAGGCCCTGCACCCAAAGGTGGCCCAGTTCCTGCGCCTGGCCCATCACCGAGTCGCGCTTGTAGACCTCGCTGGCCACCCACTGGGTCTTCACGCGCGCCAGCTCGGTCTCGCTCACGCCCTGCTCGGCCACGCGCGCCACCTGGGCGCGCAGCGCCGCCTCGACCTGGGCGGCCGTCTTGCCCGCGGCCGGCACGGCGCCGAGCGTGAACAGCTGCGGCCCGCGCCCCAGCAGGCCGTTGCCGGCACTGGCCGAATCGGCCACGCGGTCGGGCCCCTGCGTCAGCGCCCGGTCCAGCCGCGCGCCGCTGTAGCCGTCCAGCACGGCCGCCAGCACGGTGAGCGCCAGCGCATCGTCGTTGTCGGCGCCGGGCTCCAGGCTGTCCATCTTCGGCACGCGAAACGCCAGCGACACCACCGCCTGCTCGGCCGGCGCCTTGACCTCGATGCGGCGCAGGCCGGGCTGCGCCGGCTCGGGGCGCGGCTTGCGCTCGGGCAGCGGGCGCGCGGCGATGCCGCCGTAGTGGCGCCGCGCCAGCGCCAGCACGGCCTGCGGCTCGACGTCGCCCACCACCACCACGGCGGCGTTGCCGGGCACGTACCAGCGACGGTAGAAGGCGCGCGCGTCGTCGGCCGTCATGGCCTGCAGATCGCCCATCCAGCCAACCACCGGGCGCCGGTAGGGCGAGGCGACGAAGGTGGCGGCGCGCTGCTGCTCGAACAGCAGCGCGCGCGGGTTGTCCTCGGTGCGCAGGCGGCGCTCTTCCTTGACGACTTCCAGCTCCTTGGCGAATTCCTCGTCGCTGTAGCGGTTGTGGGCAAAGCGGTCGGCCTCCAGCGCCATCACGTCGGCCAGCTTGTCGGCCGGCACCTGCTGGTAGTAGCCGGTGTAGTCCAGGCTGGTGAAGGCGTTCTCGCGCCCGCCCAGCGCGGCCACGCGGCGCGAGAACTCACCCGGCGCCAGCCGCTCGGTGCCCTTGAACAGCATGTGCTCCAGCACGTGCGCCACGCCGCTGGTGCCGTCGACCTCGTCCATGGCGCCCACGCGCAGCCACAGCATGTGCACCGCCGTCGGCGCCCGGCGGTCGGGCTTGACGATCACGGTCAGGCCGTTGTCGAGGGTGAAGCGCTGCACCGCGGCGGCAGCGACGGCAGGCTCGGTGGTGGCGGCGGC
>MKTG01000087.1:120536-138834 GCA_001897615.1 Burkholderiales bacterium 68-10
GAGCCACGCCTGACCTCCCTGTCGCACGGCGGCGGCTGCGGCTGCAAGATCGCCCCCGGCGTGCTGTCGGCGATCCTGAAGGACACCCTGGCCATGCCCATGCCGCCCGAGCTGCTGGTGGGCATCCAGACCGCCGACGACGCCGCCGTCTACCAGCTCAACGACGAGCAGGCGCTGGTGGCCACCACCGACTTTTTCATGCCCATCGTCGACGACCCGTTCGACTTCGGCCGCATCGCCGCCGCCAACGCGCTGTCCGACGTCTACGCCATGGGCGGCACGCCCATCATGGCGCTGGCGCTGGTGGGCATGCCGATCAACGTGCTGTCGCTGGCCACCATCGGCCGTATCCTGGAAGGCGGCGCCAGCGTGTGCCGCGACGCCGGCATCGTGGTCGCCGGCGGCCACACCATCGATTCGGTCGAGCCGATCTACGGCCTGGTCGCGCTGGGCCTGGTGCACCCCAGCCGCGTCAAGAAGAACAGCGGCGCCCGGGTGGGTGACCTGCTGGTGCTGGGCAAGCCGATCGGCGTCGGCGTGCAGTCGGCCGCGCTGAAGAAAGGCGCGCTGCCGCCCGAAGGCTACGCCGCCATGATCGCCAGCACGACCCAGCTGAACACCGCCGGCCCCGAGCTGGCGCGCCTGCCGGGCGTGCACGCCATCACCGACGTCACCGGCTTCGCCCTGGCCGGCCACGCGCTGGAACTGGCGCGCGGCGCCGGCCTGACGCTGCGCATCGACTGGCCGCGCGTGCCCCTGCTGCCGGGCGTGCGCGAACTGGCGGCGCAGGGCCTGGTCACCGGCGCCTCGGGGCGCAACTGGGCCGCCTACGGCCATGAGATCAGCCTGCCGGCCGGCTTTGCCGACGCCGAGCGCGCCCTGCTGACCGACCCGCAGACCAGCGGCGGCCTGCTGGTGGCCTGCGACACGACCAGCGTCGAAGCCGTGCTGGCCGCCTTCCGCCAGCGCGGCTTCGCGCAGGCGGCGGTGATCGGCCGGGTCGAGACCGCCGACGCCGCGCCGCTGGTGGTGGATGTCGCCTCCTAGAATCTCCCCGATGTTCAGCTTTTTCCGCCGCAAGAAGACCGCCGAACCGGCGCCCGAGACCGCCGCACCTGCTGCTGCCCCCGAGGTCCAGGCGCCGATCACCGCCGACGAGCTGGAGGCGCAGGCGCTGGCCGCGGCACCCGAGGACGCGGGCGCCCCATCCACCCCGGCCGCTATCGAAACAGAAGCTGCCGGCGCTGATCCCGCAAGCGCCGAAGCCGTATTTACCCAGGAGCCCGAGCACACCCCCGAGCCCGCCGCGCGCAGCGGCTGGCTCGACCGCCTGAAAAGCGGTCTGAAGAAGACCGGCAGCAGCATCACCACCGTCTTCACCGGCACGCGCATCGACGAGGCGCTGTACGAGGACCTGGAAACCGCCCTGCTGATGGCCGACGCCGGCGTGCCCGCCACCGAAACCCTGCTGGCCGACCTGAGGCGCCGCGTCAAGGACGCGCGCGCCACCGAGCCAGCCCAGGTCAAGGCGCTGCTGCAGGACGCCATCGCCGACCTGCTGGCGCCGCTGGAAAAGACGCTGGTGGTGGGCGAGTACCACCCGACGGTGATCATGGTGGCGGGCGTCAACGGCGCCGGCAAGACCACCAGCATCGGCAAGCTCACGCGCCACCTGGCCGATGCCGGCGCCAGCGTGCTGCTGGCCGCGGCCGACACCTTCCGCGCCGCCGCGCGCGAGCAGCTGGCGGTGTGGGCCGACCGCAACCAGGTCGAGATCATCAGCCAGCAGGACGCCGACCCCTCGGCCGTGGCCTTCGACGCCGTGGCCGCCGGGCGCGCGCGCGGCCGCGACGTGGTGCTGGTCGACACCGCCGGCCGCCTGCCGACGCAAAAGCACCTGATGGAGGAGCTGGCCAAGATCCGCCGCGTGGTGACCAAGGCCGACGTCACCGCCCCGCACGAGGTGCTGCTGGTGATCGACGGCAACACCGGCCAGAACGCGCTGGCGCAGGTCAAGGCCTTCGACGAGGCCGCGCAGCTCACGGGCCTGATCGTCACCAAGCTGGACGGCACGGCCAAGGGCGGCGTGCTGTGCGCCATCGCGCGCGAAAAACCGGTGCCGGTCTACTTCATCGGCGTGGGCGAAAAGCTGGAGGACCTGCAAACCTTCAAGGCGCGCGAATTCGCCCAGGCGCTGGTGGGCTGAGCAACGCGCTGCAACCGTTTGAAAGCACCCGCGTGGCGCTGCGCCCTGTCGATACACTCGGACGCATGAGCGTGAACCCCTCCCGCAAACACCTGGTGCTGCTGGGCGCCGGTCGGGCCCACATGCAGGTACTGGGCTCGCTGGCACGCCAGGGCAGCGGCAACCTGGCCATCACGCTGGTGGCCCCGCACCCCTACTACATCGAAAGCGCCATGCTCGCCGCCTACGTGGCCGGCGACTGCGCGCTGGACGAGCTGCGCCTGCCCATCGACCGCCTGGTCGAGCGCAGCGGCGCCGCCTTCGTGCCGGCGCACGTCATCGCGCTCGACCCCGACGGCCGCCGCGTGCAGCTGTCCAGCGGCGACGCCCTGCCCTACGACGTGCTGTCGATCAACCTGGAGCCGGCGGTGGAGCGCGAGCGCATCGAGCAGGCCATGCCCGGCGCGCGCGCCAATGCGCTGTTCACCCACCCGCTGGAGGCCTTCGTGCAGCTGTGGCCGCAGCTGCGGGCCCTGGCCGCCCAACGCGCCCTGCAGGTGGCCGTGGTGGGCGACGACGTGTCGGCGGTCGAGCTGGCCATGGCCGCGGCGCACGCGGTGGCAGCGCCGCACGGCAGCCGCGTCACGCTGGTGGCGGGCGAGGCGCCGCTGCTGGCCGAGCCCCCCAGCGCGCTGCAGCGGCGCCTGCTGGCGCGCCTGAAGAGCCTGAACGTCACCGTGCTGCACGACCGCTGCGCCGGCATCGACGCCGGCGTGATGCAGCTGGCCAGCGGCGCCACGCTGGCCTGCGACGCGCCGTTGCTGGCCACCGGCGGCGGCACGCCCGGCTGGCTGGCCCAGGCCGGACTGCTGGCCGACGAGGCGGGCGCACCGCTGGTCAACGAGCGGCTGCAAAGCGACAGCCACCGCCAGATCTTCATCGTGCCGACCGACGCCCCGGCCGAGGTCGGCCCGGTGCTGGACGCCAACCTGCGCACCGCGGTGGCCGGCGGCAACTTCCGCAAGGCACCCACCGAGCCGCCACGCCTGCGCCTGCTGAGCTGCGGCGGCGGCCACGCCATCGCGGCCTGGGGGCCGCTGGGGCTGGAAGGCCGCGAAGTCGGCCACTGGAAGGACCGGCGCGACCGGCGCCAGCTGGCGGCGCTGTTCGCGGCCTGATCCCCATCGCTTCTTGTTTGATAGCTGCTGGCGCACGCCGGGCCTGGCCTGGCGGCCAGAATGATTTATTTTCTGGCGACCGCCCGCATCACAACATCGGCCGCAGCTCGCGCGCCGTCTCGCGCAGGCGCGGCAGCAGTTCGGCCTGCAACAGGGCCGGGCTGTAGCGCGCCGGCGGCACGATGACGTTGAGCGCCGCCACCGTGGCGCCTTCGGCGTTGCGCAGCGGCACGGCGATGGCGTGCACGCCCAGTTCGTGCTCCTCGCTGGAGATGCCGCGGTCCTGCCGCGCCACTTCGGCCAGCAGGGCCTTGAAGGCGCGCGTGTCGGTGGTGGTGTGCGGCGTCAGGCGCGGCAGCGCCTCGTGGCGCGCCAGCCAGGCGGCCCGCTCGGCGTCGGGCAGCGCCGCCAGCAGCACCCGCCCGGTCGAGGTGGCGTGCGCCGGCATGCGCGCGCCCAGGTGCATGCCATAGGCCAGCAGCCGCGTGCCGGCCGCGCCCAGGCCGGCGCTGCGGGCGATGATGACCACCTCGTCACCGTCCAGCACCACGGCCGAATACACGTCCTGCGTGGCCGCCGCCAGCCGGTTGAGCGCCGGCTGGATCACCCGCGGCAGGCGCGAGGACGCCAGGTAGGCGCCCGCCAGCCGCAGCGCGCGCGCGCCCAGCCAGAAGAAGCTGCCGTCGGTCTCCAGGTAGCCCAGGTGCGCCAGCGTCAGCAGGTGGCGGCGCGCGGCCGCCCGCGTCAGGCCGGCGCGCTGCGCCGCCTGGGTGGCGTTCAGGCGCTGGCGTTCGGTGTCGAAGCTCTCCAGCACCGCCAGCCCCTTGACGAGTCCGGCAATGGTGTCCGCGTGGGCAAGGGTCATTGCGCGATCATCGCACAGATTGCGCGATGATCGCGCAATGACGGCTCGCCCCACTGGTGGCCCATGCGGCCTGCGCCTAAGCTTGCGGCTTGCCTGCCCCCATCGACCAAGGAGACCTCCATGACCACCACCCGCACCCAGGTTGCCATCGTCGGCGCCGGCCCCTCGGGCCTGCTGCTCGGCCAGCTGCTGCACAAGGCCGGCATCGACGCCGTGATCGTCGAGCGCGTCAGCGGCGACTACGTGCTGGGCCGCATCCGCGCCGGCATCCTGGAGCAGGTGTGCATCGACCTGATGGACGAAGCCGGCGTGGGCCAGCGCATGCACCGCGAAGGCCTGGTGCACGGCGGCATCGAGATGCTGTGGGACGGCCGCCGCCACCGGGTCGACCTGAACAAGTACAGCGGCGGCAAGAACGTGATGGTGTACGGCCAGACCGAGCTGACGCGCGACCTGATGGACGCGCGCGCCGCCGCCGGTCTGACCACCATCTATGAAGCCCAGAACACGGCGGTGCACGACTTCGACAGCGCCAGGCCCTACGTCACCTACGAGAAGGGCGGCGTCAGCCACCGCATCGACTGCGACTTCATCGCCGGCTGCGACGGCTTTCACGGCGTGTGCCGCGCCAGCGCGCCGCGCTCGGCGATCCGCGAGTTCGAGAAGGTCTACCCCTTCGGCTGGCTGGGCCTGCTGGCGGACACGCCGCCGGTCAGCGACGAGCTGATCTACGTCAACTCCGAGCGCGGCTTTGCCCTGTGCAGCCAGCGCAGCAAGACGCGCAGCCGCTACTACCTGCAGGTGCCGCTGACGCACCACGTGGAGGACTGGAGCGACGACGCCTTCTGGCAGGAGCTGAAGCTGCGCCTGGATGACGAGGCGCGCGAGCGGCTGGTCACCGGCCCCAGCCTGGAAAAGAGCATCGCCCCGCTGCGCAGCTTCGTCACCGAGCCGCTGCGCTTCGGCCGCATGTTCCTGGCGGGCGACGCCGGCCACATCGTGCCGCCCACCGGCGCCAAGGGCCTGAACCTGGCGGCCACCGACGTCAAGTACCTGTACGACGGCCTGGTCGAGTACTACCGTGATCGCAGCGAGGCCGGCCTGGACGCCTACTCGGCCAAGGCCCTGGCCCGCATCTGGCGCGCCGAGCGCTTCTCCTGGTGGTTCACCCAGCTGATGCACCGCTTCCCGCACGACGAGCAGATCACCGCCAAGTTCCAGCACGCCGAGCTGGACTACCTGATCCACTCCGAAGCCGGCCTGCGCACCATCGCCGAGAACTACGTCGGCCTGCCGCTGGACTTCGGCCAGCGCTGACGCCCGCCCGGAGCAAGACACCACCGACGGTCGGCAGCAAGCCGGCCATGCATGCGCCGCGCGGTGTCGCCGATGTTCGGCGCTGCGGAAATTTCAAGGCAAAATGGCTGCCAGCGCACACCTGTCGTGCCCCAGCAGCTATTGTTTTGGAAGTCCACGCCATGCCGACCCCCGCCTCCATCCGACCGCTGCGCGGCACGCGCATCGTCAGCCTCGCCCTCAACCTGCCCGGCCCGGCGGCGCTGATGCGCCTGCACGCGCTGGGCGCGCGCTGCCTGAAGGTGGAGCCGCCTGGCCCCGGCCGCACGGCGGCGGGGCGAGCGATCCCGGGCGACCCGATGGGCCAGTACGACATCGGCGCCTACAGCGTGCTGCACCAGGGCATCCGCACCGTGCAGATGGACCTGAAGAGCGAGCGCGGCCGCGCCCGTCTGGCCACCGAGCTGGCCAGCGCCGACCTGCTGCTGACCTCGTTTCGCCCCTCGGCGCTGGCCAAGCTGGGCCTGGGCTGGCGCGCGCTGCACCGGGCGCATCCGGCGCTGTCGCTGGTGGAGATCGTCGGCGCCCCCGGCGAGCGTGCCGAGGAGCCCGGCCACGACCTGACCTACCTGGCCGCGGCCGGCCTGGTCACCGGCACCGAGCTGCCACCCACCCTGCTGGCCGACATGGCCGGCGCGCTGCTGGCGGTGGAGGCGGCCCTGACCGCGCTGACGCAGGCACGCGCCAGCGGCCGCGGCGTGCACCGCCAGGTCGCGCTGTCGGACGCCGCCGCCTGGCTGGCGCTGCCGCGCACCTGGGGCCTGACCCTGCCCAGCGGCGCCGTGGGCGGCGCCCATGCCGGCTACCGCGTCTACCCCTGCAAGGACGGGCGGGTGGCCATCGCCGCGCTGGAGCCGCACTTCGCGCGCGCGCTGTTCGCCGTCGCCGGCCTGCCGCCGCCCGACCTGCGCACGCCGTTTGCCCCGCAAACGCGCGAGGCCATCGCCGCCTGGGCGCTGGGCAAGACGCGCAAACAGCTCGACGCGCTGGCCGCGCAGCACGACATTCCACTCCACACGCTATCCAACTGATAGCTACTGGCGCTTGCCAGTCAAGCGACAGAGGCCTTTCAAGCGAAAAATACGTGTGGGCGGCGGGCGGCCACCCACCACGGCGCGGCGCCGGCGCGGGCGCTCAACCGCCCACTTCGGCCCGCGCCGCCTCGACGTCCAGCCGCTCCATGGCGTCGGCCGGCGTGCACTGGGCGGCACGGGCGTAGAGCTGCTCGGCCTCCTTGATGCGCGACTTGCCGAACATCATGGCCAGGCCGTTGGCGTATTCGGTCATGGCGATGGGCGAGTCGGGGTTCAGCTGCAGCGCGGTCTTGAAATGCTTTTCCGCCGCGTCCTTCTTGGCGCCGTAGGTCAGACCGCCCACCATGGCGCCGACCTTGTTGATGATCTCGGCGTGCCAGGTGCCCAGCGCGATGTGGGCGTCGGCGTGCCGGGGCTCCAGCTCGACGGCCTTTTGCAGGCTGTCGCGCACCTTGCCGCCCAGGCCCTCGGCCAGCGCCTTGGCCACCGAGATGCCCTGGCTGTAGCGCCCCAGCGCATAGCCGTGGTAGTACCAGGCGTTGGCATTGTCCGGCTCGCTGGCCTGCAGCGCCTCGCAGCGGCGCGCGATCTCCTGGAACAGCGCCAGCTTGCGCGCCTCGTCGTCCTCGACCGAGGCGCCATGGATCATGGCGGCCTTGTTGGCGGCGTTGGTGCCGCTGGCGTTGCCCGCCTTCAGCCCCAGCTCCACCGCCTTGGCGAACTCGCCCGCGTGGTAGGCGCGCCAGGCCGCCTGCGCGCCGGTGTCGGACGGCCAGGGCTCGGCATCGCCCTGGTGCAGGCGGGCCCACTGCTTCTTCAGCGCGGTGCCGGCATAGACGTAGGCCGGGTCGGGATAGGGAAAGGCTTTCCAGGCGGTCTTGCTCATCGCGTGTCTCCTCGTGAAGATGAATGGACGTAGGCGTGGGACAGTTTTTCCAGCAGCTGGCGCGCCGGCTCGCGCAGCCAGGGCGCGGCCAGCGACAGCACCTGATGGGCACCGCGGCCGATGTCGGGCGGGCGGCGCGGATGGCGCGCGTGCTCGAACGACAGCCAGAAGGTGGTGACCAGGGCGATGTTGACCGCCAGCGCGGCGATCTCGTCGGGCGTGGCATCCAGCGCGCCGGCCGCCGCCAGGCCGTTGCACAGGGCCACGGCGGTCTGTTGCTTGTGCGCCAGGATGCGCTGGAAATGCGTCTCGACCAGCCGGTTGCGCGTCAGCAGGTCGTTGATGTCGCGGTAGATGAAGCGGTAGGTCGAGATGGTCTCGAACAGCAGGTGCAGGAAGAACCAGACGTCTTCCACCTCGCGTGGCGCGGTGTCGCGCAGCGTCAGCAGGCCGTCGATCTCGCGCTCGTAGCGCGTGAACAGCGCGTTGACGATCTCGTCCTTGTTGCGGTAGTGGTAGTACAGGTTGCCGGGGCTGATGTTCATCTCGTCGGCGATCACCGTGGTGGTGACGTTGGGTTCGCCGAACTCGTTGAACAGGCGCAGCGCGGTCTCCAGGATCCGCTCGGGGGTGCGTCGCTTGGGCTTGTTCATGGCGCCATTTCACCACGCCGCGGAAGCCGCCCCGGATGGCCCCGGCCTCTCAGGCCGCGCGGCGCGCGTCCAGCCAGCCCTGCAGGCGATCCAGCGTCTGCGACAGCCCCAGCGAGGCCGAACCGGGCGGTGGCGACCACGCCGGATCGCTGCCCAGCAGGGTGCGCCGCGCATCGCCCAGCACCTGCAGGTTCAGCGACAGCCCGTGGCGCGCCAGCACCGGCGCCAGCTCGTCGCGGCGCTGGTACAGGTCGGCGCGCGTGCGCTGGTAGGCATGCTCGCACAGGCGGGCGCGGTCGCGGTAGCTGAACAGGTTGGCGAAGAACATCGCCTCGTCGTCCTGCGCCGGCTCGAACAGCAGCACGTCGGCGTCCTTGAACTGGTGCTGGTAGCGGTCCATGCCCACGCGCATGCGCGAGCGGATGATGGCGCGAAAGGTCTGCGCCAGCACCACCGGCAGGCCGCCGTCGCTGAGTTGCCGCTGGCCGGCGCCATGCTGCTCGGCCAGCTGGGCGTCGAACGGCACCAGCGGGTTGATGCACAGCAGCAGGTCCACCCCGTCGCGCAGCGCCACCGAGGCGTGCAGGGTCTTGATCAGGGCACCGTCCACGTAGTGCCGGCCCTGGATCTCGACCGGCGGAAACAGGCCGGGCAGCGCCGCGCTGGCCTGCACCGCGGTGGAGATCGGCACGTCGTCGCGCCCGGGGCCGCCGAAGGCCACGGCCTGGCTGGAATCCAGGTCGGTCGCCACCACGTACAGCCGCGCCTTCAAATCGCGAAAATCGTTGGTGTGGCCCGGCGCGGAAAACATGCGGCGCAGCACGGCGTCCAGCCCCGCGCCGTCGAACAGGCCGGTAGGAATGGCGCGCGACAGGCGCTGGAACGACTCGAACAGACCGTGCTGCCAGGGGCTGCCCAGGTACTCCATGACGGCGCGCGCGGCCAGTCGCGGCACGGAGCGCGCCCGCGCCAGGTATTCGCGAAACGCCGGGCGCAGCAGCAGGCTGGGTTCGAAGACCTGGCTGCCGTCGCGACCCAGCAACATGCGCGCCAGTTGCCGCGGCTCGAAGCCGTTGGCCAGCGCCGCCGCCACGAAGCTGCCGGCGCTGACGCCCACGTAGACGTCGGCGTCCACCAGGCTCAGCCCGTCAATGGCCTCTTCCAGCGCCACGCAGGCGCCGACTTCATAAATCCCGCCGAGCGGACCACCGCCGGCCAGGGCTACGCCGATCTTGGACAAAGCAGCTACCTCCTCTCAGCCCAACGCATCGGTGGCGCCCCATGTCGGTGGCGCCACCGTCTCAGGCCCGCGTGGGCGCGGGCGGCGCGACGGATGGCCGCGGGCCGGCCGGCCCGCGGCGTCCGCGCGGCACTCAGGCGCTCTTGCGCGCCGCCTTCTTGGCCGCGGCCGCCTTCTTGGCCGGCGCGGCAGCCGGCTTGGCGGTCGTCGTCAGGGCGCGCGGGGCGGTCTTGCCCTTGCTCTGCGCCAGGTCCTGCACGGCGGCGGTCAGCTCGGCGATGCGCTTGGACAGCACGTCGACTTCCTTCTTGCTCGGCACGCCCAGGCTGCCCAGGGCGCGTGCCACGCGGTCCTCGAACACCTGCTCCAGACGGTCCCAGGTGTCGGCGGCGCGACCGGCCACCGCGGCGATGCGGGCGTCGGCGACGTCACGGGTCTTCTTCTGCATCGCCTCGCCTTCCTTGACCAGGGCGTCGAACATCTTGCCGCCCTCTTCCTGCGCCTTGGCGAAGGCACCCAGACCGGCCAGCCAGATCTGCTGGGTCGATTCCTTGATGGTGCTGGCGAGCTGGTTGTTGTCGGTGATGGTCTTCAGTTTGCTGGCCATGCTGGCCTCCTTCCTTGTGGTGGTGGACTGCGGATTGACCTCTTCCAACCCGCTGAAATGAAGTCTAGGGCAAGCCGTTAGAGCAAACATACTATTCGCGGCGTGTCGCGCCCCAACCACCCGCAGGCCAGCCCAGGGATGACCGCACGCCGCTGGCGGGATGTCCGGACGCCGCGCGGCGCTCCTAGAATTCGAACACCCCCACAACCCCAACGCACAGGAGACAGGCATGCAGTACTTCATCACCGGAGCCACCGGCTTCATCGGCAAGCGCCTGGTCGGCAAGCTGCTGGAGCGCGACGACGCGCGCATCTTCTTTCTGGTGCGCCAGCACGATCCCGAACGCCTGCAGGCGCTGTACGACTACTGGGGCTGCGACGACAGCCAGGTGACGCCCGTGGTGGGCGATCTGACGCAGGACCTGCTGGGCGTGTCGGCGGCCGATCGCCGCAAGCTGGGCAAGAAGACCACGCACTTCTTCCATGCCGCCGCCGTCTACGACCTGAGCGCCGACGCCGAAAGCCAGCTCAAGGTCAACGTCGAGGGCACGCGCCAGGCGGTGCGCTTTGCCGAGGCCATCGGCGCCAAGCACTTCCACCTGTTCAGCTCGATCGCCGCCGCCGGCATGTACGAGGGGGTGTTCCGCGAAGACATGTTCGAGCAGGCCGAGGGGCTGGATCACCCCTACTTCAAGACCAAGCACGATTCCGAGGGCATCGTGCGCGCCGAATGCAAGATCCCCTGGCGCGTGTACCGCCCGGCCATCGTGGTGGGCGATTCGCGCACCGGCGAAATGGACAAGATCGACGGCCCGTACTACTTCTTCAAGCTGATCCAGAAGCTGCGTCGCCTGCTGCCGGCCTGGATGCCCGCCATCGGCATCGAGGGCGGGCGCATCAACCTGGTGCCGGTGGATTTCGTCGTCGACGCGGTGGACCACATCGCGCACCTGAAGGGCGAGGACGGCCGCTGCTTCCACCTGGTCGACCCGCGACCGCGCCGCGTCGGCGACGTGCTCAACATCTTTGCCCGCGCCGGCCATGCGCCGCAGATGTCGGTGCGCATCAACGCGGCGCTGCTGGGCTTCATCCCCAAGTACATGCGCAAGGGGCTGCTGGCACTGACACCGGTGCGGCGCGTGCGCAATGTGCTGATGAAGGAGCTGGGCCTGCCCGACGACATCCTCAGCTTCGTCAACTACCCCACGCGCTTCGACAGCCGCGAGACCGAGCGCGCGCTCAAGGGCACGCGCATCGCCGTGCCGCCACTGGAGGACTACGCCTGGCGCCTGTGGGACTACTGGGAGCGCCACCTCGACCCCGACCTGTTCATCGACCGCAGCCTGAGCGGGCGCGTCAAGGGCCAGGTGGTGGTGGTCACCGGCGCTTCCTCCGGCATCGGCAAGGCGGTGGCGCTGCGGCTGGCCGAGGCCGGCGCCATCGTGGTCACCATGGCGCGCCGCAAGGAGGTGCTGGAGGCCGCCGCCGCCGAATTCGAGGCCCAGGGCCTGAAGCTGCACACCTACGAGGCCGACCTGGCCGACCTGGAACAGGTGGACGCGGTGGCACAGCAGATCCTGCAAGACCACGGCCCGGTGGCGATCCTGATCAACAACGCCGGCCGCTCGATCCGCCGCGCGATCGAGAACTCCTACGAGCGCTTCCACGACTTCGAGCGCACCATGCAGCTGAACTACTTCGGCGCCCTGCGGCTCAACATGAACCTGCTGCCCACGATGTCGCAGCAGCGCAACGGCCACATCATCAACATCTCCTCCATCGGCGTGCTGACCAATGCGCCGCGTTTTTCGGCCTACGTTGCCTCCAAGGCGGCGCTGGACGCGTGGACGCGCTGCGCGGCCTCGGAGTTCGCCGACCGCGGCATCCATTTCACGACTATCAACATGCCGCTGGTCAAAACGCCGATGATCGCGCCCACCTCGCTGTATGACCAGGTGCCCACGCTGGCGCCCGACGAGGCGGCGGACATGGTGTGCGAGGCCATCGTGCACCGCCCCACGCGCGTGGCCACGCGGCTGGGCATCACCGGCGAGGTGCTGCATGCGCTGATGCCCCGCGTGGCGCAGGCGGTCATGAACACCTCGTTTCGCATGTTCGGCGAGTCCGGCGCCGCCGCGTCGGGCGAGAAGACCGAGCCGACGCGCGACCAGCTGGCGCTGCAAAACTGGATGCGCGGCATCCACTTCTGATGCTCCGAGGGCCTTGGGCCCTCAACCGGTTCGGCGTCGTTCTGGGCCCTGGCGCACTGCTGGCAAGCGCAAGCAGCTATTGTTTTTGAAGCGATGCGTGGGCCAGCACCAGCCGCAGGACCCGCGCATCGCACAGCGCCGCCAGGTGTCCGACGCCGGGCAGCGGCTCGTCCCGCGCATCCGGATGGCGCTGCAAGTCCTGCGGCATGACGAAGTTGTCCTGCGGCGTGCGGACCGACACGAAGGGCACCGTCACGCGCTGCGCCGCCAGCCGCGCCAGCCAGGCCGAGCCGGGTGCCATCTGCCGCGCGCAGGTGCCCAGGCCCAGCCGCGCCAGCTGGCTGCCGCTATGCGGGCTGGCGATGCTGATCAGCCGCGCCACGCGCGCGTCGCCATGACGCGCCAGGTAAGCGCGTGACACCAGCCCGCCCATGCTGTGCGCCACCAGCGTCACGCGCGGCGCGCCAGTGGCGGCGCACACAGCCTCGATGCGCGCGTGCAGCTGCTCGGCAAAGCCGTCGATGCCGCCCCAGGGCGGCTCCAGGCTGATCGTGGCCACCACGTGCCCCGCCGCCTCCAGCCGCGGCCGCAGCCACCACCAGATGCCCCGGTTGCAACCATAGCCGTGCACCAGCAGCATGGGCTGCACGCTGGCGCGCAGGCGATCGGCCGGCATGCCGAGCCACACCCAGGGCTGGACGAGCACGAAGCCCCGGACGAACGCCCCGTACTCACGCAGCACCATCGCCAGCCGCTGACCGGCGCGCAGCGGCGGCGCCGCCGACGGGTGGCGCCAGGCCACCAGCCAGGTCACGGCCATCGTCAGCGCGCGGCCCAGCAGCATCGCGCCGAGCACCAGCGCCACCGTGGCGCCCCAGGACCAGCCCAGCACGCCGCGGCCGAGCGCGCCCAGCGCCAGCACCTCGACCATCATCCCCCACAGCAACATCGCCGACAGCATGCATCCACCCCCGCTCTTGTTTTCAGCGTGTTCAGTCTAGCCACGCCGGGTCGGGTGCATTAGGTGGGCGCTTCTAAACCCCGGCCATCCACCTTCCGATAATTGCCACATGACTGAAGCGTCCGACACGGTCAGCGAACGCCAGGCCTGCGCCCACGCGCTGACCCACTGGCTCACCGAGGCCCGTCACCTGCGCCAGCGCGCCACCGGCGAGCCAGTGCGCGCCGCGCGCCGGCAGGCCTTGCGCGCCTTCCAGGCGGCACGGCTGGCGCGCACCCACGCCGACCTGCGGCACAGCCCGCGCTACGGGCGCGCGGCCGAGTTCTTCCTGACCGACCTGTACAGTCCCCGTGACCTGGGCCCGCGCGATGCCGAGATCGAGCGCGTGCTGCCGCTGATGACCAACACCCTGCCCGTGTCCGGCCTGCGCGCGCTGCTGCTGGCGGCCGAAGTGGACGCCGTGTCCGAGCAGTTCGACGCCGCCATGGTGAACGCGCTGGGCCAGCGGCTGGACGCCGCGCTGGCCGACGCCGACTACGCGGCGGCCTATCGCGCCGTGGGCGACGCGCCGGGCCGCCAGCACCAGATCGACCTGATCCTGGGCACCGGCCAGACGCTGGACCGCCTGGCCCGCAAGCCCGGTCTGGCCGGCCTGCTGAAGATGATGCGCGGCCCGGCCCAACTCGCGGGCCTGGGCGAATTGCAGTCGTTCCTGGAGCGCGGCTTCACCGCCTTTCGCAGCATGGACAGCGCGCGGGTGTTTCTGGACACCATCATCGAGCGCGAGCGCGCGCTGTCGCGCCAGCTGTTCGGCGGCGGCCAGAGCCTGGAGCTGCCGCCCGCCTGAAGGCGGCGACAATGCCGCATGTTCGCCCCCAGCCAAGCCGACGTGCGCCGCTTCTTCTGTCACGCCTGGGCCAAGTCCCGGACCGGCCAGCCGATGGACGCCATCGAACAGCTGGCCGCCGGCTGGATCGCCGAGCACCCGCAATGGCACGCCGACTTCGCCGACGCCGAAGCCGCCGTGGCGCGCGACTATGGCGAGGGCGCGGTGGGCGGCAACCCGTTCCTGCACCTGTCGATGCACCTGTCGCTCAGCGAGCAGTGCAGCATCGACCAGCCGCGCGGCATCCGCCAGGCGGTGGAGCTGCTGACGCACCGCCGCGGCGACCTGCACGCCGCGCACCATGAGGCCATGGAATGCCTGGGCCAGATGCTGGCCGACGCGCAAAGCCGCCGCGCCGCGCCCGACGGCGACAGCTACGTGGCCTGCGTGCAGCGTCGCGCCACCCGCGACGGGGGATAGGATACTATTGATTTGATAGCTACTGGCGCTGACCAGTCAGGCGCTGGAGCCAGAAAAGACATCAAAAAGCCCGCGCGCGGCGGGCTGTCTGACGAAGCGGCGCGCGCTCAGCGAAAGCGCGACTGCGGCACGGTGCGCACCTCGCCCGGCAGGCTGGCGATGTAGCGCGCCATGGCCTTCAGCTCGGGGTCGGAGAACTGCTTGGCCATGCCGGCCATCACCGGGTTGCCGCGGCCCCAGGTGGCGTGGCTGTCGTCGCGGTAGGCGCGCAGCGCGGCGTACAGGTAGTCGGCGTACTGGCCGGCGATCTTGGGATAGCTGGGGTCGATCGGCTTGGAGTAGTTGTCGCCGTGGCAGGACACGCAGGCGCCCTTTTGCAGCAGCTGGGCCACCTGGGCGCCCGGCTCGCGCGGCGCGGGCAGCTCGGGCGCGCCCTCGATCTTGCCCAGCGCTTCGTAATAGGCGGCCACGTCGGCGATGTCCTGGTCGGTCATGGAGCCGGCGATGCCGCGCATGCTGGGGTGCTTTCGCGTGCCCTTGCGGTATTCTTCCAGCACGGTGCCGATGTACCTGGCGCTCTGGCCGGCGATCTTGGGCACGCGATACACCTCGGGAAAGCTCGCCTTGTAGCCGGAAATGCCATGACAGCCGATGCACATGGCGACCTTGCCCTCACCGGCGGCGATGTCCCCCTTCACCTGGGCCTGCGCGGGCAACGCCACGGCGACGGCGGCGACGAGTGCAGCGAACATCGGAGACAGGCTGAGTTTCATTTTGCGCGCACAATCCATGTTGTTTGATCCAGATCAGTGCCGGATTGTAATCACCCCGTCCACGCTGTCGACCCCTGGGTTTCCCCGCTCTCCACACCGCTGTCCGACATGAAATTTCAAGGCACCGATTCCTACGTCGCCACGCAAGACCTGATGCTGGCCGTCAACGCCTCCATCACGCTCAAGCGTCCGCTGCTGGTCAAGGGCGAGCCCGGCACCGGCAAGACCATGCTGGCCGAGGAAGTGGCGCAGGCGCTGAACCTGCCGCTGCTGCAATGGCACATCAAGAGCACCACCAAGGCGCAGCAGGGCCTGTACGAATACGACGCCGTCAGCCGCCTGCGCGACAGCCAGCTGGGCGACGACCGGGTCAAGGACATCCACAACTACATCGTCAAGGGCGTGCTGTGGCAGGCCTTCACCGCCGAGCAGCCGGTGGCGCTGCTGATCGACGAGATCGACAAGGCCGACATCGAGTTCCCCAACGACCTGCTGCGCGAGCTCGACCGCATGGAGTTCCACTGCTACGAAACGCGCGAGACCATCAAGGCCAGGCACCGCCCGGTGGTCTTCATCACCTCCAACAACGAGAAGGAGCTGCCCGACGCCTTCCTGCGTCGGTGCTTCTTCCACTACATCAAGTTCCCCGACGCCGAGACGATGAGGCAAATCGTCGACGTGCACTTCCCCGACCTCAAGAAAGACCTGCTGGCCGCCGCCATGAAGGTGTTCTTCGACGTGCGCGGCCTGCCGGGCTTGAAGAAAAAACCCTCCACCAGCGAACTGCTCGACTGGCTCAAGCTGCTGGTGGCCGAGGACATCCCAGCCGAGGCGCTGCACAGCCAGGACGACAAGGTGGCCGTGCCGCCGCTGGTGGGCGCGCTGCTGAAGAACGAGCAGGACGTGTCCCTGTTCGAGAAGCTGGTGTTCATGAACCAGCGCAACCGCTGAACCCTCGGGAGACGGCACCATGCACCCGCTGCTGATCGAAGGCCTGTCCGACGCGGTCGGTTTTGTCGGCGGCGCGCTGGCCGGCTTCTGGCTGGCGCGGCTGCTGGGCTTTGACCCGTTCGCCGAAGGCTATGACGGTGCCAGCGTGCTGGCCATTGCCGCCGTCGGCCTGGGCGGCGGCATGGGGCTGGGCGCGGCGCGCCGCTGGCGCCGCGCGCGCCAGGCCGGGCGCGACCAGCGCTAGGGCGAAGCCATGGCCTTCGTCGAGCCCGTCGTGCTGCAGGACCGCGGCGTCCGCCTGGAGCCGCTCGCGCTCGGGCATGAGGACGGCCTGCGCGCCGCCGCAGCCGATGGCCAGCTGTGGCGCATCCGCGTCACCAGCGTGCCCGAGCCCGACCAGACCCGCGCCTACATCGACGCCGCCCTGCAGGCCCGCGCCGAAGGCCAGCGCTTTGCCTTTGCCGTGATCGACGCCGCCAGCGGCCGCGTGCTGGGCTCCACCAGCTTTCACGACATCCTGCCCACCGTGCGGCGCGTGGAGATTGGCTACACCTGGTATGCCAGGAGCGTGCAGCGCAGCCACGTCAACACCACGGCCAAGCTGCTGATGATGGGCCACGCCTTCGACACCCTGGACTGCCAGGTGGTCGGCTGGCGCACCGACAACTACAACTTCGCGTCCCAGCGCGCCATCGAGCGCCTGGGCGCCCGCAAGGACGGCGTGATCCGCGGCCACGCACTGCGCCGCGACGGCACCATCCGCGACACCGTGATGTACAGCATGACGGCCGCCGAATGGCCCGAGGCACGCGCCCAATTGCTCTATTTATTGCAGCTGCGCGCGCAGGCCACGTAAGCGCTGGAGACCTGTTTCATGCTGATCGACTTCTTCTACGCCCTGCGCGCCGCCAAGCTGCCGGTGTCGGTCAAGGAATTCCTGACCCTGCTCGAAGCCCTGCAGGCCGGCGTGGTCGGCCCCGGCCAGCCCGAGGCTTGCAGCATCGACGACTTCTACTACCTGGCCCGCACCGCCCTGGTCAAGGACGAGAAGCACTTCGACAAGTTCGACCGCGCCTTTGCCGCCTACTTCAAGGGCGTCGAGATGCTGACCGACTTCACCAAGGAGATCCCGGCCGACTGGCTGCGCAAGGTGCTGGAGCGCGAGCTGACGCCCGAGCAGAAGGCCGCCATCGAGAAGATGGGCTGGGACGAGCTGATGGAGACGCTGAAAAAGCGCCTGGAAGAACAGAAGGGCCGCCACGAAGGCGGCAGCAAGTGGATCGGCACCGGCGGCACCAGCCCCTTCGGCCACGGCGGCTACAACCCGCAGGGCATTCGCATCGGCGGCAAGGGCGGCAACAAGAGCGCCGTCAAGGTGTGGGACCAGCGCGCCTACCGCGACTACGACGACCAGCAGGAACTGGGCACGCGCAACATCAAGGTGGCGCTGCGCCGGCTGCGCAAGTTCGCCCGCACCGGCAGCGATCTGGAGCTGGACCTGCCCGACACCATCAAGAGCACCGCCGCCAACGCTGGCTGGCTGGACATCAAGATGGTGCCCGAGCGCCACAACGCCGTGAAGGTGCTGCTGCTGATGGACGTCGGCGGCACCATGGACGAGCACATCCAGCGTGTCGAAGAGCTGTTTTCCGCCGTCAAGGCCGAGATGAAGCACCTGGAGTTCTACTACTTCCACAACTGCGTCTACGACTTCATGTGGAAGAACAACCGCCGGCGCTTTGCCGAGAAGTTTCCCACCTGGGACATCATCCGCAAGTACAACAAGGACTACAAGCTGATCTTCGTGGGCGACGCGACCATGAGCCCCTACGAGATCCTGCAGAGCGGCGGCAGCGTCGAATACAACAACGAAGAGCCCGGCGCCGAGTGGCTGCAGCGCCTCACGCACGCCTTCCCCAAGTTCGTCTGGATCAACCCCGAGCCGCAGGGCGTGTGGCAGTACCGCCAGAGCATCGCCATCATCCAGCAGCTGATGGGCCATCGCATGTTCCCGCTCACCCTCAAGGGGCTGGAAGATGCGATGCGGATACTCAGCAAGTAGCGCCGGCGCTCAGTCGGGGCGGTCGCCCGCGG
>MKTG01000087.1:138845-148677 GCA_001897615.1 Burkholderiales bacterium 68-10
CGAGGCCAGCAGCACCTGGCGGCCGGCGGCAATCAGCTCGCTCACTTCCTGGTCGGGAATCGAGAACGCGGTCTCCACCTGCAGCAGGCGCGGGCGTCGGTCTTCCGGCGCATCACGCAGGTTGACGGTGATCACGTGAATCTCGGCGTCGGGCGCGAACACGTCGGCCCCGCCAGACTGCCCGCGGCTTTTCGCTTCCCGGTGCCAGGCACGCATGACGTCCTGCAGGTACTCCTGCGTTTCGTTGGTGGCGCGAGCGCCGGTGCCGAACAACAGCGCGTCTGCGACGTCCAGCATCCCCGGCACCTTGTCACTCAGGTCCAGGTTGCGGGTCGGGTCACGCTCGGCATTGACCACCACAAGCACCACCTTGCGCACGCTACCGGTGACCACCGCCATCTCGCGGAATGTGTCGCGCAGCCCGCGGTCCATCAATGCCCGATCCAGCAGGCGCTGCACGCCCAGGTTGTCGGCCAGGCCGCCGTCGACCAGGTGGATGTAGGGGCGCTTGCTGGCGTCCAGGTACTCGTTGATCTGTGCGCGGTACAGGCGCTGGCGGTAGTCGCCCGCTTCGCGCGCTGGACTGCCAGCGGCGCGCACCATCCGTTGCCTGGCCTCGGGCGGACACTGGTCGGCGAAGTTCTTGACCGTCAGGGGGCTAAGCACGATCGGCACGGCCGACGATGCGGCGACGGCAAACGACAGCGGCACCTGCCCGAGGTCCGAGCACAGCAGCGCGAACTGGTCCCAGGTGAACTCGAAACCGGTGCCTCGCGTCAGATCGGTCGCGGTAACGATCAGCTGCGGATGGCGCGGACGCGCCTCGACGTCGGCATAGGTCATGCCGCGGTACAGGCTATCGAGCTGGCGCTGCAGCAGATTGCTGCGTCCGAACCAGGGCGAAGTCAGGTCGTGCAGATTGCCCGGCCTCGCCAGCAGGGAGATCAGGTTCTGCTGGAAGTCATTTCTCAGGAACTCCGACTCGAAATTCGGCAGACCCTCGCGCCCGAACGCCGCGTAGTACGCCGACACGATGGAGCCGCCCGACACGCCACTGATCAGGTCGGTCGAATCCAGCAGCGTCAGGTGCTTGCCGTTCCAGTCGAAATGCACGCTGTCCAGTGCCCGCAGCACGCCGTAGCCAAAGGCCGCCGCGCGCGCCCCACCACCCGAGATGGTGACTGCCATCACCAAGCTGGGATCGCGCGCGCGATTGACGTGCGGCTCGTGCATTTGCCCCGGCGCCATCGGCGTGTTGATCCAGGGGCGCAGCGATGAGCAGCCTGACAGCAGCACCAGGCTCAACGCCAGACACAGGCCACGCCATGTGAACGTTGTCGGGCTGCCGTGTGTCGTTGCCTCCGCGGCGCGGCCCCTGGTGATGCAATTCGTGTGCATGGCCCGATTCTATGCATCGCGAACTGGCGCAATACCTGACTGGCGCGGCCGCCCGATCGCCCTCGGAATCCCTGCGCCACCACACCAGATTGCCATACAAAAAAGAGCAGCTTGCGAGCTATCCGCGCCGCCTGGCGGCCATTTCGGCACCGATTCGCCGCAGATCGTCGGGGCTGAACAAGGGACGCGCCGCCGGGTAGGCCAGCGCCTCCTCCAGCGCGATGTGGCGCGTGTAGCCGTCGCTGAACTGCCGCACCAGCGCTCGCTCGTCCTCGCCCACGGGCGGCGGCGCGTCGGCGGCGCGCCAGCGCAGCAGCACGGCGCGCAGGCGCTGCCACAGCGCGTGCAGGCGCGCGTGATCCTGCGCCAGCGTGGCCACCGCCTCACGCACGCGCGCATCGGGGTGATCGCGCAGCCGCGGGAACAGGTGGCGCTCCTCGTCCTCGTGGTGGTGCGGGCCGGCGAGGTCGAAGTAGCGCAGCACGTCACCGCAGGCGCCGCGCGAGGACGCGTCATGCCCCTGGTGCTCGACATGCTCGACGATGCGCGCGAGCAGCCCCAGGCTGCGCTGCACGCGCTGGTGGCAGGCTTCGAGCATCTCGAACGGCTGCTCGAAGCCCACGGCCGGGCTGCTGAAGCCGGGCAACTGGACGGATGAAGTGACCATGGCGGCATTGTCGCCCGCGCCCGTGCCTGATCACCCGATTGCCGGCGCAAGACCCCACCCGCGGGCACGCCACGTCGGGCCGGCGGCAGCGGCGCGGCCACTAAACTCGGCGCGGTGATGCTTGGCGTGGTCAATTTTTTTCGCCGGCGCGGCCGGTTGCTGGCCCTGTGGTGGGCGCTGCTGGCGCTGCCCGGCTGCGCCCTGCTGCCGAACGCCGACACCGGGCAGGCAGCCACGGCGCAAGCCGGTGCCGGCGAGGCCGGTGGCCAGCCCGCCGCCGCCAGCGCCTTCGACGTCCGCGTCGAATGCGCCGACGACGAACTGCGCGCGCTGGTGGAGCGCCACAACGACTTGCAGCGCTACCGCCGCATCGCCGACCTGGACGACGCCGAGTTCGCCCGGCTGATGGTGCTGGCCGAACGCGACGTGCGCAACCTGCTGGCCACCGAAGGGCACTTCAACCCCCAGGTGCGCCTGCATCGCCGCCCTGGCAACGGCCGCCCGCTGCTGGTGATCGCCATCGAGCCCGGCCCGCCGACCACGGTGGCCAGCGTGGCCATCGACTTCGAGGGCGACATCGCCCCCGGCGCCGACCCGGCCGACGCCGCGCAGCGCGAGGCCATCGTGGCCGACTGGGGCCTGCCCGAGGGGCGCCGCTTCACCCAGGCGCGCTGGGCCGACGCCAAGACCGACGCGCTGCGCGCCCTGGTGGCGCGTCGCTACCCGCGCGGGCGCATCAGCTACAGCCTGGCCGACGTCAGCGCCGCCGAGGCCCGGGCGCGGCTGCACCTGCGGCTGGACTCGGGCCCGCTGTTCCGCCTGGGTCCGGCCCGCGTGCAGGGCAGCGTGCGCTACCCGCCCGAGCTGGCCGAGCGCCTGTCCTGGCTGCGCCCGGGCGACCTCTATGACCAGAAGCAGCTGATCGACGCCCAGCAGCGCCTGACCGGCAGCGGCTACTACGACTCGGCCTACATCAGCATCGACCCCGAGGGCGATCCGGCCGCCGTGCCGGTCAGCTACACCGTCACCGAAGCCAGGCGCCACAAGCTGCAGCTGGGCGTGGGCTACAGCACCGACGGCGGCCCCCGCCTGTCGCTGGAGCACCGCGACAACCGCTTCGTCGGCACCACCTGGCGCGCCAACACCCGGCTGCACCTGGACCGCAAGGCGCCGCTGGCCGAGTGGCAGCTCACCTCGCTGCCCGACGCCGACGGCTGGCGCTGGGGCGGCCTGGCGCGCTACCAGCGGCAGGACGACGGCGTGCTCAACACCCTCTCGCGCACGCTGCGCATCGGCCGCACCCGGACCGAAGCGCGGTTCGACCGCAACCTCTACCTGCAGGTCGAGCACGCCACCGTCACCGGCTCGGCCACGCGCGCCGTGCCCGACGCGCTGCTGGGCGACGGCGCCGCCGTCAGCGTCGGCTATGCCTGGACCGGCCGCTACTTCGACCGCCAGCCGCTGCCCACGCGCGGCTGGGGCCTGGGCGTGGACGCCAGCGCCGGCCTCACCACCGCCGGCGCGCGTCGCCCCTTCGCGCGCCTGACCGGCCACTGGCTGGGCATCGTGCCCCTGGCCAGCGGAGACAGCCGGCTGGCGCTGCGCGTCGAAGGCGGCGCCGTCTTCGCCGACCGGCGCGCGCGCCTGCCGGGCAGCCACCTGTTTCGCACCGGCGGCGACACCACGGTGCGCGGCTACGGCTGGCGGCGCATCGGCGTGCCGGTGGGCAGCGGGCTGGTCGGGCCGGGCCGCTACATGGCGCTGGGCAGCGTCGAGTGGCAGCGCCCCATCCTGCGGCAGCGCTGGCCCGGCCTGCTGGAGCACACCCTGTTCATCGACGTCGGCAGCGTCGCCAACCAGGCCACCGCGCTGCGCCCGCACTGGGGCGTGGGCACCGGCCTGCGGCTGATCACCCCGGTGGGGCCCATGCAGCTGGACATCGCCTACGGCCTGAAGTCCAAGGAAATCCGCCTGCACATGACCGTGGGCTTCGTCTTCTGATGGCCGCACCAACCCCACCGGATGCTCCTGAATCAGTAGCTGCTGGCGCTCGCCCGACGGGCGCCAGCAGCCAATTTGATTCAGATTCACCCGCGCCTGCCGCAAGCCCGGCGTGCTGGCCGCGGCGCCTGCTGGCCGGGCTGCTGACGGCCGCCGCGCTGGCCGGGGGCGGCGCCTGGCTGTGGGCCGGCAGCGAAGGCTCGTTGGCCAGCGCGCTGACCTGGGTGGGGGCGCGCCAGCCACTGCAGGCCGAAGGCGTGACCGGCACCCTACGCGGCGGCGGCACGGTGCGGCGCCTGGTCTGGTCCCAGGACGGCCTGCGGGTGGAGGCCGACGAGGCCGAGCTGCGCTGGCGCCCCGCCGCCCTGCTGTCGCGCACCCTGCGCATCGAGCAGTTGTCGGCGCGTCGGCTCCTGATCGACGACCAGCGCCCCGCCAGCACCCCGCCGGCCGGCCCGCCCGAGGCGCTGACCCTGCCGCTGCATGTGCGCGTGGCCGCCCTGCGCGTGGACGAGCTGCACTGGGCGGGCCCACCCACCGTGCGCCTGGCGGGTGTCGCCGGTCACTACGCCTACGACGGTGGCCAGCACCAGCTGGCGCTGGACCACATCCAATTCGACCAGGGCCGCTACCGCCTGCTCGCCGCCCTCACCGCCCATGCACCGCTGCGGCTGGACATGGCGCTGGCCGGCGCGCTCACAGCCCCCGTGCCCGGCGCCGCGGCGCCATTGCCGCTGAGCGTGCAGGCCACGCTGCGTGGCCCCCTGACCGAGCTGCAGGCGCAGGCCGAGCTGCAGGCCACCACCGCCGACGCCGCGCCCGAACTGCCGACCCTGCCGCCGCTGGCCGGCTTTGCCGCGCGCGCGTCGCCGCCCGCCCTGCCGGCCGAGCTCCCGGCTGGCGAGCGGCCACAGGCCCGTGCCAGCGCCCGCCTCAGCCCCTGGGCCGCGCAGCCGCTGGCCGAGGCGCACGCCCGCGTGCACGCGCTCGACCTGGCTGCCCTGTGGTCCGAGGCCCCGCGCACGCTGCTGAGCGGCGCGCTCGACCTCATGCCCCTGCCTGGCAGCGGCTGGGCCGTGGTGGCCGACCTGAGCAACCGCGCCCCTGGCCCGTGGGACCAGGGCCGGCTGCCGGTGGACGAATTGCAGGCCGACGCCCTGTGGCAGGACGACACCGCCACCGTGCGCACGCTCAAGGCACGCACCGGCGGCGGCACGCTGCAAGTCACCGGCCAGTGGCACCGCGCGGCCGCCGCTGGCGCGCCGCCCTGGCGGCTCGACGCCCGCCTCGACGGCGTCGACCCTGCCCGGCTGCACAGGCAACTGGCGGCCTTGCCGGTCGACGGCACGGCGCGCCTGGGCGGCGCCGGCAGCGCCACCGACTTCGACGTGGCGCTGCAGGCACGCCCGACCCGCGCCACACCGCCGCCGCGCGCCGGCGAATCGGCCGCCCAGGCGCGGGCGCGCGAGCTGCGCGCGCTGCGCTTGCACAGCGCCAGCGCCCAGGGGCGCTGGGACGCCGGCCTGTTGCGCCTGGACGAGCTGCGCCTGCGCACCGACGATGCCGAGCTGGCCGGCACCGCCCGGCTGCACCTGCAGGGCGCCGACAGCCCCGCCGGCCAGGCCGATCTGCGCCTGACCGCCCCTGGCCTGCGCGCCCGCACGCAGGGCGAGCTGCACGCCAACCGGGGCGGCGGCAGCCTGAGCGCCGACTTGAACGATGCCGCACGCGCCCTGAGCTGGGCGCGCCAGCTACCGGGCAGCCAACGCTGGCTGGGCGACATCCAGACCCAGGGCCGCGCCAGCCTGCAGGCGCGTTGGCGCGGCGGCTGGCGCGACCCCGCGATCGAGGCCCGTCTGAGCGTGCCCACGCTAGCGGGGCGCGTCACCGGCAGCCCGCCGCTGCAACTGCGCGACGTGCTGCTGACGGCCGACGGGCGACTGGCGCAGGCGCGATGGAGCGCGCGCGGCGAAATCGCCCAGGGCGAGCGGCGCGTTCAGCTGTCGCTCAGCGCCAGCGGCGGACGCAGCACGCCCGAGGCGCCGCTGGCCGCCTCCGGCTGGCGCCTGCGCCTGGAGCCATGGCAGGCCAGCCTGCGCGATCCGGCGCTGGGCGCGGGCACCTGGCAACTGGCCGGCCGCGGCGAGCTGCCGCTCAGCTGGTCGCCGGCGCGCGGCGGCAGCTTCGAGGCCGGCGCCGGCGAACTCAGCGTCAGCTCCCCCGCGCCGACGGCGCAGGCGCTGCTGACCTGGGGCCCGCTGCGTTGGCAGGACGGCGAGCTGAGCAGCAGCGGCCGCCTGTCCGGCCTGCCATTGCAATGGGTTGAGCGCCTGGCCGGCACCCCTTTGCGAGACGCCGGACTGAGCGGCGACATCGTGTTCGACGGCGGCTGGAGCGCCACGCTGGGCCGCCAGCTGCGCCTGCAGGCCGAGCTGGCGCGCGTGCGCGGCGACGTCACCGTGCTGGCCACCGACGCCGAAACCGGCGTGCAGTCGCGCGTCGCCGCCGGCCTGCGCGAAGCGCGCCTGCGCCTGCGCGGCGACGGGCCGGCGCTGCAGGCCGAGCTGCGCTGGGACAGCGAGCGCGCCGGCCGCGCCGACGGCCAGTTGCACAGCACGCTGGCCGCCACCACCGACGCCGACGGCCGCACGCGCTGGTCCTGGCCCCAGGACGCCGCGCTGACCGGCAGCGTGCGCGCGCGGCTGCCACACATCGCCGCCTGGTCGGTGCTGGCGCCGCCGGGCTGGCGCCTGGGCGGCGCGCTGGCAGCCGAGCTGCAAATCGCCGGCACGCGGGCCGCCCCGGCCGTCACCGGCACGCTGAGCGCCGACGGCATGGCGCTGCGCTCGGTGGTCGACGGCCTGCAGTTTCAGGATGGCCGGCTGCGCGCGCGGCTGGACGGCACGCGGCTGCTGATCGACGAGTTCTCCCTGGCCGGCGCGGGCGGCGCGGCCAGCGGCGGACGTCTGAACGCCACCGGCGAGGCCGCCTGGCGCGACGGCCGCGCCCAGGCGCGGCTGAACGCCACCTTGCAGCGCCTGCGCGTGAGCGTGCGCGACGACCGGCAGCTGAGCGTCTCGGGCACGCTGCACGCCGCCCTGGACGGCCGCGCCCTGAGCGCCGACGGGCGCCTGAGCGTGGACCAGGCGCTGATCGTGCTGCCCGACGACAGCCGCCCGGCGCTGGGTGACGACGTCATCGTGCGCGGGCCGGACGGCACGATCATGCACGGCCGCCAGGCCGCCGCCGGCGTGGCCCGCCCCACCAGCGCGGCCGGCCAGCAGGACGCCGCTCGCGCCGAGGCCAGGGCCGAGCGCCCAGGCCCGCCGCTGACCGCGCGCGTGCAGGTCGAGATCGACCTGGGCCAGGACTTCCGGCTGCGCGGCATGGGCATCGACACGCGGCTGGCCGGCGTGCTGACGCTGGCCGCCGACGGTCCCGCCACCGCCATGCCGCGGGTCCGCGGCACGGTGCGCACCGTGGGCGGCAGCTTCCACGCCTACAGCCAGCAGCTGGTGATCGAACGCGGGCAACTGGTCTTTCAGGGCGCGGCCGACAACCCGGTGCTGGACATCGTGGCGCTGCGCCCGAAGCTCGGCAACGACCAGCGCGCGGGCGTGCAGGTGGCCGGCACGGCGCTGCTGCCGCGCGTGCGCCTGTATTCGGCGCCGTCACTGCCCGACAACCAGACCCTGGCCTGGCTGCTGCTGGGCCGCCCGGCGCCCGACAGCGGCGCCGAGGCCGCTATGCTGCAATCGGCCGCGCTGGCCCTGCTGGGCGGGCGCGAGGGGCGCGGGCTGGCGGCGCGCTTCGGGCTGGACGAGCTGAGTTTTTCCGGCGGCGGCGAGGGCGAGGTCAACCAGGCCAGCGTGACCCTGGGCAAGCGCCTGTCCGAGCGCCTGTACGCCGCCTACGAGCATGGCATCGCCGGCACCGGCGGCACGCTGATGATCTTCTACGAGCTGTCGCGCCGCTGGTCGCTGCGCGGCCAGGCCGGCGTCGAGAACTCGGCGCTCGACCTGATCTTCAAGCTGGCCTATGACTGAGCGCCGCTGAGCCGCTGGCGTAGCCAGTCGGGCAACGGAGCGGATTTCTGCGCCGGAAAGTCGACCCACACCACGGTGGCCCCGCCGGTGGCGCAGACCACGCCGTGCTGGTCCGTGCGCTCCATGGTGACCCAGGTGTCGAACGAGCTGCGCCCCAGGTCGCTGACGAAGGTCCTGATCAGGATGTCGCCCGGGTATTCGAACTGACGGATGAAGTTGCAGAAGGCGTTGACGATGACGATGCCCTCGCCGCGCGGATCAGGCTGGCAGCCGATGCCGCGAAACCAGTCGATGCGCGCCGTCTCCATGTAGCGGAAGTAGACCGCGTTGTTGACGTGGCCCATGGCGTCCATGTCGCCCCAGCGGATGGGGATGATCATTTCAGACACCAGCTGCTTGTGCTCGGGAATGTCGATCTTCATCGGTGCGCCTTGATGGATGCCAGGATTCCGGCGGTGAACAGGGCCGCCGCGGCCAGCGCCAGCGCGCCGGGCCAGCGGCCATCCCACAGAAAAGAATACAGCAGCGCGAACAGCGTCTCGCTGACGATGAGCTGGCCGCACAGGCTGGGCGGCAGGCGCTGGCTGGCCAGGTTCCACAGCACGGTGGCCAGCCAGCTCGACCCCAGGCCGATGGCCAGCACGACGAGCGCGAACAGCGGCCAGCCCGGCTGCGCCACCAGCCGCGGCAACGGCGTGCCCTGGGTCAGCGCCAGCGCCAGACCGCCCAGGCCGGTGGCCACGCCCAGCCAGTTGGCCCAGTCGGCGGCGCTGACCCGCGGGTGGCGGCGCAGCCAGCGGGCGTTGAGCAGGGCAAACGCCGTCCAGCACGCCATGGCCGCCAGCGCCAGCCCGATGCCGCGCCAGTACGTGCCGCTGTTTGCTATTGTTTCAGAAGCTGCTGGCGCAGGACTGGCGGTCGCCTGAACCGAATTGGACATCAACACCAGGCCGGCGGCGGTCAGCGCCAGCCCCGGCAGCAGGGCGCGCCAGCGCAGGCCGCGGGGCTTGCCCAGCAGCATCAGCCAGACCGGGATGGTGCCGACGATCAGCGCCGGCATGGCGCTGCCCGCGTCGCGGATGGCCAGCACCAGCAGCGCGTAATAGCCGGTGAAGCCCAGCACCGACAGCCACAGCGCGCCCCACGCCTGCGCCAGCGTGGGCCACCGGGCGCGCCGCCAGGACAGCGCCAGCAGCAGCAGCGACACCGCGCCGTAGACGACGAAGCGCCCGGCCGTCAGGTCGATGCCCGCGAAGCCGCCGACCATGCGCGGCGCCACGAACACCAGGCCCCACAGCGCGCCGGCGGCCAAGCCGGCAAGGATGCCGGAAAGCCTTTGATGAGCTATCAAGAAAGGATCTGCCGGCGCTTGCCACGCCGGCGCAAAATGCCCATCAGAGCGCAAAACCGTCGTCGGCCGCGATAACCGCGCCGTTGACGAAATGGCTCTGGTCCGAGGCCAGCATCATCAGCACCGCATCCAGGTCGGCCGGCTCGCCCACGCGCTTGCGCGGCAGCATGGCGATGAGCTTCCGGCCGCTGTCGGTCTGCCAGTGGTGGTGGTTGATCTCGGTGTCGATGTAGCCCGGGCAGATGGCGTTGACGTTGATGCCGAAGCGCCCCCACTCCAGCGCCATCGCCTTGGTCATCTGGATCACGGCGGCCTTGCTCATGCAGTACACGCCGATCTGCGGCAGCACGCGCAGTCCGGCCATGCTGG
>MKTG01000088.1:0-2111 GCA_001897615.1 Burkholderiales bacterium 68-10
CGTGGAGCGGGTTCTCAAGATGCAACCCAAGACTGGAGTCTTCCCATTTTCCTTTGCGCTCCAATGGGATGACTGAAACCACGACGTGACTTGCATATGTCGGATGCTTAGAAACATACGCATATGCAATATACTTATTTTCGAATGCAACTCCGTAGCGATTGGTCATAAATCTAGGTTCATTTTAGATTGCGTCAAAATGAAAAGCGGGATGGTCGAAAGACCATCCCGCTTTTACTGCTCAGATCAAGCGCCGATCAGACGTGCAGATTAGCGACACTTAGATGAGGCGTATTTGGCAGGCAGTATGCCAGCAGTGACTTTAGTTGCGGCACTCAGCCGGAGCGTACTTGCTGGCCAGCGTTCCCTTTACACCCAGGACGGCGGCAGGTGTTTGAGCCGTGGTGCAGGTCCAGCTGATCGAGCCAGCACTGGGGATCGTCGAGGCGGTTGCGGTGCCGCCGGTGAAGAGCGTGCCCGTAGTTTTGGATCCGTCAATGGGGTTGAGAATCATCGTCTTACCACCACCATCGATACTGCCGTCATAAGTAATGGTAATAAAGCCTGCTGCTTGGTCGATTGTCAGCGACGCGACGGCTTTAGTGGCGGCAGGAGCAACCCAGCCGGAAGCGTATGGGGCACCGTTTGCAGCGTTTTCGGCAACTGCAGCTTTCGCCGAGCCTGCCAGTGCCAAGCCTTCCGTCACCTTTGCACGCACCGTGTAATCCTGATACGCCGGCAGCGCGACGGCAGCCAGAATACCGATGATGGCCACGACGATCATCAATTCGATCAGGGTGAAGCCTTTTTGCAGTTTTTTCATGACAATTTCCTTCAGAACAAGAGAGGGTTGAGAACCTTTGGAGACTCACGTTGTGTGCGTCGCCGCACGCCCTGAAGGAATGCACCCGCCGTGCCAGCGGGCGGACAACCGGCTTTTCGTGACATATCTGGCAGGCCGGCCCTGCAAGCCGGCGCGTTGTCGCGTGCCGCGGGCGACAGGGCGCCGCCGCTGTCGCCTTGCGGGCGCGACATGGCGGGGGTTGGGCGTGACAACAGCCCGTTACCGGCGCGCCAAGGCCCGCAGCGGCCGGGGTGCGCGTTGGCCGGTCGGCTGCCGACGAGGCTGCGTGTTTCAACCTGCTCTGTGGGGGCTTCCACCCCGGTTCCGGGTGTGTCACGAACTCCGCGCGTCGGTGCGGGATGGGTGAGGGCTGGGCGCGCGCGGCGAGGTTGATGCACGTCAAGGACGGCGCGATGCGGCAGAAAAAAGCCCGGCGACGGGCTTGGAAAAGGCAAAGGGCGCCTGGATGGCGTCGCGAGCGGTGCAGGCGATGGCGCGTGCCGGCTCGGCGGGCGGTGGCGTACCGGGCGATCCCGGGGGTCCTGGAGCGGCCGCCGTCGCCGCAGGGCCTCAGATGATGGCCTGCAGGCCCTTGTTGGCGATGATGTTCAGCCGCTTGAGCGCCGGGCTGGACGGATGGGTTTCGCCTTGCTCCCACTTGCGCACGGTGGATGCCGGCGTATGCAGGTGAAGCGCAAGGACCGGCTGGCTGAACTTCAGGCCTTCGCGCAGGCGCCTGACGTCAGCGGCGCCGAACGCCCGCACCGGCGGCGGGCAGATCGCGCCGAACTCGCGCATCGTCGCCTTGTCGATCGCGCTGGCCCGGGCGAGTGCGGCCAGGTCGCCGTGCAGCGCTTCAATGATCTTGCTCACAATGCACCGCGTGTAAAGGAGGCGGCCCGGGTTTTCAATGCGTCGCGGCGCCCGTCGCCCCGGCCACTAGAATTTGCCGCATGCAGCCCGCCGAATCCCTTTACCCTATCAGCCTGAACACGGCCGCCATCCTGACGGGGCGCAGCATGCGCACCTGGCAGCGCCGCATCGAGGAGGGGCTGGTGCCGCGCCTGGGTGACGGGCGCGGGGCGCTGGTGCCGTTCTCGGCGGTGCGGCCGGCGCTGGCGGTGGATTTGTCGGACGAGGACGTTCAGATGCTGGTGCGCGCCGACCAGGGCGGCGCGGCGGCGCAGGCCGACGTGGGCGCGCTGTTCGCGCTGGCGGCGCTGCAAGAGGCCAAGGGGCGCCCGGCCGCGCCCCTGAATCGGGGGGG
>MKTG01000088.1:2153-8683 GCA_001897615.1 Burkholderiales bacterium 68-10
CTGGCTGGGCATGCTGCACGCCGCCGGCCTGTGCGAGGGTGACGGCCAGGCGCTGGCGCTGATGTGGGTCGCCAAGGCCGCCGCGCACGGGCACGTGATCGCGCAGCGGCAGTTGGCGGGGTTGTTGATGCCGGGAAAGGCTTAATCAAGGTGATGGCAGTTTCCCGTCATCCCCGTGAAGGCGGGGATCCAGTGAGCCCTTTCAATGCCCTCTGGATTTCCGCCTGCGCGGGAATGACGGTAGCGTCGGTACTTAAATTCAAGAATGCTCTCGCTCCTGTTTCGAGAGCTGGCCGCGCTTACTGGGCGGGCGCTGGAAGCCGATTTCGCTTGAAAACAAGGGACTTCAATCCCGCGTCACGCGCAGCACTTCCTCGCGGCTGGTGACGCCTTCGTGGATCAGCCGCTCGCCGTCCTCGCGCATCAGCTGCATGCCCTTGGCCAGGGCGGCGGCGCGGATGTCGGCCTCGCCGCGCTGGCCGTGGATCTGGGCGCGGATATCGTCGTCCACCACCAGCAGCTCGAACACGCCGGTGCGGCCCTGGTAGCCGGTCTGGCCGCAGGCGTCGCAGCCCTTGCCCGCACAAGCGACACAGTATTTGCGCACCAGCCGCTGCGCCAGCACGCCCAGCAGCGACGACGACAGCAGGAACGGCTCCACCCCCATGTCGGTCAGCCGCGTGACGGCGCTGGCGGCGTCGTTGGTGTGCAGCGTGGCCAGCACCAGGTGGCCGGTGAGCGAGGCCTGGATGGCGATCTGCGCGGTTTCGATGTCGCGGATCTCGCCGATCATCACGATGTCGGGGTCCTGGCGCAGGATGGCGCGCAGCGCGCGGGCAAACGTGAGGTCGATCTTGGGGTTGACCTGCGTCTGGCCGACGCCGGGCAGCTCGTACTCGATCGGGTCCTCCACCGTCATGATGTTGTTGCGCCCGGCGTCCAGGCGCGCCAGGCTGGCGTACAGCGTGGTGGTCTTGCCGCTGCCGGTGGGGCCGGTGACCAGCATGATGCCGTGCGGTTGGGCGATCAGGTGCTCGAATTTCTGTAGCACGTCGCCTTGCATGCCGACGGCCTCGAGGCTGATTCGGCCCTCGGACTTGTCGAGCAGGCGCAGCACCGCGCGCTCGCCGTGCGCGCTGGGCAGGGTGGACACGCGCACGTCGATGGCGCGCGTGCCCAGGCGCAGGCTGATGCGGCCGTCCTGCGGCAGGCGCTTTTCGGCGATGTCCAGGTCGGCCATGATTTTCAGGCGGCTGATCAGGGCGGCGTGCAGCGCGCGGTTGGGCTGCACCACCTCGCGCAGCGCGCCGTCGACGCGAAAGCGGACGCTGGAGTGGCGCTCGTAGGGCTCGATATGGATGTCGCTGGCGCCGTCGCGCGCCGCCTGCGTCAGCAGGGCGTTGAGCATGCGGATGATCGGCGCGTCGTCGGCGGCTTCCAGCAGGTCCTCGACCGCCGGCAGCTCCTGCATGATGCGCGACAGGTCGGCGTCGGACTCGACCTCGCTCACCACCGCGGCGGCGCTGGACTCGCTTTGCGAATAGGCGTGGCTGATGCGCTGCGCCAGCGCGGCGGCGTCGAGCGCCTGCAGCGCCAGCGGCGGCTCGCCGGCACCGTAGCGGCGCATCACCTCGCTCAGGTGGCCGGCGTCGGGCTGGCCGCCGTGCCACAGCGTCAGCTGGCCGCCGTCGTCTTCCAGCAGCAGGCCGGCGGTGCGCGCGAAGGCGTAGGGCAGCGGGTAGCGCATCGGCGTGCTTACGGCCGCGTGAAGGTGGTGCCGCTGCCGGGGTCGCTGTTTTCGCCGGCGGCCGGCGGGCGGATCAGCGGCGGCGCGGGCCGCTTCCAGGCCTCGGGATTGACCGGCTGCACCGCCGGCAGCACCGGCGCCTGGTTGATCTGCAGCACGCTGCTGGCCTGCGGCTGGTTGGCCGACTGCGCGGCGCGCATGTAGTCGTAGCGGTCGAGCGAGAACGACTCGGCCGCCGCGCCGTCGCGCACGATCACCGGCCGCAGGAACACCATCAGGTTGGTCTTGACGTAGCTGCGGTTCTGGTTCTTGAACAGGTTGCCCAGCACCGGGATGTCGCCCAGGCCGGGCAGCTTGTCCTCGCTGGTGGCGAACTGGTCTTCCAGCAGGCCGCCCAGCACCACCACCGCGCCGTCGCCGACCAGCACGCTGGATTCGATGGCGCGCTTGTTGGTGATGGGGCCCTGCGAGGAGCCGACCGTGCTGGCCACCACGCTGGAGGTTTCCTGGTAGATCACCATCTTGATGGTGCCGTCCTCGCTGATCTGCGGGCGCACGCGCAGCGTCAGGCCGACGTCCTTGCGCTCGAAGGTCTGGAACGGGTTGACGGCGTTGGTGGTGCTGCCGGTGTTGGTGTAGCTGCCGGTGACGAAGGGCACGTTCTGGCCGACGACGATGCGCGCCTCCTCGTTGTCCAGCGTCAGCAGGGTGGGCGTGGACAGCACGTTGCCCGAGCCGGTGGACTGGATGAAGTTGGCCAGGGCGCTCAGCAGGTAGCCGGCGCCGAAGCGGTGCATCAGCCCGAAGTTGAAGCCCTCGCGGATCGGCAGGCTGCTGGGGAATGTCTGGTTGCTCACCAGATCGCTCATGCCGGGGCTGACGCTCAGGATGTTGCCCAGGCCCGGTGTGCCGGCCGCGGTGGTGCCGAAGTTGGTGCCCAGCACGCCGATGTTGGTGTCGCCCTTGTTGCCCAGCACGGCCTGCCACTGGATGCCGAATTCGGCCGCCTTGTCGGCGCGCACCTCGGCGATCAGGCTTTCCACGTAGACCTGGGCGCGGCGCTGGTCCAGCTTGTCGATCACCGCGCGCAGCTCGCGGTAGATCGGCTCGGGCGCGCTGATGATGAGCGAATTGGTGGCCGGGTCGGCCTGGATCTGCCCGCCGGTGGACGGCTGGTTGCTGGCGCCGGCGTCGATGGTCGGGCCGCTGGCCACGCCGGCACCGGTGGCGCCGGCCGCGCCGACGGCGTTGAGCAGCTGGCTCAGGCCCTGGCCCACCGGGTTGGCGGCGCCCGGGCCGGCGCCTGCGGCGCCTGCCGCGGCCGACTGGCCGGGCAGCGCCGCCAGCGCGGCGCGCAGGGTGACGGCCAGCTTGGCGGCGTCGGCGTTCTTCAGGTACACCACATGGATGTTGCCGCTGCCGCCGTCGGGCCGGCGCGCCGGCGGCTGGTCGAGCTGTTCGATCAGGGTGCGCGCCAGCGCCAGCCGCGCCGGGTTGGCGGCGCGCACCACGATGGCGTTGCTGCGCGGCTCGGGCACCAGGGTGGTGCGATAGCCGCCGTCGCCGCCGCCCAGGGTGGCCGTGGCCGGCAGGCCGGGCTGGCCCGGCACCGGCGCGGCGGCGGCCGCGCCGCCGCCACCGGATTCGAGCAGCCGCGCCACCAGCGGCGCCAGGTCGGAGGCCACGGCGTGCTGCAGGCGCACCACCTCGACCCCGGTGGCGCTGGACACGTCCAGCGCGGCGATGATGCGGCCCAGCCGCTGCAGGTTGTCGCCGTAGTCGGTGATCACCAGCGCATTGGTGCCGGGCCCGACGTTGATGGTGTTGTTGGGGCTGATCAGCGGCCGCAGGATGGGCACCAGGTTGTTGGCGTTCTCGTGCGTCAGGCGGAAGATCTGGGTCTGGATCTGGCCGCCGCCGCGCACCGCGCCGGCCGACACCGCGCCGCCCTGCAGCTTGGCCTCGCCCTCGGGCAGCACCAGCACCATGCCGGCGTTGTCGACCAGCGCGAAGCCCTGCGTGCGCAGCTGGGCGCCGAACAGGCGCAGCGCGTCGGCGGGCGAGACCGGCGTGGTGCTGGTCAGCGTCAGCGTGCCGCGCACGCGTGGGTCGACCACCACGTTGCGGCCGGTCAGCGTGGCCATGGTGCGCGCCACGGCGTCGATCTCGGCGTTGGCGAAGTCCAGCGTGACCTTGCCGCCGCTGGCCGCCGGCGCGCCGGCGGCTGGCTGCGCCAGGCACGGCGCCAGCGGCAGCGCGCCGGCCAGCGCCAGCAGCAGGGCGGGGAGTCTGCGCGGGCGGCGCGCGCCGGACGGCAAGGGTCGGCGGGACAGGCGTGGCATGGGCGGGGTCGGGGAAAAAGCGATCTGCACTGTAGCAAATGGCGGCTGCGACGCGGGCGCCGCGGTCAGCCGAAGGACATCAGGGCGCGCTCGCCCTGGCGGCGGCCCAGCAGGTTGAGCAGGTTGGCCAGCGCGCCTTCCAGGCCGGGCTCGGCGCTGGCTTCGCCCTGAAAGCGCAGGCGCTGGCCCACCCATTGCCCCTCGCCGCTCAGGCGCAGCGGGCCTTCCAGCGTGGACAGCGCCAGCGTCGGCGTGTCGCCGCCGCGCAGCTGCACGCGGTACGAACCCAGCGGTCGCAGCGTGGCCACGCGCGAGGACAGCTGGCGCAGCGTGACGTCGGCCTGGCCCTGCACGCTGGCGCGGCCGGCCTGCCATTGCAGCGCCAGCGCCTGGGTCGACAGGTTCAGCTCGCCCTGCGGCTGCAAGGTGTTGAAGGGCGTGCCCAGGCCGGCCAGCAGCGCCGCCGGCCAGACGCTGTGCGCGTCGGCCAGCGCCAGCCGGGCGCCGCCCCAGCGCGGGCTCAGGCGCAGGCCCAGCGGCCCGGCCGGCGTGCAGCAGTCGGCGTTCAGCCGCAGCGCCAGCGCACCCCAGCCCGGCCGCAGGCGCCAGTGCACGCGGCCGGGCAGGGCGCTGCGGTCCTGGCTGCCGGCGCCGCCGGTCAGCAGCAGGCGCGCCGAGCCGCTCCACAGGCTGCCTTGGGGTTCGGCCAGCTGCACCACGCCGCCGCTGGCCTGGGCCACACCGGCCGCCAGCCAGCGCGCCGGTGCCGCCAGCAGCGTGGTCAGCAGCAGGCCCAGCAGCACGCCGGCCAGGGCCCAGCCCCAGGGCGCGCGACCGGCTGGCGCGGCGGCGTCGGCACGCGGACGGCGCGCCGCGGGCCGGCGCCTCATGGCAGCGCCAGCGACAGCGTGCCGTTCCACAGCACGGGCGCGCCGGGGGCCTGGTCGCCAGCACGCGTCAGCCGCGCCTCGACCGTGTTGGCGCGGGCGTTGGCGCGCGCGTCGGCCAGCCATTGCGCCAGCGCCTCGGCGCTGGCCTGGCGCAGCACCAGCTGGGCGCGCTCGCCCACCACGCTGAGCTGGGCGCTGCTGCCCAGGCGCTGGCGCACCGAGGCTTCCAGTGCGCGCAGCGCTTCGTCGTGGCCCAGCCGGGGCAGCGCCTGCAGGGCCTGCGCTTCGGCGCGCAGCCGCTGCAGCGGCTCGGCCTGCGCCGCCAGCGCGGCGCGTTGCGGCTCGGCCTGGCGCAGCGTGCGCAGCGCCGGCGACACCGCCAGCAGCCAGATCAGCGCCAGCCCCAGCACGCTGGCGGCCAGCAGCACCAGGCGGCGTTCGCGCTCGGCCAGGCGCGCCCAGGCGGCGGCCAGGCCGCCGCGGGCCGGGGCGCTGGGGCCGCCGTTCATGAGCCGCTCTCCTGCCGCAGCACGGCGGTGTCGCCCTCGGCATCCAGCCGCAGGCCCAGCGGACGCAGGCGCTGATTGGCCTCGATCAGGGCGCTGGCGGCCAGGGACAGGCCTTTCAGGCGCAGCTCGCCAGCTACAAATTCGATAGCTGCCGGCGCTTGCTGGACAAGCGCCAGCTGCCCAAAAGCCTGCAACATGGGTTCCAGGTCGCGGCCGGAGGCGGCGCCGGTGGCCTGGCGCAGGGCGGCGACTTCGCGCGCCATCTGTAGCGGCGCGTCGACCACCACCTTGACCTGCGGGAAGCTGTCGGTCAGCAGCGCCTGGTTGGCCTGGCGCTGCGCCGCCAGCGCCTGCTGGGTGCGCCAGGCCAGGGTGTTGAGGCCGACCAGGTTGACCAGCAGCAGCAGCGCCAGCGCCCAGCGCGCCGGGCGCCAGGCCGGCGCGTGCAGCCACTCGCGCCACAGCGTGCCGGCGCGGCGGGCGGCGCGGGCGCGGCTGCCGCGGCTGAATTCGAGCTGCGCCAGGTCCCAGGCGCCGCGGCTGGCCTGCAGCAGGCGCTGGGCCGCCGAGCGGATGGCGACCGGGCGCTGCAGGCTCTGCTCGGCCAGTGCCGCCACCGCCGGCTCGGCCAGCAGCTCGGGCGCGGCGGCGCCGGTCGCCGGCAGCAGGGCCGCCGTGCCGGGGCCGAAGGGCAGCGCCTGCGCGCCGCCGGGCACGCCGTCGCCGCTCATCAGCAGCCAGGCGCGCGCCGGCTCGCCGGTCAGCCACAGGCGGGCCGGGCCGTCGTCGGGGGTCAGCTCGGGCACGATGCGGGCGGGGGCGCGGCCGACCGCCTCCAGCGCCGCCAGATGGGCGGCCAGCCAGGCGCGCTCGCACACCGCCACCCAGGCGCTGCCGCCGGGCTGGGCGCCGGGTTGCAGGGCAAAGTGCAGGGCGGGCGGCTCGTCGAGCAGTTGGTCTTCCAGCAGGCCTTCCAGCACGCCGCGCAGGCGCGGCGAGCCGGGGCCGACGCCGCGCGGCAGGTTGACGCGCTGCCAGGACA
>MKTG01000088.1:8714-12407 GCA_001897615.1 Burkholderiales bacterium 68-10
TGCGTGGCCACGTCCTGCCCGTCGGCCGAGGTGGCGAAGGCGTAATCGGCCGGGGGGCCCGGCGGCAGGGCGATCAGCAGCAGGCTCATGGGGGTCGGGGCATTGTAGGTGCGGCGTTCAGCCACCGGCCGCCGGCGCGCCGAGCGCGCGGCGCTCGCGCCACAGGGTGCGGGTCTTGCGGGTGCCCGGGTCGCGCTGCACCACCGACACCTCCTCCAGCGCCAGTTGGTCCAGCCGCAGCCGCCCGCGCACTTCGAAGAACTGGCTGCCGACCGCCAGCGCGCTGGTGTCCGGGGCGCCGGCGCCGGGGCGGGTGACCAGCGCCAGCGCGCTGCCCACGTCCTTGAAGTGGCCGCGCTCGCGCGCCGCCACCAGGCGCTGGGCGGCGGCCAGGTCCAGCTCGGGCACGGCGGCGTAGATCGCCTGGGCGCTGGCGGTGTTCAGGTTGACGCGGGTCGGCTCGCTGCCGTTGGTGGGCAGCAAGGTGGCGTAGGGGTGCAGCGCCGCCAGCGTGGCCGGCGGCAGGCCCAGCCAGGCGAGCTGCTCGAAGCGGCGCGGCAGCAGCGGCGCGTCGCCGCCTTCGGTGCCGGCCATGGCGGCCTGGGCGCGCGCCAGGTTGCGCTGCAGCGCGCCCAGCTCGGCGGCGGGCAGGCCCAGCAGCTCGAACAGGCGCGCAAAGCGCAGCAGCGCGTTGCTCTGGGCGTGGCCGTCGCCGGTGACCAGGTTCATGACGTTCAGGCGCGACTGCAGGTCGGTGATCTGGCCGGACAGAAAGGCCTCGCGGTCGGTGTCGGTGCTGGATTGGCCGGCCGCCAGGAAGGTGGACAGGCGCGCTTCGGCCAGCGGCACGGCCCAGGGCTCGCCCAGGTGGTCGACCAGGCCGGATTCGCGCAGGTCGCCGTCCAGGATCAGCCGGCTCCAGTCCAGCGCGCCGCTGAGGATCCAGGCCGACTGGGCGCGCGCGCGTTCGGCGCCTTCGACTTCGACGCCGCGCCACTGGCGCCACAGCGCGCCGGCGGCCAGGGTGGCGACCAGGGCGACGGTGAGCATGGCCATCAGCAGGGCGGCACCGCGCTGCGGCGCGCCGCCGGTGCGCCGGCGCGCCGCGCGTGCGCCATGGCGCGCGAGCGGGCGCCGCTTCATGAGCCGCCCCCGAAGTCCGGCCGCACCCAGTCGAGCACCAGCGGCCCGGCCAGCGCCTGGCCCGGCGCCAGCGTGAGGAACAGGCGCACGCCGTCGGGCAGCACATGGGTGGCGCTGCCCGATTCGGCGCCGCTGGACAGCGGGTGCGTCCAGGCGTTGTTGCGAAAGTAGTGCAGCTGCCAGTCGAGCGCGCGCGCCACCACCACGACCGAGGCGCCGCCGGCGGGCGCCCCGTCGCCGCCGGCCTGGCTCCAGCGCGCGGCGGCGTCCCAGGCGGCGGCCCAGGCGGCCTGCGATGTCAGGGGCGGCGACTGCCAGCGCAGCCACTGGCCGCTGGTGGGCTGGCGCGTCCAGGCCACCACGCGCAGGCCGGCGGTGGCGTCGCCGGCATCGCTGCGGGTGATGCGCAGGGTGCGGCCGTCCCAGGCCAGGCTGCGCTGGCTGGCCGCCGTGGTGGCTGGCGGCTGGCCGGGGGCGGCGGGGGCGGCCGGCCAGCTCATCAGGGCGTCCAGGTCGGCGCGCCACTGCGCCAGCCCGGCCTGCAGCGCCAGCACCTGGTCGCCGTGCTGCTGCGTGAGCTGCTGCGCGCGCGTCATGCTGTCGATGCCGCGCCAGCTCAGCACGGCGATTACCGACAGGATGCCGAGCGCCACCAGCAGCTCGACCAGGGTGAAGCCGCGCCGTCCGCGCGATGGGAAGCCAAATCGGCCGCCAGCGCTTTTGCGGCGAGCGCCGGCAGCTATCAAGATAGAAGCGATCGGTTGGGCGGGACGGGCGGCGCGCATCAGTTCCTGCCCACGATGGTGCTCAGGCTCAGCACCGGCATGCCACCTTCGCTGACGGTCGCCTCGACACGCCGGAAGTTGGGGTTGGGCGTGGCCTGCACGCTCTGCGTGACCAGCAGCTGGCGCTCGGCCTGCGGGCAGGGCAGCTCGCTGTCGCCGACGGCGGGCAGCTGGCGCGCCAGGCGCAGCTCGGTCAGGCGGTTTTCGGCGCAGATCTGCGCCAGCAGCACCGTGCCCTGGCGCTGGGCGTTGTCGGTCAGCGCGGCCGTGGCCTTGAAGCCGGCGATCAGCGCGATGGCGGTGATGGCCAGCGCCACCAGCACCTCGACCAGGGTGAAGCCGCGCGCGCCCCTCATGGCGTGACGGGCCCGGCGCTGAAGGGCCGCAGGCCGTCGGTGGCCACGCGCAGCGCCTGCGGCGGCTGGCCGGCGTGGCTGCCGCGCTCCAGCACTAGCGCCTGGGCATCGATGATCGGGTCGGGGCCCAGCAGCAGCGCGGCATTGCCCAACACGCGGGTGCGCGCGTCCAGCCAGCCGGTGGGCAGCGGGGTGGCGCCGGGCGGCAGGCCGTCCCAGGCAAAGCCGCCGGCGGTGGGGCGCCAGCGCACCGGCACGCCGGCGGCGCGCGATTGCGCGCGGGCCGATTCCAGCAGCGCCGCCAGCCGGTCGGCCTCGCGCGCCAGCGTGCGGCTGTCGCCGTCGGGCAGCGCCAGGCTGGCCAGCGCCGCGCCGATGGCGACGATGGCCATCACCACCATCAGCTCGATCAGCGTGAAGCCGCGTGGCCGCTTTAAGCCAGATTGGCCTCTGGCGCCCGACCATGAAGCGCCAGAAGCTATCAATTCAGGAGTATTTGGCGCAGTCATGCGCAGCGCTTCGCGCGTCTCAGTCCGCGTGTTCAGGACGAGTGGCCGCGGAGCAGGCCAGTCCAGCGGCCGCGGGCCGACTCAGGGGGGAGCGTGATCACTGCCAGCTGCCGATGTCGGCATCCTTGCCCTCGCCGCCGCTCTTGCCGTCGGCGCCGAAGCTCATCACGTCGACCTCGCCCTTGATGCCGGGGTTGAGGTACTGGTAGGGCTGGCCCCAGGGGTCGCTGGGCAGCTTCTCCAGGTAGGGCTTCCAGTTGCCTGGCACCGGCGGGGTGGACGGGCGCTGCACCAGCGCCGCCAGGCCCTGCTCGGGCGTGGGATAGCGCTGGTTGTCCAGCTTGTACAGCTTGAGCGCCTGCATGATGTTGTGCACGTCGGTGCGCGCGGCGGTGGCGCGCGCGTCGTCGGTGCGGTCCAGCACGTTGGGCACGATCAGCGCCGCCAGCACACCGATGATGACCAGCACCACCATCAGCTCGATCAGGGTGAAGCCGGCGGCGCGGCGCGCGCGGGCGGCGAGGGAGGGCAGGACGGTCATGGCGGGTGGGCTACGAGCAGGGTCGCTTCAATGATAATCCGCGACGATGCCCCCGATTGCCGCCGCCACACCATGACCGCCCGGCTTGCCCCCCGCCTGGCCACCGGCCTGCCGACCCTGCTGCTGTGGGCGCTGCTGGCCGCCAGCGCGCTGTGGTGGTGGCTGCGCGCCGGGCAGCCGGTGGCGCCGCCGCAGGCGCCGGTGGCGGGTGGCGCGCCGGCCGCGCTGACGGTGGACAGCGCCCAGGTGGCGCGCGCGCTGGGCGCCACGGCGGCCGCGCCGGCGGCGCCCGCGGCCGCGCCCGAACTGGGCGGGCGCCTGGCGCTCAAGGGCGTGGTGACCCACGGCGGCCAGGGTGC
>MKTG01000088.1:12579-17660 GCA_001897615.1 Burkholderiales bacterium 68-10
CGCGCCGGCGCTGCGCCCCGGCAGCTCGCGCGCGCCGACGGCGGTGCCGCCCATGCCGACTCCGCCGGCCCTGCCGGCCGGCATGGCGGTGTCGCCGCAGCCGCAGGCCTATCCGGCGCCCGGTGCCGCGCCGGCGCAGTAGGCGCCCCAGCCATTGCGCCGGATCGGGCGTTGGCCCGACCGCCTGCACCGCCCAGGGCCAGGCTCAACGCTGCAAAAACAGCCGGTACGCCGGGTTGTCGGTTTCCTCGACCCAGGGGTAGCCCAGCTCGGCCAGAAAGCGCTGGAACGCGGCGTCGTCGCTGGCCGGCACCTGCAGGCCCACCAGGATGCGGCCGTAGTCGGCGCCCTGGTTGCGGTAGTGGAACAGGCTGATGTTCCAGCTCGGCCGCATCAGCGACAGGAACTTGAGCAGCGCGCCGGGCCGTTCGGGGAACACGAAGCGCAGCAGCCGCTCGTGCTGCGCCAGCGACGAGCGCCCGCCCACCATGTGGCGCACGTGCTCCTTGGCCAGCTCGTCGTGCGTCAGGTCCACCGTCTTCAGGTCGTGGCGCTCGAAGTGCGCGGCGATCCGGGGACTTTCGCCGCGCGCGGCGGTGGTCAGGCCGATGAACACGTGCGCCTGCGCGGCGTCGCTGATGCGGTAGTTGAACTCGGTCACGTTGCGCGCGCCGCCCGGCAGGCTGCCGATCACCTCCAGGAAGCGCCGGAAGCTGCCGCGCGCCTCGGGGAGGGTGACGGCGAACAGCGCCTCGCGCTCCTCGCCCACCTCGGCGCGCTCGGCGACGAAGCGCAGGCGGTCGAAGTTCATGTTGGCGCCCGACAGCACGGCCACGTAGCTCTCGCCGCGCGTCTTGTGCGTGGCCACGTATTGCTTGAGGGCCGCCACCGCCATGGCGCCGGAGGGCTCGACGATGCCGCGCGTGTCGATGAACACGTCCTTGATGGCGGCGCACACGGCGTCGGTGTCGACGGTGATGAACTCGTCCACCACCGAAGCGGCCAGGCGCAGCGTCTCGTCGCCCACGCGCTTGACGGCGGTGCCGTCGGCGAACAGGCCGACATCGGCCAGCTGCACATGGCGGCCGTGGGTGACCGACTGCACCATGGCGTCGGAGTCGCGCATCTGCACGCCGATCACCTTGATCTCCGGCCGCAGCGCCTTGATGCAGGCGCCCACGCCGCTGATCAGCCCGCCGCCGCCGATGGGCACGAACACCGCGTGCAGCGGCCCCTTGTGCTGGCGCAGGATCTCCATGCCGATGGTGCCCTGGCCGGCGATCACCAGCGGGTCGTCGAACGGGTGCACGAAGCTCAGGCCCTGCTCGGCCTGCAGCGCCAGCGCGTGCTCGTAGGCGTCGGAATAGCTGTCGCCGGCCAGCACCACCTCGCCGCCCAGCGCGCGCACGGCGTCCACCTTGACCTGCGGCGTGGTGGTGGGCATGACGATCACCGCCCGCGTGCCCAGCTTGTGCGCCCCCAGCGCCACGCCCTGCGCGTGGTTGCCGGCGCTGGCGCAGATCACGCCCTTTTGCAGCTGCTCGGGCGTCAGGTGCGCCATCTTGTTGTAGGCGCCGCGCAGCTTGAAGCTGAACACCGGCTGCTGGTCCTCGCGCTTGAGCGCCACCTTGTTGTGCAGGCGCCGGCTCAGGCTGCGCGCCGCATCCAGGTCGGACTCGATCGCCACGTCATAGACGCGGGCGGTCAGCACCTGCTTGAGGTAGTCGGTGGGGCTCAGGGCGGCGCCGGCGGGCGCGGTGGCGGGCGGTGTCATGGGGGCGGGTGGGCACGCGATGGGAGCCGAAATCATACGGGCCCGCGCGCCGGCCACTGGCCGCCACGGTGCAGTGCAGCAAAAAAAAGCCCCGGAGCCAGAGCGCCGGGGCTTGAATCCACCTTGTTGAAGGGGTGGAGGAGACAAACGGTGCGAATGAAACCTCACTCGCTTGCAGGCAAGTATAGGCGAAAAGCACGGTCGTTCGACAAGTCTTTGCTGCAATGCAACAGCGGCGCTGTGGTGAAAACGGTACTTTTTGGTGCTTTCGCGCGGCCGCGGCGGCCGGTGGCGCCATCCGCTACGCTTGCGGCCCTGCTACAGACACACGGAAAGGATGGCGGACATGGAATGCACGGTGAGCTGGACCGGCGCGGCGGGCACGCGCTCGGGCATGGGTTTCGTGGCGGAGACCGGCTCCGGCCACGTGATTGCCATGGACGGCGCGCCCGACGCGGCGCGCCCGGAGCTGGGCGGCCAGAACCTGGCGCCGCGCCCCATGGAAACCCTGCTGGCCGGCGCCGGCGGCTGCACCGCCTACGACGTGGTGCTAATCCTGCGGCGCGGCCGCCACGAGGTGCGCGGCTGCTCGGTGCGCCTGAGCAGCGAGCGCGCCAGCGAGGACCCCAAGGTGTTCACCGCCATCCACATGCACTTCACCGTCACCGGCCGCGGCGTGCCGGCGTCGGCGGTGGAGCGCGCCATCCAGCTCAGCCACGACAAGTACTGCTCGGCCTTGATCATGCTGGGCAAGACGGCGGCCATCACCACTTCATTCGAGGTGGTGGAAGGCTGAAGTCCGGCGAACGCTATAAAAAGCGAAGCTGCTTGCGCTTGCTGGAAGGGCGCTGCGCCCCGATTGGAAGCTGAAAGCCGCCCACACCTTCTCAGATGCGGTGCGCGGTGACCGTCATCACCTTGGCCGCCAGGCGCATCAGCCCGCGCACCGGTGCCGGCAGCGCCACGCCGCCGGCGTGCAGCGCGGCGTCGGCGTGGCGCGCCTCGTCGTCCTTCATCTGGGCCACGATGGCGCGCGAGGCGCTGTCGCCCGCCGGCAGGCGGTCCAGGTGGCTGGCCAGGTGCGCCTCGACCTGGCGCTCGGTCTCCACCACGAAGCCCAGGCTCAGCCGATCGCCGCCGATGCGTCCGGCCAGCAGGCCGATGCCGAAGGCGCCCGCGTACCACAGCGGGTTGAGCAGCGAGACGCGGTCGCCCAGTTCGTCCAGCCGCTCGCGCGTCCAGGCCAGGTGGTCGGTTTCCTCGCGCGCGGCGGTCTCCAACTGCCGGCGCAGCGCCGGGTCGGGGGTGCCCAGCGCCTGCGCGGTGTAGAGCGCCTGGGCGCAGATCTCGCCCACGTGGTTGACCCGCATCAGCGCGCCCGACAGGCGCTTTTCGTCCTCCGTCAGGGGCGCGGGCGCGGCGGCCTGGGCGGCCGGGCTGGGGCGGGCGGCGCGCGGTGGCGCCAGCAAGGTGCGCAGGCCGCTGTCGGCGGCGGTCAGCAGGCGATCGGTCAGCGTGGGCATAGGGGGGCGATGGTAGGGCATGCGTAGGCAAAACCGGAGGCCGGCACCGCAGGAGGCCGTCCGGCCATGCGTTGCATGAATGAGACAAATAAAGGGTATGCCCTAGTTTACAAATGCCTGATGTCGCATAATTGGCCTGCGTTCGGAATTTCACTGACATCGGTTCCGACCGGGCGACGACGGGTCGCCAGGGGCAGGCGGGCAGCCGCCGAGCACTGTCCCGCAGGGCCTGTTTCGCGTCTCACATCACTTGGAGTATCTGCAATGAAGAAATCCCTCATCGCCCTGGCCGTCGTGGCCCTGTCTGGCGCCGCCATGGCCCAGTCGTCCGTTACGCTGTACGGCGTGGCCGACGCCGGCCTCGGCAAGATCAAGAGCGCCGGCAACGACGCGTCCAACAAGGTCCAGTTCACCAGCGCCAGCACCATGAACAACGGCGACAGCCGTCTGGGCGTGCGCGGCGTGGAAGACCTGGGTGCCGGCCTGAAGATCGGCTTCAACTTCGAGACCGGCCTGGACCTGGACGACGGCGCCACCACCACCCAGACGTTCTGGGCGCGTCAGGCCAACCTGTCGGTCGGCGGCAACTGGGGCACGGTCAAGCTGGGTCGCCAGTTCACGCCGAGCTATCTGACCACCGCCGCGTACGAGCTGACCGGCACCGCCAACTACTCCGTGCTGGGCAAGACCTACCGCTACGCCGGCATCGGCTCGCGCGCCAACAGCGCCTTTGCCTACGTTTCGCCCAACTTCGGTGGCTTCACCGCCGCGGCCGCCTACGTGTCCAAGAACGACGTTGGCGCCAACGTGTGGGATCTGGGCCTGATGTACAACAACGGCCCGATCGCGGCCGGCCTGTCGGCCAACAAGGTCACCGGCGGCAAGACCAACTACCAGCTGGGTGGCAAGTACAGCTTCGGCAACTTCGCCGTCGCCGCGTCCTACAACCAGGCTTCGCAGGCCAATCTGCGCCGCCGCGGTGCCAGCATCGGCGGCACGGCCACGTTCGGCGCCACCTCGGTCACGCTGGACCTGACGCGCGACACCAAGAACGAGTGGACCGGCAAGAAGTACACCAACGGCGTGGTCGAGGCCAAGTACGCCCTGTCCAAGCGCACCTTCGTCTACGGCGCCTTCCTGCGCTACGACGGCGACAACAACTACGGCATCGGCGTCCGCCACAACTTCTGATGACCGTCCGGCCCGCGCCCCCGCGGGGCGCGCGGCCAGCGCGTGACGGCCGGCGCGGAAGATATCCGGGCCGCCCGCCGCGCATCAGTGTCTCCCGCCACATCGCCCGGTTGGGGGCAGTCCCCGGGCCCATTGCGGCGCTGACGGGGGCCAGGCAGGCCCGAACGCTCCGGCGTGGCGACGCACTGTCTTTTATTTGCAACGCTCCTTGGGGTTTTGTTGTCGTGTCACAACAGAACCGGAGTGCGCTGTCCGATCGGGACCCGATTTCTTTGCAAGTTGCTGCCGGGTCTGGTGCAATAGCAACAACTTCCCGGTCGGGGAGGTTGGCCCGGGGAACCGGCGGGATACGCAGACGGACCCTTCGCACCGGCGCCCTAAGTGTTTAACCTTGGAGAAACTTGCAATGAAAAAATCTCTGATTGCCCTGGCGGTCCTGGGCTTTGCCGGCGCCGCGATGGCCCAATCTTCCGTGACCCTGTACGGCGTGGCTGACGCCGGTCTGGGCAAGGCCAAGTCCGCTGGCGAGACCAAAGTCAACATGCAGAGCGCAGGCACCATGAACAACGGCACCAGCCGTCTGGGCGTGCGCG
>MKTG01000088.1:17846-46146 GCA_001897615.1 Burkholderiales bacterium 68-10
CGTGGGTGGTGCTCGTAACAGCAGCGAATTCAGCTACAAGACGCCGGACTTCGGTGGCCTGAGCGCCAAGCTGGGCTACATCATGAAGGCCGACAACGGCGGCAACGCCAAGTGGGACTTGAACGTGATCTACGCCAATGGCCCGATCGCCGCCGGTCTGTCGGCCAACAAGGCCAAGGGCCAGAAGGTCGGCTACGCCCTGGGTGGCAAGTACAACTTCGGCAACTTCGCCGTCGCCGCTTCCTACAGCGACAACCACAAGGTTCGCCGCGGCTTCTCGATCGGTGGCACCGCCAACTTCGGCGCTGCTTCCGTCACGCTGGACCTGACGCGCGACACCAAGAACCTGGCTGGCAAGAAGTACACCAACGGTCTGCTGGAAGGCAAGTACGCCCTGTCCAAGCGCACGTTCATGTACGCCGCCTATCTGCGCCACGACGGCAACAACAACTACGGCCTGGGCGTTCGCCACAACTTCTGATCCTGATGCTGCCCCCGGGGGCAGCGTCTGATCCGAATCGAAAAGCCGCCTTCGGGCGGCTTTTTGTTGCCCGCGCCATGCGCAGTGCCGTTGCAACCTGGTGTGGTGTTCGGCGCTTGATGGAACAAATAAAACCGATGGATTTTTGGTCTGGGCAAGGCGCAAACCGCAGCGATACCCGGAGGTATCGCGAGGATGTGCAACGCCGCCCAGGCCGAAAAGACGCGGTTTTATGTTCCGGATAGCGTCGAACACCACACAAGCTTGGCCATAGGCGTATATCCCCTATTGGTGGCGGCGCCGGTTTGCTACGATGCCGCCGTTGACTCTGTATGTGATTCATGGGTGCCTTCATTCTTCGCCGACTGCTGCAGGCCATCGTGGTGATGGTGTCGGTGGGCTTCATCGCCTTCCTGCTGTTCCAGTACGTGGGCGACCCGGTGCTGATCCTGCTGGGCCAGGACGCCACGCAGGAGCAGATTCGTCAGCTGCGCGCCGACCTGGGGCTGGATCAGCCTTTCTTCGTGCAGTTCTGGCACTTCCTGCTGAACGCGGCGCAAGGCGAGTTCGGCCTGTCGCTGCGCCAGGGCGCCAAGGTCTCGCGCCTGCTGGGCGAGCGCTTTCCGGCCACCTTCGAGCTGGCCCTGGTGGCCGCCGTACTGGCGCTGATCATCGGCATTCCGATGGGCGTGTACGCGGCGCTGCGGCGCGGCAGCTTCCTGAGCCAGGTGTTCATGACGGTGTCGCTGCTGGGCGTGTCGCTGCCCACCTTCCTGATCGGCATCCTGCTGATCCTGATCTTCTCGGTCTGGCTGGGCTGGCTGCCCAGCTTCGGGCGCGGCGAGACGGTGCAGTTCGGCTGGTGGAGTTCGGGCCTGTTCACGCTGGACGGCTGGCTGCACATGATCCTGCCGGCGCTGACACTGGCGATCTTCCAGCTCACGCTCATCATGCGCCTGGTGCGCGCCGAGATGCTGGAGGTGCTGCGCACCGACTACATCAAGTTCGCGCGTGCGCGCGGGCTGAGCGACCGCGCCATCCACTTCGGCCACGCGCTCAAGAACACCCTGGTGCCGGTGATGACCATCACCGGCCTCCAGCTGGGCGGGCTGATCGCCTTTGCCATCATCACCGAGACGGTGTTCCAGTGGCCGGGCATGGGCCTGCTGTTCATCCAGGCCGTCACCTTCGCCGACGTGCCGGTGATGGCCGCCTACCTGTGCCTGATCGCGCTGATCTTCGTCGTCATCAACCTGATCGTGGACCTGCTGTACGTGGTGGTCGACCCGCGCCTGCGGGTGGCCAAGGCGGCCGGCCATTGAGCGGGCTCCGCCTGCCGCCCGATGCCCCATGACTGACAAGAATAATCGCCCTGTAGCGCCCGCCCAAACAGCGCAGAAAGCTATCATTTCATGAGCAACCTGATCGCCCGCTGGTGGGACGGCGACGTCGCCTACAGTTTCCGCCGTTCACCCACTGCCATCGTCGCCGCCGTGGTGGGACTGGTGTGCGTGTTCTGTGCCGTGTTCGCGCCCTGGGTGGCGCCGCACAACCCCCTGGACCTGACCACGCTGGAGCTGTCGGACGCGCGCCTGCCGCCGTTCTGGATGGAAGGCGGCAGCACCAAGTACTGGCTGGGCACGGACGACCAGGGGCGCGACATCCTGTCGGCGCTGATGTATGGCGCGCGCATCTCGCTGGTGGTGGGGCTGGCCTCGGTGCTGCTGTCGGTGCTGGTGGGCGTGGCGCTGGGCTTGATCGCCGGTTTTCGCGGTGGCTGGGTGGATGGCTTTCTGATGCGCGTGTGCGACGTCATGCTGTCCTTTCCCGCCATCCTGATCGCGCTGCTGGTGGCTGGCGTGGCGCGCGCCAAGTTCCCGGATGCCGGCGCCTCGGTGGCCTTTGGCGTGCTGATCATCGCCATTGCCCTGACCGGTTGGGTGCAGTACGCCCGCACGGTGCGCGGCAGCACCATGGTCGAGCGCGGCAAGGAATACGTGCAGGCCGCCCGCGTGACCGGCGTGGCGCCCTGGCGCATCATGCTCAAGCACGTGCTGCCCAACGTCCTGGGGCCGGTGATGGTGCTGGCCACCATCCAGGTGGCCACGGCCATCATCACCGAGGCCACGCTGTCCTTCCTGGGCGTGGGCGTGCCGCCCACCTCGCCCTCGCTGGGCACGCTGATCCGCGTCGGCAACGACTACCTGTTCTCGGGCGAGTGGTGGATCACCATCTTCCCCGGCGTGATGCTGGTGCTGATCGCGCTGTCCGTCAACCTGCTGGGTGACTGGCTGCGCGATGCGCTGAACCCGCGCCTGCAATGAAGAGCCAAATCGCCTGCCAGCGCAATGTCAATCAGCGCCAGCAGCTACTGAATTCATAGTATTCGAGAGCCCATGTCCCTGCTGCAAGTCCAGAACCTGGTGGTCGAATTTCCCGGCCGGCGCGGCACGCTGCGCGCGCTGGACGACGTGTCCTTCGACATCGCGCCAGGCGAGATCCTGGGCGTGGTGGGCGAGTCGGGCGCCGGCAAGTCGCTCACCGGCGCCTCCATCATCGGCCTGCTGGAGCCACCGGGGCGCGTGGCCTCGGGGCAGATTCTGCTCGAAGGCCAGCGCATCGACAATCTGTCGCACGAGCAGATGCGCCACATCCGCGGGCGGCAGATCGGCGCCATCTTCCAGGATCCGCTGACTTCGCTGAACCCGCTGTACAGCGTTGGCCGGCAGCTGGTCGAGACCATCCAGGCGCACCTACCGGTGAGCGCCGCCGAGGCGCGCCAGCGGGCCATCGACCTGCTCAAGGACACGGGCATCCCGGCGGCCGAGCAGCGCATCGACCACTACCCGCACCAGTTTTCGGGCGGCATGCGCCAGCGCGTGGTGATCGCCCTGGCGCTGGCGGCCGAACCCAAGTTGATCGTGGCCGACGAGCCCACCACGGCGCTGGACGTGTCGATTCAGGCGCAGATCATCGGCCTGCTCAAACGCGTGTGCCGCGAGCGCGGCGCGGCGGTCATGCTGATCACGCACGACATGGGCGTGATCGCCGAGACCTGCGACCGCGTGGCCGTCATGTACGCCGGCCGGGTGGCCGAGATCGGTCCGGTGCACGAGGTCATCAACCACCCGGCGCACCCTTACACCGTGGGGCTGATGGCCTCCATCCCCGACATGGAAGAGGACCGCGAAACGCTCAACCAGATCGACGGCGCCATGCCGCGGCTGAACGCCATCCCGCGCGGCTGCGCCTTCAACCCGCGCTGCCCGCGCGTGTTCGAGCGCTGCCGGGTGGATCGACCCGACCTGCTGCCGGCCGGCGCCACGCAGGCAGCGTGCTGGCTGCATGCGCGGCAGGAGGTGACGGCATGACCACGCGACGTTTCGGACCACTGGCCGGCCTGCGCTGGGGGCCGGCGGCCATGGGCGCCTCACTGATCGAATCGGGCCCCGCCGGCGCCCAGCCCGGCGCGCCCGCGGCCGGCGCGGCCCAGCCTCTGGTGCAGGCCGAAGGCCTGGCGCGCACCTTCGACGTCTCGCCGCCGCTGCTCAACCGCTTGCTGGAAGGCAAGCCGCGCCTGTTGCTGCACGCGGTCGACGAGGCCAGCTTCAGCATCCAGGCCGGCCAGACGCTGGCGCTGGTGGGCGAATCGGGCTGCGGCAAGAGCACCGTGGCGCGCGTGCTGGTCGGCCTGTACCAGCCCACGCGCGGGCGCTTTGTCTTCAAGGGGCAGGACGCGCACGCCGCCTTCAGGGGCAAGGACGGGCACCACCTGCGGCGCAGCATCCAGATGATCTTCCAGGACCCCTACGCCAGCCTGAACCCGCGCTGGAAGGTGGCCGACATCATCGCCGAGCCGCTGCGCGAGCACGGCATGGCGCGCTCGCGCGACGAGGCGCTGGCCCGCGTCGGCGAGCTGCTGCAATCGGTCGGCCTGGCGGCGGCCGACGGAGTGAAGTACCCGCACCAGTTCTCCGGCGGGCAGCGCCAGCGCATCTCGATCGCGCGCGCGCTGGCCACCCAGCCCGAATTCCTGGTCTGCGACGAGCCCACCAGCGCGCTGGACGTCTCGGTCCAGGCCCAGGTGCTCAACATCATGAAGGAGCTGCAGCGCAAGCAGGGCCTGACCTACCTGTTCATCAGCCACAACCTGGCCGTGGTGCGCCACGTCAGCGACGCCGTGGGCGTGATGTACCTGGGCCGCATCGTCGAGCTGGCGCCCAAGGCCGAGCTGTTCAGCCAGCCGCGCCACCCCTACACGCGCATGCTGTTGGACGCCATCCCCAAGATGCACGACACCGGCCGCGCCCGCACCCCGGTGCAGGGCGAGGTGCCCAACCCGCTCAACCCGCCCAGCGGTTGCACCTTCCACCCGCGATGCCCGCACGCCAACGCCCGCTGCAAGACCGAGCGGCCGGCGCTGCTGACGCGGGGGGGCATCCAGGTGGCCTGCCACGCGGTGGAAGAGGGGCGCATCTGATGTGCTCCTTAAATAGTAGCTGCTCGCGGCGTCCTGGAAAGCGCCAGAGCCGGTTTGTGTTCCAATCGCGATGTGCAGTCGAGGGGCCCCGCCGGGTGGCCGCCGGGGCCTTCGCTGCTTTTTCCACCCTTGATCAACGAGAGACCGCATGAACAAATCGATTCTCCAGATCGCACTGGCCAGCACGCTGCTGGCGGGCGTGGCGCAGGCGGCGCCGTTCCAAAACGGCAGCTTTGAAATCGGGCCCGCCCCGGGTGCCACATTCATCACGCTGGGCGCGGGCGATACTAGCATCACGGGCTGGGAAGTCACCGGGGCCGGCATCGACTACATCGGCGGCCTCTGGCAACCGGCCGATGGCAACCGTTCGCTGGATTTGAGCGCCACCGCCGCCGGCGGCATTCAACAGACCTTCGACACGGTGGCCGGCCACAACTACCAGGTGACGTTCTCGCTGGCTGGCAACCCGTCCACACCGCCCCTGGTCAAGACCGTCCAGGTGCTGGCGACGGGGGGCGTGGCCACCAACTACACCTTCGACATCAGCTTCTCCAGCCTCGCCGACATGCGCTGGGCCCCGCAGACCTACACCTTCACCGCCACGGGCGCAGCCACCACGCTGAGCTTTACCAGCCTGGACAACACCGCCCTGGGCCCGGCGCTGGACAACGTCGTCGTCACCGACCTGACGCCGACGCCGGCGGTGGTGACGCCGGTGCCCACCCTGTCGGAATGGGCGCTGGTGTTGCTGGCCACGGCGCTGGGCGCGCTGGGCCTGCGCGGCCGCCGCGGGCGCGGTCAGTGAACCTGGCGAGGCGCGGGCGGCGCGGCCGCCCGCGCCCTCGCGGGGTGAGCAGGGATAATCGGGCGCCATGAACCAACTCGACGCCCTCAAGCAGTTCACCACCGTGGTCGCCGACACCGGCGACTTCCGGCAGATCGCGCAGTACCAGCCGAGCGACGCCACCACCAACCCGTCGCTGATCCTGAAGGCGGTGCAAAAGCCCGAATACGCGCCGCTGCTGGCCGACACCGTGGCGCGCCACCGCGGCAAGCCGTTGGACGAGGTGGTCGACCGGCTGCTGGTGCGCTTTGGCAGCGAGATCCTGTCGCTGATCCCCGGGCGCGTCTCCACCGAGGTGGACGCGCGCCTGTCGTTCGACACCGAAGCCACGGTGACGCGCGCCGAGCGCCTGATCGAGCTGTACCAGGCCGAGGGCGTGCACATCGACCGCGTGCTGATCAAGATCGCCAGCACCTGGGAAGGCATCCGCGCTGCCGAGCGACTGGAGCGGCGCGGCATCCACTGCAACCTGACGCTGCTGTTCTCGTTTGCCCAGGCCGTGGCCTGCGGCCAGGCCCGGGTGCAGCTGATCTCGCCCTTCGTGGGCCGCATCCACGACTGGTACAAGAAGGCGGCCGGCCCCAGCTGGGACGAGGCGGCGATGGCCGGCGCGAACGACCCGGGCGTGAGGTCGGTGCGCCGCATCTACGAGCATTACAAGCGCTTCGGCATCGCCACCGAGGTGATGGGCGCCAGCTTTCGCAACGTCGGCCAGATCACCGCGTTGGCCGGCTGTGACCTGCTGACCATTGCGCCTGAGCTGATGGCGCAGCTGGCCGCCAACCCGGCGCCGCTGGCGCGCGCGCTGGACGCCGAGGCGGCGCGCCGGCTCGACCTGCCCGCCGTGCAGTTCGACGAGGCGGGCTTTCGCCTGGCGCTCAACCAGGACGCCATGGCCACCGAGAAGCTGGCCGAGGGCATCCGGGTGTTCATCCAGGACGCCGAAAAGCTCGAAGCCCTGATGCAGACTGCCTGAGAAGGCGTGAACGAACCCCGCATGCCCGCTTTGACCGCCAAAACCCGACCGCTCCGCGTTGCAAATGCTCGCCGTGGCCCCAGCCACGGCTGCGCTTTGCGCCTTGATCGGACGCGTTTTGACGATCCTCTCGGGCATGCCGAATTCACTCACTCCTTCTGAGCGCCGCGCGCTTTTTCTCCATGGATTGGCAACAGCGTCCGCGTTGCGACGAGACGGCGGTCTGGCCCAGGCTGGTGGCGCACTTTCGCCAGCGTTTTGCCGGGCCGCGGGCGTTCGACCTGCGCCAGGCCTTCGCGCAGGACGCGCGGCGCTTTGAACGCTTCAGCCTCGAAGCGCCACCGCTGCTGGCCGATCTGTCCAAGCAGCTGCTCGACGAGCCGGCGCAGCAGCTGCTGACCGAGCTGGCGCGCGAATGCCGCGTGGAGGCGCACCGCGACGCCATGCTGGCCGGCGAGCGCATCAACACCAGCGAGCGGCGCGCCGTCACCCATGTGCACTGGCGTTGGGTGTCCGGTCAGGGCCTGGCGCCCGTTGAACAAGCGCCAGCAGCTATCAAAAACGTAGCTTCCGTGATTCCCGAAGCGGCCGCCGTGCAGGCCGACATGCTGGCTTTTGCCGAGGCGGTGCGTGCCAACCCGGGCATCACCGACGTGGTCAACATCGGCATCGGCGGCTCCGACCTGGGGCCGCGCCTGGCCGTGCAGGCGCTGCGCGCGGCCGGGCAGACCAGCGGGCCGCGACTGCACTTCGTGGCCAACATGGACGGGCACGAACTGGCCGAGCTGCTGCCGCGCCTGTCGGCCGACCGGACGCTGTTCATCATCGTCTCCAAGACCTTCGGCACCGCCGAGACCCTGCGCAACGCGCAATCGGCGCGCGACTGGTTCCTGGCCCAGGGCGGCGCCGACGTGGCGCGCCACTTCGTCGCCGTCAGCGCCAACGCGGCGGCGGCGCGGGCCTTCGGCGCCGGGCGCTGCTTCGGTTTCGATGAGGGCGTGGGCGGGCGCTTTTCGCTCTGGTCGCCGGTCGGGCTGGCGATCGCCATCGCCATCGGGCGCGCTGGCTTTCAGGCCCTGCTGGCCGGCGCAAGGGCCCTGGACCGGCACTTTGCCGAAGCACCGCTGGCACGCAACCTGCCGGTGCAGCTGGCGCTGCTCGATCTGTGGTGTCGCAACTTCCTCGGTCTGGCCAGCCGCTGCGTGGCGCCGTACCACTACGGCCTGCGCCAGTTGCCGGCCTACCTGCAGCAGCTGGAGATGGAAAGCAACGGCAAGCGCGTGGACCTGGGTGGCCGGGCCCTGACCGCCGCCAGCGCCGCCGTCACCTGGGGCCAGGCCGGCAGCAACGGCCAGCACGCCTTCTTCCAGATGCTGCACCAGGGCAGTGACGTGGTGCCGGTCGAGTTCGTGCTGGTGGCACGCTGCGCCCATGGCCTGCCCGGCCACCACGACAAACTGCTGGCCAACGCGCTGGCGCAGTCGCGCGCGCTGATGCTGGGGCAGGCCGGCGACCTGCCCGAGCGGCACTTTCCCGGCAACCGGCCGTCCACCACGCTGCTGCTGCCCGAGCTGTCGCCGCACAGCCTGGGCGCGCTGCTGGCGCTGTACGAGCACCGCGCCTTCGTGCTGGGCTCGCTGTGGGGCATCAACAGCTTCGACCAGTGGGGGGTGGAGCTGGGCAAGCGCCATGCGGGGGCCATCGAGGCGGCGCTGTGTGGCCAGCCGCCGGGCGATGAGCTCGATGGCTCCACGCGCGGCCTGCTGGCGCGTCTGCGCGGCCACTGATTCGTTCTGCCGCCCGCACCCGCTGGCGCGGCGTTGCCTGCGTGCACCGCCCCTGGCCCTTTCGCGCCCTGGCCAGGTCGGCGTGTAGCACCAGGACGCAGTTGTTACGTCGGGCTCCTCACATCTGCCGGATGTTGTGTATCCGGTGCCTCCAGCGTTCGCGTGAGCGAACGCCCCGAAGTCGCCGCGTGGCGAGCGGCGACTTCGTGGGTCAGGCGCGGGGGCGTCAGCCCATGAAAAAAGGGCCGCTTGCGCGGCCCTTTTGATGTCGAGCGTCAGGCTCGGCCCGGAATCACATCATCCCGTCCATGCCGCCCATGCCGCCCATGCCGCCCGGCATGCCGCCGCCGGCCGGAGCGTCGTCCTTCGGCGCTTCGGCGACCATCACCTCGGTGGTCAGCATCAGGCCGGCCACGGAGGCGGCGTTCTGCAGCGCGGTGCGGGTGACCTTGGTGGGGTCCAGGATGCCCATCTCGATCATGTCACCGTACTGGCCGTTGGCGGCGTTGAAGCCGAAGTTGCCCTTGCCTTCCAGCACCTTGTTGACCACCACGCTGGCTTCGTCGCCGGCGTTGATGACGATCTCGCGCAGGGGGGCCTCGATGGCCTTCAGCACCAGCTTGATGCCGGCGTCCTGGTCGGCGTTGGCGCCCTTGATCTCGCCAGCGGCCTGACGGGCGCGCAGCAGCGCCACGCCACCACCGGCCACGATGCCTTCTTCCACCGCAGCGCGGGTGGCGTGCAGGGCGTCTTCCACGCGGGCCTTCTTCTCTTTCATTTCCACTTCAGTCGCGGCACCGACCTTGATGACGGCCACGCCGCCGGCCAGCTTGGCCACGCGCTCCTGCAGCTTCTCGCGGTCGTAGTCGCTGGTGGCTTCTTCGATCTGCACGCGGATCTGCTTGACGCGCGCCTCGATGTCCTCGGCCTTGCCGGCGCCGTCGATGATCGTCGTGTTCTCTTTGCCCACTTCGATCGTCTTGGCCTGGCCCAGGTCGGCCAGGGTGACTTTCTCCAGGCTCAGGCCCACTTCTTCAGCGATGACTTTGCCGCCGGTCAGGATGGCGATGTCTTCCAGCATGGCCTTGCGGCGGTCGCCGAAGCCCGGCGCCTTCACGGCCACCACTTTCAGAATGCCGCGGATGGTGTTGACCACCAGCGTCGCCAGGGCCTCACCCTCGACTTCTTCAGCGATGATCAGCAGCGGGCGGCCGGCCTTGGCCACGGCTTCCAGCGTGGGCAGCAGCTCGCGGATGTTGCTGATCTTCTTGTCGAACAACAGCACGTAGGGGTTGTCCAGCAGTGCGGCCTGCTTCTCGGGGTTGTTGATGAAGTAGGGCGACAGGTAGCCGCGGTCGAACTGCATGCCTTCCACCACGTCCAGTTCGTTGTCCAGGCTCTTGCCGTCTTCGACGGTGATCACGCCCTCTTTGCCCACCTTGTCCATCGCGTTGGCGATAATCTCGCCGATCGACTCGTCGGAGTTGGCCGAGATCGAGCCGACCTGGGCGATTTCCTTACTGGTGGTGGTGGCCTTGCTGGCCTTCTTCAGCTGCTCGACCAGGGCGGCAACCGCCTTGTCGATACCGCGCTTCAGGTCCATCGGGTTCATGCCGGCGGCCACGTACTTCATGCCCTCGCGCACGATGGCCTGGGCCAGCACGGTGGCGGTGGTGGTGCCGTCACCGGCGTTGTCGCTGGTCTTGGAAGCGACTTCCTTGACCATCTGCGCGCCCATGTTCTGCAGCTTGTCCTTCAGCTCGATTTCCTTGGCCACGGACACGCCGTCCTTGGTCACGGTGGGGGCGCCGAAGCTGCGCTCGAGCACCACGTTGCGGCCCTTGGGGCCCAGGGTGGTCTTGACCGCGTTGGCCAGGATGTTCACGCCCTCGACCATGCGGGCGCGGGCTTCGCCGCCGAAAACTACGTCTTTTGCTGCCATTTCAAATTTCTCCGTTGGGCGTTGAGCGTTGGGCGTTCATCGTGTGCGGCCCGGGCTCAACAAGAAAACTAAGGGCTGAGGTGCCACGCTCAACGCGAAACGCTGAACGCTGAACCCTCAAGAATCACTTGGCTTCGACCACCGCGAACAGGTCGTCTTCCTTCATCACCAGCAGCTCGTCGCCGTCGACCTTGACGGTCTGGCCGCTGTACTTGCCGAACAGCACGCGGTCGCCGACCTTCACGCTCATGGGCATGCGGTCGCCGTCGTCGTCCAGGCGGCCCGGGCCCACGGCCAGCACTTCACCCTGGTCGGGCTTTTCGGCGGCGTTGTCGGGAATGACGATGCCCGAGGCGGTCTTGGTTTCGTTTTCCAGGCGCTTGACGATCACGCGATCGGCCAGAGGACGCAGTTTCATGGGTTCTCCTAGGTACGAGACAGGTTTGACAGGGTTGGTCCGCCCGGCGCCTGGTGAACAGGCCGTCCGCGGACCGAAAGGCGATGGACCCGGGTGCGTTGTTAGCACTCAAGTCCAACGAGTGCTAATGATAAGGGCAAATGGCGGCATTTCAAGTCCGGGGGGCCACCGGCCGCAGCGGGCTGCTCTGGCGCCAGCGGCGGCTTGGCCACACAATCGGCGGCAGCACCCGGCCACGACGGCCGCGGCATGACGGCGGCACGCGCGGCGCGAGCCCGCCATTTTCGAAAGGCCACTTCGATGACTTCGACGACTTCCCCGGTGGACCATGCGCTGGCGCGCCAGGCCGCCGGCGTGACCATCGGCGCGCTGTTCGCCCAGCGCGTGCGCAGCGGCCCCCAGCGCACCGCGCTGGAGCAGGGCCCGCGGCGCCTGAGTTATGCGCGACTCGACGAGCGCAGCAACCGCCTGTGCCGGCACCTGATGTCGCGCGGCATCGGGCGTGGCGAGCGCGTGGCCATCCTGTCGGAGAACCGGCTCGAATACGTCGAGCTGCTGATCGCCGCCGCCAAGCTGGGCGTGATCGCCGCCTGCCAGAACTGGCGCCTGCGCGACGAAGAGCTGGCCCACTGCCTGGCGCTGGTCACACCGCGGCTGATCCTGGCCTCGCCGCGCCACGCCGAGGCGGCGCGCCGCTGCGGCGGCGCGGTGCCGGTGCTGACGTTCGGCGCCGAATACGAACAGGCGCTGGACGCGGCGCCGGCCGAGCCGGTGGCGGACCACTGCGATCCCGAGGACGGCGTGGTGATTCTCTACACCAGCGGCACCACCGGCCTGCCCAAGGGCGCGCTGATCAGCCAGCGCGCCGAGATCGCCCGCGCCGCCATCCAGATGATCGACCTGCCGCACAGCGCCGACGAGCACTTCGTCGCCTGGGCGCCGCTGTTTCACATGGTGTCCACCGACACCGTGTTCATGACCCTGATGCAGGGCGGCAAGGTGATCGTCACCGATGGCTTCGACGCCGACGAACTGGCCGCCATCGTGGCGCGCGAGCGCCTGGGGCGGCTGACCCTGATGCCCGGCATGATCACGCCCTTCGTCGACGCCATGCGGCGCCTGGGCGCGCCGCCGGCGGGTGTCAAGTGGGTGGGCGTGATGGCCGACCTGGTGCCGCGCGAGCAGATCGCCGAGGTCACGCGGCTGCTGGGCGCGCCCTACATCAACTCCTTCGGCGCCACCGAGACCGGCTACCCGCCGGCCTCGCTGGACACCATCGCGGTGGGCGTGGTGCCCACCAGTCTGGACAAGCGGCAAAGCTCGCTGTGCCGCGTCAGGCTGGTCGATGCGGACGACCGCGAGGTGCCCGACGGCGAACCGGGCGAGCTGGCGATCCGCACGCCGGCGCTGTTTTCCGGCTACTGGAACAACCCGGACGCCAACCGCGAGGACTTCCGCGGCGGCTGGTTCCACATGGGCGACGTGTTCCGGCGCAATCCGGACGGCACGCTCAGCTTCGTTGACCGCCGCAAGTACCTGATCAAGTCGGGCGGCGAGAACATCTACCCGGCCGAGATCGAGCGCGTGCTGCTGGCCGAGCCGCGCGTGGCCGACGCCGTGGTGGTGCGCCGGCCGGACCCCAAGTGGGGCGAGGTGCCGGTGGCCTTCGTGGTGCGGCGCGACGCGTCGCTGGACGCCGACGCCCTGCTGGCCCTGTGCCGCCAGCACATCGCCGGCTACAAGGTGCCGCGCGAGATCCGCTTCGTGCCCGAATCCGAGCTGCCGCGCAGCACCACCGGCAAGATCATGCGCCACGAACTGGAGCAGCGCCTGGCGCCCCGGGTGTGATGCGGTGATTCAGCCCCGGGCCTGCCACCACACGGCCAGCAGCATGAACAGGGCGATGAACAGGGTTTCGCTCACCAGCAGCGCGATCGGGCGCCAGCCCAGGCGCACGATCTTCTCGAACGAGGTCTTGACGCCCAGCGCGGCGATCGCCACCACCAGCGCCCAGGCCGACACGCCCGCCGCCGCCGACTGCAGCGGCGCCGCGATGGCGCCCAGGCTGTTGAGCAGCACCAGGGCGATGAAGGCCAGCAGGAACCCCGGCAGCAGCCCCGGCCCGCGCTGACGCGGCGCGCCGGCCGCGGGCGCCGGCCGTTGCGAGCGGAACGCCAGCGCCACGCACAGCACCACCGGCACCAGCATGGCGACGCGGAACATCTTGACCAGCGTGGCCGACCGCGCCACCTCGGGGGACATGATGGCGCCGGCGCCCACCACCTGCGCCACGTCGTGGATGGCGCCGCCCAGAAACAGGCCGGCCAGCCGGGCGTCCAGTTGCAGCACATTGGCCACCAGCGGGTACAGCACCATGGCGGCGGTGGACAGCGCGGCCACGCCGATGGCCGTCATCAGCGTCTGCTGCTCGGTGCGGCCATCGCGCGGCAGCGCGCTGGAAATCGCCAGCGCGGCCGAGATGCCGCAGATGCCGGTGGCGCCGCCCGAGATCAGGCCGAAGCGGGCCGGCAGGCCCAGCGCGCGCGCCATCGCCAGGCCGAAGCCGATGGTCAGCGCCACGGCGGCGGCCAGCCAGGCCACGCCGCTGCCACCCAGCGCCAGCACGTCACCGAAGGCGATGCGCGCGCCCAGCAGGGCCACGCCCAGGCGCACCAGCTGGCGCGCCGCGAACTCGATGCCCGGGCCGCAGCGCGCGTCTTCCGACAGGAAGTGCAGCGACATGCCCATCAGCAGGGCGTACAGGAATTTGGGGCCGCCGTAGTGCTCGGACACGAAGGTGGCGGCCAGCGCGACGATCAGCGCCACCAGCAGGCCGGGCACCAGGCGGCGCGCACGTGGCCGCCAGTCGCGCAGCCGGGCCGCGGCGTCGACGTCAGAACCTTGGGACATCGGGCGATGCTAGGGGTTTCTGCTTTGTCGATCGATGATTCTGTAAATCAGAAATAAATCGAACGTCATTCCACCGTCACGCTCTTGGCCAGGTTGCGCGGCTTGTCGACGTCGGTGCCGCGCGCCACGGCGGTGTGGTAGGCCAGCAGCTGCAGCGGCACCACGTGCAGGATGGGCGACAGCAGGCCCGATTGGCCGGGCATGCGGATCACGTACAGGCCCTCGCTGCTTTCGATCTGGGTGTCGGCGTCGGCCAGGGCGTACAGCACGCCGCCGCGCGCGCGCACCTCCTGCATGTTGCTCTTGAGCTTTTCCAGCAGCGCGTCGTTGGGCGCCACGGTGACCACCGGCATGGCGCTGGTCACCAGCGCCAGCGGGCCGTGCTTGAGCTCGCCGGCGGCATAGGCCTCGGCGTGGATGTAGGTGATCTCCTTGAGCTTCAGCGCGCCTTCCTGGGCGATCGGGTAGTGCAGGCCGCGACCCAGGAACAGTGCGTGCTCCTTGGCGGTGAACTGCTCGGCCCAGTCGATGATCTGCGGCTCCAGCGCCAGCACCGCCTGCAGCGCGCCAGGCAGGCGGCGCAGGGCGTCCAGCTGCCCGGCCTCCTGTTCGGCGCTCAGCCGTCCGCGTGTCTTGGCCAGCATCAGCGCCAGCAGGAACAGGCCGACCAGCTGGGTGGTGAAGGCCTTGGTGCTGGCGACGCCGATCTCGACCCCGGCGCGCGTCAGAAACGCCAGCCGGCACTCGCGCACCATGGCGCTGGTGGCGACGTTGCACACCGTCAGCGTGTGGCGCATGCCCAGGCTTTGCGCGTGGCGCAGCGCGGCCAGGGTGTCGGCGGTCTCGCCCGACTGGCTGATGGTGACGACCAGCGTGTCTGGGTCAGGCACCGAGGCGCGGTAGCGGTATTCGCTGGCGATCTCGACCTGGGTCGGGATGCCGGCGAGCGCTTCCAGCCAGTACTTGGCCACGCAGCCGGCGTAGTAGCTGGTGCCGCAGGCCAGGATCAGCACCTGGCGCACGGCCTGGAAGGTGGCCTGCGCGTCCTCGCCCGCGGCCGGCTGGCCGGCGGCCTCGAACAGCTGCGGCACCACGGCCTGCACGCCCTCCAGCGTGTCGCCCACAGCGCGCGGCTGCTCGAAGATCTCCTTCTGCATGTAGTGGCGGTAAGGCCCCAGCTCGGCCGCGCCGCTCATGGCCTGCACGGTGCGCACCGGCCGCTGCACGCGCTGGCCGGCGCGGTCCAGCACCCAGTACTTGCCCAGCTGCACGTCGATCAGATCGCCCTCTTCCAGGTAGACGATCTGGTCGGTCACGCCGGCCAGCGCCATGGCGTCGCTGGCCAGGAAGTTCTCCTTGCCGTCGGCACCGATGCCCAGCACCAGCGGCGAACCCTGGCGCGCGCCCACCAGGCGCCGCGGCTCGTCGCGGTGCAGCACGGCGATCGAATAGCTGCCGTGCAGCCGCTTGACCGCCGCCTGCACCGCCGCCAGCAGGTCGCCGTCGTACAGGCTGTCGATCAGGTGGACGATGGTCTCGGTGTCGGTCTGGCTGCTGAAGTGGTAGCCGCGTGCGCGCAGCTCGGCGCGCAGCGCCTCGTGGTTCTCGATGATGCCGTTGTGCACCAGGGTGACGCGGCCGGGCCGCTCGGCGCCGTCGTCGGCGTGCGGCCCCATGCTGAAGTGCGGGTGGGCGTTGGCCACCGCCGGCGCGCCGTGCGTGGCCCAGCGCGTGTGGGCGATGCCGGTCAGGCCCTGCAGGTCCTCGGCCTCGCACTGCGCCGCCAGGTCGGCCACGCGCGAGATGCCGCGCGCGCGCCGCAGCGCGCCGGCCGGCCCGCCCGGGCCGGCGCTGTGCACCGACACGCCGCAGGAGTCATAGCCGCGGTATTCCAGCCGCTGCAGGCCCTGCACGAGGATGGGAACGATGTTGCGCGTGGAAACGGCGCCGACGATGCCGCACATGGTGGTCTCCCTCACGATGGATGCTGGCGCAGGCCCCTGCCCGCGTCGTGGGCCAATCGTAGCGGCGCACAGAAGAAATAGGCACTCATAACGGAGTGAAATTTGAAATAATCAACCGATTCAGATGAGAAAAGAAATTTTTGCAAAGCAATTTATATAAATATGGAACTGGATGACATCGACTGGCGCCTGCTCGATGCCCTGCAGCACGACGCCAGCCTGAGCAACCAGGCGCTGGCCGAGCGGCTGCGGCTGTCGCCGCCGACCGCGCTGCGGCGTGTGCGCCGCCTGCGCGAGGCGGGGCTGATCGCCGCCCAGGTGGCGCTGCTGGACGAGGACCGCGTGGCCGCCGCCCAGGGCCATGGGCTGACGGCGTTGGCCGAGGTGTCGCTGGACCGCCAGGGCGCCGAGCAGCTGGACGCCTTCGAGCGCCGCGCCGTGCAGGACAGCGCCGTGCAGCAGTGCTGGCGCGTGGCGCCGGGGCCGGACTTCGTGCTGGTGCTGCGCGTGCGCGACATGCCGCACTACCAGCGGCTGGCCGAGCGCCTGTTCACCCAGGACGCCAACGTGCGCAACGTGCGCGTGTTCTTCGCCACCCGGCGCGCCAAGTTCCAGACCCAGGTGCCGCTGGCGCGGGGCGGCCAGCCGGTGCCGGATGACGAGTGAGTTGGCTGCGCGTCAATGACCAGGACGGAGGGACGCTCGCGCTGATCACCAGCGCGACTCGCGGCACTCCCGTTTCATGAATCAAATCAGGCGCTTCTCGCGCATGCGGGTGAGGCACTCGATCAGTGCCGCACCGCGACACGCCCCATGAGAAAAATGAACAACCCTACGCAGAGGTCGCCAAGGATTCGCAGAGGACGCAAGGAAAACCGATGGGTCTTCTTGTTTTCCGCGCCCTCTGCGAAATCTCTGCGTCCTCTGCGTTCGGAGGTTGGCGGTCTCAAGTAAACGACCACTCGAAGCCCTGCCTCGCGTGCCGTCGTCATCGTTGAGAAAAGAGCCTCGAATCAGCCTCTGGCGCTTGCGGGGCGAGCGCAAGCAGCTATCAATATCTGAGCAATGAAGTAACTGCCCAGCACCCACAGCGGGGCCAGCGGCAGCGGCTGCACGAAGCGGTTGGTGGCCAGCAGGCTGTCGCTCAGCATGAACAGGCCGGCGCCCAGCGCCACGCGCCAGGCCGGGCCGTCGCGCAGCCGCGTGGCGCGGCCGACGGCCTGCGCCACCATCAGCCCGATGGCCAGCACGTACAGCGCCACCGGCACGCGCAGCCCGGCCGGCAGGCCGCCTTGCCACAGGAAGGCGTACATGCCCACGCCGAGCAGGGCGACCAGCAGCGTGGCCGCGCGGCTGGGCAGCCAGGGCAGGCCGCGCGCGAACAGCGCCAGGTAGGCCAGGTGCGCCAGCAGAAAGGCCACCAGACCGGGCAGGAACAGGCCGTCGAACATCAGCAGCGCGTCGCCCGCCATGGAGCACGCCAGCGCCGCCATCAGAAGCCAGCGAAATCGGCCGTCAGCGCCCGCCAGATCAGCGCGACCAGCTACAAAAATGATGGCAAACAGCATCACCAGCGGCTTGCTGGCGCGGTGCAGCCCCACCCACTGCAGCAGGGCGGCGGCGGTGGCCACGGCGGCGGCCGCCAGCATCAGCGTCAGCCAGAAGGCGGTGCGGCGGTTGGGCCGGGCGGGCATGCGGCGGCGGCCTCACCAGGCGCCGCGCGCGTCCACCGGCACCACGGCGTCGACCACGCCTTCGGCCAGGCCGCCGCGCACCACGATCATGTGGTCGTGCAGGTTCACCGTCGGGTCGCAGTGGCCGGGGATCAGCCACAGTGTGTCGCCCAGCGCCGGCAGGGCGCCGCCGGGCTCGGCCGGGCGCAGGATGCCGTGCTCGTCGCCGCCGTTGGCGTAGTGCAGCGCCGGCTGGCCGGGCAGGGCGTGCACCTGGGGCAGGCCGCTGTCGATGGCGTGGCTCTTGTGGCCGGCGTCGCACACCACGCGGTCGGCGCTGGCGCTGATGACCTGCGCCTTGACGAACAGCGCCGGCTCGAACCGCGGCTGCGCCGGGTCGCGCTCGTTGCGCAGGTAGTCGGCGTCCATGAACAGGAAGCTGCCGGGCTGGATTTCGTCCCACAGGCCGCTGGCGGCCTCGATGCCGAAGCTGCCGGTGCCGGCGCCGCTGACCCGCGGTGGCGGCAGGTCGGCGGCGGCCAGCGCCTGGCGCGTCTGGCGCAGCTGGTTGGCGGCGGTGGCCAGCGCCTGGCGCCGCTCGGCCACGCCGCGCAGGTGCTGCACGCCGCCGTGGTAGGCCTGCAGGCCGGCGTAGCGTAGGCTGCTGGAGCCGTTGGCCAGCTGGCGCGCCAGCGCCACGGCGGCGTCGCCGGGCGGCACGCCGCAGCGGCCCTGGCCGATGTCGATCTCGACGTACACGTCGATCACCGCGCGCGTCAGCCGCATGGCCTGCGCCAGGCGCTGGATGCCTTCGCTGCTGTCGACCGCGATGGCCAGCTGGCCGCCGCGCGTGGCCAGCTGGTGCGCCAGCGCGGCCACGCGGCGCAGCTTGCCGACGGCCAGCAGCTCGTTGGTGATGAAGATGTCGTTGACGCCGCCGGCGGCCAGCGCCTCGGCCTCGCCCACGGTCTGCACGCACAGGCCGACGGCGCCGGCCTGCAGCTGCAGGTGGGCGAACTGGGCGCTCTTGTGCATCTTGGCGTGCGGGCGCAGGCGCAGGCCGTAGCGGCTGGCGAAGGCGCTCATGCGCTGCAGGTTGCGGTTGGCGGCGTCCAGGTCGACCACCAGCGCGGGCGTGTCGATGGCGTCCACGCCCTGGCCGATCAGGGCACGCAGGCGCGGTCCGATAAGGTCAGCTGAAGCGTTCATCCAGGCTTTCGTCTTCCAGGTGGGTGGTGTCGGCCCAGCCGACCAGCGACAGGCCACTGTCGGGCGTCCACAGCAGGCGGTTGACGGCGGCGTTGCCGATCTGCCAGCTGCGCGCGGCCTGCAGGTCCAGCCCGGTGGCCAGGCGGTACAGCACGTCGAGCACGCCGCCATGCGTGAACAGGGCGATGTGATTGCCCATGTTTTCAGCCGCCAGCGCTTGCACAGCCTGCGCCACGCGCTCTCGAAATTGCAGCAACGATTCGCCACCGGCGCCCGGTGGCGCCCAGTCCGGCTCGCGTCGGCGCCAGCGCTCGGCCTGCTCGGGCCAGCTGGCTTCGATCTCGGCGAAGCGCTGGCCCTGGAAGTCGCCAAAGCAGCGCTCGCGCAGTGCCGTGGTGGTGCGCAGCGGCGCGCCGGTGGCGTCGGCGACGATGCGCGCGGTCTCCCGCGCGCGCGCCAGGTCGCTGCTGACGATCAGCGCCAGCGGCTCGCGCTCGGCCAGCGCACGCCCCAGCCGGCGCGCCTGGGCGCGGCCGACGTCGCTCAGCGCGATGTCCAGGTGGCCCTGGATGCGGCCGTCCACATTCCAGGCGGTTTCGCCATGGCGGACGGCCAGGATGCGGGTGGCTTGCATGCGCCGGATCATGCCACGCGGCCGGTGGGCGGCAGGCCACGCGACCGCGTCCCGCAGGCGACCGGTGCGCCCGCGCAAAAGCGTTTAGGCTTGCCGGTTGCGCCGCTGTGCGGCCTCCGCTTGCTTGCCCATGACCGCACCCACCCGCGGCGCCTCCGGCGCCTGGACCGCCCTGCTGCTGCTGTCCACCGGCTTTCTGATGAGCCAGGCCTTTCGCACCATCGCCGCCATCATGGCGGCGCCACTGCAGGCCGAGTTGCAGCTGTCGCCGCAGCAGCTGGGCGTCTTCGCGGCGGCCTACCACTTTGCCTTCGGCGGACTGCAACTGTTCATGGGCATGGGCATCGACCTGCATGGGCTGCGCCGCACCGTGCTGACGGCCTCGCCGCTGATGGCGCTGGGCGCGGCGGTGTCGGCGCTGGCCACCGGCTTTCCGATGCTGGTGGCGGGCCAGGTGCTGATCGGCATCGGCAGCGCGCCCGCATTCCTGGTGTGCACCATCTACGTGGCGCGGCATTTCGCGCCGGAGCGCTACACGGTGGTGTCCAGCCTGATCCTGGCCGTGGGCGGCATCGGCATGGTGCTGACCGGCAGCCCGCTGGCCTGGCTGATCGAGGCCACGTCCTGGCGCATGGGCTTCTGGGTGCTGGCCGGCTGCGCGTTGCTGTCGTGGCTGGCGATCGCGCTGGGCGTGCACGAACCGGGGCCGGCCGCCGGCGCGCGGCGCGAGAGCCTGGGCCAGGCGCTGCGCACCTTCGGCGCGCTGTGCCGGCTGCCGCACACCGCGGGCATCGTGGCGCTGGCGCTGGTGAGCTACGGCGCCTTCATCACCCTGCGCGGGCTGTGGCTGGGCCCGCTGCTGATGCAGCGCCACGGCTGGAGCCTGGTGGCGGCCGGCAACCTGGCGGTGCTGCTGACGGTGGTCTCGCTCATCAGCCTGCCGCTGTTCGGCCGCGCCGACCCGGGGCCGCGCCGGCGCCGCCGCTGGATGCTGTGGGGCAGCGCCGTGGCCGCGCTGTGCTTCGTCGGCCTGGCCGCCAACTGCGGGATGTGGCTGGACGTGGTGCTGATGCTGGCGTTCATGATGCTGTCGGGCTACGGCACCTTGCAGTACCCGGACGTCAAGGACGCCTACGAGCCGGCGGTGATCGGCCGCGCCATGGCGCTGTTCACCATGGCGCTGTTCATGGGCGTGGCGCTGATGCAGTGGGCCACCGGCGCCATCGCGCAGGCGGCGCAGGCGCGCGGCCTGGACCCGTTCGGCCCGGTGTTCGGCGCCATCGCCGTGCTGCTGGCGCTGGGCGCGCTGGCCTTTCGCCTGCTGCCGCAGCCGGCCAGCGTGCGCGGCGATCAATGAGGGGTCAACGCTGCGCCGGCGTCGCGGCAGACGCGGCGGCGGCCGGCGGCAGCAGCGGCACGGCCACGCGGCGCTCGCTGGCGGCGGGCTGCGGGTAGCCCTCCAGCGCGGCCACGAACAGTGCCGCCAGCACGGCGTCGGTGTCGTGCCAGGGGCCGTCGTGGCGGGCCCGCGTGTCATAGACGATCTGGCCGCTCTGCAGATCGCGCATCAGCAGGCTGACCTCGCTGGCGTAGGCCGGCACGCTGTCGCCGCCCATCGGCCAGCCCCAGCCCAGGCCGATGGCGCCGCCGCGCCAGGCATGGCCCACGCCCAGGCCCAGCGTGACGCGCGGGTTGCTGGGCTCGTACCAGGGGTCGCGCCAGTAGGCGCTGATCGTGCCATCCACCTGCACGCTGACGCGCGCGCCGGCGTCGTCGCGCACCGCGCCCACGCGGGCCAGCGCCGCCTGGGCCAGGGCCTGCAGCCGTTCGGGCGCCGGCTGGCCCACGCGCGCCGGGGCGTGCTCGAAGCGGTAATGCGCGCCCTGCAGCACGGCGGCGCCCGGCGGCTGGGCGGCGTGGGTGCGCACCAGGGCGTCCACCACGCGCGGGCCGCTGGCGCAGGCGTTCAGCAAAATCGCTATAAAAACAAGAGCTGCTCGCGCAATCCACATGGGCGCTACCCCCCTTGATATGGATGTGAAACCTCAGGCGCTGACCCGCGTCACGCTGGCAAACGGCACGCCCGCCGGTGGGGCGAACACCTCCTCGTCGAAGGCCTTGTCGCCGTTCTCGTCGGCCACGCCTGTGGCCTGCAGGTGCTTGAAGTCGTGCAGTGCGCCATCCATCAGGTGCGAGGGCACGACGTTCTGCAGCGCGGTGAACATGCTCTCGATGCGCCCCGGGTGCTGACGCTGCCACTGCCGCAGCATCTCGCCCACCTGCTTGCGCTGCAGGTTTTCCTGGCTGCCACACAGGTTGCAGGGGATGATGGGGAACTGCCGGTGCTCGGCCCAGGCCACCAGGTCGCTTTCCGCCACGTAGGCCAGCGGGCGGATGACGATGAACTCGCCGTTGTCGCTGGTCAGCTTGGGCGGCATGCCCTTCAACTTGCCGCCGAAGAACATGTTGAGGAAGAAGGTCTGCAACATATCGTCGCGGTGGTGGCCCAGCGCGATCTTGTTGCACTTCAGGCGCCGTGCCACGCTGTACAGAATGCCGCGGCGCAGGCGCGAGCACAGGCTGCACGTGGTCTTGCCCTCCGGAATCTTGGCCTTGACGATGCTGTAGGTGTCCTGCGTCTCGATATGGTGCTCGATGCCGAGCTGCCGCAGGTAGCCCGGCAGCACCTCGGCCGGAAAGCCGGGCTGCTTCTGGTCCAGGTTGACCGCCACCAGCTCGAAGCGCACCGGCGCGCGCGCCTGCAACTTCAGCAGGATGTCCAGCAGGCCGTAGCTGTCCTTGCCGCCCGAGAGGCACACCATCACGCGGTCGCCTTCCTCGATCATGTTGAAGTCGGCGATCGCCTGGCCGACCTGGCGGGCCAGGCGCTTTTCCAGCTTGAGCGTCTCGCGCTCGGCGCGCGTGCGGGCGGCGGGGCCGGTGGTGGCGCCGTCCAGCGCCGTGGCGGGTTGCAGGATGGTCGGGTCGGCGGGGGCGTTCATGGCCCCGATTGTCCTACGGCGTCGGCCAGCCGACGCGGCCGCGGGCCTACCAGTGGCCGGTTTCCATGCGGATCGCCACTTCGCAGTCGTCGAAGATCTCCAGCTTGGTGATCTTCACCCGCACGCCCTGCACGCCGGGCAGCTGCATCAGGCGCGCGCACAGCTTGCCGATCAGCGTCTCCAGCAGGTTGACGTGCTCGGCGGTGCATTCGTCGATGATGATCTGGCGCACCTTGCGGTAGTCCAGCACGTGGTGGATGTCGTCGTCGCGCGGGCGCAGCGGCTGCGCGCCCAGGTTCAGCTCGGCATCGACTTGGATCGGCTGCGGCGCCAGCTTTTCATGATCCAGGATGCCCAGGTTGGCGACGAAGCGCAGGCCGGTGAGCTGCAGGCTCTGCTGGCCCTGTTCGGGGCGGGGGTGGCTGGGCATGGGGCGGTTCACCAGGGTTTGACGGCCACGCGCTCGACGCCGACCGAGGCGCTGTCGGGGTAGACGTCGGGCTTGCGCGTGGCCACGCGCGCGGCCTGCACCTCGGGGCGCGCCAGCACGGCGACCAGCACGGCGTCGCACAGGGTTTCCTGCAGCTCGTGGTGCGCGCTGCCGACGATGGCGGCAATGCGCTCACGGATGAAGTCGTAGTTCAGCGTGTCGGCGATGTCGTCGCGTGCCGCCGCGGCGCGCTCCAGCCGCACGCACAGGTCGACGTCGAACCACAGGCGCTGCGGGCCGCTGCGCTCGAAATCGTGCACGCCGATGCGCACCGCCCGCTCGTGGCGGCGCAGGCTGAGCAGGCGGCAGTCGGTGGCCAGGCGCGGCTCCAGGGCGGCGAAGGCCAGCAGCATCGAATTCATGGCGCGGCCCCCGGCGCCAGCCCCTGATCCACGGCAAACATCACGTCGCGCGCCAGCGGCACCAGGTGCTGGCCGTTGTCGGCCTGCAGGGTGGTGCCGTTCAGCGCCGGCGTCTCGGCAATGAACACGGCGCAGCGCGCCACCTGCGCCGGATCGAGCGGCTCGCGCAGCAAGTTGACGCGGCTGGCGCGCTCGAAGTTGTCCTGCGTCTGCGGGCCGCTCAGATACATCAGCCCCGGCGACAGGCCGCACACCCGCAGCCACGGCGCCAGCGCCTGCGCCTGCAGCGCCACGCCTTGCGCCAGCGCCAGCTTGCTGACGGTGTAGGAAAAATAGTCCGGGTTCAGGTTGTGCACCTTCTGGTCCAGCACGTGCACCACGCTGTGCGCGCCGCCGCTGGGCTGGCCTGCCTCGGCCAGCGCCGCGGCCAGCCCGCCGGCCAGCAGCAGCGGCGTGGCGGTGTTGGTGGAGAAGTGCTCGAACAGGCCGCTGGCGCTCGCCAAAAGCGCGTTGTCTGCTTCAAAAATGGAAGCATTGTTGACGATGCAATGCGGCGGCGCGCCGTGCAGGTCGATGGTCTGCCGCAGCAGCCGGGCCGCCGCGTCGGGCTGCGCCAGATCGGCCGCCAGCAGGTGGCAGCGCCGGCCCAGGCGCTCGACCTCGGCCTGCAGCGCGCGTGCCTCGTCTTCGGAATGGCGGTAATGCGCCAGCACGTCCCAGCCGGCGTGGGCAAAGTGCAGGCTGATCTGGCGCCCCAGCCGGCGCGCGGCGCCGGTGACCAGCACGGCACGGGCGGGTGGCGAGGCGGGCAGGGCTGGCGCGGACATGGGGCGGCATTGTCGGGCAAAACGCCGGCCCGGCCGGTTGCGCCGGCCATGGCCCACAATGCCGGCCGTGTCTTCGATTCCTGATTCCCCACCGGCGCGCGACGGGCTGCCGGCGCTGATCGCGCGCCAGATCGCTGCCGCCGGCGGCTGGCTGCCGTTCGAGCGCTTCATGCACCTGGCCCTGTACGCGCCGGGCCTGGGTTACTACGCGCATGGCTCGCGCAAGTTTGGCGCGCTGCCCGAATCGGGCAGCGACTTCGTCACCGCGCCCGAGCTGTCGCCGCTGTTCGCCCGCGCGCTGGCCGTGCAGGTGGCCGACAGCCTGGCCGCCACCGGCACCGACGAGGTGTGGGAATTCGGCGCCGGCTCGGGCGCGCTGGCGGCGGGCTTGATCGAGGCGCTGGACGCGCTGGGCCAGCCGCTGGCGCGCTACACCATCGTCGACGTGTCGGGCGCGCTGCGGGCGCGCCAGCGCCAGCGCCTGGCCGCCCACGGCGCGCGCGTGGCCTGGGCCGACGCCCTGCCGCCGGCGCTGCGCGGCGTGGTGGTCGGCAATGAGGTGCTGGACGCCATGCCCGTCACCCTGCTGGCGCGTCAGGGCGGCCAGTGGCACGAGCGCGGCGTGATCGTTGATGAGTCAAATCAGGCTCCAACGCCCGACCGCCCGGCGCCAGCAGCTATCAAAACAGAAGCGATCCGCTTTGCCTGGGCCGACCGCCCGACGGTGCTGCGACCGCCGGTGGAGGTGGACGGCGCGCACGACTACCTGACCGAGCTGCACCCGCAGGCGCACGCCTTCGTCGCCACCGTGGCCGAGGCGCTGCGGCGCGGCGGCGCCGGCGCGGCCTACTTCATCGACTATGGCTTTCCCGAGGCCGAGTACTACCACCCGCAGCGCAGCGGCGGCACCCTGGTGTGCCACCGCGCGCACCGGGTCGATGATGATCCGCTGGCCGACGTGGGCGACAAGGACATCACCGCCCACGTCAACTTCACCGGCGTGGCGCTGGCCGCGCAGGACGCCGGGCTGGACGTGCTGGGCTACACCAGCCAGGGGCGCTTTCTGCTCAACCGCGGCATCGCGCGGGCACTGGCCGAGGCCGACCTGCCGACGCGCGCCAACGCCATGAAGCTGCTGGACGAGCACGAGATGGGCGAGCTGTTCAAGGTCATCGGCCTGGCCACGCCCGGCCACCCACCGGCGCGCGGCTTCGCCCAGGGCGACCGCACGCACCGGCTGTAGAGGGTGGTGGCGTGATTCGCTGGGTGATCGTGGTGTTCCTGGCGCTGGTGCTGATCAGTGGCCTGTCGCCGCTGCTGCGCCGGCTGGGCATCGGCCGGCTGCCGGGGGATTTTCACTTTCGGCTGTTCGGGCGCGAGTGGTCGATCCCGCTGACCAGCACCTTGCTGCTCAGCGCCGTCGCCAGCCTGATCGCGCGCTATCTCTGAGCCTCGAAACGGCAGTTGAACGCGCCCGCCAGTGCCGTGATCGGCGTGCCAGGCAAGGCGAGAGGACGCCGCAGGCTACTGCCTGCAAGGACGAGCAACGACGCCTGGCGCGCCGAGCGCGGTGCTGGTGGGTGCGTAGCGCGCTCACCTGTTCGGTGAACGCCATCGAAGCCACAAACGCCAGCACCCGCGCGGCTTTGGCGATGATCGCAAGCGGTCAACTGCCGTTTCGAGGCTGAGCCCTTGGTGGGCCCCGGTGCGACCGCAAGTCCGGTCGGTCCTTTTGGTCATGGCGAGGCGTCGCGGCCATCCAGGGCGGCGTCGGTGCTGGCGAAGCGCTCGCTGGATCGCCACGCGGCTGCGCCGCTCGCGATGACGGCTGGCGCCATCGGCGGCGGCCTTGGCGCTCTACCGAGCAGGTTCATCGAAGCACCCGCGCCCCGGCACAAACCCCGTCATGGCGAGGCGCCGCAGGCGCTGCGGCCATCCAGGGCGGCGCCGGTGCTGGCGAAGCGCCCGCTGGATCGCCACGCGGCTGCGCCGCTCGCGATGACGGTAGGGGTCATGGGCGGCCTGGCGCCCTACCGAGCAGGTTCGTCGAAGCACTCGCGCCCCGGCACGCGCGCCAGCAGCCGCAGGTCGGGGCCGACGCGCTCGACGCCATGCCAGGCAAAGGCCGGGCCCTCGTCCAGGCTGCCCAGCGGCCCCAGCGCGGCGATGCCGGCGCCTTCGCCCAGCAGGCGCGGGGCCAGGTACAGCAGCAGCTCGTCGACCAGGCCGGCGCGCAGCAGCGCGCCGTTGAGCCGGTGGCCGGCTTCCACGTGCAGCTCGTTGACTTCGCGCCGGGCCAGCCGCGCCAGCAGCGCGGCCAGGTCGACCCGGCCGTCCGTGCCCGGCAGCGCCAGCAGCTGCGCGCCGCGCGCCCGCAAGGGCTGCTGTCGCGCCTCGTCGGTCACCGCCGTGGCGATGAAGACGCGGCGGTCGGCCACCTGCCACAGCCGCGCATCCAGCGGCGTGCGCAGGGCGCTGTCGACGATGACCAGCGCCGGCTGGCGTGTGATGCCGGGCAGGCGCACGTTCAGCAGCGGGTCGTCGTCCAGCACGGTGCCGATGCCGGTCAGCACGGCGCAGGCGCGCGCCCGCCAGGCCTGGCCGTCATCCCGCGCGGCGGGCGAGGTGATCCACTGGCTGCGGCCGTCGGGCAGGGCGGTGCGCCCGTCCAGCGAGCTGGCCGCCTTCAGCCGCACCCAGGGCGTGCCGCGCGCCATGCGGCTGAAAAAGCCCAGGTTCAGCTCGCGCGCGGCCTCGGCCACGGCCGACGGCCCCAGCGCCACCTCGACACCGGCGGCGCGCAGCCGCTGCAGGCCCTGGCCGCCCACGCGCGGGTTCGGGTCTTGCAAAGCGGCCACCACGCGGCGCACGCCGGCGGTGGCCAGCGCGTCGCAGCAGGGCCCGGTGCGGCCCTGGTGGGCGCAGGGCTCCAGCGTCACGTAGGCGGTGGCGCCGGCGCTGGCGTGGCCGCGCGCGGCGGCGTCGCGCAGCGCCATGACCTCGGCGTGCGCCTGGCCGACCGCCTGCGTGAAGCCTTCACCGATCAGCGTGCCGGCGGCGTCCACCAGCACGCAGCCGACCGCCGGGTTGGGCGGCGCGATCAGGCGCGCGCGCTCGGCCAGGGTCAGCGCGCGGCGCATCATGTCGTGGTCGAAGGCGCTCAGCATGGCTGTGGCCGTTCAGCGCCGCGCCTGCGCCACCTTGATGCGCAATGTCCGCACCGGGTGGCCGGCCACCGCCAGCGCCGCCTGCAGCGCCGGCGCCAGCTGTCGCAGCTTGGCGGCCGCCGCGTTGTGCGGCGCCAGCAGCGTCCAGGCCTCGCCCTCGGGCGCGCCGGCCTGCACCAGCGGGCGCAGGGCCGGCGGCAGCAGCGGCCGCACCACGGCCAGGCGCGCGGCCGACTCGGCCGCCAGGCGGCTCAGGTGCGCCAGCGTGGGCGCTTCGGCCACGGCCTGCTGCAGTGAAATGGCGGGACGGGTGGGGGACATCACGGAAGGCGGCGTGCACCAATGTGGCGGGCATTATCCCCGTGGCCGACCGGCAGTTAAAATGCCCGGTTGCCACGCGACACCGGGGCGCGCCAGCTGCCAGGCTTGTACATGGCGGCAGCCAGGCCCCAGGTTCGCGTCATTTTGACCTTTTTGGGACAGTCGATCGCCGTTCGGCGCGCCTCCACGGAGCGCTGCGGCGGCCGCGCAAGCATGGCCACCATCCTCACCAAGATTTTCGGCAGCCGCAACGACCGCCTGCTCAAGCAATACCGCAAGACCGCCGCCGCCATCAACGCGCTGGAGCCGGCGCTGGAAAAGCTGAGCGACGAGGAGCTGCGCGCCAAGACCGACGAGTTCCGCCAGCGCGTGGCCGGCGGCGAAGAGCTCGACAAGCTGCTGCCCGAGGCCTTTGCCGTGGTGCGCGAAGGCTCCAAGCGCGTCATGAAGATGCGCCACTTCGACGTTCAGCTGGTGGGCGCCATGGCGCTGCACGAGGGCAAGATCGCCGAGATGCGCACTGGCGAGGGCAAGACCCTGACCGCCACGCTGGCGGTGTACCTGAACGCGCTGTCGGGCCGGGGCGTGCACGTGGTCACCGTCAACGACTACCTGGCCGGCCGCGACGCCGAATGGATGGGCCGGCTCTACAACTTCCTGGGCCTGACGGTGGGCGTCAACCTGCCGCAGATGCCGCGCGAGCAGAAGCAGGCCGCCTACAACGCCGACATCACCTACGGCACCAACAACGAGTTCGGCTTCGACTACCTGCGCGACAACATGGTGTACGAGCCGGCCGACCGCGTGCAGCGC
>MKTG01000088.1:46159-46718 GCA_001897615.1 Burkholderiales bacterium 68-10
CCATCGTCGACGAGGTCGACTCGATCCTGATCGACGAGGCGCGCACGCCGCTGATCATCAGCGGCCAGGCCGAGGACCACACCGCGCTGTACCTGGCCATCAACGCCATCGTGCCGCTGCTGACGCGCCAGGAGGGCGAGGCCGACCCGCGCACCGGCGAGGGCGTCACCAAGCCGGGCGACTTCACCGCCGACGAGAAATCGCACCAGGTGTTCCTGACCGAGCAGGGCCACGAGACTGCCGAGCGCGTGCTGGCCGAGCGCGGCCTGATCCCGCCCGGCGCCAGCCTGTACGACGCGGCCAACATCACGCTGATGCACCACCTCAACGCCGCCCTGCGCGCGCACCACCTGTTCCACCGCGACCAGCATTACGTGGTGCAGCAGGGCGAGCATGGGCCCGAGATCGTGATCGTCGACGAATTCACCGGCCGCCTGATGAGCGGGCGCCGCTGGAGCGACGGCCTGCACCAGGCGGTCGAGGCCAAGGAGGGCGTGCCGACCCAGGCCGAGAACCAGACCCTGGCCTCCATCCCCTTCCAGAACTACTTCCGCCTCTA
>MKTG01000088.1:46762-47201 GCA_001897615.1 Burkholderiales bacterium 68-10
CCGCCCAACAAGCCCAGCAAGCGTGACGACCAGCTGGACCGCGTCTACAAGACCACCAAGGAAAAGTACGACGCGGCGATCGCCGACATTCGCGAATGCCACGCCAGCGGCCAGCCGGTGCTGGTGGGCACCACGTCCATCGAGAACTCCGAAATCATCGCCACCCTGCTGGAAAAGGAAAAGCTGCCGCACCAGGTGCTCAACGCCAAGCAGCACGCGCGCGAGGCCGACATCGTGGCCCAGGCCGGCCGGCCCAAGATGATCACCATCGCCACCAACATGGCCGGCCGCGGCACCGACATCGTGCTGGGCGGCAACGTCGAGAAGGCGGTGCAGGCGCTGGAGGCCGACCCGTCGCTGGACGACGCCGCGCGCGCCGCCAGGGCCGACGAGGTGCGCGCCCAGTGGCAGAAGGACCACGCGCTGGTCAAGTCGCTGG
>MKTG01000088.1:47237-65921 GCA_001897615.1 Burkholderiales bacterium 68-10
GGCCGCTCCGGCCGCCAGGGCGACCCGGGCTCCTCGCGCTTCTACCTCAGCCTGGACGACGCGCTGATGCGCATCTTCGCCGGCGACCGCGTGCGCGCCATCATGGACAAGCTCAAGATGCCCGAGGGCGAGGCCATCGAGGCCGGCATCGTCACCCGCAGCATCGAAAGCGCGCAGCGCAAGGTCGAATCGCGCAACTTCGACATCCGCAAGCAGCTGCTGGAGTACGACGACGTCTCCAACGACCAGCGCAAGGTCATCTACCAGCAGCGCAACGAAATCCTGGACGCGCAAGACCTGTCGGCCCAGATCGCCGGCCTGCGCGAAGGCTGCTTCACCGACCTGGTGCGCCAGTTCGTGCCGGCCGAATCGGTCGAGGAGCAGTGGGACATCGCCGGCCTGCAGAAGGTGCTGGCCGACGACTGGCACATCGAGCTGCCGCTGCGCCAGCAGGTCGAATCCTCCTCGGCCATCACCGACGACGACCTCCTGGAGACCGTGCTCAAGGCCGCCGACGAGGCCTATGCCGCCAAGGTGGCGCAGGTCGGCGCCGAGAACTTCGGCCCCTTCGAGCGCGCCGTGCTGCTGCAGGCCATCGACACCCACTGGCGCGAGCACCTGTCGGCGCTCGACTACCTGCGCCAGGGCATCCACCTGCGCGGCTACGCGCAAAAGCAGCCCAAGCAGGAATACAAGCGCGAGGCCTTCGAGCTGTTCGGCCAGCTGCTGGACGTCATCAAGAACGAGGTCACCCGCGTGCTGATGACCGTGCGCATCGAAAGCCCCGAGGAAGCCGGCCAGAGCGCCGCCGCCATGGAGCAGCGCGCCGAGCACATCAGCAACGTCACCTACACCGCCCCCACCGAAACCGGCGAGGCCGAGACCGTGCCCGAGTCCCAGGCGCGCGGCGGCGCCGCCCTGGCCGGCGGCGCGGCGGCGGCCGTGCCGCGCGTGGGCCGCAACGACCCCTGCCCCTGCGGCAGCGGCAAGAAGTACAAGCACTGCCACGGCGCGTTGGCTTGATTGAGGCCCCCCTGAATCGCCGCGCAGCCTGGTGGTGCTCGCCGCCGCGGGCGGCAGCCCCTCGGCCCGTCCAGACCTGCGCGGGCAGGTCTGGAGCCGCGGGCCTCAGCCCCCACTGCCGCGCGAGGGGGGGCACCGCCAGCGCCCGGCACAGGTGCGGGCACGGCGGTCGCTGGCCAAAAGCGTCCCCTTGCTCTGCGGGAGCGGGCGCCAAGATCATCAAGCTTACTCCTGATTTCATAGCTGCTGGCGCTCGACTGGTGGGCGCCAGAGGCTGATTTCTTTTGCAAACCGCTGACCGGAGAACCCCGCCATGCCCGTCCACCTGACCGCTCCCGATCCCGCGCAACTGCACCCGGTCGCCGGCGTGCGCATCGGCGTGGCCGAAGCCGGCATCCGCAAGGCCGGTCGCAAGGACCTGACCGTGCTGCTGCTTCAGGAGGGCGCCAGCGTCGGCGGCGTGTTCACGCAAAACCGCTTCTGCGCCGCGCCGGTGCAAATCTGCCGCCAGCACCTGCAGGCCGGCGCCGCGGTGCGCGCCATCGTCGTCAACACCGGCAACGCCAACGCCGGCACCGGCGACGACGGCCTGGCGCGTGCGCGCCGCACCTGCGACGCGCTGGCCGGCCTGCTGAAGATCGAGCCCGCCCAGGTGCTGCCGTTTTCCACCGGCGTCATCATGGAGCCGCTGCCGGTCGATCGCATCGAAGCCGGCCTGCCCGCCGCCATCGCCGACGCGCAAGGCCCGCACTGGGCGCGCGCCGCCGAAGGCATCATGACCACCGACACCGTGCCCAAGGCCGCCAGCGCGCGGGCCGTGGTGGGCGGCGCCACCGTCACCATCACCGGCATCAGCAAGGGCGCCGGCATGATCCGCCCCAACATGGCCACCATGCTGGGCTTTCTGGCCACCGACGCCGCCATCGACCCGGCCCTGATGGCGCAACTGGCGCGCGAGCTGGCCGACGGCTCGTTCAACCGCATCACCATCGACGGCGACACCTCCACCAACGACTCCTTCGTCGTCATCGCCACCCACCAGGCCGGCAACCCGCCCGTCAAGGCGCTCGACTCGGCCGACGGCCAGGCCCTCAAGGCCGCCATGCTGAGCGTGGCGCGCCAGCTGGCGCAGGCCATCGTGCGCGACGGCGAAGGCGCCACCAAGTTCATCACCGTGCAGGTCGACGGCGGCCAGAGCGCCGACGAATGCCGCCAGGTGGCCTATGCCATCGCGCACTCGCCGCTGGTCAAGACCGCCTTCTTCGCCAGCGACCCCAACCTGGGCCGCATCCTGGCCGCCGTCGGCTACGCCGGCATCCAGGACCTCGACCAGACCCGCATCGAGCTGCACCTGGACGACGTGCACGTGGCCACCCGCGGCGGCCGCCACCCCGACTACCGCGAGGAAGACGGCCAGCGCGTCATGCAGCAGGCCGAAATTACCGTGCGCGTGCACCTGGGCCGCGGCAGCGCCAGCGACACCGTCTGGACCTGCGACCTGAGCCACGACTACGTCAGCATCAACGCCGACTACCGGTCTTGATGGAGCTATAAAACCAATAGCTGCTGGCGCACGCCAGACAAACGCGGGCGCCATTTTTCGCCATGAAACCTGACGACGACGCCCGCGCCTTCATCGCCCGCTGGCAGGGCGTGGCCGCCAGCGAGCTGGCCACGGCGCAAAGCTTCGTCATCGAGCTGTGCGCGCTGCTCGGCGTCGAGCGGCCGCACCCCAGCGCCGCGCAGGACTACATGTTCGAGCGCCCCGTCACCTTCCAGCACGGCGACGGCAGCACCAGCAGCGGCCGCATCGACTGCTACCGGCGCGGCCACTTCGTGCTGGAGGCCAAGAAGCTCAAGGCCCCCGGCCACACCCGCGGCTTCGACGACGGCATGCTGCGCGCCCGCGGCCAGGCCGAAGGCTACGCCCGCGCCCTGCCCGCCGCCGAAGGCCGCCCGCCCTTCGTGCTGGTGGTCGACGTCGGCAACCTGATCGAGGTCTACGCCGAATTCAGCCGCAGCGGCGGCACCTACACCCCGTTTCCCGACCCGCGCAGCCACCGCATCGCCCTGGCCGATCTGGCCGAGCCGCGCATCCGCCAGCGCCTGCGCCTGATCTGGAGCGAGCCCGACGCGCTCGACCCCGCCCGCATCAGCGCCCAGGTCACGCGCGCCGTCTCCGACCAGCTGGCGCGGCTGGCCCGCTCGCTGGAGGACTCCGGCCACGCGCCGCACGCCGTCGCCGCCTACCTCTCGCGCTGCCTGTTCAGCATGTTCGCCGAAGACGTCGAGCTGCTGCCCGCGGGCAGCTTTCTCGGCCTGCTGCAAACCCACCAGCGCCAGCCCGCCACCCTGCGGCAGATGCTGCGCATCCTGTGGGCCGACATGGACCGCGGGGGCTTTTCGGCCGCGCTGGCCGGCCAGGTGCTGCACTTCAACGGCAAGCTGTTCAAGGGCGCCCATGAGGACGGCTACAGCCTGCCGCTCACCCCGGCCCAGGTTGAGCTGCTGATCGCCGCCGCCCGCGCCAACTGGCGCGAAGTCGAGCCCGCCATCTTCGGCACCCTGCTGGAGCGCGCGCTCGACCCCGCCGAGCGCCACGCCCTGGGCGCCCACTACACCCCCCGCGCCTACGTCGAGCGCCTGGTGCTGCCCACCGTCATCGAGCCCCTGCGCGCCGACTGGACCAGCGCCCAGGCCGCCGCCCTGGTGCTGGCCCACGAAGCCGCCAGCCTGCAAGGCCGGGCCGCCGACGCCAAGCTGGCCGAGGCGCGCGCCGAGCTCCAGAAATTCCACCACCAGCTCTGCACCACCCGCGTGCTCGACCCGGCCTGCGGCAGCGCCAACTTCCTCTACGTCACGCTCGAACACCTCAAGCGCCTCGAAGGCGAAGTGCTCAACCAGCTGCACGAGCTCGGCCACGCGCAAGACCAGCTCGGCTTCGAGGGCGAGACAGTGACCCTGCAGCAGCTGCTGGGCATCGAGCTCAACCCCCGCGCCGCCGCCCTGGCCGAGCTGGTGCTGTGGATCGGCTGGCTGCAATGGCACATCCGCGCCCGCGGCAACGCCGCCGTGGCCGAACCCGTGGTGCACGACTACCGCAACATCGACTGCCGCGACGCCGTGCTGGCCTGGGACGCGCAAGAACCCGCTCACGACGCCGCCGGCCAGCCCCGCACCCGCTGGGACGGCGTCACCTACAAGCGCCACCCCGTCACCGGCGAGCCCGTGCCCGACGAAGCCGCCCAGGTGCCCCAGTGGCGCTACCTGGGCGCCCGCCCGGCCGCGTGGCCGCGGGCCGACTTCATCGTCGGCAACCCGCCCTTCATCGGCGCCGCCAGCATGCGCGCCGCCCTGGGCGACGGCTATGTCGAGGCCCTGCGCGCCGCCTGGCCCGAGGTGCCCGAAAGCAGCGACTTCGTCATGTACTGGTGGCAGCGCGCCGCCCGGCAGGTGGCCGCCGGCCAGGCGCGGCGCATGGGCCTGATCACCACCAACAGCCTGCGCCAGACCTTCAACCGCCGCGTCGTGCAGGCCGCGCTGGCGGCGGGCACGCACCTGGAGATGGCCATTGCCGACCACCCCTGGGTCGACTTCGCCGGCAACGCCGCCGTGCGCATCGCCATGAGCGTGCTGGCCCCCGGCGAGGGCGAGGGCGAGCTGCTGACCGTCACCGACGAGCGGCCGGGCGAGTTTGGCGAGATGGCCGTCGCGCTGGGCGCGCAGCGCGGGCTGATCCATGCCGACCTGCGCGTCGGCGCCAACGTGGCGGCGGCGCAGCCGTTGCGCGCCATGCAAGGCGTTTCCTCGCCCGGCGTCAAACTGCACGGCGCCGGCTTCATCGTCACGCCCGAGCAGGCGCAGGCGCTGGGCAACCCGCCGCTGATCCGCGACTACCGCAACGGGCGCGACCTGACCGACAAGCCGCGCGGCGTGCGCGTCATCGACGCCTTCGGCCTGAGCGCCGAGCAGCTGCGCGACACGCACCCGACGGTCTACCAGTGGCTGCAAGAGCGCGTCAAGCCCGAGCGCGACGCCAAAGGCAGCTCCAAGGACGGCGCCGGCTACGCCAAGCTGTGGTGGCTGCATGGCAAGCCACGGCAGGAAATGCGCAGGCAGTTGGCCGGCCTGCCGCGCTACATCGCCACGGTCGAAACCGCCAAGCACCGCACCTTCCAGTTCCTCGACGCCAGCATCCTGCCGGACAACAAGCTGGTCGCCATTGCCCTGGACGACGCCTTACACCTGGGCGTGCTCTCCAGCCAGCTGCATGTCGACTGGGCGTTGGCTACAGGCAGTTGGCTGGGCGTTGGCAACGACCCGGTGTACGTCAAATCCCGCTGCTTCGAAACCTTCCCCTTCCCCGACGACGACACCGGCCTGACGAGCGAGCTGCGCCAGCGCATCGCCCGGCTGGCCGAGCAGATCGACCAGCATCGCAAGCGCGTGCTGGCGCCGGCGGCCGGGCACGCGGGTCTGACGCTCACCGGCCTGTACAACGTGCTGGCCGCGCTGCGCGAAGGCCGCGCGCTCACGGCCAAGGAGCAGGCCATCCACACCCAGGGCCTGGTGGGCGTGCTGCGCGAGCTGCACGACGAGCTGGACGCCGCCGTGCGCGCCGCCTACGGCCTGCCCGCCAGCGCCACCACCGACGACGTGCTGGCCGAGCTGGTGCGCCTGAACGCCCGCCGCGCCGCCGAAGAAGCCCAGGGCCAGGTGCGCTGGCTGCGCCCGGCCTTCCAGCAGGCGCCCGCCGCGCCCGCCGATCAACCCCTGCCCGGCCTGGCCCCGGCCGACGCGCCCGAAGCCGTGGCCGAGGGCACGGCCGATGCCGCGTCGCCCGCCGCCCCCGCGCACCGCCCGCCCTGGCCGGCGGCGCTGCCGGCGCAAATCCGCCTGCTGGCCGACACCCTGGCCGCCAGCGCCACGCCGCTGTCGCTGGAGCAGCTGGCCGCGCGCTTTCAGGGCAAGGGCCGCTGGCGCGAGCGCCTGCCCACCCTGCTGGACACCCTGGCCGCGCTGGGCCGCGTGCAGCCCCAGGCCGACGGCCGCTGGGCCGCGCTGCGCTGAGCCGGGCGCGGAACAAGGTCTCCGAGTAGTATGAAAATCATAGCTGCTGGCGCTTGCTGCTGGCGTGCCAGAGCCACTTTTTGCTTGTAATCCGGGGGCTGCCGCAAGGCCGCCGCCGCCCCGCTACCATCACTGCCCATGACCGACCCACTTGCCCGCCTGATCGAGCGCGCCGAGCAGCTCATCACCCGCATCGAATCCGTGTTGCCGCGGCCCCTGTCGGCGCCCGACTGGTCGCAGGCCGTGGCCTGGCGCTACCGCAAGCGCGCCAGCGGCCACGGCGCGCTGGAGCCGGTGCGCCACGTCGGCGCCATCGCGCTGGCCGAGCTGAAGGAGATCGACGCGCAGAAGGACAAGATCGAGCGCAACACGCGCCAGTTCGTCGACGGGCGGCCGGCCAACAACGTGCTGCTGACGGGCGCGCGCGGCACCGGCAAGTCCTCGCTCATCAAGGCCTGCCTGAACGCCTATGCGCCGCGGGGCCTGCGCCTGATCGAGGTGGACAAGCAGGACCTGACGGATTTGCCCGACATCGTGGAGGTGGTGGCCGGCCGGCCGGAGAAGTTCATCGTCTACTGCGACGACCTGAGCTTCGAGGAGGGCGAGCCGGGCTACAAGGCGCTGAAAAGCATTCTGGACGGCAGCGTGGCGGCCAGCACGCCCAATGTGCTGGTCTACGCCACCAGCAACCGCCGCCACCTGCTGCCCGAATACATGAAGGACAACCTGAGCTACACCCACACCGACGATGGCGAGCTGCACCCGGGCGAGGTGGTGGAAGAAAAAATCTCGCTGTCCGAGCGCTTTGGCCTGTGGGTCAGCTTCTACCCCTTCAGCCAGGACGAATACCTGGCCATCGTGGCGCAGTGGCTGGGCGCGCTGGGCGCCACCCCGGCGCAGATCGCCACCGCGCGGCCCGAGGCGCTGGTGTGGGCGCTGGAGCGCGGCTCGCGCTCGGGGCGGGTGGCGTATCAGTTTGCGCGCGATTTTGTGGGGAGGACATGATCCCCCCTGAGTCGCCTGCGGCGCCTTCCCCCCAGGGGGACAACGCCAGTGGCCGGCGCGGGTCCGGCCACGGCGTTCGCTGGCGTGGCTTGCTCCGCAGCCGTTGGATGACGCGCGGCGGGCGCTCTGCCTGTGGGAGCGGCCTTGGCCGCGATGCAGCGTCGGCTGTGTTACTGCCCCTTCGCAGCCCAGGCCGTTCCTGCGGGGAAACTGAAGCGCCATGAGCCATGACCCGAATCAGGTGCTGACCGCGGACGGCCATCTGCGGCGCGAGCAGGCGGGCCAGCGGGCGGTGGTGGATGTGGCGGTGGGCGTGCTGATCCGGCCCGACGGGCGTTTTCTGCTGACTTCGCGCCCGCCGGGCAAGGTGTATGCGGGCTACTGGGAGTTTCCGGGCGGCAAGCTGGAGCCGGGCGAGAGCGTGCAGGCGGCGCTGGCGCGCGAGCTGCACGAGGAGCTGGGCCTGGACATCGACCCGGCCGATGTGCGGCGCTGGCGCGAGCAACTGGTGGACTACCCGCACGCGCTGGTGCGGCTGCACTTCTGCCAGCTGCGCGCGTGGCGCGGCGAGCTGCTGATGCGCGAGGGCCAGGCCTTCGCGTGGGAGTCGCTGCCGGTCGGCGTGTCGCCGGTGCTGCCGGGCGCGCTGCCGGTGCTGGACTGGCTGCGGGCCGAGCCAGCGGCTTGAGATCGCTATTATTTAGGTAGCTGCTGGCGCTCGCCAGTCATGCGCCAGAGCCTGATTTATGGCTCTTCTCGCGAATGAGGGTAATGGCCTGCGAGACAAGGCTTTGAATGGTGGTTTATTGGAAACCGCCAACCTCCGAACGCAGAGGACGCAGAGATTTCGCAGAGGACGCAGAAAGCCAGAAGATCCATCGGTTTTCTTTGCGTCCTCTGCGAATCCTTGGCGTCCTCTGCGTATGGCTGTTCATTTTTCTCATGCGTCGTGTCGCGGTGCGGCACTGATCAAGTACCTCGCCATCATTCGCGAGTAGAGCCTGATTTATTGCTGAAACCGGGGCGCGGGCGGGCTGTTGGCGACAGGCTGGTCGGCGCCGTCGTCGTCGCGGGCGTCGACGCGAAAGCTTTCGCTGGCCCAGGCGCCCAGGTCGTGCTGGCGGCAGCGCGCGCTGCAAAACGGGCGGAAGGGGTTGTCGGGCGCGTAGCGGCTGGGGCCGCCGCAGGCCGGGCAGGGCACGGTGCGTGGGGTGCCGGGCGGGGCGGTGTCGGGCGGGTTCATGCGGTCAGACGCACAGCGCCAGCTCGAAGGGCGCGTCCTCGCGCGCGAGGTGCAGCTTGCCCTCGGCGTCCTGGCGCATCAGGCGCACCGACACCATCAGGCGGTTGCCGCTGATTTCGGGGATCAGCTGCGTGGATTCGTCGATGCGCAGGCGCAGCAGCTGAAAGCTCCGGCCCTGCGGCAGGGTTTGCTGGAACTGGCCTGCCGTGGCCATCATCTTGTGGGGCTGGCCGGAGTCGCGCAGGATTTGCAGCAGCAGCGCGATGGCGCGCGCCATGGGCGCCAGCGTGGCGGCCCAGCGGTGCAGCTCGGCACGCCGCGCGGCGGGCTGGCCGTGCTGCCAGGCGTGGTAGGCCGGCAGGTCGAAGCCGCAGGTGCCGCCGGGGATGACGGCGCGGCTGCGGATGGCCATCAGCCATTCGTTGTCGGTCAGCTCGTGGCCGGGCTTGCCGTGCTGCTGGCTGAGCTGGGTGAAGGCCTCGTCCAGGCTGGCCAGCATGGTCTCCAGCGAGGCCTCGGACACGGCGGGGTTGCCGCGGTAGCTGGCCAGGTGGCTCTTCTGCTTGTCCAGGTCCTTGAGCACGTCGGACTTCAGGTCGGCGCGGGCGCAGACGTCCATCGCCTCGAACAGGGTGATGAGCGCGAAGTGGTGGTCCAGCGGCGCGTCGCGGGGCATGAGCTGGCCCAGGCGGCCAAACAGGTGCTCCAGCCGGAGGTAGGTGCGGATGCGTTCGTTGAAGGGGTACTCGTACAGGATCACGCGCGGCGCCTTGTCAAGGTCGGGCGCATCATATCCCGAAGGCGTGCACCAGCTCACGCACCTGGGCGCGCAGGGCCTCCAGCGTCACGCCGGTGCCGTTGTGGATCACCGCGTCGGCCGCCGCCAGCCGCTGCTCGCGCGTGGCCTGGGCGGCCAGGATCTGCTCGATCTGCGCGCGCGGCAGCTGGTTGCGCGCCATCACCCGGGCGATCTGGGTGTCGGGCTCGCAGTCGACCACCACGATGCGGTCGACCTTCTCGCGCCAGCGCGCGAGCGACTCGACCAGCAGCGGCACGTCGAACACCAGCAGGGCGTGGCCGGCGTCCAGGGCCTGCCGCGCCTGGCGCTCGGTTTCGGCGCTCACCAGCGGGTGGACGATGGCTTCCAGCCGCTGGCGCGCGCCGGCGTCGCGAAACACCAGCTCGCGCATGGCGGCGCGGTCCAGCGCGCCGTCGGCGGCGATCAGCCGCGGGCCGAATTCACGCGCGATGGCGGGCAGCGCGGCGCCGCCGGGGGCGGTGCTGGCGCGCGAGATGGCGTCGGCGTCGATGAGGGCGGCGCCCAGTTCGGCCAGCATGGCGGCCACCGTGCTCTTGCCGCTGCCGATGCCGCCCGTCAGGCCGATGCGCAGCGCCACGGCTACAGCCCGACGACGCGCAGGATGGTCTGCGGCCCGAACACCATGGCGGTGATGCCGGCCATCGCCAGGAACGGGCCGAAAGGCACGACGCCGCCTTCGCGCAGCGAGCTGGACAGCTTCATGCCGATGCCCACCAGCGCGCCGATGACCGAGGCCATCAGGATGATCGGCACCAGCGCCTGCCAGCCAAACCAGGCGCCCAGGGCGGCGAACAGCTTGAAGTCGCCAAAGCCCATGCCTTCCTTGCCGGTGGCCAGCTTGAAGCCCCAGTAGACCAGCCACAGCGACAGGTAGCCGGCCACCGCGCCCCACACGGCGTCGCTCAGGCGCGCGTCGGTCAAGCCCAGCGTGGCGGCGATCAGGCCCAGCCACAGCAGCGGCAGGGTCAGGTCGTCGGGCAGCAGGGTGGTGTCCCAGTCGATCAGGGTGAGCGCCACCAGAACGGCGGCGAACGCGCACCAGGCGGCGGCGCTCCAGCCCCAGCCCCAGCGCCACGCGCACCAGGCGAACAGCAGGCCGGTGACCAGCTCGACCAGCGGGTAGCGCAGGCCGATGGGCGTGCCGCAGGCCGAGCACTTGCCGCGCAGCGCCAGGTAGCTGAGCACGGGGATGTTCTCGAACCAGCGGATCTGGTGGCCGCAATGACCGCAGCGTGAACGCGGCACCAGCAGGTTGAAGGCTTCCTGCGCGGGCGGCGGCTGGCCGTTCAGCTCGGCGCATTCGGCGGCCCACTGCCGCTCCATCATCCTGGGCAGGCGGTGGATGACGACGTTCAGGAAGCTGCCGATGAGCAACCCGAGCAGGCCGCCCACGGCGGCCATGACCACGAGGCTGTCGGGCATCAGACCACCTGGCCGAGCTTGAAGATGGGCAGGTACATCGACACCACGATGCCACCGATGATGGTGCCCAGCACGACGATGATGATGGGCTCCATCAGGCTGGACAGGCCGGCCACCATTTCGTCGACTTCGGCCTCGTAGAAGTCGGCGGCCTTGCCCAGCATGTGGTCGAGCGCGCCGGATTCCTCGCCGATGGCGGTCATCTGCAGCACCATGCTGGGGAACACGTTGGCGTTGGTCATGGCCGCGGTCAGGCTGGTGCCGGTGGCGACTTCGGTCTGGATCTTGTCGGTGGCGTCCTTGTAGAGCGAGTTGCCGGCGGCGCCGCCCACCGAGTCGAGCGATTCGACCAGCGGCACGCCGGCGGCGAACATGGTGGACAGCGTGCGCGTCCAGCGGGCGACCACGGCCTTGTCGATCAGCTCGCCGAAGATGGGGATCTTCAGCAACAGCCGGTCCATGAACGCCTGCATGCGCTCGTTGCGCTTCCAGGCCTGCATGAAGAAGTACACGCCAAAGCCCAGGCCGCCGAAGATCAGCCACCACCACTTGACGAAAAATTCGCTCATGGCGATGACCAGCAGCGTCGGCGCCGGCAGGTCGGCGCCGAAGGAGCTGAACACTTCCTTGAACGCCGGGATGACGAAGATCATGATGATCGCCACCACCACGAAGGCCACGACGATGACCGCGATGGGGTACATCAGCGCCGACTTGATCTTGGACTTGATGGCCTCCGTCTTTTCCATGTAGGTGGCCAGACGGTCCAGCAGGTCTTCCAGGATGCCGGCGGCCTCGCCGGCTTCGACCAGGTTGCAGTACAGGCTGTTGAAATACAGCGGGTACTTGCGGAACGCCGCCGACAGCGAGGTGCCGGTCTCAATGTCGGCGCGGATGTCGTTGAGCAGCTTGGTGACGCTGGGGTTGGGGTTGCCGCGCGCCACGATGTCGAACGACTGCAGCAGCGGCACGCCGGCCTTCATCATGGTGGCCAACTGGCGCGTGAAGATGGCGATGTCCTTGGGCTTGATGCGCTTGCCCGAGCGCATGCGCCGCTTCTTGATCTTGGTGACGAACACGCCTTGCCGGCGCAGCGAGGCCTGGACCTGGTTTTCACCGGCGGCGCGGGTTTCGCCGCGCACGATCCGGCCGTTGCGGTCCTTGCCTTCCCATTCGTAGACGAATTCCTTGACGCCCTTGGCGCCAGCGACTTGAGTTGCCATGTGTTGCCCTGTGTTCTGTCCTTGTCAGGGAGTGCCGGTCATTCGTTGGTCACGCCCAGCACTTCCTCCAGCGAGGTCACGCCGGCCCTGACCTTGTGCAGACCCGACATGCGCAGGGACCGCACGCCTTCGCGCCGCGCCTGCTCGGCGATTTCCAGTTCGCTGCCATCGGCCAGGATGATGCGCTGGATGGCCTCGCTGATCGGCATGACCTCATAGATGCCGACGCGACCCTTGTAGCCGTTGTGGCAGGCGGCACAGCCCACCGGACCATAGGGCTTCCAGCTGCCGTTCAGATCTTCGTCGCCAAACCCCGCTTCCTTCAGCGTCTCGCGCGGTATGTCCACCGGCGCCTTGCACTGCGCGCACAGGCGGCGCGCCAGGCGCTGCGCCGAGATCAGGATCACGCTGGAGGCGATGTTGAAGGGCGGGATGCCCATGTTGCGCATCCGCGTCAGCGTGGCCGGGGCGTCGTTGGTGTGCAAGGTGGACAGCACCAGGTGGCCGGTCTGCGCGGCCTTGATGGCGATGTCGGCGGTTTCCAGGTCGCGAATCTCGCCGACCATGATGATGTCCGGGTCCTGGCGCAGGAAGGCGCGCAGCGCCACCGCGAAGGTGAGCCCGGCCCGTTCGTTGACGTTGACCTGGTTGACGCCCGGCAGGTTGATTTCCGACGGGTCCTCGGCGGTGGCGATGTTGACGCCCGGCTTGTTGAGCAGGTTCAGGCAGGTGTAGAGCGACACCGTCTTGCCCGAGCCCGTGGGGCCGGTGACCAGGATCATGCCGTAGGGACGCTCGATGGCCTTGAGCAGGCGCTCCTTTTCCTCGGGTTCGTAGCCCAGGGCGTCGATGCCCAGCTTGGCGCTGCTCGGATCCAGGATACGGATCACGATCTTTTCGCCGAACAGCGTGGGCAGGGTGCTGACCCGGAAGTCGATCACCCGGTCGGGGCCCATCTTGAGCTTCATGCGCCCGTCCTGCGGCACGCGCTTTTCCGAGATGTCCAGGCGCGAGAGCACCTTGATGCGCGAGGCCAGCTTTTCCTTGATGGCGGGCGGGGGCGAAGCGATCTCGCGCAGTTCGCCGTCGATGCGAAAACGCACGCGGTACTGGTGCTCGTAGGGTTCGAAGTGCAGGTCGGAGGCCCGCATGTTGACGGCGTCGACCATCATCTTGTGCAGGAACTTGACGACGGGGGCGTCCTCGACCTCGGTCTGCGACGTATCCGAATCGTCGGTCTGGCCGTCGGATGAGGCCAGCGAGGCTTCGTCGAACTCGAAGTCGCCGCCGATGATGCTGTCCATCGCGTCGGAAACCGACTTGCCGTGGACTTCGATCAGGCGCGACAGCTTGTCGTGCTCGGCGATCACCCATTCGACGCTCATCTGCGTCGCGAACTTGACCTTCTCGGCGGCTTCGTGATCGGACGGATCGGCCGTGGCGATGATCAGGCGGCCGCCCCGTTTGTTCAGTGCCAGGATGCGGTGGTGGGCCGAGAGCTTGGGGTCGAGTAGGTCTCGGGGCAGGCGCTCCATGTCCAGGGCATCGACATCGAGCAGCGGGGCCGAGAACGCCTGCGCCATGGTGTGCGCCAGGTCGGCGGCCGAGACGGCGCCCGACTGTGTCAGCTCGCCGATGAACGGGCGGTTGGCCGCCTTGGCCCTGCGAAAGACCTCGTCGGCGGTCTGCTGAGTGATCTTGCCGGCCATGACCAGCGCGCGCCCGACCCCGGGCAGGGCGGCTGGCAGGCTGGTTTTAGAAACGGGATCGGCAATGGCCATGGAAAAACGTCATCCAAAAGGCTAAAAAAGCCTCTCCATCATCGCTGATCAGTGAATATCTGTAAACGATGATGCTCCCGGAATGTGTGCATCAATCGACACATTCACGGGCTGACGACCGGCCAGGTCGCCACCCGATGGAAAAGGGGAGGAATTTGGTCGGGGTGAGAGGATTCGAACCTCCGGCCTCTACGTCCCGAACGTAGCGCTCTACCAGGCTAAGCTACACCCCGATGGTGCCCGGCCTGATGATGTCTCAAGAGCGCCGGTGCAATAGCTGAGCCGCCAATTCTAGCAAACTGTTGGCGTACTCATTGGCCGGCAGCGCGCGCGCGGCGGTCATGGCGCGTTCCGCCTGTGCCATCGCTGCAACACGGGTGGCTTCCAGCGCACCGGTGCGGCGGACGATGTCGATGATCCGCGGCAGCTCCTGCGTGCTGCCGGACTCGATCGCCTGGCGCACCACGCGGGCCTCCTGGGCATTGCCCAGTCGCATGGCCTGGATCAGCGGCAGCGTGGCCTTGCCTTCGCGCAGGTCGTCGCCCAGGTTCTTGCCCATTTCGCCGCTGTCGCCGTCGTAGTCGAGCACGTCGTCGATGACCTGAAAGGCGGTCCCGAGCGACTGGCCGTACTCGGCGCAGGCTGCTTCCAGCGGCGGCGGGCTGTCGGCCAGGATCGCCGCCAGCCGGCAGCTGGCCTCGAACAGCTTGGCGGTCTTGGAGCGGATGACGCGCAGGTAAGCCGCTTCGTCCAGCGAAGCGTCGTGCATGTTCATCAGCTGCAGCACTTCGCCTTCGGCGATGACGTTGGTGGCGTCGGCCAGCACCTGCATGACGCGCATGTTGCCGCTCTCGACCATCATCTGGAAGGCGCGCGAATACAGGAAATCGCCCACCAGCACGCTGGCCGGGTTGCCGAACGTCTCGTTGGCGGTGGCGCGGCCGCGGCGCAACGTCGATTCGTCGACCACGTCATCGTGCAGCAGGGTGGCCGTGTGGATGAACTCGACCACCGCCGCCAGGTTGTGGCGCTGCGGGTGGGGGCAGCCGAGCGCCTGGCACATCAGCAGCAGCAGCACCGGGCGCAGTCGCTTGCCACCCGACGACACGATGTAGCCGGCCACCTGACCCACCAGGGGCACGTCCGAATCGAGGCGACGCGAAATGATGGCATCGACCTGGCGCATGTCGTCGGCGGCCAGGGCCAGCGCGCGAGTGGTGGGAGTCTGAGAGGCGGTCAAGAGCAGCAGTGGCGTGAGGCGTCGGGCGCGGCGCGCGCTGGACGCCGCAAGCGGCGCCGATTATAGGTTTGCCATTGATGGCGCCCTTGGAGAAGGCGGTCGGCGCGAGCCGGGTTTGTCGGCGCGGGGCAAGATCGCTATAATGCCCGGTTCTGCCAGAAATCCGTCTGGTGGATCAATCGGATCAAAGGATTTGAGTTCATGTACGCGGTCATAAAAACCGGTGGCAAGCAGTATCGCGTGGCTGCCGGCGAAAAAATCAAAGTAGAACAGATTGCTGCGGACGTTGGCCAGGAAATCACGCTCGATCAGGTGCTCGCTGTCGGCAACGGCAGCGACTTGCAGATCGGCGCCCCCCTGGTGTCCGGCGCCACGGTCGTGGCGAAGGTGCTGAGCCACGGCAGGCACGACAAGGTGCGCATCTTCAAGATGCGCCGTCGCAAGCACTATCAGAAGCGCCAGGGCCATCGCCAGGGCTATACCGAACTCGAGATCGGCGCCATCAACGGCGTCGGCGCGTCCAAGGAGTAACACACCATGGCACAGAAAAAAGGCGGCGGCTCCACGCGAAACGGCCGCGATTCCAAGCCCAAGATGCTGGGCGTGAAGGTGTTTGGCGGCCAGACGGTGAGCGCCGGCTCCATCATCGTGCGTCAGCGCGGCACCAAGTTCCACCCCGGCGCCAACGTGGGCGTGGGCAAGGACCACACCCTGTTCGCCCTGGTGGACGGCCAGGTGTCCTTCACCACCAAAGGGGCGCTGAACCGGCAGGTCGTGCAGGTGTCGCCCGCCGCCTGAGGCGCCGCTCCCGTGCGCCATCGCCCACAAGCCCCGCCCGACGGCGGGGCTTTGGTGTTTTTGACGCGCAGCTACTGGTACATGCCCCATGAAATTCGTTGACGAGGCCTACATCGAAGTCGCCGCGGGTGATGGCGGCAATGGTTGCTCCTCGTTCCGGCGCGAAAAATTCCGCGAGTTCGGTGGCCCGGACGGCGGTAACGGCGGGCGCGGCGGCCATGTGTTCGCGCTGGCCGACCCGAACCTGAACACGCTGATCGACTTTCGTTACGCGCGCCGGCACGAGGCCAGGCGCGGCCAGCACGGCATGGGCTCGGACATGTTCGGCGTCGCGGGCGATGACATCACGCTGCGGATGCCGGTGGGCACCATCATCAGCGACGCCGACACCGGCGAAGTCCTGCACGAACTGCTGCAACCGGGCGAGGTGGTGCTGGTGGCCAAGGGCGGCGACGGTGGTTTCGGCAACCTGCATTTCAAGAGTTCCACCAACCGCGCGCCGCGCCAGAAGACCCCCGGCTGGCCGGGCGAGAAGCACAGCCTGAAGCTGGAGCTGAAGGTGCTGGCCGACGTCGGCCTGTTGGGCATGCCCAACGCCGGCAAATCCACCTTCATTGCCGCCGTCAGCAACGCGCGGCCGAAGATCGCCGACTATCCGTTCACCACGCTGTACCCCAACCTGGGGGTGGTCCGGGTGGGGCCGGAGCAGAGCTTCGTGGTGGCCGACATTCCGGGCCTGATCGAGGGCGCCAGCGAAGGCGCCGGCCTGGGCCATCAGTTCCTGCGTCATTTGCAGCGCACGCGACTGCTGCTGCACATCGTCGACATCGCGCCGTTCGACGAAGGGGTGGACCCGGTGGCGCAGGCCCGTGCCATCGTGGCCGAGCTGAAGAAATACGACAAGACGCTGCACGCCAAGCCGCGCTGGCTGGTGCTGAACAAGCTGGACATGGTGCCGCAGGCCGAGCGCGACGCCCGCGTGCGCGACTTCGTGCGTCGGCTGCGCTGGAAGGGGCCAGTGTTCCAGATCTCGGCGCTCACGCGCGAGGGCTGCGAGCCGCTGATCCAGGCGGCATATCTGTTCGTGCGCGCGCAGCAGGTGGCGGATGCGCCCCAGGAGCCGCACGACCCGCGCTTTGACGACGCGCGCGGTGTGCAATAAAAATGATAGCTGCCGGCGCTTGCTGATCCTGCGCCAGAGCCCAAAATGATTCAAAACACAGTATCCGGAGTGCTGCGGCAGGCGCAGCGCATCGTCATCAAGGTGGGCTCCAGCCTGGTGACCAACGAGGGCCGTGGCCTGGACGAGGTCGCGATCGGCGAATGGTGTCGCCAGATGGCGTTGCTGGCCGGCGACGCACAGATGCCGCGCGAGGTCGTGATGGTGTCCAGCGGCGCCATTGCCGAGGGCATGAAGCGCCTGGGCTGGGCGCAGCGCCCCAGCGAGGTCAACGAACTGCAGGCGGCTGCCGCCGTCGGCCAGATGGGCCTGGCGCAGATGTACGAAACCAAGCTGCGCGAGCAGGGCCTGCGCAGCGCCCAGGTGCTGCTGACCCACGCCGACCTGGCCGATCGCGAGCGCTACCTGAACGCGCGTTCAACCCTGCTGACCCTGCTCGAATACCACGTGCTGCCGGTCATCAACGAAAACGACACCGTGGTCACCGACGAGATCAAGGTGGGCGACAACGACACCCTGGGCGCGCTGGTGGCCAACCTGATCGAAGCCGACCTGCTGGTGATCCTGACCGACCAGAAGGGTCTGTACACGGCTGACCCGCGTGCCAACCCGCAGGCCGAGTTCGTGCACGAGGCGCGCGCCGGCGACCCGGCGCTGGAGCGCATGGCCGGCGGCGCTGGCTCCAGCATCGGCAAGGGCGGCATGCTGACCAAGATCCTGGCGGCCAGGCGCGCGGCGCGCTCCGGTGCCTCCACGGTGATCGCCTGGGGCCGCGAGCCGGACGTGCTGTTGCGCCTGTCGCGCGGCGAACGCATCGGCACCCTGCTGGTGGCGCCGACGCAGAAGATGCAGGCGCGCAAGCAGTGGATCGCCGACCACCTGCAGTTGCGCGGGGCGCTGGTGATCGATGAAGGCGCGGTGGCCAAGCTGCGCGACGCCGGCAAGAGCCTGCTGCCCATCGGCATGACGCATGTCGAGGGCACGTTCGCGCGCGGCGACGTGGTGGCCATTCGCGATACGGCCGGCGCCGAGGTAGCACGCGGACTGGCCAATTATTCGAGTGCCGAGGCGCGCCTGCTGTGCCGCCGGCCGTCCAGCGACATCAATGCCTTGCTGGGCTACATGGCCGAGCCCGAGATGGTGCACCGCGACAACATGGTGCTGATCCGCTGAGCCCGTCCCATTGCCGGTGCGTAGCGCGCTCACCTTCTGGGCGAACGCCAGCGAAGCCATGAATGCCAGCGCCCGCGCGGGTTTGGCGACGATGGCATGCCGTCAACTGACGGCTTCAGGTTCAGTAGTAGAGCGAACGATTGCCTGACTTCAGTTCGCGCACCATCTCGGGCACCGTCTGCCGCACGCCGGGGCCGAGGCAGATGCCGTCGTGGGCCAGCCGGAATGGGTGCTGCACCATCACGCTGGACTGGCCACGCATGCTCTTCCAGCGCTCGTCGGTGCTGGGTGTCCATTCGCCGCCTTGCACCTGGCGGGCGTACACGCGGTATTCACCGGTGGCGCAGCGGATGCCTTCGTAGCTGGCGTTGACGGCGGACGGCCCGCGCGCCACTACCACGTAGCGCACGATGCCCGTCTGATGGTTGAGGGTCAGCGTCTGGGGGTCGATGCCCATGCGCACCGTGGAGGTGCGTGGCATGTCGATCTCGATCAGCCGATCCAGGCTGTAGGCCGGCGGCGGTGGCACGGCGTCTTCCTGCCAGTCGGCGCGGTCCAGATCGGCGTACTGCGCCGCCACCGGCGCGGCAGACAGGCCGATGCAGGCGGCCAGAGCCACACCGGCGCCAGCACGCCAAAGGGACTGTGGCAGGCGGTTCATGGTTCTTCTCGGGGGCCGAAAGGCGAGCGTGGCACACCCTCCAGC
>MKTG01000088.1:65973-76978 GCA_001897615.1 Burkholderiales bacterium 68-10
CGCAGATAGCGATTGCGGCTGTCGCCGCGTGGCAGAAAGCGGGCCAGCTCGGTCAGCGCCATCTCGTAGACACCGCGCTTGAACTCCACCACCACGTCCAGCGGCACCCAGTAGTCGTTCCAGCGCCAGGCGTCGAACTCGGGGTGACTGGTGGCGCGCAGATTGAGCTGCCAGTCCTGCGCCATCAATTGCAGCAGATACCAGATCTGCTTCTGGCCCTTGTAGTGACCACGCGCATCGCGGCGAATGAACCGGTCTGGCACCTCGTAGCGCAACCAGTCACGGGTTCGGGCGACGATGCGCACATGCTCCGGCTGCAGTCCCACTTCCTCGTGCAGTTCCCGGTACATGGCCTGCTCGGGCGATTCGCCCCGGTCAATGCCACCTTGCGGAAATTGCCAGGAGTGGGTGCGGATGCGCTTGCCCCAAAATACCTGATTCTTCTGGTTGAGCAGGATGATGCCGACGTTCGGGCGAAAGCCTTCCCGGTCAAGCATAATCAAACCTCGAAATTCAATAAATTGTGTCCATTATGCACGGTGCGCGTTGCCCGGCAAGTGGGCACAAACCCGCTTGCACGGCGCGCTGACGGCGCCAGACCCCCATGAAAGCCTCCCAGTTCTACATCAGCACCCTGAAAGAAGCGCCCGCCGACGCCGAAATCGTCAGTCACCAGCTCATGACGCGCGCCGGCATGATCAAGAAGCTGGGCGCCGGCATCTACACCTACATGCCCATGGGCCTGCGCGTGATCCGCAAGGTCGAGGCCATCGTGCGCGAGGAGATGAACCGCGCCGGCGCCGTTGAATGCGTGATGCCTGTCGTCCAGCCGGGCGAGCTGTGGAGCGAGAGTGGGCGCTTCCAGACCATGGGTCCTGAATTGATGCGCGTCAAGGATCGCCACGAGCGCGACTTCGTGGTGCAACCCACCAGCGAGGAGGCGGTGACCGACATCGCGCGCCAGGACCTGCGCAGCTACAAGCAGCTGCCGCGCAACCTGTACCAGATCCAGACCAAGTTCCGCGACGAGCGCCGGCCGCGCTTTGGCCTGATGCGCGGGCGTGAGTTCATCATGAAGGACGCCTACAGCTTCGACCGTGACGAGCCGGGCGCCAAGAAGAGCTACCAGGTGATGGCGCAGGCCTACCGGGCGATCTTCGACCGCTTCGGCCTGCGCTATCGCGCGGTGGCGGCCGATTCGGGCGCCATCGGGGGCGACCTGAGCGAAGAGTTCCAGGTGATTGCCGCCACCGGCGAGGACGCCATCGTCTACTGCCCCGGCAGCGACTACGCCGCCAACATGGAAAAGGCCGAGGCCCTGGCGCCCGCCGGCCCGCGCCCGCAACCGGCGCAGGCCATGGCCAAGGTGCCGACGCCCGGCAAGGCCACCTGTGCCGAGGTGGCCGAGCTGCTGGGCCTGCCGCTGGCGCGCACCGTCAAGTCGCTGGTGCTGGCCACCGACAAGCTGGACGAGCAGGGCGCGGTTGCCCAGTCCCAGATCTGGCTGCTGCTGCTGCGCGGCGACCACGACATGAACGAGATCAAGGCCAGCAAGGTGCCGGGGCTGAACGCGGGCTTCCGGTTCGCCACCGTGCCCGAGATCGTGGCGCACTTCGGCACGCCGCCCGGCTACCTGGGGCCGATCGGCCTGAAGCTGCCGGTCAGGGTGGTGGCCGACCGCGAGGTGGCCATGATGGCCGACTGGGTCTGCGGCGCCAATGAGGCGGACTTTCACCTGACCGGCGTCAACTGGGGGCGCGACCTGCCCGAGCCCGATGTGGTGGCTGATCTGCGCAACGTGGTCGCCGGCGACGCCTCGCCCGACGGCAAAGGGCTGCTGGCGATCGAGCGCGGCATCGAGATCGGCCACATCTTCTACCTGGGCACCAAGTACAGCCGCGCCATGGACGCCACCTTCCTGGACGAGGACGGCAAGCCCAAGCCGTTCGAGATGGGTTGCTACGGCATCGGCATCACGCGGCTGCCGGCGGCGGCCATCGAGCAGAACCACGACGAGCGCGGCATCGTCTGGCCCGACGCCATCGCGCCCTTCACCGTCGTCATCTGCCCGGTCGGCATGGACCGCAACGAATCCGTGAAGGCCGCCGCCGAGCGCCTGTACGCCGAGCTGCTGGCCGCTGGCGTGGACGTGATCCTGGACGACCGCGGCGAACGCCCGGGCGTGATGTTTGCCGACTGGGAGTTGATCGGTGTGCCGCACCGTGTCACCATTGGTGACAAGAGCCTCAAGGAAGGCCAGGTGGAATACCAGCATCGCCGCGATGCCGCCGCCACGCGGGTGCCGGTGGACGGCATCGCGGCCTTCGTGAAAGGCCGGCTGTCGGCGTGACACCGCGCCGGGAGTGATCTGGAGGTACCGCGGGAGTGGACAGAAGAAAGGCCATCCAGCGCTTGATGGTCGTGCCCGGGGCGCTGCTATTTCAGGAGCGCGCGCAGGCTGGCGGACAACTGGAAGAGCCGCTGGCCGATTCGGTGCGCACGGCGCTGTCATCGGCGATCGCCAACGACGCGCCACCGGTGCCGGTGTTCGCCTCGACCGAGGCGCGCCTGGCCTATCTGCGCTGGCTGTCGGGCATGAGTGACCGGCTCTACGGTCGCAAGAAGGACTTCAACACCCGCATCGAGTTCCTGCAGACCGTGTGGTACGAGGCGCAGCGTGCCGGGCTGGACGTGTCGCTGGTGATGGGGCTGATCCAGGTCGAAAGCGCGTTTCGCAAGTACGCCGTCTCCAGCGTCGGCGCGCGCGGCTACATGCAGGTGATGCCGTTCTGGAGCCGCGTCATCGGCGACGGTGACCCCGGCAAGCTGTTTCACATGCAGACCAACTTGCGCTTCGGCTGCGTCATACTGCGCCACTACCTGGAGCGCGAACGGGGCGACCAGTTCATGGCCCTGGGGCGCTACAACGGCTCGCGCGGCCAGCCGCAGTACCCGAACGCCGTGTTCGGCGCCCAGAAAAAGTGGCAATTCAGCGCCTAGAGCATGTCTGGCAAGCGCGAGAAGCTATCAAAATGATAGTTAACTGGACGACGCGGGGTCGCTGCGCGTGACCAGCACCTGGTCGATCCGGTAGTTGTCCACGTCCATCACCTCGAAGCGGTGGCCGCCCCACAGCACGCTGTCGGTGCGACGCGGCACGCGGCGCAGCATCACCATCAGAAAGCCGGCCAGCGTGTCGTAGGCCTCGGCGCTGGGCAGATCGTCCAGGTTCAGCGCGCGCTGCACGTCGGCCATCGGCGTGTGGCCGTCGATCAGCCAGGAGCCGTCGTCGCGCAGCACGATCGGCTCCTCGTCCTCGGGCGTGACCAGCTCGCCCATCACCGTGCTCATCACGTCGTTGAGCGTGACCACGCCGACGACGGTGCTGTATTCGTTGACGATCAGCGCGAAGTCCTCGTGCTGCTGGCGGAACTGGTGCAGCACCTCCGACAGGCTCAGGCTGTCGGGCACCACCACCACCTTGTGCAACAGGTGCGGCTCGGTCAGGTCGATCGTGCGCTGGTTGAGCACGCGCTGGAACAGGTCCTTGGCGTCCACGTAGCCCAGCACCCGGTCGAGCTCGCCCTCGCACACCGGGTAGGTCGAAAACGGCTCGGCGGCGATGCGCAGGCGCACCTCGGCGTCGCCGGCGTCGTGGCGCGGCCAGGCAATGCGGTCGCGCGGCGTCATGGCGCTGGTGACGGTGCGCGTGTCCAGCCCGAACACGTTCTCGATCACCTGCTGCTCGGGCCGATCCAGCACTCCGGCCTGGGTGCCGGCCTCGGCCAGCGCCAGGATGTCGTCCGGCGTGATGCGCTCGTCGCGCTGCATGGGCAGGCCCAGCAGGCGCATCACCAGGTCGGTGCAGCGGGTGTACAGCCAGACGATGGGCTTGAACAGCAGCAGCACGTGCGCCATCGGCCCGACCACGGCCATGGCCACGCGCTCGGGCTCGGCCATGCCCAGGCGCTTGGGCACCAGATCGGCGAACACCACGAACACCGAGGTCACCGCCGCCACCGAACCGACCAGCGACAGGCTGGCGGCCGTGCGCTCGGGCAGCCACGGCCGCAGCGCCTCGGCCAGGTAGGGGCCCAGCAGACCTTCGCCGACGATGCCGCCCAGGATGGCGACGGCGTTCAGGCCGATCTGCACGGTGGTGAAATAAAAGCCTGGCTGCTCCTGCACCCGCAGCACGCGCAGCGCGCGGGCGTCCCCGTCGTCGGCCAGCTGGCGCAGGCGCAGGCGCCGCGAGGCGGCCAGCGCGATCTCGGCCAGCGAGAAAAAGGCGCTGACCACGATCAACAGGGCGATGAGCAGCAGGCTTTGGGTCAGGTTCATGCAACAGGGGCGCGGCCATCGGGGACGCGACCGGCGCCAGGCGTTGCAAGGCAGTTTACACAGCGGCGTGGGGCGTCGTGCGCTGACCGTGGCAGGCCGTCACAGGCGGCGGGCGGCGGCCTTCCTATAATTTTTGCGAAGCGGCAGCGGCTGGATGTCTGCCGACACCACGGGCGCCGCCACCGCGGGCGCCGTTCCTACACGCGACGAATCGAGGTTCTTCATGTTCGATGTCTTCATTCGCGAAGCCGGTGCGCGCTTCGGCCTGGGCGACAAGGCCCTGACGGTGGCGCAGATGCTGCTGGCCGACATGACCAGCCCCGACACCGGCGGCCTGATGGGTTTTCTGGAGCGCTTCAAGGCCGCTGGCCTGGGCCCGGTGATCCAGTCCTGGCTGGGCGGTGGCCCCAGCGCGCAGCCCATCAGCAACAGCCAGCTCGAAACCGTGCTGGGCGCCAGCGGCGGCCTGCTGGCGCGCGTCACCGGGCTGCTGGAGGTCAACCGCGACGACGTCACCACCGCCATCGGCTACCTGCTGCCCGCCTTCGTCGGGCGCCTGACGCCGGGTGGCAGCCTGCCCAACGCCATCCCGCCCGAGGTGCTGAGCCTGGCCGCCGCCGGGCGCGAGCTGCTGACCGCGCCAACCGCCGTGCCGCGGGTCACGACGGCCGCCCCTGGCCTGCTGCGTTGGCTGCCCTGGGCGATCGTGGCGGCGGCGGCCGTGATCGGGCTGGCGTACTGCGGCAAGCAGGAGCGTGCCAGCAGCAGCGCGCCAACAGCGCCGGCGGTCGAATCCAGCGCCATGCCGGCGTCCGCCGCCAGCGAGGCACCGGGCGCGGTCGAGGCGGCGTCCGCGCCTGCCGCCGCCGGTGGGGCGGCACCCGCGGCCGAACCCGCCGCGGGCGTGGTCAGCCTGACCGACGCCGCGTCACGGCCCGCGCTGCAGGTGTTCTTCGACTCCGGTGCGTCCGAGGTGCCCGGGGATCTCGCGCCCCGCGCCGCCGATCTGCTGGCCTACCTGAAGGCCAACGACACGGTCAAGGCCGTCATTTCCGGCTTCAACGATCCCACCGGTGACGCCGCCGCCAATGCCGAGTTGTCCAGGCGTCGCGCCCAGGCGGTGCAGGCCGCGCTGGTGGCCGCCGGGGTGGCCGAAGACCGCACCGTGCTGGAAAAGCCGGCCGACAGCGCTGCCGCGGCCAGCAGTCTGGCGGCCGCCCGCCGCGTCGACGTGGTGTTGCGCCCCTGACGCGGGGGTCGGCGCGCGCATGAAAAACGGACGCCCAGGCGTCCGTTTTGGGGTGAGCGCGGAGCCGCTCAGGCCTTGGCGCCGATGAGCTGCTGAAGCTCGCCCGACTCGTACATCTCCATCATGATGTCCGAGCCGCCGATGAATTCGCCGCGCACATACAGTTGCGGGATGGTGGGCCACTGGCTGTAGTCCTTGATGCCCTGGCGCACGGCTTCGTCTTCGAGCACGTTCACGGTCTTGACGCCGCCGGTGTCGACGCCGCAGGCCTTCAGGATCTGGACGGCGCGGCCGGAAAAGCCGCACATCGGGAAATTGGCATCGCCTTTCATGAACAGCACGATGTCGTTGCCCTTGACGATGCCTTCGATGTGCTGCTGCGTGGTCTGATCCATGGCTGGGTGTTCCTTCAATGTGATGGACGCGATTATTCCATTGTCCCCGTGCCCTGGGCGCCGCAGGGGAATCGCATGACCGGCTTCGGCCGGTCAGCCATGAAAAAGGCGCCGCGAACGGCGCCTTGCGGGCGAAGAGCCGACGGCTTCAGGCAATCAAAAAACCCAGGCGGTCGCGGCCCTCGATCCATTTCGGCGGCTTGCCGCGCCCGGTCCAGGTCTGGCCGGTGGCGGGATCGCGGTATTTGGGCGCCACCTTGCTGGTGGCGCGGGTGACCGGCGACCGGCGACCGGCAGGAAACACGTCCTTTTCGGTCAGGCCATATTCGGCGACGATCTGGCGAGCCCGGTTCACTGCGTCGGCAATCTCGCGCTTGCGTGCTTCCTCGATCTGTACGGACAGTGCCGCCTGCTGCTTCAGGAGTTCCTGATATGTGGCCATTCTGTTCTCTCTTTCCGATGTATGAAGGCGGGCTGAAATATATACGATTTTCAGTGGCGCTTCGTTAATCGGAGCAAATCAAATGATGCCGGTGAGCTGGGTTAATGCACGATATTCAGCGGGCGCGCCGTGACCTTGTCGATGCGGCGGCCATCCAGGGCGCTCACCTGGAACACCCAGCCAGCGCATTCGATCACGTCGCCGACCGCGGGCAACTGGCCGGTCTCGGCCATCAACAGCCCCGCCACGGTGTTGTATCGGCCCCTGTCCTCGTGCGGCAGGTCGTCGTCGATGTCGAGCCGGGCCTTCATTTCGTTAATGGGCATCATGCCGTCCAGTTGCCAGGTGCCGCCGCCCAGCGGCATGGCCCAGGCTTCGATATGGGCACCGGGATTGAGCTCGCCGGTAATCGCTTCCAGAAAGTCGTGCTGCGTGATCAGGCCCTGCAGCACGCCATATTCATCTACCACCAGCATCATGCGGCCCGACCTGGCGCGCAGTTGCTCCAGCAATTCCAGGCCGCTGAGGGTTTCCGGCACGAAGGTCGCCGACATGGCGTGCGTGCGCAGCGTGCCCGGTGAATCGCGGCCCAATTCCAGCAGGCGGGCCACCGAGATAATCCCGGTCACGTTGTCCAGCCCGCCATCGCAGACCGGATACCAGGAGTGGGCGTTCTTTTCTCCCTGGCGCGCCACATAATCCAGCGCCTCGGCCACGCTGGCCTCGGCTTTCAGCCATTCAATATCGCTGCGTGGCACCATCAGGGAGATCAGGGAGCGGTCATCCAGGTGAAACACGTTGCGCACCATCTGGTGTTCGTGTTCCTCGATCAGGCCGGCGTCCACGCCCTCTTCGAGGCTGGCGGAGATTTCTTCCTCGGTGACCGCGCGGCCGCGCGATTCGTCGATGCGCAGCAGTTTCAGCACGCCCTGCGTGCACAGCGACAGCAGGGCCACGAAGGGCTTGGCGGCCGTCGCCAGCCCCGCCATGGGCCGGGCGATCCAGCGCGCCACCGTCTCGGGGAACATCTGGCCGATGCGCTTGGGCACCAGCTCGCCGAAGATGATGGTGGTGAAGGTGATGACCACCACCACCAGGGCCGTGGCGGCGATCGAGGCGGCACCCGCGCCCAGCCCCTGGCGCGTCAGCCAGGCGGCCACCGGACCGCTGAAGGCGGCTTCGCCGACGATGCCGTTGAGCATGCCGATCGAGGTGATGCCCACCTGCACGGTGGACAGGAACTGCGTCGGCTGCTCCATCAGCTTCAGTGCCGCGCCGGCGCCGGCGTCGCCGCTTTCCTCCATCGCCGTCAGCCGCGCCTTGCGGCTGGAGGCCACCGCCAGTTCCGACATGGCGAACACGCCGTTGAGCAGGGTGAGAAAGACGATCAGCAGCAGGTCCATGCCGGCCGGCGGTGCGCCGGGGAGAAAATCGGGAGATGGCACTCTACCTGATCGGCGACGTGCAGGGCTGCGACGCGGCCCTGGGTCGCCTGCTGGACGAACTGGCGTTTTCCCCCAGTCGCGACCGCCTGGTGCTGCTGGGCGACCTGGTCAACCGCGGCCCGCGGTCGCTGTCCGTGCTGCGGCGCGTGCAGGCACTGGGCGACGCCGCCACCTGCCTGCTGGGCAACCACGACCTGCACCTGCTGGCCGTGTCGCTGGGCGTGCGCCCGCCGCACCGCAGCGACACCCTGGACGACATCCTGGCCGCGCCCGACCGCGATGCGCTGCTGGACGGGTTGCGCCAGCGGCCGCTGGCCTGGCGCGAGCGGGGCGTGCTGATGGTGCATGCCGGCGTGCTGCCGCAGTGGACGGCGGCGCAGACGCTGGCGCTGGCCGGCGAGGTCGAGGCGGCGCTGCGCGGCCCCGACTGGGGCCAGTTCATGCGCCAGATGTACGGCAACCAGCCGGATGTCTGGGGTGACGGGCTGGCGGGCGCCGCGCGGCTGCGGGTCATCGTCAACGCCCTCACGCGGCTGCGCTTTTGCACGCCCGACGGTCGCATGGAATTCGCCACCAAGGAGGGCGGCGCCGCCGCCGCGCCGCCGGGCCATCTGCCCTGGTTCGACGTGCCGGGGCGCCGCACGGCCGGCGAGGTGGTGGCCTTCGGCCACTGGTCGACGCTGGGCTGGCTGGACCGGCCCGATCTGATCTCGCTGGACACCGGTTGCGTCTGGGGCGGCTGCCTGAGTGCCGTGCGCCTGGGGGCCGACGGGCACCAGCGCGAGCTGATCCAGGTGCGCTGCCCGCAGGCGCAGAAACCGGGTGGCCGGGCATGAGCGCCGCACCGGTCCGCCCGCGCGACGCCGCCGGCATGAAGCGGCTGGCGCTCGGCCTGCTGCTGGCCGCGGCCCTGCTGTACGCCCTGGCCACGGCGCTGGTGCCGCGCCATGCCGGCTGGGGCTACCTGGCAGCGTTTGCCGAAGCCGCCATGGTGGGCGCCATCGCCGACTGGTTTGCCGTGGTGGCGCTGTTTCGCCATCCGCTGGGCCTGCCGATTCCGCACACCGCCATCATCCCGTCGGGCAAGGGCCGCATCGGCGATAACCTGGCCGGCTTCATCGCCACCCACTTCCTGGCCACCGAACAGGTGCTGGACAAGCTGCGCGAGTTCGACGCCGCCGGCCGGCTGGCCGGCTGGCTGGCGCGCCCCGCCAATGCCGAGCGGGTGGGCCGGCAGCTGGCCGGCGTCGGCCGCTGGGCCGTGCAGGCGCTGGACGACGAGCACGTGCGCGGCTTCGTGGCCGACCTGGCGCGGCGCGGCCTGGGGCAGGTCGAGGTGGCGCGGCTGTCGGGCCAGCTGCTGGAGGCCATGACGCACGAGCGCCGCCACCAGGAGCTGCTGGACGGCGTGCTGGCGCAGCTGGCGCGGCTGCTGGGGCAGGACAGCGTGCAGGACGCCATCACCGAGACCATCGCGCGCGAAATCCGGGCGCTGAAGTACGTGGGGCTCGACCAGGTGGCGGCGCGCCTGGCCACGCGCAAGGTGGTGGTGGTGGTGGCGCGCACCATCATCGACATGGCGGACGACCCCGCGCACAGTCTGCGCCAGCGCTTCGACGACATGGTCGAGGGCTACGTGACGCGGCTGAAGGACGAGCCGGCGCTGCGCGAGCGCGGCGAGCGCCTGAAGCGCGAGCTGCTGGACAACCCGGCGCTGGGCGCCTGGGTCAACCAGTTGTGGAGCGAGCTGCTGGCCTGGCTGCAGGCCGACATGGGGCGCGCGGATTCGTCGATCCGCCGCCACATCGCCCAGGCCACGCGCACGCTGGGCGAGCGGCTGGCGGGCGACGCCGCCGTGCGCGCCTGGATCAACGACGAGCTGCAGGCCGGCGCGCCGCGCCTGATCGAGCGCTACCGCGAGGACATCCGCCGCTACATCGCCGCGCGCGTGCAGGCCTGGGACGCCACCGAGATGACCGCCGAGCTGGAGCGCCACATCGGGCGCGACCTGCAGTTCATCCGCATCAACGGCACGCTGGTGGGCGGGCTGGTGGGACTGGCGATCCACGCCGCCACCCATTTGTGGCGCTGAATGCTACTAAATAGATAGCTGCTGGCGCTCTCTGGACGGGCGCCAGCGCCCTGTTTGACCCAAAAAGAATCAGTGGGCCGGGTCGGGGGCCTTGAACAGCGCCGCCACCTTGCGCTTGGGCTTGATGTTGGCCGACAGGCCGGGCCGCGCCGGGCGCGCCTTCTGCTCCCAGGCGGGAGGCTGGTCCGACGGTTCGGCGGGGGCCTCGTAAGGGCGATCGAAGAACGGATCGGCCGGGCCGCTGGCGCGCGGCGCGGCGCCGCGCTCGGGGTGGCGGCGCTCGCCACGTTCACGGCGGGGCTGGTCGCGGCTGTCGCCGGTTTCTTCGGACTGCCAGCGGCGGCGGCCGTCGTTGTGGCGGCCGCGGGCGCGTTCTTCCTCGAACTCGATCGGCTCGACCTCGATCTTGCGGCCCAGCAGCTTTTCCAGCTCGGCCATCAGGCGCTGGTCGTGCTTGGTCACCAGGGTGACGGCCACGCCCGAGGCGCCGGCGCGGCCGGTGCGGCCGATGCGGTGCACGTAGTCCTCGGCGTTGAAGGGCACGTCATAGTTGAAGACGGCGGGCACATCCTTGATGTCCAGCCCGCGCGCGGCCACGTCGGTGGCCACCAGCAGATCGACTTCGCCGGACTTGAAGGCCTCCAGCGACTTCAGGCGCTCGTCCTGGCTCTTGTCGCCGTGCAGGGCGGTGGTCTTCAGGCCGTCGCGCTCCAGCGCGCGCGCCAGCCGCGCCGTGCCCAGCTTGCTGTTGCAGAACACGAAGGCCTGGCGCAGCTGCTTGTCGCGCAGCACCTGGCGGATGGCGCGACGCTTGTCCTCGTCATCCAGCAGGTAGAAGTGCTGCTCCACGGTCGACGCCGTGGCGTTGGGGCGTGCCACCTCGATCAGCACCGGGTTGCTCAGGTAGCTCTCGGCCAGGCGCTTGATCTCGGGCGAGAAGGTGGCGCTGAAAAGCAGGGTGGTTCGGCCCTTGGGCAAATAGCTCAGGATGCGCTGCAGATCGGGCAGAAAGCCGATGTCCAGCATGCGGTCGGCCTCGTC
>MKTG01000089.1:0-3263 GCA_001897615.1 Burkholderiales bacterium 68-10
AAGATGCCCTGCAGGATCACCACGCCGACCAGCGTCGTGGCCAGCGCCGGCGACTGGCGCAGCGCGGCGCGGCGCCGCCAGGCGATCACGGCGATCGCGATGACCAGCAGGCCGAGCGCCTTGGCGAAGTAGCGGTGGATCATCTCGCGCCAGGCCTTGCCCATCGAGACCGGGCCGTGCTCGCCGCCCTGCTCGGCGACCGCCTGGGCGATCTGGTCCTGCGCCTGCAAGGGCGAGATCTGCCCGTAGCAGCCCGGCCAGTCGGGGCAGCCCAGCCCGGCGTCGCTCAGGCGCACGTAGGCGCCGAGCATGATCAGGCCGAAGGTGAGCACCACGGCCAGCGCGATCAGGCGCCGGTAGGTGGCCAGCCCGGCCAGCGGAACCTCGGCATACAGGGGTTGGTCGGGCGAGCGGCCCTGCAAGGTTGCGCTCATGTCAGCCGACCCGGGAAGCGCGCAGCAGCTTGGCCAGATCCTTCTTCATCCGGCTCGGATCGGCGTTCTTCGGAAAGCGCATCATCAGGTTTCCCAGTGGATCGATCATGTAGATGTGGTCGGACGGCTCGTTGCCTTCGGCAGGCGCGAGCACGCCCGCGGCCTGCCCGGCCGCCGCGCGCAGCACCACCAGCCCCTCGTGCTGCGCCAGCAGGGCCGGATCGGGATCGGCCGCATCGAGCACCAGCCAGGCGCGCTCGACGCGGTCGCGATCCTTTCCGGTGGTCAGGCGCACCTGCCGGATATCGTAGAGATGCTCGCGGCACGCAGCATCGCATGCCGCGGGCGCGGCCACCAGCATGACCCAGCGCCCGCGCAGCGAGGACAGGCCGCCGGGGAGCTCCGGGGTGGCTCCCAGGGCGCCCACGGGGCGCATCGGCTCGACCAGCGCGCCGTAGTTGGTGCGCCCCTCGGGCCGGATCACGTAGTAGGTGTAGTAGGAGGCGATGACCGGGGCGGCGCACACCGCGAAGATCGCCAGCATCTTCCAGCGCCCGGTGCGCCTTCGGCCGCCGGGCGCGCGGGCAGGGGCTCCGGCCGCCTCCGCCACCGTATCCGCATCCATCGATCGCGTCATCACCTGCCAGACTTCCTTCTTCCGAACGGCACGAAGCGTAGCCACAAGCCGGCCGCGAGCGCCGCCATGGCGTACCACTGGACCGCGTAGGCGACGTGCCGCTGGACATCGTTGCCCGGACTCGGCCAGTCGCGCACCAACCCGTCGTCGTGCGCCCCCGCGGCGCCGCGCGGCGGCGCGGTCTCGCGCACCACCAGCGGCTGCATCGCCAGCCCCGACCAACGCTCGAACCCCGCCAGGTCGGCGTTCTGCCACAGCCGGTCGGCCGGACCCGGCGGCGGCGAACGGCCAAGCTCGAGCTGGCGGGTCAGGTCGGCCTGCGCGACCCCTTCGATCTCGACCTCGCCGGCCGGCGTATCCAGCGGCGGCAGGCGGTTGCGATCGCGGGGATCGCGCGCGACCCAGCCGCGCAGCACCAGCAGGTGGCGATCCGAACCCGTGATTCTAAGCGGTTCGAGGACGTGGAAGCCGGCAATTCCCCCATGGAGGCGGTTGTCGACGAAGACTGTCCATTCCGGCAGGAAGCGGCCGCGGGCGACGACGCGCCGCCCGGCCAGCGCCGCCGCCTCGGGCGCGGCGAGCGCACCGCCCGCCAGCTGCATCGGCGCGGTCTGCTCGGCGGCCTCGCGCTGGGCCGCCAGCGCGCGCTTCTCGTCGGCGCGGCGCAGCTGCCAGTTGCCCAGCGACACCGTGACGAACACCAGCACGAGCGCGGCCAGCGTCGGCACGATCGCGCGTGGGGTCATGCCGCCCCGGCGCGGCACGGCCCTAGCCCTCCGGGTCGGGGTACTAGAATCCACGGGTTACCGGAGCCGCCCGTGAAGTGGATCATCCTCGTCGCGTTCGTCCTGATCATCGGCAGCCTCGTCTCGGCGATGATCTTCCTGATTCGCGACCGGGGTCGAACCCGCAACACGCTCAAGGCGCTCGCCTGGCGCATCGGCCTGTCGGTGGCGCTGTTCGTGTTCATCCTGTTCGCCCACTACATGGGCTGGATCCAGCCCACCGGCGTGCCGGTGGGCTGAAGCGCGCCGGGGCTGGCGCCGCCGCTCCGGCGCGGACCGGCTTCGACCTCGACAGGCTCCTACAGCCAGTAGACGACGACGTACAGCCCGAGCCAGACCACGTCGACGAAGTGCCAGTACCAGGCGGCGCCCTCGAAGGCGAAGTGCCGCTCGGGCGTGAAGTGCCCCTTCACGACGCGGTAGAGCACCGCCGAGAGCGCGATCGCGCCCACGGTGACGTGGAAGCCGTGGAAGCCGGTGAGCATGAAGAAGGTCGACCCGAAGATGCCCGAGGACAGCTTCAGGTTCAGCTCCTGGTAGGCGTGCGCGTATTCGTAGGCCTGGAAGCCGAGGAAGGCCAGGCCCAGCAGCACCGTGGCGGCCAGCCAGAAGGTGAGCGCGCCGCGGCGGTTCTCCTTGAGCGCGTGGTGCGCGATGGTCACCGTGATGCCGGAGGTGAGCAGCAGCGCGGTGTTGATGGTGGGGATGGGCCACGGCCCCATGGTCTGGAACGGCTCGATCGTGCCGGCCGGCCCGGCGTTGGGCCATACCGCCTGGAAGTCGGGCCACAGCAGCGCCTTGCTGTCGATGTCGGCGAGCCACGGCATCGAGACCGTGCGCGCGTAGTACAGCGCGCCGAAGAAGGCGCCGAAGAACATCACCTCGGAGAAGATGAACCAGCTCATCGACCAGCGGAACGAGGAATCGACGCGCGCGTTGTACAGCCCGCCCTCGGACTCGCGGGCCACGGTGCCGAACCAGCCCACCAGCATGTAGACGAGGATGGCCACGAAGATCGCGAACAGCCACGGGCCGAACGAGGCGTCGTTGAACCAGCTCGCCAGCCCGAGGCCGAAGAACGCCATCGCGATCGCGCCGACGACCGGCCACTTCGAGGGCTGGGGGGTGAAGTAGTAAGGCGCCCGAGAGGTCGCGTCCGTAGCCATGGTCCTGTCTCCCCGAAAGTGAATCCGCGTATCGATCGATTGGTATGGTTGGCCCGTGGTCAGCCTGCCACGGCGTGAACGATCGCCACCAGCGTCAGCACGAACAGCAGCGCCATCGCCAGCCCGGCAATGATCACATGGACCGGGTTCAGCCGGGTGAAATCCCGTTCCCGTGCGCGACCGGCGCGCACCCCGAAGAACGACCACGCCACCGCCTTGATCGCGTCGAGGATGCCCGCCG
>MKTG01000089.1:3314-4726 GCA_001897615.1 Burkholderiales bacterium 68-10
GCCGGCGCGCGTGGCGACCTCGAAGAACGTGTACGACAGGGTGATGGTCGTGACGTCCTTCGGCAGCTTGGGGTCGATCACGAACACCACCGGGAAGCGCCGCGACTCGTGCGCCGCCAGCGCCTGCTGGCGGAAGCAGAAGCATTCGAGCTTGCGGAAGTACGGCGCCGATTCCTGCGGCGCGTAGCTGGGGATCGCCTGGCCGGTGCTCGCCACGCCGCGCGTGTTCACCAGGTCGTATTCGATCGTGACCAGCTCGCCCGGATGCACCGTCAGCGAATTGACCTCGGGCCGGAACTGCCAGGCGCCGCGGCTGTTGGCGTCGAACTCGACGACCACCGTGCGCGCCTTGTCGACCTGGGTGTTGCGGGCGAACTCGGCCGCGCTGCGGTCCACCTTGGTGAGGTAGTTCAGGCCGGTGACCTCGCAGATCGCGTTGTACAGCGGCACCAGCGCGAAGCCGAAGGCGAACATCGCGCAGGCGACGACCACCAGCTTGCCCAGCATGCGCAGGTTCTGCGCACGGCCGGAGCCCTCTTCGCGCGGCGGGGTGCCTGCACCCGGCATGGCGTGCTCAGCCCCGGAACAGCCAGTGTCGCGCGATCACCCCCACGAAGAAAGCGATCGCGATCGACAGCAGGATCAGCGCCGTGCGCAGGTTGTCGCGGCGGCTCACTTCACCACCGGCGGCGTTTCGAAGGTGTGGAACGGAGCGGGGCTGGGCAGCGTCCACTCCAGGCCATGCGAGCCCTCCCAGACCCGGTCGGTGGCCTTCTCGCCGCCCCGGATGCACTTGATCACCGCCCACAGGAAGATCAGCTGCGACAGGCCGAAGCCGAACGCCCCGATGGTGATCAGCGCGTTGAAGTCGGCGAACTGCATCGGGTAGTCGGCGTAGCGGCGCGGCATGCCGGCCAGCCCGAGGAAGTGCATCGGGAAGAAGGTGATGTTGAAGGTGATCATCGAGGCCCAGAAGTGGATCTTGCCGAGCCGCTCGTCGTACATGTGGCCGGTCCACTTGGGGATCCAGTAGTAGGTGCCGGCGAACAGCGCGAACAGCGAGCCCGCCACCAGCACGTAGTGGAAGTGCGCCACCACGTAGTAGGTGTCGTGCAGCGGCAGGTCGAGCGGGGCCAGCGCGACGATGACGCCGGTGAAGCCGCCGATGGTGAACACGAAGATGAAGCCGACGGCGAACAGCATCGGCGTCTCGAAGGTCATCGAGCCGCGCCACATGGTGGCGGTCCAGTTGAACACCTTCACGCCGGTGGGCACGGCGATCAGCATGGTGGCGTACATGAAGAACAGCTGCCCGGTCACCGGCATGCCGGTGGTGAACATGTGGTGCGCCCACACGATGAACGACAGGATGGCGATCGAGGCGGTGGCGTAGACCATCGAGCTGTAGCCGA
>MKTG01000089.1:4772-6357 GCA_001897615.1 Burkholderiales bacterium 68-10
TACATCACCGGGTCGCCGCCGCCGGCCGCGTTGAAGAACGAGGTGCCGAAATGGCGGTCGGTGAGCACCATGGTGACCGCGCCGGCGAGCACCGGCATCACCGCCAGCAGCAGGTAGGCGGTGATCAGCCAGGTCCAGCAGAACATCGGCATCTTCATCAGCGTCATGCCGGGCGCGCGCATGTTCAGGATGGTGGTGATGATGTTGATCGCGCCCATGATCGAGCTCGCGCCCATGATGTGCAGGGCGAAGATGGCCAGGTCCATGCCCGGGCCCATCTGCACCGACAGCGGCGCGTACAGCGTCCAGCCGGCGGCGGTGGCGCCGCCCGGCACGAAGTACGACACGATGAGCAGCAGGGCCGCGGCCGGCAGCAGCCAGAAGCTGAAGTTGTTCATGCGCGCGAACGCCATGTCGGAGGCGCCGATCATCATCGGGATCTGCCAGTTCGCGAACCCGACGAACGCCGGCATGATGCCGCCGAACACCATGATCAGCCCGTGCATGGTGGTGAGCTGGTTGAAGAACTCGGGGCGCAGGATCTGCAGGCCCGGCTGGAACAGCTCGCTGCGCAGCAGCAGCGCATTGACGCCGCCGATCAGGAACATGGTGAACGAGAACCACAGGTACATCGTGCCGATGTCCTTGTGGTTGGTGGCGTACAGCCAGCGCCGCCATCCGGTGGGATGGTCGTGCCCGTGATCGTGGGCGTGGCCGCCGTGCTGGTCGAGGACTGCGCTCATTTCGATGGACTCCTGCAAGCTCGCTGCATTCGAAGGGTGGCCGGGCGCGGGCCCGTCACTTGCGCTCGGCCGCCACGTCGGCCGGCTGCACGATGTTCTCGGGGGCCTTGTTGCCCCAGGCGTTGCGCGTGTAGGTGATCACCGCCGCCAGCTCCGTGTCGGAGAGCTGCTTGAACGACGCCATCGCGGTGCCCGGCCGGCCCTGCAGCACGGTGTCGATCTGGCCCTGCTTCTTGCCCAGCACCACCTTGGAGCCGGCGAGCGCAGGGAAGGTGCCCGGCACGCCCTTGCCGTTGGCCTGGTGGCAGGCCACGCAGTTCGCCGCGAAGACCTTCTCGCCGCGCGCCTCCAGGTCGGCGATCGCCCATACCTTGCCGGGGTCCTCGGCCTTGGCGAGCATCTCCTTCTTCTGCTCGGCGACCCACTTCAGGTAGTCCTCCTCCGAGCGCACGTCGACCACGATGGGCATGAAGGCGTGGTCCTTGCCGCACAGCTCGGCGCACTGGCCGCGGAACACGCCGACCTTCTCGGCGCGGAACCAGGCGTCGCGCACGAAGCCGGGGATCGCGTCCTGCTTGAGGCCGAAGGCCGGGATGTACCAGGCGTGGATCACGTCGTTGGCGGTGAGCACGACGCGCACCTTCTTGTTCACCGGCACCACCATCGGGTGGTCGACCTCCATCAGGTAGGTCGGGTTCTGCTCGCGGCGCTCCTTCGCGCCCGGGTAGTTGCGGTCTTCGATCTGGTCGCGCGGAGTCGACAGCATGGAGAGGAACGAGATGCCCTCGCCGTCCCCCTTGATGTAGTCGTAGCCCCACTTCCACTGGTAGCCGGTGGCCTTG
>MKTG01000089.1:6366-10431 GCA_001897615.1 Burkholderiales bacterium 68-10
TCGGCGTTGGTGGTGTCCTTCTGCGCCACCACCACCTTGGTGGCTGGCAGGGCCATGCCGATCACGATCAGGAACGGGACCACCGTCCAGGTCACCTCGACCGCCACCGACTCGTGGAAGCTCGCCGGCTTGGCGCCCTGCGACTTGCGGTGCTTCCAGATGGAATAGAACATCACGCCGAACACGCCGATGAAGATGATCGTGCAGACGATCAGCAGCATCCAGTGCAGGCTGTGCTGCGCCTCGGCGATCTTGGTGACCGGCGGATGCAGGTTGAGCTGCCGCACGGCCGGGCCGCCCGGCAAGTCCTTGACCTGCGCCTGGGCGGCGCCGGCCAGCCATGCCGCGCCCCAGAAGGTTGCCTGGACCGCGCTGCCGGTCAGCTTGCTTGCAATGCGTTTCATCGTGCCCACGTTGTTCACTGCCTCAACCATTGAAATCAAATTCCCTGTCCGTGCAGGTCACCGGCCTGCAACGCCCTGCGCATTTCGCCGGCCAGCGCGCAGCGCCACTGCGGCCGCACATGGCGGCCGACGCTGAGCCGCCGCCCGGGCGCCTGGAGCTCGATCAAGTCCTGCTCGTGCGCCAGCGTGCGGATGCGCACCCGCGGCGCGCCGCCGAATTCCAGCGTTTCCCGGCGACCGGCGCACTCGCGCTCGACACTCAGGCGCCCGCCTTGCAGCCGCACCGTCTCACCATCGAGCGCGTGCCGCGCATAGACCAGCAGCGCGACGCCCACCGCCAGCAGCTCCAGGCCGGCGAACGCCAGCACCAGGGGCATGCCGAGCACCCAGAAACCGCTGCCAATGAGCAGCGACAGCAGGCACAGCGTCGCGTACCACCCGCCCAGCTGGCGCGGCGTGACGCTGCAGTTGCGCCGCAGGTGCCAGGCCAGCGCCTGGTCGCTGACGCGAGCCCACCGGTAAGTCGACGTTTGCTGCAAGACGAGGTTCTCCGCACCACCGCGAAGCGCGCTCGCTTCGCCATGAATGCAAACGAGTTTAACCGAGTCGCCGTGTGTCTTTGATACAACTCAAACAGAGGGCAAGTTCCTATTGCGTTGTCGCAATGAAACCTTTAGATCGTCCAGAGAAATCGTGGTCTGGGCCGCGATCGTGTGGCGCGGCGGCGGCTTGACCGCGTGGCCATAGATGACTTCGAAGCTGAGCGTGAGAGCGCCGCCATCGGCGGCAGAAGCCAGCCGGCGCGCCATGGCCGCGTGCAGCCGCTCGCGCCAGGCCGGGGTGCGCAGGCCCGCAAAACGCTGCGCGTGCAGGTTGCGCCCCAGGCCGCGCAGCTCCTGCAGCAGGCGCTCGGGCGAGGCAAAGCTGAGCGTGATGCGCTCCATGTCCATCACCGGGTCGGCAAAGCCGGCGCCCAGCAGCTGGTCGCCCCAGTCGTGCAGGTCGGTGAATTCGTGTGCCGGCGGTGGCCAGCCCAGATCGGCGTAGAGAGCGCGCAGCTCCCGCAACGTGTCCGGCCCCAGGCAGGAAAACATGACGAAACCGTCGACCGCCAGCGCGCGCAGCCAGTCGGCCATCAGCGCGGTCGGCTCGGCCACCTGATGCGCCAGCATGTTGGCCCACACCAACTGCACCGAGGCATCGGGCGGCTGAACCACGTCGGTGGCGCCCGCGCGCCCGCCCCGCAGCCGCTGCCACCAGCCTGTCGCTATCTTTTTGGGAGCTTCTGGCGCTTGCTGGTGCTGCACTGAAACCCGAAAACACTGCGCATCCGGATACTGGGCGATGACCCGCTCATGGCCCCGCAGGCCGCCGCGCGCCGGCTCCCAGTCGGCCCAGGCGCGCACCGGCAGGCGGATCAGCTCCAGCCGCTCGGCCATGCGCCGTGCGACCTCCTCGTGCAGCCAGGGCGAGCTGTCGTGCGGCCGCCCGGCCCAGCGGCGCGCGGCCACGGGATCGATGCTGGGCGGACGGTCGGCGGCTGCGGTTGACATGGGCGGCCAGTATATTGAGCGTCGCCCATGCGCCTGATGACCCTGCTGCGACCGCTGCTGCCCCGCCCGGCGGGCGCCGCGCACTGGCCCAGCCAGTGCCTGGTCTGCCGCGCCTGGCCGGCACAGACGCTGTGCGCCGACTGCCGCTCGCGCTTTGCGCCGCCGGCCACGCGCTGCCAGCGCTGCGCGCTGCCGGTGCCGGCGGGCGTGGCGGTGTGCGGCGCCTGCCTGCGCGAGCCGCCACCGATGGCGCAGTGCCTGGCCGCCGTGCCCTGGCAGTGGCCCTGGTCCCTGTGCATCGTGCGCTGGAAGTTCGACGGCGACACCGGCCTGAGCGCCCCGCTGGCGGCGCTGTTGCAGGCCACGCCCGGCGTGACCGAGGCGCTGGCCACGGCCGAGCTGGTGCTGCCGATGCCCATGTCGCCCCAGCGCCTGGCCGAGCGCGGCTACAACCCGGCCCTGCTGCTGGCGCGGCAGCTGGCACCCGGCCGGGTGCGCCCCGACCTGCTGCTGCGCACGCGCCACACGCCGCCACAGCGCAGCCTGCCGCGCGCCGAGCGCCTGCGCAACGTGCGCGGCGCCTTCCAGGTCGATCCACTGGCCGCGCCCGCCTTGCGTGGCCGCCACGTGCTGCTGGTGGACGATGTCATGACCACCGGCGCCAGCGTGCGCGAGGCCGCCGCCGCCCTGCGCGCGGCCGGTGCCGACCCGATCGGCGTGCTGGTGCTGGCACGCACCGACACGCCGGCCGGCCGCTGAGGGACTGAACCCGCCGCACAATCGCCCCATGTTCCACATCGTCCTGGTCGAACCCGAGATTCCGCCCAACACGGGCAACGTGATCCGGCTGGCGGCCAACACCGGCTGCACGCTGCACCTGATCGAGCCGCTGGGCTTTTCGATGGACGACCGACAACTGCGCCGTGCCGGGCTGGATTACCACGAGTACGCGCCGGTGCGCCGCCACGCCAATTGGGACGCCTTCATGGCCAGCGAAGCGCCCGCCCCCGCGCGCCTGTTCGCCCTGACCACGCGCGGCACGCGGCGCGTGCACGAAGTGGCCTTCGCGCCCGGCGACTGGCTGGTGTTCGGCGCCGAAACCCGCGGCCTGCCCCCGGCCGTGCGTCAGCAGCTGGCCCCGGCGCAGCAGCTGCGCCTGCCCATGCGACCCGGCCAGCGCAGCCTGAACCTGTCCAACGCGGTGGCGGTGACGGTGTTCGAGGCCTGGCGGCAGAACGGCTTTGCCGGCGCCTGAGCTTCAGCGCGACCCGCGGCTGCACAGCGCTTGCAGCGCCTCGGCGGTGCGCTCGGCCGCGCCGCGGTGCGCCTGGGCAAAGTCCTGCGCGGCGCGGCGCATGGCGGCCAGCGCGGGCGCGTCGGCCAGCAGCGCGTGCGCGGCCGCCACCGCCGCCGCCAGGTCGGCCACGCGCCGCGCGGCGCCGGCGGCCTGGGCCAGTTCGGCCGCCTGGGCGAAGTTGAAGGTGTGCGGCCCCATCACCACCGGGCAGCCGCAGGCGGCGGCCTCGATCAGGTTCTGCCCGCCCAGCGGCGCGAAGCTGCCGCCCAGCAACGCCACGTCGGCCAGCGCGTAGTAGGCGCTCATCTCGCCCAGGCTGTCGCCCAGCCAGACGTCGGCCGGCTCGGGCGCGGCAGCCCAGGCGCCGCGCCGGCTGACGCTCAGGCCGGCGGCGCGGACGGCGTCGGCCACCTCGTCGAAACGCTGCGGGTGGCGCGGCACGATCAGCCATTGCACGGTGGGCAACGTCGTATCAAACATTTCTTTTTTGATAGCTGCTGGCGCACGTTCAGCAAGCGCCAGGGCCTGGATTTGCTTGAGGAATTCGGCCTCCTCGCCCTCGCGCGAGCTGGCCAGCATGACCACCGGCCGGCGGCTTTCGGCGCGCCACGCCCGCCCGCGCGCCAGCAGTCCGGGCGCGGGCCGTGCGTCGAACTTCAGGTTGCCCAGCACGATGACCGGGCCGGCGCCGATGGCGCGCAGGCGTGCCGCGTCGGCCTCGGTCTGCGCCCACACGGCCGACAGCGCATGGTAGGCCGGCCGCAGCAGCCCGCCGGCGCGCCGGGCGCCGCGCAGCGATTTCTCGGACAGG
>MKTG01000089.1:10471-16223 GCA_001897615.1 Burkholderiales bacterium 68-10
CACGGCACCGGGCGAGTCCCAGGGCTGCCAGACCTGCACGTCGCCCGGCTGCAGCAGGCCGGCGCCCTCGGCGCGCCCTGTGGCCGTGCCGTGGGTCAGCAGCAGGCGCATGCCGGGCAGGCGCGGGCGCAGCGCCGCCAGCAGGATGGCGGCGGCGCGCGTCTCGCCCAGCGACACGGCATGGATCCACACCAGCGGCGCGGCGCCCGCCGGGCGGGGCTGGCTGTAGTGGCCGAAGCGCTCGTCCACCGCGTGCAGATAGCCCGGCTCGGCCGCGCCGCGGCGGCGCAGCTTGCGCCGCAGCAGCGGCTGCGCCAGCCAGGTGGCCAGGTCGTAGAGCACGCGGCTGGCCGACGGCATGACTATGAATTCAGGAGCTGCTGGCGCAGTCTGGACAAGCGCTGGCGCCGCAAAACATCTGAATCAATGGGCAAAGGCGCCCAGCCGCGCGTCGGGCTTGACGCGGCGCAGCAGCGCCAGCATGTCGGCCTGGATGCGCGCCAGCGCCACCGGCGTCTGCCCCTCGAAGCGCAGCACCAGCACCGGCGTGGTGTTGCTGGCGCGGATCAGGCCAAAGCCGTCGGGCCAGTCGACGCGCAGGCCATCGATGGTCGACACCTGGGCCGGCGACGCGAAGACCTCGCCCGCCAGCGCCTGCAGCCGCGCCGCCAGCCGGTGTGCCTCGCCTTCGGCGCAGGCAACGTTCAGCTCGGGCGTCGAGCAGCTGGTGGGCAGGGCGTTGAGCACCGCGCTGGGGTCCGGGTGGCGGCTGAGGATTTCCAGCAGGCGGCAGCCGGCGTAGGTGCCGTCGTCGAAGCCGAACCAGCGCTCCTTGAAGAAGATGTGGCCGCTCATCTCGCCGCCCAGGGGCGCGCTGACCTCCTTCATGCGCGCCTTGATCAGCGAGTGGCCGGTCTGGTGCATCAGCGGCACGCCGCCGGCGGCGCGGATGGCGGGCGCCAGCTGCTGCGAGCACTTGACGTCGAACACGATGGGCGCGCCCGGCACGCGCGCCAGCACGTCCTGCGCGAACAGCACCAGCTGGCGGTCGGGGAAGATGTTCTGGCCGTCGCGCGTGACGATGCCCAGGCGGTCGCCGTCACCGTCGAAGGCCAGGCCCAGCTCGGCGTCGGAGGCCTGCAGCGCGGCGATGACGTCGCGCAGGTTGTCGGGCTTGCTGGGATCGGGGTGGTGGTTCGGAAAATTTCCGTCCACCTCGGTGAACAGCTCGATCACCTCGCAGCCGATGGCGCGAAACACCTGCGGCGCGCTGGCGCCGGCCACGCCGTTGCCGCAGTCGACCACGATCTTCATCGGTCGCGCCAGCCGGATGTCGCCCTGGATGCGCGCGAGATATGCCGCAAACACGTCGTGCCGGCGCACCGAGCCACCCGCGCGGCGCTCGCCGTCGCCGGCCTCCATCGCGCGGCGCAGGGCCTGGATTTCGTCGCCATGGATGGCGCGGCCGGCCAGCACCATCTTGAAGCCGTTGTCGTCGCGCGGGTTGTGGCTGCCCGTCACCTGGATGCCGCTGGTGCACAGCGTGCTGGCGGCAAAGTACAGCAAGGGCGTGGTGGCCAGGCCGATGTCGATCACCTCGACGCCGGCGGCCACCAGGCCGCGCATCAGCGCCTCGGCCAGCGCCGGGCCCGACAGGCGGCCGTCGCGTCCCACGGCCACCACGCGCTCGCCCAGCGCCAGCGCGCGCTGGCCAAAGGCCAGGCCCAGGCGCTCGGCGACGGCCTCGTTCAGCGTGGTCGGCGTGGTGCCGCGGATGTCGTAGGCCTTGAAGATGGCGGGATTCAGCTGCATGGATGCCGATTGTAGGGAGCCCCGGATACTCCTGATTTCATAGCTGCTGGCGCTGGTCCACATTGCCACAAATCCTGATCCGGCATTGAAACCATGGCGGCGCTTGCATCCGCCTGCCTTGCCCCGCGCCCGGCGTCGGAATTGACGGCCCAGCGATACTCCCGCCCCATGACCGCCCTCGCCGCCGACCGCCCGGCCACCGCCCCCGCCACGCTGGCGCTGTTCTACCTGGTGCTGGCGGCCAGCTGGGGCGCCTCGTTCCTGTTCATGCGCCAGGCCACGCTGGAGTTCGGCCCGCTGCCCACGGCCGCGGTGCGCGTGACGGTGGCGACGCTGTTCCTGCTGCCGCTGATGCTGGCGCACGGCCAGTGGCCGGCGCTGCGGCGCCACTGGCGCCCGGTGCTGCTGTGCGGCCTGCTCAATTCCGGCATTCCGTTCGCGCTGTTCAGCTTCGCGCTGCTGCACATCTCCACCGGCCTGTCCTCGATCCTCAACGCCACCGTGCCGCTGTTCGGCGCGCTGGTGGCCTGGGCCTGGCTGGGGCAGCGTCCGGGGGCCTCGCGCGGCATCGGGCTGGTGGTGGGCTTCGTCGGTGTAGCCCTGTTGGCCTGGGACAAGATCGGCCTGCGCGCGGGCGCGCCGGCGGCGCTGGCCGCCTGGGCCGTGGCCGCCTGCCTGGGCGCCACGCTGTGCTACGCGGTGGCCGCCAGCTTCACGCACCGCTACCTGAGCGGCCTGCCGTCCCTGATGACCGCCACCGGCAGCCAGATCGGCGCCACCCTGGGCCTGGCCCTGCCCGCCCTGGCGGCGTGGCCGGCGCAGATGCCCGGACCCGCCGCCTGGGCCTCGGTGGTGGCGCTGGGCGTGCTGTGCACCGGCGTGGCCTACGTGCTGTACTTCCGCCTGATCGAGGAGCTGGGCCCGGCGCGCGCGCTCACCGTGACCTTCACCGTGCCGGTGTTCGCCATCGTCTATGGCAGCACCCTGCTGGGCGAGGCCGTCACGCCCTGGATGCTGCTGTGCGGCGCCATCGTGCTGTGCGGCACGGCGCTCGCCACGGGCTTCATAAAGCTACGTTTTTAATAGCTTCTGGCGCTTGCCGGTCGGGCGCTGGACAGCATTCGCTCCACATAGCGCGCGATCAGATCGATCTCCAGGTTGACGGTGCTGCCGGCCGTCAACGTGTGCAGCGCGGTGTTCTGCACGGTGTGCGGGATCAGGTTGATGCGGATCTCGCAGCCGCCCGGCTGGTCGTCCACCTGGTTGACCGTCAGGCTCACGCCGTTGACCGTGACCGAGCCCTTGTAGGCCAGGTAGCGCGCCAGCTCGCGCGGCGCCAGGATGTGCAGCGCCCAGCTCTCGCCCACCGGCGCGAATTGCGTGACCTGGCCGATGCCGTCCACGTGCCCCGACACGATGTGCCCGCCCAGCCGGTCATGCGCGCGCAGCGCCTTTTCCAGGTTGACCGGGCCCGGCCGGTCGAGCCCCGCCGTGCGCGCCAGCGACTCGGCCGAGATGTCGATGGCAAAGCGCCCCGCCTGCGCGTCGATGGCGGTGGCCGTCATGCAGGCGCCGTTGAGCGCGATGCTGTCACCCAGCCCCACGTCGTCCAGATAGCCAGGCGGCGTCTCAATGACGAGCTGCTTGCCATGCGCGCTGCTGGCGCCCAGCGCGCGCACCTCGGCAACGCGGCCGACGGCGGTGATGATGCCGGTGAACATGCGATCGGACCCCAAAAGGAGAAAGCCCCGCAAACCATGGATTTGCGGGGCTTTCGGTACGGGTTGGCGCGGCTGGCAGGATTCGAACCCACGACCCCTTGGTTCGTAGCCAAGTACTCTATCCAACTGAGCTACAGCCGCGCGAAGCAAAAAATTATATCACGACAATTTTGGTAGGCCGTGCAGGACTTGAACCCGCGACCAAGGGATTATGAGTCGCCTTAAGGGACTATTTGCCATCGTTGATAGGTGTAGTTATACTCTATGAAAATCAACACGTTACGACAATGAACTGATGATTTGCACAGTCAACAGTGTTGATTGAAATTCGGCAAAACAGGGGGTTTTTGGCTACATGGTGGCTACACGGCAACCAAGGGACTACCTGTAAAAGAAAGCAAAACACGATGGCACGCCCAAAAAAGACTGACGCACCAGACACCGCCCAGGCCATTGATTTGACTGCTGGCGCAATCGAGCGCCTGGCCTGCCCCGATGGCAAGCAACAGGCTTTCCTGCGCGACACCAAGGCACCCGGCCTGCGCGTGCGCGTCACGAACACCGGGCACAAGTCATTCGTGTACGAAACCAAGCTGAACCGGCAAACCATCCGCCGCACCATTGGCGACGTGCGCGCCTGGACTATCGAGCAAGCCCGCACCGAAGCGCGCCGCCTGGCCGTGCTGATTGACGAGGGCATCAACCCCGGCGAGCAAGAGCGCCAGCAGCAAGCCGAGCGCGAAGCCAAGAACGCCCGCGCCGCCGCCCAGGCCGTCACGGTGGGCGAAGCATGGGCCGCCTACGTTGCCGAGCGCACGCCACACTGGGGCGAATGGCACCGCAGCGACCACACCAAGCTGATTGCTGCCGGTGGCGAGCCTGCCAAGCGTGGCACCCGTGGCCGTGGCGTCACGGTGGCCGGGCCCCTGCACCCGCTGCTGGCGCTGCCGCTGAAAGACTTAGACACCGCAACGATTGAGGCATGGGCGCAGCGCGAAGGCCAGCACCGCCCCACGTCTGCCCGCCTGGCCTGGCGACTACTGCGCGCTTTCCTGAGCTGGTGCGCAGAACACCGCGAATACAAGGCCATCGTGCCAGCGCAAACCCCCGCAAAGAGCCGCCGCGCCCGTGAGGCACTGGGCAAGGCCAAGCCGAAAACCGACGCCCTGCTACGCGAGCAACTGCCCGCATGGTTTGCCGCCGTGCGAGGCATGGGCAACGCGGGCATATCCACCTACTTGCAAACCCTGCTTTTGACTGGTGCGCGCCCCGGCGAGCTGCTGGGCCTGCGCTGGGACGATTTGAACGTGCAGTGGCGTGGCCTGACGATACGCGACAAGGTAGAGGGCGAGCGCGTGATACCCCTCACGCCCTACGTGCACCACCTGCTGGCCGGCCTGCCCCGACGTGGGCCGTTCGTGTTCGCTGGCACCGCTGGCACCGCACCTATGAGCACGCCCCAGCACCAGCACGGCAAAGCCTGCGCCGTGGCCGGCGTTGAGGGGCTTACCCTGCACGGCCTGCGCCGCTCGTTCAAGAGCCTGAGCGAATGGCTCGAACTGCCCGTGGGCGTGATTGCGCAGATACAAGGCCACAAGCCCAGCGCCACCGCCGAAAAGCACTACACCGTGCGCCCGCTGGATTTGCTGCGCCTGCACCACGAGAAATTCGAGGCGTGGATTTTGGAACAGGCCGGCGTGCAATTCGACGCCAGCAGCGAGCCGGGCAAACTGCGGGCCGTGAATTGAAGTTTCGCCCCAGCTAGGCAGGGCCGCAATCCTGCCGAAAAGCCGGAAACCTTCGCCGGCCTGCTGGGGCACCCGAACGAAGGAGCGCACGAAGGAGCGCCATGACGAACGACGAAATTCAAGCCCTGCGCCGCATCCCGGCTATTTTGGGCAAGGCATCAACACCAGAAGAGCGCCGCACCATCGCGCTACGAATTGAGGCACTGGTTACTGGGCAAGACAACGCGCCGCTAGCCTATTCGCTGCGCCACCTGGCCGCGCTATTTTTCCCAAGTGACGAAGTGCGGGCACGCGACACCTTGCAGCGCCTGAACGCTGCTTTCGACACTGGCGAGCTGGTGACGCGCATCCCGAGAGAGCATCGCCACGTCATGCTGTCCGACGTGGCCGCCTGGCCGAATTGCCCGCCGATGGCCGCCGATTCGCCGCTGCGCTACTGGCTTTCGAATGCGCCTCAGGCCGCAGTGCCCG
>MKTG01000089.1:16234-53122 GCA_001897615.1 Burkholderiales bacterium 68-10
GCAGAAATGGGCGCGCGCCACTGGCAGGCGTGTCTAGATGCGGGCCTGGAAATGCCGACCGATACCTATGCTCAGTTTCCGCGTGGCGTCACACGAATTGCCGAGCGCGAGGGCATAAAGCGCCAGACATTCACAAAGCGCCTGGACGCCTACCGCGCAGAAAAATTTAGCCGGTAATCGGCAACCAAACGGCAACCGTCGGCAACCGGTTGCAGGGCGAAATATGCGAAGAATCAGGAACCGTCAACAACGCCGAAAGGCAACGGACGGAACCCGATAGAGCCGCACGCAAGGGCCGAATTTGGAACCGTCCGAACACCCGCAAGGGAAAGGACGGAACCGATGGAAACCACACTGCATAGCGCCCGCCGCGCTGCCACCGAGCCCCAGCAATTCCCACCGCTGGAACACGTCACCCGCCCCGCCGTCACCACGGGCGAGGCCGCGCACTACCTGAACCGCAAGCCGCAGACGCTGCGCGAATGGGCCTGCACTGAGAACGGCCCGCTGCGCCCGATGCGCGTCAATGGCCGCCTGGCCTGGCCGGTGGCTGAGCTGCGCCGCGTGCTGGGGGTGACGCACCAATGAAAAAACCCGCTGCACCGGCCATGGCGCAAGCGGGATTTTTCGAGGAACCTAGCACCCAGAATTGTACCGGCAAGCCGCCCGTTTTCAAAGGCACCAACAACCCGCGCGCCCTGCGCCTGCTGCACCTGCTGCTGAACCGCCCCAGCGTGTCGCGTGAAGCTGTTGACCGCGAAGCAGGATGCTCGAATGGCCCCGCGCTGGTGGCAACCCTGCGCGAGCTGGGATTGGGTGAAACGCACCTGCCCTGCACCCGCATCAAGGTTATCGACCGCGATGGCCGCGCCTGCTTTCCGGGCGTGTACTACCTGAGCGAGCCGGGCCGCAAGGCCATCATTCGCCAGTTGTCGGGGGTTGCCTGATGTTGACCACCACCGACACCGAACGCGCCCGCGCCGCGCTGCAATCCATACCGCCCGACTGCGACCGCGATACATGGGTGCGCGCTGGCATGGCCGCCCATGCTGCCGGCCTGGACTTCGACACCTTCGACAGTTGGAGCGCCCAGGCCGATAACTACGATGCCCGCGCAGCGCGTGACACCTGGCGCAGTTTCAAGCCCGGCAAGGGCGTAGGCGCTGGCACGCTGCACCGCATGGCCGCAGAGCACGGGCACCAGCAAGAACGCCCCGCCAAGGCCATCAAACGGGCCGCTGCCGACGTGTGGGCGCGCTGTGAGCCCGCGACGAACGCGCACCCGTACATCGTGCGCAAGGCCGCAGCCGGCGTGCAGCTCGATGGCCTGCGCGTGGTGCCCCAGGGCGACCCGCTGCACATCGGAGGAAGCAGCATGGCCGGCGCGCTGGCCGTGCCCGCCTACGCTGCCGACGGCACGCTGCAATCCTTGCAGTTGATACCGCCCGAGGGCAAGAAGATGAACCTGCCCGGCGCACCCATGGCCGGCGCATCGCACACCGTTGGCACGCCCGGCGATGGGCCGCTGTACCTGGTGGAGGGCATCGGGCAAGCATGGGCTTGCTGGCAAGCGACGGGCCGCGCCGCCGTGGTGGCTTTCGGCTGGGGCAATGTGGGCACGGTGGCGCGCGCTATTCTGGAAAAGGATAACGCTGCCCGCCTGGTGCTGGTGCCCGACACTGGCAAAGAGCAAGCCGCCGCAGAAATTGCGCGTGAGCTGCAATGCGCCGTGGCCGCCATGCCCGAGGGCGAAGCGAGCAACTTTGACGCGAACGACCTGCTGCAACGCGACGGGGCCGACGTGCTGGCCGCGCTGCTGGAATCTGCAACGGCACCCGAGCCCGAACCGCCGCGCTACCGCCTGCTGACTGGCGCAGACTTGAACGCCATGCCGCCGCTGGCCTGGCGCATCCGTGGCGTATTGCCCGCCCAGGGGCTGGCCGCGCTGTATGGCCCCAGCACATCCGGCAAATCGTTTCTCGCCTTTGACATGGCCGCCGCCATCGCCCAGGGCCGGGACTGGTTCGCGCATCGCGTGACACCCGCGCCCGTGGTGTATCTCGCACTAGAGGGCGAAGGCGGTTTCAAGGGGCGCACCAAAGCATGGGAGCTGGTGAACCATGGCGAGCTGCCGGCCGGCCTGCACCTGGTATTGCAACCGTTCAACCTGACCGAGCCCCAGGACGTGGCAGACCTGGCCGCCGTGGTGCCTGCGGGGGCCGTGGTGATAGTGGACACCCTGAACCGCGCCGCGCCGCTGGCCGATGAAAACGCCAGCAAGGACATGGGCGAAATCCTGCAAGCCGCAAAGCGCCTGCAATCCCTGACTGCCGGCCTGGTGCTGCTGGTGCACCACTCGGGCAAGGACGCAACGCGCGGACTGCGCGGACATTCGAGCTTGTTTGCCGCCATGGACGCCGCTATCGAGGTGGCACGCGACGGCGACCGGCGCGAATGGAAGGTGGCGAAGGCGAAGGACGGCGAGGACGGCAAGGCGCACCCTTTCCGCCTGGCCGTGCAACCGCTGGGCACCGACAGCGACGGCGAGGAAATCACTTCATGCGTGGTGCAACCCGACACCACCGCCCAGGCCGTGCGAGCCGTGAAGCTGCCCCAGGGCGGAAATCAGCGGATTGCCTTTGACGCGCTGCGCCCCGTGTTCAAAGCTGACGGGCGAACCGGCATTGATGGCGCACCACCGCTGCGCCTTTGCCTGGAACTTGAAGCCGCCATTGCCGCCGCCGCTGGTGCCCTGCCGGTGGCGAACGACCGCAAGGCAGAGCGCGCCAGAGCTGCAATCACTGGCCTGATTGCAAGGGGCGTGCTGGTGCATCGGGAAGGCTGGATATGGCAAAGCTGACGCCCCGAAATTCCCCGAAAACCCCGAAAACGGGGAAGCCCGGGCCCGAAATTCCCCGCGCCCTATATATAGGGCGGGGGAAAAACGGGGGAACTTCCCGGGGGCTGGAGCTGAGCGACTACATCACTCACGCCATGCGCTGCACCCGCTGCACCACCGCCGCCCGCCTGCCTGGTGCAAAACGCTGCCGGCCTGGTGCTGAGCTGTGGCGCGACTACCTGGCCGCGCTGCCCGAGCCCGTCAACGACAGCGCACGCCGCTGTGCAGCGCACCCGCAGGGGCCGTGACTGCTGGCCGCCCTGCACCATCAACCCGATTCATTGAAAGGAAAGCACCGTGAAAAACGAAACCCAGTACGACAAGCTGATGCGCCCGCGTGCCATCGCAACCCCGCCCGCCCGGGGCTTTAATGGGCCGATGGCCATCAAGATTGCCCAGCACCAAGCCATCGCCGCCGCGCTGGCGCAATGCCCCGGCGCAAGCCTGGCAACGCTGGCCCTGAGCGAACACGAGCGCAACGCCATCCGCAATCGAGCAGGCCGTATCGCCCAGGCCCGCCGTGAGCAGGCCGCACGCCCTGGTGCAACGCCTGCACGTCGATAACCACCACCGAAAGGAAAAACCATGAGCGAGAAACTCAAACCCCTGTCCGAACACCCGGACTATCACAACGCCGCCGAGCGCCTGGCGCACTTTCACCGTGAGCTGGCCGCCGCCCAGGCTGAGGCCGCCCGCATTGACGTAGAGCGCCTGGCAGCGCCTGGACAACGCCCGGCAGATGACCCGCTCGCACGGGCTGATGCACTGCTGTCTGGTGCCGAGCCGACGCCCGGCCTGTCCCTGCGAGCCAGCAAGAACAGCGAACTGATTACCGCGCTGCGCAAGGCCATCGCCGCCCAGGCCATCGTGCTACGGGACATCGCCCGAGCGCACGCGGCAGAGGTTCGCAAGCAGATGACAGCCGAGCACATCAAGCTGGCGCAGGCCGTGCTGAACGCCGCCGATGCGCTGGTGCAGGCAAACGAGGCTGAGGCCCATTTCCGCAGGGAACTCGCATCGATGGGCTACGACGATGCGCTGCCGGCAATGAGCTATGCGCCGCCGCCCGAGCGCATGGTCGATTTGACGGGGGGCTATGGCCTGGCCTGGCGCACCGAAGTTTCGGACTACATCCGCACGGGCCGCACCGCCGCTGAACTGGACGGAGCAAAGCGCGACGCCGATGCCGCCGTGCAGGCCGCAGCGAAAGCCGCCCAGGCCGCCCGCCCGAAGAAAGCACCAGCAGCGAACCCGAGCAAGGGCGAGCTGGTGAGCTAACCCGAACTGACGCGGGAGAGCAGTCCGTCGGGACTTGCCCGACAGCCGGCAGGGGCGTCAACCCCGTGGCCGGCACCTTCACCCAGGGGGCCGCGAAAGTTGACAGCAACGTCAGTGGAAACCGCCCTGTTTCCTCGTTTTCAACGCTACCTGCAAAAAAAAGCCGGGCCGCCTGCCACCCCAGGGGACTACCAAAAGTCTAGCAATGGTTGCCGCTGGCAACCGCCCTGTTTCTCACGCACAGATTAAATCCGCCGTGGAGCTGCATTCAAGATGCCCCGACAAGCCCGACATAGCCCGAACTGGGGCGGCGCACGCCCAGGTGCTGGCCGCAAACCTGCCCCGCCGCTGCTGGTGCAACTGCCCGAGCGTGCCGACCCGCTGCAATGGCTACTGGCCGCGATGAACTGCCCCGCCCTGCCGATGCGCCTACGGGCCGACGTTGCCGCCTTCCTGCTGCCCTACTGCCGCCCCAGCAAGCGAAGCCGCTCAGAAGCCACGTAGAGCCCCGTAGGGGGCTTTTTTCTTGCCTGGTGCGACGTGGGGTAGCGTGAGCGCGCCAGCGCGCGCGTAGAGGGCGCAGGCCATCCAACGGCGCAGGCAGATTTGGGAGGCGCTGCACCCGGAAGAAACTGAGGTGGAAAGAGTCTTTCCACCTCAGTATTACGCCGGGCAACTCGGTGGCGCACGACCGCAAGAAAAGGGCTTCGCTGCCAGCACCGCCGCCGCCGCTGGCATGACCAAGCAGGCCATCAACCAGCACCTTGCCCGCGCCGATGCCCTAGGCGATGACCTGGAGCGCATCAAGGGCACCAGCATCACCCGCGCGCGCGTGGAGGGCACGCAAGCCGGGAGGGTGTTTAGTCAACTAAACACGCATCACCCGCGCGCGCGTGGAGGGCACCTTGCCCGCCTGGCCGTCACTTGCGGTTTCCGCAAGTGAGCCGCCCAGGCGCTTTGCTGGTGCTGGCCGTGCTGGTGCAAAAACCCTGTACCGGTGGCTACATGGTGGCTACACGGGCCGGAAAAACAAAAACCGCACTATGTTTTACGTAGCACGGCTTCCTTATCTGTATTGGTAGGCCGTGTTGGACTTGAACCAACGACCAAGGGATTATGAGTCCCCTGCTCTAACCACTGAGCTAACGGCCCGCCGGCCGGGATTCTAGTGTGGTGTCCGCGGGCCGTCCCTGACTCAGCGCATTGCTGACCAGGCGCGCCGTGATGTCGACGATCTGGATCATGCGGTCGTAGGGCATGCGGGTGGGGCCGATCACGCCCAGCGTGCCCACCACTTGGCCGTCCACCTCATAGGGCGCGCTGACCACCGACAGGTCTTCCACCGGCACGGTCTGGCTTTCGCCGCCGATGAAGATGCGCACCCCCTCAGCCTGGCTGGACATGTCCAGCAGGCGCATCAGCTGGGCCTTCTGCTCGAACAGCTCGAAGGCGCGGCGCAGCTGGTTCATGTCGCCCGAGAAGTCACTCACCGCCAGCAGGTTGCGCTCGCCCGAGATGACCACCTCGTCCTGCGCCTGCGTCATGGCCTCGCTGCCCAGCTGCACGGCGGCGTGCATCAGCTTGGCGATCTCGCCGCGCAGGCTGTCGACTTCCTGGCGCAGGCGCAGGCGCACCTGCTCGATGTCCAGGCCCGAGAAATGGGCGTTGAGGTAGTTGGAGGCCTGCTGCAGCTCCGACGCCGTGTAGTCGGTGTCGGTGAACAGCACGCGGTTCTGCACGTCGCCGTCGGGCGCGACGATGATGAGCAGCAGCCGCCGCTCGGACAGGCGCAGGAATTCGATGTGCCGAAACGCCGACGAGCGCCGCGGCGCCATCACCACGCCGACGAACTGCGACAGGTTGGACAGCAGCTGCGCCGCGTGGGCAATGACCCGCTGCGGCTGTTCGGCGGGCAGCTGGGGCGCCTCGAAGTCGGCGCGCTGGGCGGTGAGCATGGTGTCGACGAACAGCCGATAGCCGCGCGCCGTCGGCACCCGCCCGGCCGAGGTGTGGGGGCTGGCGATCAGGCCCAGCGCCTCCAGGTCCGACATGACGTTGCGGATGGTGGCGGGCGACAGCTCCAGCCCCGGGGCGCGCGACAGCGTGCGCGAGCCCACCGGCTGACCCTCGGCGATGTAGCGCTCGATCAGCGTCTTGAGCAGCAGGCGTGCGCGGTCGTCCAGCATTCAAAATCATTATGATGTAATTTGCTCATGAGCCTTCACTTCCACCGTGTCGCGCTGGTCGGCAAATACCAGGATGCGGCTTCCGGCAGCGCGCCGGAGTCCACCCGCCAGGTCATCGCCGACATCGCCGGCTTTCTGGTGGAACAGGGCTGCGAGGTGGCGCTGGCCGAGCGCACCGCCGCGTCCACCGGACTGCACCAGTACCCGGTGCTGGACGTGGCGCGGATCGGCACCGACAGCGACCTGGCGGTGGTGGTGGGCGGCGACGGCACCATGCTGGGCATCGGCCGCCAGCTGGCGCCGCACGGCACGCCGCTGATCGGCATCAACCAGGGGCGCCTGGGCTTCGTCACCGACATCCCGCTGGGCGACTACCGCCGCGTGCTGCCCACCATGCTGGCCGGCGGCTACGAGGAGGATTCGCGCAGCCTGATGCACGGCCGGGTCATGCGCGGCAACGACTGCGTGTTCGAGGCGCTGGCCATGAACGACGTGGTGGTCAACCGCGGCGCCGTGGCCAGCATGGTCGAGCTGCGGGTGGAGGTCAACGGGCGCTTCGTCGCCAACCACCGCGCCGACGGCATCATCGTCGCCACGCCCACCGGCTCGACCGCCTACGCCCTGTCGGCCGGCGGGCCGCTGCTGCACCCCATGGTGCCGGCCTGGGCGCTGGTGCCCATTGCCCCGCACACGCTGTCCAACCGGCCGATCGTGCTGGCCGATTCGGTGGAGATCGCCATCGAGGTGGTCGCGGGGCGCGATGCCAGCGCCAGCTTCGACATGCAGTCGATCACCTCGCTGCACCACGGCGACCGCATCGTGGTGCGGCGCTCGGACCACCGCATGCGCTTTCTGCACCCCCGGGGCTGGAGCTACTTCGACACCCTGCGCGGCAAGCTGCACTGGAACACCGGAGGCGTCTGACCCATGGCACTGCGCCACCTCAGTCTGCGCGACTTCGTCATCGTCCCGGCGCTGGAGCTGGCGCTGACGGGCGGCTTCACGGCGCTGACCGGCGAGACCGGTGCCGGCAAGTCGATCCTGGTCGACGCGCTGCAGCTGGTGCTGGGCGGCCGCGGCGACGCCCTGTGGGTGCGCGAGGGCCAGCAGCGCTGCGAAATCGCCGCCGAGTTCGAGCTGCCCGACGCCGCCCGCCCCTGGCTGGCCGAGCACGGCTTCGACACCGACACCGACGCCCTGCTGCTGCGCCGCGCCATCGACGCCGCCGGCAAGAGCCGCGCCTGGATCAACGGCTCGCCGGCCACCCTGGCGCAGCTGCGCACGCTGGGCGAATGGCTGGTCGACATCCACGGCCAGCACGCCTGGCAGAGCCTGACGCGAGCGGCCGCCGTGCGCCAGCTGCTGGACGCCTACGCCGGCATCGACACCGGCCCACTGGCCGACGCCTGGCAGGCCTGGCGCCAGGCCGAGGTCGCGCTGGCGGCCGCGCGCGCCGCGCAGGACAGCCTGGCGCAGGAGCGCGAACGCCTGCTGTGGCAGATCGGCGAACTCGACAAGCTGGCACCCGGCGACGGCGAATGGGACGAGCTGAACCAGCGCCACGCCCGGCTGTCGCACGCGCAGGCGCTGATCGACGCCGCCCGGGCCGCCGGCGCCGCGCTGGAAGGCGACGACGGCGACAGCGGCGCCCTGCCCGCGCTGGCGCAGGCGCACGATGCGCTGGCCGGGCAGCGCGACATCGAACCCGCATTCGCCGCCCTGGCCGAACTGCTCGATTCCTGCATCGCGCAGGCACGCGACGCCGCGCACAGCCTGCACGGCTACCTGCGCCGCGCCGACCTGGACCCCGAGCAGCTGGCCGCGCTGGACGAGCGCCTGGGCCAGTGGATGGGCCTGGCGCGACGCTTTCGCCGCCCGCCGCAAGAGCTGCACGCGGTGCTGGCGCAGTGGCGCGCCGAACTGGCGGCGCTCGAATCCGCCGCCGATCTGGCGCAACTGCAGGCCCGGGCCGACGCGGCCCAGCAGGCGTTGCAGCAGGCCGCGCGCGCCGTCTCGCGCCAGCGCGACCAGGCCGCGCCACGCCTGGCCACCGCCGTCACCGAGGCCATGCAGGCGCTGGGCATGGCGGGCGGGCGCTTCGAGGTGCAACTCGACAAGCTCGCCGAGCCGGCTCCGCACGGCCTGGAAAACGTGGCTTTCCTGGTCGCAGCGCACGCCGGATCAGCGCCAAGAGCTATTGAAAGAGTAGCATCCGGGGGTGAACTGTCGCGCCTGGCACTGGCCATCGCCGTCACCACCAGCCAGCTGGGCACGGCCGGCACGCTGGTGTTCGACGAGGTAGACGCCGGCGTCGGCGGCGCCGTGGCGGCCACGGTGGGCCGCCTGCTGCAGCGCCTGGGTCGCGACCGCCAGGTGCTGTGCGTCACCCACCTGCCGCAGGTGGCGGCCTGCGCCGACCAGCACCTGCAGGTCAGCAAGCAGGCCGCCGGCGACGCGGCGCCGACCAGCCAGGTGGCGCCGATCAGCGGCGAGGCGCGCACGCGCGAGATCGCCCGCATGCTGGGCGGCGAGCGCCTGTCCGACGCCACGCTGGCCCATGCACGGGAAATGCTGGCGCCGCCGGCCGCCGCACCGGCCGCGGCGGGTGGTACGCGAAAGGCACGCGCGTGATCCCCACCCCGCCCCCCGCGGCCGCCGCCGAGCCGCCCACCGGCACCGAGCTGGTGGTGATCACCGGCATGTCCGGCTCCGGCAAGTCGATCGCGCTGCGCGCGCTGGAGGACGCCGGCTACTACTGCGTCGACAACCTGCCGCCCGAGCTGCTGCGCCCCTTCATCGCGCTGGAAGACCGGCGCCAGGCGCGCCGCCTGGCCATCGCCATGGACGCGCGCAGCGGTGAATCGCTGCCACAGCTGCCGCCGCTGCTCGACGGCCTGGCCGAGCAGGGCGTGCACCTGCGCCAGATCTTCCTGGAAGCCAACGACCACACCCTGGTGCGGCGGTTTTCCGAGACCCGGCGACGCCACCCGCTGTCACAGGCCGACGAAGGCGACGTGCAGCAGGCGCTGCTGCAGGCGATCGCGCGCGAGCGCGAGCAGATGGCCGACCTGCGCGAGCGCTCGCTGGTGATCGACACCAGCGTGCTGCTGCCCTCGCAGCTGCTGGCCAGCGTCAAGGCCTTGATCGCCGCGCCGCTGGCGCACCTGACGCTGGTGTTCGAATCCTTCGCCTTCAAGCGCGGCATCACGCTGGACGCCGACTACGTGTTCGACGTGCGCATGCTGCCCAACCCGTATTACGTGACCGAGTTGCGCCCGCTCACCGGGCGCGACCGGCCGGTGATCGACTACCTGGCGCGGCAGCCCGACGTGCAGCGCATGCAGGATCAGATCGCCGGCTTTCTGCGCGCCTGGCTGCCGGCGCTGGTGCATGACCACCGCAGCTACGTCACCGTGGCCATCGGCTGCACCGGCGGTCAGCACCGCTCGGTGTACCTGGTGGAGCAACTGGCGGCCCAGCTCGGGCAGGACTGGACCACGCTGCGCCGCCACCGCGAGCTGGACGGGCTGTAGCGGCAGTAAAACACGTTCCAGCGCCCGTCTGGCAAGCGCAAGCAGCTACCAAAGTTGCAGCTAGCGGAGGCCTGGAATCGCGCCGGCCTCAGGCGGCCAGGAAGTCGCGCAGCGCGTCCAGCACCTCGCCCGGCGCTTCGGTCATCAGCGCGTGGCCGGCCTCGACCTCGACCACCTTGGCCTGGCGCGCGTGCGCGGCCAGGGCGCGCGCGGCGCGCGGCGGGGTCATCTGGTCGTGGCGGCCCACCAGAAACAGCGTCGGGCACTGCACCGCCGCCATCGCCTGCTCGCCGCCGGCGTAGCGGTCGCAGGCCTGAAAGCCGGTGTGGAACACGTTGACCGCCGGGTTGCTGGCCAGCACGCGCCGCATCAGGGCGCGCGAGCTGCCGTACAGCCAGGTGCCCGGCCCCAGGGCCGAGGGCGGCGGACACAGCGTGCTGTGCGAGAACACGTTGACCATGTGGATGGCCTGCTCGGGCGCGCTGACCGAGGCTTCCAGCAGCGCGGGCGAGACCTTCATCGGAAAGGCCGTGCCCACCAGCACCAGGTGGCTGACCTGCGCCGGCGCGCGCGCGGCGGCCTCCAGCGCGATCAGCGAGCCGAAGCTGTGGCCCACCAGCGCCGCGCGCGCCACGCCGGCCGCGCGCAGCAGGGCCAGCACGCCGTCGGCCGCCTGCTCCACCGATGCGGGTGGCTGGCCGCCGCTGCGCCCGTGGCCGGGCAGGTCGATGGCCAGCACGTTCCAGCCGTGGTGCGCCAGGTGGCGTGACTGCAGGATCCACACGCTGTGGTCGTTGAGCACGCCGTGGATGAACACCACGGTTGGTCGCGCCGCATCGAAGGGCCGGCCGCCGGTGTAGGCGTATAGGGGTGCGCCGTGGACGTCGATGAACATGCTCAGGCCCCCGCTTTCTCGGCCGCCTTCAGCGCCCGCTTCAGGTCGTCGATCAAATCCCGCGGATCTTCCAGCCCGATCGACAGGCGGATGGTGCCCGGCCCGATGCCGGCGGCCGCCAGCGCCTCGTCGTTCATGCGGAAATGGGTGGTGCTGGCCGGGTGAATCACCAGGCTGCGGCAGTCGCCCACGTTAGCCAGGTGGCTGAACAGCTTGAGCGTGTCGATGAACGCCTTGCCCTGCGCGCGTGAACCCTTGATGTCGAAGCTGAACACGCTGCCGGCGCCGCGCGCGCCGTGCTTGAGCAGCCGCTGGGCCAGCGCGTGGCTGGGATGCGATTCGAGCAGCGGATGGCCGACGCGCGCCACGAACGGGTGCTCGGCCAGGAAACGCACCACCTGCTCGGTGTTGGCGATGTGCCGCTCCATGCGCAGCGGCAGGGTCTCGATGCCCTGCAGGATCAGCCAGGCGCTGTGCGGCGACAGCGCGGCGCCGAAGTCGCGCAGGCCCTCGCGCCGCGCGCGCAGCAAAAAGGCGCCGACGGTGCTCTCCTCGGAAAACACCATGCCGTGAAAACCGTCATAGGGCGTGGTCAGCTCGGGAAAACGGCCGGAGCGCTCCCAGTCGAAGCTGCCGCCGTCGACCAGCACGCCGCCGATCACCGTGCCGTGGCCGGACAGGAACTTGGTGGCCGAGTGGTAGACCAGGTCAGCGCCATGCGCCAGCGGCCTGAGCAGGTACGGCGTGGTGAAGGTCGAATCCACCAGCAGTGGCACGCCGGCGTCGTGCGCGATCTGCGCCACGGCGGGGATGTCCAGCACCTCCAGCCCCGGGTTGCCCAGCGTCTCGCCCAGCAACAGGCGCGTGTTCGGGCGGATGGCGGCGCGCCAGCCGTCCGGATCACCGGGCCTGACGAAGGTGGTGTCGATGCCGAAGCGCCGCAGCGTGTAGTGCAGCAGGTTCTGGCTGCCGCCGTACAGCGCCGAGCTGGCGACGATGTGGCCGCCGGCGCCCATCAGGGTGACGATGGCCAGGTGCAGCGCCGCCTGGCCGCTGGCGGTCGCGATGGCGCCGATGCCGCCTTCCAGCGCCGCCACGCGCTGCTCCAGCACGGCGTTGGTCGGGTTGCTGATGCGGCTGTAGACGTGGCCGGCGCGCTCCATGTTGAAGAGCTGGGCGGCGTGGTCGCTGGAGTCGAACACGAACGAGGTGCTGAGGTGGATCGGCACGGCGCGCGCGCCGGTGGCGGGGTCGGGCCGGGCGCCCGCGTGGATGGCGAGCGTGTCGAAGCCGGGGTCGGCGTAGCCGGGCATGGGGTCTCCTGGTCAAGGGCGGGGTGGCCGGCGCCGGGGCCGGGCCGCGCTGTATTGTGGGCTATATTCCCTGCGATCGACGCCCGCCGACGACACCGAAAGAGCACCCATGAGAGTCCGCGACATCCTGCGCCTGAAGGGCAACGTCCTGTACACCATCACGCCCGAAGACAGCCTGGCCGACGCCGCCCAGGTGATGTCCGACAAGGACATCGGCTCGCTGGTGGTGATGTCGCACGAGCGCGTGGTGGGCATGTTGACCTTCCGCGAGGTGATCCAGGCGGCGGTGAAGAACGGCGGCTCGTTCGCCGGCCTGTCGGTGTACCGCAGCATGGATCCGGGGCCGCTGATCTGCACCCTGGAGACCGAGCTGGATGAGGTGCGCCGCATGATGCTGGAGCACCACACGCGCTACCTGCCGGTGATCGACAACCGCCAGCTGATGGGCGTGATCAGCTTCTACGACGTGGCCAAGGCGGTCGTGGACGCGCAGGACTTCGAGAACCAGATGCTCAAGGCCTACATCCGCGACTGGCCCGAGGAAGGCGCCGAGCCGGCGGCGGCCGACCGCGCCTGAATCGCCACGCTTGCTCCTGTTTCAGGAGCTGCTGGCGCTGGCCACACAACGATTTCAGATAGAAATCAAGATAATTCCGCGGCGCTGCCGGCCCTGCCCGTGGCCGCCACGCCAGCGGCGATAATTTCGCCCCATGAGCGGCAACACCCTTGGCAACCTGTTTGCCGTCACGAACTTCGGTGAATCCCACGGCCCGGCCATCGGCTGCGTGATCGACGGCTGCCCGCCCGGCATGGCGTTGTCCGAGGCCGACATCCAGCCCGAGTTGGACCGGCGCCGCCCCGGCACCAGCAAGTTCGTCACCCAGCGCGCCGAGCCCGACCAGGTGGAGATCCTGTCCGGCGTGTACGAAGGCCGCACCACCGGCACGCCGATCTGCCTGCTGATCCGCAACCAGGACCAGCGCAGCAAGGACTACGGCGACATCGTCCAGACCTTCCGCCCCGGCCACGCCGACTACACCTACTGGAAGAAGTACGGCATCCGCGACCCGCGCGGCGGCGGCCGCTCGTCCGCGCGCCTGACCGCGCCCACCGTGGCCGCCGGCGCGGTGGCGCGCAAGTGGCTGCGCGAGCGGCACGGCACCACGTTCCTGGGCTGCATGACGCACATCGGCGAGCTGGCCATCGGCTTCGAGGACTGGGCGCACGTGTCCGCCAACCCCTTCTTCGCCCCGGTGGCCGACGTGTCGGCGCTGGAGGACTACATGAACGCGCTGCGCAAGTCGGGCGACTCGTGCGGTGCGCGGCTGCGCGTGGTGGCGCGCGGCGTGCCCGCGGGCCTGGGCCAGCCGATCTACGACCGGCTGGACGCCGACATCGCCAAGGCCATGATGGGCCTGAACGCGGTCAAGGGGGTGGAGATCGGCGACGGCTTTGCCAGCGTGGCGCACCGCGGCAGCCAGCATGGCGACTCGCTGCTGCCCGGCGGCGGCTTTGCCAGCAACCACGACGGCGGCGTGCTGGGCGGCATCAGCAACGGGCAGGACATCGAGGTGGCGGTGGCCATCAAGCCGACCAGCTCGATCCTGGTGCCACGCGCCTCGGTCAACCTGGCGGGCGAGGCGGTCGAGGTCATCACCAAGGGCCGCCATGACCCCTGCGTCGGCATCCGCGCCACCCCGATCCTGGAGGCCCTGCTGGCGCTGGTGGTGATGGAGCACGCGCTGCGCCAGCGCGCGCAGTGCGGCGGGTCTTGAACCCAAAACCGGCTGTCGGGCTTGTCCAGAGCGCCCCAGCAGCTACATGATCAATAGCTGACGTGAGCGCCATCGCGGCCCCCGCCCCGGACCCGGCCAGCCGCGCCGAATGGATCGAGGCGCGCCAGTTCGCCATCCTGATGGACGGCTGGCTGCCCGCGCAGCTGGCGGTGCTGGCCCTGTGGGCGCTGCTGGGCGGGCTGCTGCTCTGGCACGCGCCCGGCCTGCCCAGCGCGCTGTGGGTCGGCGGCTCGCTGGGCGTCATCGCCTGGGGCTGGCGCGGCTGGCGGGCGTACCGCCAGCAGCTGGCCTGGGCCCCGGTGGCCGCGCAACTGGCGCGGCTGCGCCGCCAGCGCGCCGGCTGGCTGGTGCAGGCGCTGGTCTGGGGCATGGCGCCGCTGTGCTACGCCCAGCGCGTGTCGCCCGAAGTCGAGGCCGTGTGCTGGGCCCTCACCCTGGGCGTGGGTGTGCTGCTGGTGTCCTGGGCGTCGGCCCACCTGCGGCTGGCCCGGGGCTTTGGCGCCGTGTTCGTGCCGGCGCTGCTGGCCAGCCTGTGGCTGCGCCTGAGCGCCACGCCGCAGCTGGCCGATTCGCATGGCCTGCTGTGGCAGGCCCTGCTGCTGCTGGTGTATGCCGGCATCCTGTGGCGCATCGCCCAGGGGCAGCACCAGCGGGTGGCCGAGAGCATCGAGCTGAGCCTGCGCAACACGCGCCTGATCGAGTCGCTGCGCGAGCAGACCCGCGTGGCGCAGGAGGCGGCGCGCTTTCGCACCCGCTTTCTGGCCGGCGCGGCGCACGACCTGAAGCAGCCGGTCAACGCCGTCGGCCTGTACGCCGACTGGCTGAGCAACGAGCCGGAGCTGGTGGACGAGCTGGCGCCCAAGATCCTGCAATCCACGGTGGCCATCCACAGCCTGTTCGATTCGCTGTTCGACTGGGTCCGGCTGGACGCCGGGCAGTACGAGCTGCGCGAGTGCCCGCTCGCCGTGCGGGCGCTGCTGGACGACCTGCAGGTGCAGTTCGGCCCCGAGGCGCGGCTCAAGGGCCTGCGGCTGCGCGTGCGCCCGGCCGACGCCGAGCTGCGCACCGACCCGGTGATGCTGCGCCGCGTCATCGGCAACCTGCTGGCCAACGCCATCCGCTACACGCAGCGCGGCGGCGTGCTGCTGGCGGCGCGCGTGCGCGCCGGCGGCGTCAGCCTGGAGGTGTGGGACACCGGCATCGGCATGGCCGAAAGCGAGCTGGGGCAGATCTTCGGCGAGTTCTACAAGGTGCCGACCGCCGGCACCGAGGACGGCTTCGGCCTGGGCCTGGCCATCGTGCAAGGCCTGGCGCAGCGGCTGGGCTACCGGGTGACGGTGCGCTCGCGCCCCGGGCGCGGGACGGTGTTCCGGGTCTGGGTGCCGACGGCGCCGGCCGTCACGGGCCCAGCAGGCCGTGCGTGCGCGCGAAGTGCAGGGTCTGGGTCCGGCTCTTGACGCCCAGGCGGCGAAACAGCCGCCACAGGTGCACCTTGACGGTGTGTTCGCTGATGCCCAGGCGCTCGGCGATGTCGCGGTTGGACAGGCCTTCGTCCAGCATCACGATCAGCTGCTTCTGGCGCTTGGACAGCTTGGTTTCGGTCTGGTTGTCACCGTATTCGAGGTCGGCGAATTCGCTGTCGGCGTGCAGCATGGCGCGCAGGGCGGCGGCGATCTCGCTGGCGCCGGCGGACTTCTCGATGTAGACGTCGGCACCGGCCTCGATGCACCACTCCTCGACATCGGCGGCCGGCGTGGCCGAGATTACGGCCAGCGGCACGTCGGGATACAGCCGCTTGAGCAGCTTGACGCCCGAAATGCCCACGGTGTCGGGCAGCTTCAGGTCCAGGCAGAACAGCTCGGGCGCGCCGCGGGTTTCGACCGCGCGGTCAAGATCCGACAGCTGCGACAGCTCGACCACCTCCGAGCCCGGCCGAACCCGTCGCAGCAGCATCACCACCGCCTCGCGCATCAAAGGGTGGTCGTCGATGACGTAAATGGTCACGATCGCTGCTCCTAAACCTTTTTGTGTATAGCTCGCGATTGTGCACCACGGCCGGCCCGGTGGCACGGCGTGGCCCGGTCAGCGGGCCTTCGCCCGACGCATGCCGTCAGCCTTGCTGTGCGATTTGCAAGGCCTGCAGCGCGTCGGCCAGGTCCGGTGACACCGTGTCGGCCACCGGCTCCAGCCGGTCGGCCAGCGCGGCCAGCGCCGCCCCGCCTTCGGTCTGCAGGCGCTTGACCGCCTGGCCGGCGTCGCGCGGCGACTCGAAGCCCCTGCTTTGCAGCAGCACCTGGCCGCCGACGCCGGTGAGCTTGAAGTAAAAGCGCCCGTCCGGCTCGCGGTACTGCTTGAAGCTGGGCAGACCGACCTTGGCCTGGTCGCCGCCGCGCACGGCCACCACCTGCGCGTCCAGCGCCCGCAGGCCCACGGCCTGGCGCAGCTCGCGCATCAGCGGGGTGGCCAGCGCGCGCGCCTTGTCGGCGCCGCGCCGCAGCAGGGTCTCGACCTCGCCCGGGTGCGCCATCAGGTGCTGGTAGCGCTCGCGCATGGGCCCCATCTCGGCGTCGATGCGCTCGAACAGCCGCTGCTTGGCGTCGCCCCAACCGATGCCGTCGGCAAAGGCGCGGGCGAAGTCGGCGGCCTCGGCGTCGTCGGCGAAGGCGCGGTAGATCTGATAGAGCGCCGAGCCCTCGGTGTCCTTGGGCTCGCCCGGCGCGCGCGAGTCGGTGACGATGGACATGATCTGCCGGCGCAGCTGCTCGCGCGGGCCGAACAGGGCGATCACGTTGTCGTAGCTCTTGCTCATCTTGCGGCCATCCAGGCCGGGCAGCAGCGCCACGTGGTCGTCGATCAGCGCCTCGGGCGGCACCAGGTGCTCGCCGTACAGGTGGTTGAAGCTGGCGGCGATGTCGCGCGCCATCTCGATGTGCTGGATCTGGTCGCGCCCCACCGGCACCTGGTGCGCCTTGAACATCAGGATGTCGGCCGCCATCAGCACCGGGTACATGAACAGGCCGGCCGTCACGTCGCTGTCCGGATCGGCGCCGGCGGCCGCGTTCTTGTCCAGCATGGCCTTGTAGGCATGCGCGCGGTTGAGCAGGCCCTTGCCGGTGACGCAGGTCAGCAGCCAGGTGAGTTCGGGAATCTCGGGGATGTCGGACTGGCGGTAGAAGGTGACGTGCTCCGGGTCCAGCCCGGCGGCCAGCCAGCTGGCGGCGATCTCCAGCGTGCTGCGCTGCACGCGCGCCGGATCGTCGCACTTGATCAGCGCGTGGTAGTCGGCCAGGAAGTAGAAGCTCTGCACGCCGGGCTGGCGGCTGGCACGCACCGCCGGGCGAATGGCGCCGACGTAGTTGCCCAGGTGCGGCGTGCCGCTGGTGGTGATGCCGGTCAAGACCCGGCGCGCGGAAGGGGAAGTCATGCGATCAGCCGATAAGCGCCTGCAGCGGCGCGAGAACGAAGTCAAGCAGGTGGAAGGTGAACCCCATCAACGGCCGCATCCACAGGTCGCTGACGACGCCCGCCACCACCAGCCCCATGACGATGAAAAAGCCCCAGGGCTCGATGCGGCTGACCGCCAGCGCCGCCCCGCGCGGCAGCAGGCCGACCAGCACGCGCCCGCCATCCAGCGGTGGCAGCGGAAACAGGTTGAACACGCCGATCACCACATTGACCAGCACCCCGGCCTGGCACATCTTGAGGAAGAACGGCTCGGTCACGCCGACGCCGTCCAGCACGATCAGCAGCGCGCCCCAGACCAGTGCCATCGCCAGGTTGGAGGCCGGCCCGGCCAGCGCCACCCACACCATGTCGCGCTTGGGGTGGCGCAGCTGGCCGAAGTTGACCGGCACCGGCTTGGCGTAGCCGAACACGAAGGCGCCGCCGGTGGCGATGTACAGGAACAGCGGCATGGCGATGGTGCCGATGGGGTCGATGTGCCGCACCGGGTTGAGCGTGACGCGGCCCAGGAAGGCCGCCGTGCGGTCGCCGAAATGGCGCGCCGCGTAGCCGTGCGCCGCCTCGTGCACGGTGATGGCAAACAGCACCGGCAGGGCGTAGAGGGCGATGGTCTGGATGATGTTGGCGAAGTCCACGGCGCGGATTGTCTCAGAGGCTGCGCGGGCGCCGGCGGCTCACAGGCCCAGCCGGGCGGCGTCGCCCCGGCCGTGGCGCAGCACCTCGGGCGCGTCACCGCTCAGGTCGACCACGGTGGTGGGCGCCAGCGGGCAGGCGCCGGCGTCGATCACGCCGGCGATCTGGTGGCCCAGCTGCTCGACGATGGCTTCGGCGTCGTTCAGCGGCTCGTCCTCGCCCGGCAGGATCAGCGTGGTGCCCAGCAGCGGCGCGCCGTGCAGCGCCAGCAGCTCGCGCAGCGCCGGGTGGTCGGGCACGCGCAGGCCGATGGTCTTGCGCTGCGGGTGGCTGACGCGCCGCGGCACTTCCTTGCTGGCCTCCAGGATGAAGGTGAACGGCCCCGGCGTGCCGGCCTTCAGGCGGCGGAACTGGGCGTTGTCCACGCGCGCATGGCTGGCCAGCTCGCTCAGGTCGCGGCACAGCAGGGTCAGGTGGTGGCGCTCGTCGACCTGGCGGATGCGGCGCAGCTGATCGACCGCCGCCTTGTCGTCCAGGTGGCAGACCAGGGCGTAGCTGGAATCGGTGGGCACGGCCAGCACGCCGCCGCCGTGCAGCAGTGCCGCCGCCTGCTTGAGCAGGCGCGGCTGCGGGTTGTCCGGGTGTACGACGAAAAGCTGGGCCATGCGCGAGTTTACTATGATTTCAGGAGCTGCTGGCGCTTGCCAGACAAGCGCCAGAGCCTGAAAACTTAATGAATCCGGTCGGTCAGCAGGGCCCAGACCGGCGTCAGGTCGGCGGGCAGCGGGGCCAGTCGGCCGAGGTCGACATGGCTCTCGTCGGGGCTGTGGAAGTCGCTGCCGCGCGAGGCGGCCAGGCCGAACTCGCGCGCCAGCTCGGCGTAGCGCTGCGCCTCGGCCGCGCTGTGGCTGCCGGTGACCACCTCGACGCCCTGCCCGCCGTGCTGCTTGAATTCGGAAAACAGCGCGTATTCCGCCGTCGCCGAGAAGTTGTAGCGCGCCGGATGCGCCACCACCGCCACGCCGCCGGCCTGCGTGATCCAGCGCACGGCATCGCCCAGCCGCGCCCAGCGGTGCGGCACGTAGCCGGGCTTGCCCTCGACCAGGTACTTGCGGAACACCTCGGACGTGTCGCGGCAGACGCCGGTTTCGACCAGGAAACGCGCGAAATGCGTGCGCGAGATCAGGCGCGGGTTGCCGACGTACTTGAGCGCGCCTTCATAGGCGCCGGGGATGCCGACCTTGGCCAGTTGCTCGCCCATCTCGATGGCGCGCGGCCCCCGGCCGTCGCGCGTGTCGGCCAGGCCCTCGGCCATGCGCGGGTCGGTGTGGTCGAAGCCCAGGCCGACGATGTGCACCGTCTCGTCGGCGAAGGTGACGGACACCTCGACCCCCGTCAGGTAGCGCAGGCCCTCGGCGCGCGCGGCCTCCAGCGCGCGCTGCTGGCCGCCCACCTCGTCGTGGTCGGTCAGCGACCACAGATCGACCCCGTTGGCGCGGGCACGGGCGGCCAGTTGTTCGGGCGTCAGGGTGCCGTCGGAGACGACGGAATGGCAGTGCAGGTCGGCGTTTTGCGGAAAGCTCACGCCGACCATTCTACGAAGCCGCCCATGCCGAGGTCGTGGCCAGGGCGTTTCAGCACCCCATCAGGCCGTCGGCGGCTCTGGCCAGGCGGGCTGCGGCCCGCGCAGCTGCTCGAAGGCGTGCGCCAGCTGCAGCACGCCCAGGTCGTCGAAGCGCTGGCCGGCGATCTGCAGGCCGATGGGCAGCACGGCGCCCGGGGTGGCGGGCGAATCCATGGTGCCGCAGTTGACCGAGATGGCCGGCTGCTCGCCCATGTTGAAAGGCACGGTGAAGCCGATGTGCTCCAGCCCGCGCAGCGGGTCGTTGGTGGGCGAAGGCCATTCGGCCGGCGCCGGCGCGTTGGGCGAGACCGGCGAGATCAGATAGTCCAGCCCCAGCATGGCCTGCGTGGTGGCCACGCGCGTGGCATGGGTGGCGGCGTAGGCGCGGAACACGTCCGGGCCGCTCATGCCGCGCGCGCTCTCGGCCCAGTCGCGTATCACCGGCAGCACGCTGGCGCGCGCCTCGGGGCACAGCGCGTCGATGTCGAGCATCGAGCGCATGCGCCAGAAGTGATCCAGCCCGGCCAGCAGCTCGGGTGTCATGAAGGGCGCCAGCGGCGTGATGATGGCGCCCTGCCCGGCCAGCAACTGGGCGGCGTGCTCGACGGCGACGCGGATCGCCGGCTCCACCGGCAGGCCGCAGCCGGCCTCCAGCAGCAGGCCGATGCGCAGGCCCTTGAGCGGCTTGTCCTGGCGCCATGCCAGCGACCAGTCGATGGGCTGCGGCGGCAGGCTCATGCCGTCGCGCGCGTCGGGCTGCGCCAGCACCTGCATCAGCAGCGCCGCGTCCTGCACGTTGCGCGTCATGGGGCCGGCGGCGCGGCCCATGTAGGGCGGATCGATCGGCACCCGGCCCAGGCTGGGCTTGAGGCCGACGATGCCGCACCAGGCCGCGGGCAGGCGGATCGAGCCGCCGATGTCGGTGCCGACGTGCAGCGGCCCATAGCCGGCCGCGGCGCCGGCGCCCGCCCCGGCGCTGGAGCCGCCCGGCGTCAGCGCCAGGTCCCAGGGGTTGCGCGACAGCCGGTGGAAGGTGGACAGCCCCGAGGACAGCATGCCGTAGTCGGGCATGGTGGTCTTGCACAGGATGACGGCGCCGGCTTCGCGCACGCGCGCGGCCGGCGGCGCGTCGGCCGCGGCCGGCAGCAGCGGCACGGCGCGCGTGCCCAGCGGCACCGGGTCGCCCGCGGTGGCGATGTTGTCCTTGAGCGTGACGGGCACGCCGTCCAGCGCCCCGCAGGGTTCACCGCGCCGCCAGCGCGCCTCGGCCGCGCGCGCCTGCGCCAGCACGGCCTCGGGCCGCAGCAGCCAGGTGGCGGCGATGTGCGGCTCCCAGCGCTCGATCCGAGCCAGCACGCTCTGCGCCACGTCGACCGGGGAAAACTGACGCGCGCGGTAGCCGGCCAGCAAGGCGTGGGCAGACAGGTCATGAAGGCAGGCGGTCATCTGGCAAATCCAAACGAAAAGAGCCGCCAGCGGTCGTGCAGACTGCGCCAGCAGCTCTCAAAACAGAAGCAACGCTCAGTTCCAGCTGAGCGCCGACAGGTCGTTGACGAAGATCGGCGAATCCTTCCACAGGCCCTGCACGCGCTTGTTGGCCACCGTCACGCCCTGCGGCTGGAACAGCCAGGCCAGCACGGCGTCGTCGGCCAGCAGCTTCTGCAGCTCACCCAGCAGCTTGTTGCGCTCGGCGGCGGTGGGCGTGTTCTTGATCCTGGTGTACAGCTCGTTGAACCGGGGGTTCTGGTAGCCCCAGTAGTAGTTGGGGTTGGCAAAGTTGCCCAGGTCAAAGGGCTCGACATGGCTGATGATGGTCAGGTCGTAGTTCTTGGGCCCGCTGAAGGTGTTGGACAGCCACTGTGCCCATTCGACGTTCTGCACCTTGGCGGTGATGCCGATCTTGGCCAGCTGCGCCACGATGACCTCGCCGCCCTGGCGGGCGTAGGACGGCGGCGGCAGCACCAGCGACAGCTCCAGCGGCGTGGTGACACCGGCCTCCTTGAGCAGGGCCTTGGCCTTGTCGGGGTCGTAGGGGTTGACGCCGGTGGTGTCGATGTAGCCGGGCGCGCCGGGCACGTAGTGGCTGCCGATCGGCGCGCCGTAGCCGTCGGCGGCGCCGGCGATGACGGCCTTGCGGTCGATCGCCATGCTGATGGCGCGGCGCACCCGCACGTCGTTCAAGGGCTTGCGCGCGTTGTTGATGGCCAGCACGGTCTTGGCGCGCGAGCCGCTGACCAGCACCTGCAGCCGCGGGTTGGCCTTGAACTGCGCGGCGCCGCGCGGCGCCACGCGCGGAAACGCGTCGACATCGCCCGACAGCACCGCCGCCACCTGCGCCGCCGGGTCGCTGATGAAGCGGAAGGTGACGCGCTTGAGCTTGATGGCGCCGGCGTTGCGGTAGCCCGGCCAGGCCTTGAGCGTGACGGACGAGCCCTTGGCCCAGTTGTCCAGTTCGTACGGCCCGGTGCCCACCGGCTTGGTGTTGTTGCCGTCGGCGCTCTTGGGCTCGACGATGGCGGCGGTGGCCTGGCCCATGTAGAACAGGAAGTCCGGGTCGGGCTCCTTGTTGATGATGACCACGGTGTGCTCGTCGACCGCGCTGACGCTTTCCATGGCGGCAAAGGTGCGCTTGTCCTTGTTGGTGCTCTTGTCGCCGGCGGCGCGCGTGAAGCTGAACTTCACCGCCTGGGCGTTGAACGGCTCGCCGTTGCTGAACTTCACGCCCTTGCGCAGGTAGAAGGTGATGGTGCGCAGGTCGGGCGAGACCTCCCAGCGCTCGGCCAGCAGCGGGGTCACGCTGCCATCGGGGTTGATCTTGGTCAACGTCTCGAACACGTTGTAGAGCACCACCTCGGCGATGGCCGAGGCGGCGCCGGCGGTCGGATCCAGGCCTGGCGGCTCCAGCGTCATGCCGAGCACCATGGTGCTCTTGCCGGACTGCGACAGCACCGGCAGGTGGGTGGCGGCGGCGACGGCGGGCAGGCTCAGGGCAAAGTCACGGCGTTTCATCGGGTGGTCTCCTGGAATCGGGTGGGGCGCATCGTAGCGCAGGCCACGCGCCAGGCGCTCAGGCGGCCGACGCGACGCCCTGCCCCGGCACCGCGTCGAGCAGCTGGCGCGTGTAGGGATGGCGCGGCTCGCGCAGCACCTGGCGCACCGGACCGTGCTCGACCACGCGGCCGCCCTGCATCACGGCCACGTCCTGGCACAGGTGGGCGACCACCGCCAGATCGTGGCTGATGAACAGGAAGGTGACGCCATGCGCGTCGCGCAGGTCGGCCATGAGGTTGAGCACCTGCGCCTGCACCGAGACGTCGAGCGCGCTCACCGCCTCGTCGGCGACGATCAGCTTGGGCCGCGTGATCAGCGCGCGGGCGATGGCGATGCGCTGGCGCTGGCCGCCGGAAAATTCGTGCGGGTACTTGTCGAGCGCGTCGGGGCGCAGGCCCACGGCTTCGAGCATGGCGGCGGCGCGCTCGCGCTGCTGGACGCGGCTGGCGCCTTCCAGCGCGGCGGCCGGCTCGGCCACGGTGCGCCAGACGCGCCGGCGCGGGTCGAGCGAGCCGTAGGGGTCCTGGAACACCATCTGGAAGTCGCGCCGCGCCGCGCGCAGATCGCCCGCCGACAGGGCGTGCAGGTCGCGTCCCTGCAGCAGCACCTGACCGGCCGTGGGCTGCTCCAGCGCCATCACCAGCCGCGCCAGCGTGCTCTTGCCCGAGCCCGATTCACCGACGATGCCCAGGCTGCGCCCGGCCACCACCTGCAGCGACACGCCCTTGAGCGCATGCACCTCGGCCGGCGGCCTGAGCAGCGATTCGCGCGGCAGCGCGTAGCGCTTGTGCACGTCGTGAACTTCAAGCAACAATTGGGGTTCAGGCTTGTCCATCAAGCGCCAGCAGCTATTGATTCAGGAGCATCGAGCACGGCCTCGGCACGCCGGCACCAGAAACGGTGCGCACCGTCCAGATCGACGCGCGGCGGCGCTTCGCTCCAGCAGGCGTGCTCGGTGAACGGGCAGCGCCCGGCGAACGGGCAGCCGGGCGGCAGGGCGAACAGCTCGGGCACGGTGCCGGCGATGGTGGGCAGGCGGTCGCTGCGGTGGGCGCGCAGGCGCTGCGCCAGGTTGGGCCGGGCTGCCAGCAGACCGCGCGTGTACGGGTGGGCGGGTTGCCGGAACACCGCGTCGGCCGGGCCGCTTTCGACCACCGCGCCGCCATACATCACCAGCATGCGGCGCACGTTCTGCGCGATCAGGCCCAGGTCGTGCGAGATCAGCACCAGCGCCATGCCACGCTCGGCCACCAGCTCGCGGATCAGCGTCAGGATCTGCTGCTGCACCGTGACGTCGAGCGCGGTGGTGGGCTCGTCGGCGATCAGCACGTCGGGCTCACAGGCCAGCGCCATGGCGATCATGATGCGCTGGCGCTGGCCGCCCGAGAACTGGTGCGGAAAGCTGTCGGCGCGCCGCGCCGGCTCGGGAATGCCCACGCGCGCCATCAGCTCGACCGCGCGTTGGCGCGCGGCACGCGCGGCCAGCCCCTTGTGCAGCATCAGCGGCTCGGCGATCTGCGCGCCCACGCGGTGCACCGGGTTGAGTGCGGTCATCGGCTCCTGGAAGATCATGGCGATGCGGTTGCCGCGCAGGCGGCGCCAGTCGCGGTCGGGCAGGCCCACCAGTTCCTGGCCGTCCAGCTTGAGGCTACCGTGCACGCGGGCGTTGTCGGGCAGCAGACCCATCAGCGCCAGCGCGGTCATCGACTTGCCGCAGCCCGATTCGCCGATCAGCCCCAGCGTGTCGCCGCGCTCCAGCGCGAAGCTGACGCCGCGCACCGCGGTGGCGCTGCCGCGGTGGGTGCGCAGGTCGACGCGCAGCTGATCGGCTTGCAGCAAGGGCATGGTCTAGGGCCTGTTAACGCTATGGAAGGGAATCGCGTTGCCCTCGCCAAGGGGCTGGATGCAAGGCGCCCGCGCGCAGCAAGGTAGGCACCTTGCAAGCGCGGGCAACGCCGCAGACGGCCCCTTGGCGAAGCAACCCGAAGGGAAGCTCATGACAGCCCGCCCCTCGGCGTTGCGCTTCTTGTGCGTGCCGACGCACGCACTGCGTAACGCGCCTTGATGGGCGGGCTGTCATGAGCTTCGCGACCCCTTCCATAGCGTTAACAGGCCCTAGCGCAACAGATTGGTCAGGGGCCGGCCGCGGGCGTCGCGATAGACGTCGAAGTCGGCGTCGATGCTGAGGACGCGGCGCAGCCCAAGGCGCTCGGCGGCCTCGGCGATCGAGGCGTCGGCCAGATCCAGCGGCAGGTCGGCAAAGCGCTGGGCGATGCGGCGCATCTGCATCAGGCTGGTCTCGCCCGGCACGTCCAGCCGCACGCCGCCGCGCTCGACCCACAGCAGAAAGTCGAGCGCCGCCTGGTTGTGCACGCGCCGCGCCAGCAGGGCGCAGACCTCGGTCAGCACCGGCCAGGTGCTGACGAGGGCCGCCCCGGGGTGCGACCGCAGCCATGCCGCCACCGGCGCATGCCAGTCATCGGCTGCGTTGAACAGGGCCAGCAACGGGCCGCTGTCGACCAGCACCGGGCCTTGCGGCGCGCCCTGGGCGCCCACCAGCCAGCGCGCCGGGGGTTCGGCGACCTGGGGTGACGGGGCGGGCGGCGGCGCCTTGGGCATGCGGGTCAATGGTCTGCGCGACGGCGGGCGTGCTTCTGTGCCCAGGCGTCGGCCAGGTGCGCGCGCCGCTGGGCCGCCAGATCGGCGGGGCCGGCGTGGCGGCCGAACAGGTCGGCCCCCAGCGACCAGGCCGAGGCCGGTGCGGCCGGCGTGGCGGCCAGGTAGGCCGTCAGCGCGTCGCGCAGCACCTCGCTCAGGCTGCGGCCCTCGGCCGCGCATTGCTGGCGCAGCGACTGCTCCAGCTCGGACGGAAGCTTGACGGTGATGGTCATGGCGGGCCTTATAGGGTTACGTAATACAATTAATATTACCTAATTATCGCGACCCCTGCAAGCGCGGGTCGAGCACGTCGCGCAGCCCGTCGCCCAGCAGGTTCAGCCCCAGCACCGACAGCGCGATGGCCAGGCCCGGCCACACGGCCAGCAGCGGGGCGTCGAACATCAGCGTCTGTGCCTCGGCCAGCATGCGCCCCCAGCTGGGCTGCGGCGGCTGCGTGCCCAGGCCCAGGTAGGACAGCGCCGCCTCGGCCAGGATGGCAACGGCAAAGCGGATGGTGGCCTGCACGATCAACACCGCCGCGATATTGGGCAACACGTGCTGCCAGGTGATGGCCCACGCGCCCTTGCCACTGGTGCGCGCGGCCTGCACGTAGTCGCGGCTCCACACGGCGTTGGCGGCGGCGCGCGTGATGCGCGCGAACGCCGGAATGCCGTAGATGCCGATGGCGATGATGGCGTTGACGATGCCCGGCCCGTACACCGCCGTCAGCATGATGGCCGACAGGATGGCCGGAAAGGCGAAGCCGAAGTCGGCCACCCGCATGATGAGCTCTTCCACCCAGCCACGGCGCGCCGACGCCAGCAGACCCAGCGCGGCACCAAACACCAGGCCGATGCCGACCGCGATGACCCCCACCAGAATGGACGCGCGCGCCCCCACCAGCAACAGCGACACCACGTCGCGCCCGAACGGGTCGGTGCCCAGCCAGTGGCGCGCCCCGGGGGGCAGCAGGCGGGCCTCCATGTCGATCTCGTAGACCGGGTGCGGCGTCCACAGGTAGGACAGCGCCGCCGACAGCAGCAGCGCCAGCGTCAGCACGCCGCCGATCGTGAAACCGCGGTGCGCACGTGCACGCCGCCAGAAACCGGGCGCCGCCGGCGTGCTGGACGCGACCATGGCAGGACTGTTCATGCGCACTCGAAATTCATGAGAAACAGGGCTCTTCTTGCGAATGCTGATGATGGTCTCACCTGCCGATAGCCAGGCCCAGCACCTGGGCGGGCTGCACGCCCGTGGGCGCGAAGCGATCGAGCATCCGAAACCACCCCAGGTACGAATCGAGGTACTTGGTGGCCACCCCCTTGAAGCGGCGCATCCACCCGCGCAGCCGGCTGACATAGGCATTGACGTTTTGCACATGCCAGGGGCCTCTGACGCGCATGCCGCGGCTGACGTTGATCGCCTGGTGCTCGACGCCCAGGGCATGCGCCGCACGGGCCAGAGTGACACTGCCATCGGTGCACAACACCGCATCGGGCGCCAGCATGGGCGCAAGCGCCGCCTGCACGCTCGCTGCCTTGCCCGACTCCAGGATGACGTTGGCCGTGGCCCCTGCGCGGTCACGCGCCATCAAGACGGGCGTGTACTCCCAGCCCTTGGCGCCCGCCTGTGCCTTGCCGCCACGCCGGCGCGCCTTGCGCGGCAAGCCTCTTTGGCCCTTGCACGAAATCCGGAAGTACGACTCATCGGCCTCGGCAATGCCCAGCAGCTGGCGCGCCTGCACGCCCTTGGGGCAGGCCAGGAAGCGGTGGCGCCAGCGAAAGGCCGTGCTTTGCGCCACGCCCAGGCGCCGGGCCACCTGGTTGAGCGACAGGCCCTCGTCCAAGGCGCCGGCGTGCGCCAGCCATTTATCGCGCAGATGCAGCCGTGCCAGGGGCGTGCCGGTCAAGGCGTTGAAGCTGCGGGCGCACTGGCGGCACTTGAAGCGTTGCAGGGCGTTGGCCGAGCCGTTCTTGACGACCGCCGTGCTGTTGCAGTGCGGGCATCTCGGGTGCTCCAGCACGCGCGCTTCGATGACTTCGCTCACCTGGCTGCGCGCGCTCAGCGCGCCAAGAGCTGCCGCCAGTTGCTGGCGCTGGTGGTGCGTCAGCTTGGACAAACTATTGATCAGGCGCGTCATTTGCTGCTGTCTCATGGCCTTCTCCTGGGGGCGACGCCGCAGCGTCATGCTTCCAAGATGAGGGCTGTGGGGCGCAAGAAAAGTGCTTATCACCAGCATTCGCGAGAAGAGCCAGAAACAGGGTTCCAGCGCCCGCCCATCGCGGGTAATCAGCTATCCATTCAATAGCATTGAACGATCCGGCCACGGTCATATCTCGCTGGCCTTCACACGCGGGTCGATGAGCGCGTACAGCACGTCGACGATGAAGTTGACCACTACCACCATCGCCGCCAGCAGCATCACGCAGTTGCGCACCACGATCAGGTCGCGGTTGGCGATGCTCTGGAAAATCAGGCGCCCCAGGCCCGGCAGGTAGAACACGCTCTCGACCACGATGGTGCCCGCCAGCAACTCGGCAAACTGCAGGCCCATCACGGTGATCACCGGGATCATGGCGTTGCGCAGCACGTGGCCCCACAGCGTGGCGCGGCGGCTCAGGCCCTTGGCGCGCGCGGTGCGCACGAAGTCCTCGCGCAGCACCTCCAGCACCGCCGAGCGCGTGAAACGCGCCAGGATCGCCGCCTGCACCAGCGCCAGCGCCACGGCGGGCAGGAGCAGCGACTTCAGGCCGTCCCACAGTCCGGCCCACACGCCGTCGTCGAAATACCAGCCGTCAAAGCCGCCGGCCGACAGCCATTGCAGCTTGACCGAAAACAGCATGATCAGCAGGATCGCGAACCAGAAATTGGGGATGGCGATGCCGACCTGTGCCAGCGCCATCAGGCCGGTGTCGCCCAGCCGGTTGTGCTGCGACGCCGCGTACACCCCGACCGCCAGCGCCAGCAGCGCGGTCAGGCACATGGCCAGCACGGCCAGCGGCACCGTCAGCCGCAGCCGCTCGGCAATCAGCTCGGCCACCGGCGAGCCGTAGGCGTAGGAGGTGCCCATGTCGCCGCGCAGCAGGCCGCCCATCCAGTCCGTGTAGCGGGCCAGCGCCGGCCGGTCCAGCCCCAGTTCGAGCACCTTGGCGGCCACCGCGGCGGGGTCGGCGTCGGGCCCCATCAGCACCTCGGCGGCATTGCCGGGCAGCACCTCCAGCACCGCGAAGACGATCACGCTGGTGGCCGCCAGCGTGGCCAGCAGCGTGAGAACGCGTTTGAAGAGGAAGTAGCTCATGTGCGGCGGCCCGTGCTGCATGGCATTATCGACACATCGGGCGTCGCATCTGGCGCGCCCCTCTCGCCACAACCAGGAGCGCATGGATGGCCCTGATGATCACCGACGACTGCATCAACTGCGACGTCTGCGAACCCGAATGCCCCAACCAGGCGATCTCGATGGGCGAGGAGCACTACGAGATCGACCCCGACAAATGCACCGAATGTGTCGGGCACTTCGGCGAGCCGCAGTGCGTGCAGGTGTGCCCGGTGGACTGCATCCCGGTCAATCCGCTGCGCGTGGAAGACCCGCAGGTGCTGTTGGCCAAGTTCCGCCGCCTGCTCGGACAGGACTGAGCAATGCTTTTGATTTGATGGCTGCTGGCGCTTGTCTGTGGCCAACCCCAGCTATTCCGACCGAGCCGGCACCAGGATGTCGCGCTTGCCGTCGGCTGTCATGGCGCTGACCAGACCGGCCTTTTCCATGTCCTCGACCAGGCGCGCGGCGCGGTTGTAGCCGATCTTCAGGTGGCGCTGCACCAGCGAGATGCTGGCCTTGCGGTTCTTCAGCACCACTTCCACGGCCTGGTCGTACATCGGGTCCTTCTCGCCGCCGCTGTCCTCGCCCGCGCCAAAACCGCCCTCCTCGCCATCGACCGTGCCGCCTTCCAGCACGCCCTCGATGTAGTTCGGCTCGCCCTGGCTCTTGAGGTATTCGACCACGCGGTGCACCTCGTCGTCGCTGACGAAGGCGCCGTGCACGCGCACCGGCAGTCCGGTGCCGCTGGCCATGTACAGCATGTCGCCCATGCCCAGCAGCGCCTCGGCGCCCATCTGGTCGAGGATGGTGCGGCTGTCGATCTTGCTGGACACCTGGAACGCGATGCGCGTCGGGATGTTGGCCTTGATCAGGCCGGTGATCACGTCCACGCTGGGCCGCTGCGTGGCCAGGATCAGGTGGATGCCGGCGGCACGCGCCTTCTGTGCCAGGCGGGCGATCAGCTCCTCGATCTTCTTGCCCACCACCATCATCAAGTCGGCCAGCTCGTCGATGATGACCACGATGTGCGGCAGGCGCTCCAGCGGTTCGGGGTCTTCGGGCGTGAGGCTGAAGGGGTTGTAGATGAACTCGCCGCGCGCCTTCGCTTCGTCGATCTTCTGGTTGAAGCCGGCCAGGTTGCGCACGCCCGACTTGCTCATGAGCTTGTAGCGCCGCTCCATCTCGACGACGCACCAGTTCAGGCCGTTGGCGGCCTGCTTCATGTCGGTGACCACCGGCGCCAGCAGGTGCGGAATACCCTCGTAGACGCTCATCTCCAGCATCTTGGGGTCGATCATCAGCAGGCGCACGTCCTTGGGCTCGGCCTTGTACAGCAGGCTCAGGATCATGGCGTTGATGCCCACCGACTTGCCCGATCCGGTGGTGCCGGCCACCAGCACGTGCGGCATCTTGGCCAGGTCGGCCACGATGGGCTTGCCGATGATGTCCTTGCCCAGGCCGACGGTCAGCAAGGATTTGGCGTCGTTGTAGACCTGCGAGCCCAGGATCTCGGACAGGCGGATCGACTGGCGCCGCGCATTGGGCAATTCGAGGGCCATGTAGTTCTTGCCCGGAATGGTCTCGATTACGCGAATGGACACCAGCGACAGCGAGCGCGCCAGGTCCTTGGCCAGGTTGACCACCTGCGAGCCCTTGACGCCAGTGGCCGGCTCGATCTCGTAGCGCGTGATCACCGGGCCGGGCGCGGCGGCCACCACGCGCACCTCGACGCCGAAGTCCTTGAGCTTTTTCTCGATCAGGCGGCTGGTCATCTCCAGCGTCTCGGGGGCCACGGTTTCCTGCCGGGCCGGCGCGCCGTCGAGCAAATCGACCTGCGGCAGCGGGCTGTCGGGCAGCTCGGTGAACAGGGGCTTCTGCTTTTCCTTGACCACGCGCTCGCTCTTGGGCACCTGCACCACGGCGGGCTCGATCAGCACCGGGGCCGGGTGCTGCTCCTCGATCACCTCGCGCTGCTGGTGCACCACCTCTTCGCGTTCGCGCGCGGCCTGCTTGCCCAGCGCCAGGTCCTGCGCGACGGCGCGGCGCGCGCGGCGCGACTCCAGCAACGCATACAGGCCGGCACCGATGCGCTCGGCCACGCGGCTCCAGGAAAATCGGAACACCAGCGCCATGCCCAGCACCAGCACCGCGATACCCAGCAGCGCCGAACCGGTGAACCCCAGCCAGTGCACGGCCAGCGGCCCGCCCACGGCTCCCACGATGCCACCGGCGGAACCCGGCAGCGCGTCATCCCATCGGTACAGGCGCGACCACTCCAGCCCCGTGCTGGCCACCAGCAGCAGCGCCAGCCCCACCCAGAAGGCCGCGCGTGTGGACACCAGGCGCGACCACACGGAATCCCCCGCGACCGCGGCCACCGGCGCGCCGCCATGCATCCAGCGCCAGACCCCGCCCCACCAGACACGGATCACGGCCGCGACACACCACCATGCCGAAAAGCCAAGCAGCATGTAGGCCAGATCGGCCAGCCACGCCCCCAGCTTGCCGGCCCAGTTGTGCGGCGGGCCGCCGGCGCCGGAGGTGGACCATGCGCCATCCTGCGGCGAATAGCTGGCCAGCGCCATCACCATGAAGATGAGCAGCGCCAGCCCCAGCACCAGAAAAACTTCCTGAGCGAAGCGGCCGACGCCTGGGCGCGCCGCGGGCGCCGCCTGGGCGCCATTGAAGGTATTGAGTGGGTAGGCCATCGACAACAACACAGCCCGGGACGCGATCCCGGGGTCACCCCGCCAAGGGGGCCGGATCAGTTCAGAGTGGTCAGGCGGTCCTTGACCGCGATTGCCCCATCGTCCTGCGTCTGGATGAAGCCACGCTCCTCCAGATCCTTCATCACCCGACTGACCATCTCACGCGAGGCGCCAACCATCTTGGCGATGTCCTGGCGCGACAGCCGTTCGCGGATCAGCAGCGTGCCGTCGCCCTCTTCGACGGCGAATTCAAGCAGCGCGCGCGCCACGCGCCCGTACACGTCCATGAGCGCCAGCGACTCGATCTTGCGGTCGGCCTGGCGCAGGCGCTGCACCAGGCCGCGCATCACCGCGTAGGCCATCGACGAATTCTCCGGCAGGCAGCGGGCGAACTCCGTGCGTCCCAGCATCAGCACGTCGGTCTGCACCTCGGCACGCACGGTGGCCGAATGCGGCTCGTTGTCGATCAGGCTCATCTCGCCGATGTGATCGCCGGGCCGCAGGGTAGCCAGGATCACCTCGCGGCCACGACTGTCCGAAGTGATCACCCGAGCCCGGCCGTTGAGCAGGATGAACAGGGCGTTGGTCTTCTTGCCCTGCTCCACGATGACCTCGCCGCGCTTGAAGCGGCGCTTGACCACCGCGTCCGCCACGGACACGGCCTGCGCGTCCGTCAGCATCGAGAACAGCGGCACCCTGCGGATCAACTCGAGACTGGACAACATGGTCATATCCAAACACCTCCAAGACCGGCACCCGGACCGGAATCCCTAGAATCCTGGCAGCATCGCATCAACGTCGCGATGGCGCGCAAAACACTGCGCATTTCCACATATCGTAGCGCAGCCCCCGCGATTACCCAAGGTTTACCGATGACGACCCAACACACCAAAGTTCTCATTCTTGGTTCCGGCCCGGCCGGCTACACCGCCGCGATCTACGCCGCGCGCGCCAACCTGCACCCGCTGCTGGTCACCGGCATGGCCCAGGGCGGCCAGTTGATGACCACCACCGAAGTCGACAACTGGCCCGCCGACGTCGACGGCGTGCAGGGCCCCGACCTGATGCAGCGCTTTCAGGCCCATGCCGAGCGCTTCAAGACGGACACGGTGTTCGACCACATCCACACAGCCGACCTGTCCGCGCGCCCCTTCCGGCTGACGGGCGACAACGCCAGCTATACCTGCGACAGCCTGATCATCGCCACCGGCGCGTCGGCCCAGTACCTGGGCCTGCCGTCGGAGCAAGCCTTCATGGGTCGCGGCGTGTCGGCCTGCGCCACCTGTGATGGCTTTTTCTACCGCGATCAGGACGTCTGCGTGATCGGCGGCGGCAACACCGCCGTCGAGGAAGCGTTGTATCTTTCCAACATCGCGCGCAAGGTCACCCTGGTGCACCGCCGCGACAAGTTCCGCGCCGAACCGATCCTGGTGGACAAGCTGATGGACAAAGTGGCCGCCGGCAAGATCGAACTGAAGACCTTCCACGTGTTGCACGAGGTGCTGGGCGACGACAGCGGTGTCACCGGCATCCGTATCCGGCACGTCGACAGCGGCCAGACGGAGGATATCGCACTGCAAGGCTGCTTCATCGCCATCGGCCACTCGCCCAATTCACAGATTTTCCAGGGCCAGCTCGACATGAACGGCGGTTACATCCGCACCCAGGGTGGCCTGAACGGCTTCGCCACCCAGACCAGCGTGCCTGGCGTGTTTGCCGCCGGCGACGTGCAGGATCATGTCTATCGTCAGGCCGTCACCAGCGCCGGCACGGGCTGCATGGCGGCACTGGACGCACAACGCTTTCTGGAGCAGCAAGGCAGTCAGGGTGCCTGACACGTAAAAACCGGCTATAATCAAAGGCTTTTTCCGGTACGCGTGGGTTGTTTGCACGACATACGGAATGCATAAGGGCCACCGCCACCCTTTTTCTGGCGAGGTGAGGCCGAAGCGAGTCCGCTGCCCATGACGGGTCAGCAGGCGTCAGCGGCGGCCGTGATGACTGGAGTCGACAACTCATGGCACGCGTGTGCGAAGTCACGGGCAAGAAGCCCATGGTCGGGAACAACGTTTCCCACGCCAACAACAAAACCAAGCGCCGGTTCCTGCCGAACCTGCAATACCGCCGTTTCTGGGTCGAGAGCGAGAACCGTTGGGTGCGCCTGCGCGTTTCCGGCGCCGCGCTGCGCCTGATCGACAAGAAGGGCATTGACGCCGTGCTGGCCGACATGCGTGCCCGCGGCCAAGCCTAATCCACACAAGGAGCTGACACCATGGCCACCAAAGGCGGACGCGAAAAGATCAAGCTGGAATCCACGGCCGGTACCGGCCACTTCTACACCACCAGCAAGAACAAGAAAACCATGCCCGAGAAGATGTCGATCATGAAGTTCGACCCCAAGGCTCGCAAGCATGTGGAGTACAAGGAAATCAAGCTGAAGTGATTCAGCGCGCCCCCTGTGCCCCCCGTCAACCCGCCGCCATCGGCGGGTTTCTTTTTGGTCAGGTGGGCGCTGCGCAACCGCTAGAATTGCCCGGCAGAGTCGACGTGGAGGTGTGGCAGAGTGGTCGATTGCACCGGTCTTGAAAACCGGCAACGGGCAACCGTTCGTGAGTTCGAATCTCACCGCCTCCGCCAAGCCAGACAAAAAAAGCCCCGCGACAGCGGGGCTTTTTCGTTGGGAAGGAGGGATTCGAACCCTCGATACGGTAAACCGTATACCGGATTTCGAGTCCGGGGACAGCGGTATTTGAGGGTGTTGAAGGACACCCATAAAACCTATACAAATCAACACTTTACAGCCATAATGCCACCGCGCACTGTTGATTCGTACACGGCGATATTTGGCAAATTTGCCTACAGATTGCCTACAGGCTTCCAACCGCCCCAGACCGACACATGACCGCACGCACCCGCCTGACTGCAGGCCGCATTGCCGCCTTGGCCTGCCCGCCCGGCAAATCGCAGGCATTTCTGTGGGACACCGACGCCCCCGCCCTGCTGGTGCGTGCTTCACCTGGTGGCCGCAAGACCTACGCCTTTGAATCGCGGCTGCACGGTGCAACGGTGCGAATCACCATCGGGGACGTTGCTGCTTGGACGTTGGACGCCGCGCGCCAGCGTGCGAACGCACTGCGCCAGCAAACCGACGCCGGGATTGACCCACGTGAAGTGGTGCGCCAGCAGGCAGCCGAGCGTCAGGCTGCCCAGGCCGCAGCCATTGCCGAAGCCGCGACTGTGGCCGCTGCATGGGCCGACTACCTGACCGAACGACAGCCCCATTGGGGGGAGCGCCACTACGCCGACCATGTGGCGCTGGCGCGAGCGGGTGGCAAGCGCACCAGCCGAGGCACGCAGGGACGCGGCAAGACGTTGGCCGGCCCCCTGCACTACTTCATGCCGCTGCAGCTGCGCGAGCTGACGCCCGAGCGCGTAGAGGCCTGGGCTGCCAAGGAAGCGAAGGCGCGCCCAACGCAGGCCCGGCTAGCCCTGCGCATACTGCGCGCGTTTCTCAACTGGTGCGCCGCCGACGCGCGCTACAGCCCCGCGATGGATGGGCGCAACGCCACCAGCAGCAAGAAGGTACGCGAGGCGCTGGGCAAGCCCAAGGCGAAGGCCGATGCACTACTACGCGAGCAACTGGCCCCCTGGTTCGAGGCAGTGCGCAACCTGCCGCCGACCGCTGCGGCGTACCTTCAGGGCTTGCTGTTGACCGGCACCCGGCCGACCGAGTTGCGCGAGCTGCAATGGGAAGACTTGAATTGGCAGTGGAAAGGGCTGACGGTGCGCGACAAGGTAGAAGGCGAGCGCGTCATCCCCCTGACCCCCTACCTGGCGCACCTACTGGCCGGCTTACCCCGCCGTGGGCCCTACGTGTTCGCGGGCATCAAGGAAGGCCAGCCAATGAGCCGCCCGCACCGCTACCTGGTGCAGGCCTGCGCCGTGGCAGGCATCGAGGGGCTGACCCTGCATGGCCTGCGCCGCAGCTTCGGCACGCTGTCGGAGTGGCTGGAAATTCCAGCCGGCGTAGTGGCGCAGATTCAAGGCCACAAGCCCAGCGCCACGGCAGAGAAACACTACCGCGTGCGCCCCCTTGACCTGCTGCGCCTGCACCATGAGCGAATCGAAGCCTGGATACTGGAACAGGCCGGGGTGCAGTTCTCCAGCGCCAGCGAACCCGGCAAGCTGCGCGTGGTGGCAGGACAATAGCAAAAAAGCGATAATATGAACCCGTGGACTGTCACGCTACATCCGCAAGCCGAGCCCGAGCTAATCGCTCTGCCTGCCGACATGCAAGCCCGGTTTGTGCACATCGCCGAACTGCTGGAGGAATTTGGACCACAGCGCGTGGGCTTGCCGCATATCCGCCCGCTGGAAAGCAAGCTGTGGGAGATGAGGATGCAAGGCCGCGATGGCATCGCCCGTGCCGTGTATGCCGCAATCCAAGGCCGCCGCCTGCTGGTGCTGCATGTGTTTGTGAAAAAGACCCAGACCACGCCCCGCAAGGCCATAGAAACCGCCCTGAAACGACTGGAGGCGCACCAATGAAGAATCTCAAGACCCTGAAAGCCGAGCTACTGGCAAGCGCTGAAACCCGCGCAGCGTATGACGCCCAGGCGGATGAATTTGCTGTGGCGCGTGAACTCATTGCCGCACGCACCAAGGCCGGGCTGACACAAGCCGACGTAGCCGAGCGCATGGGCACCACGCAAAGCACCGTAGCCCGCTTGGAGGGTGGCAAGGCCGCGCCTTCCCTGCGCAGTTTGCAACGCTACGCCCAGGCAGTGGGCTGCCGCGCAGTGGTACACCTAGAGCACGCCTGACCGTTTCGCCCCAGCTAGGCAGGGCTGCAATCCTGCCGAAAAGCCAGTCCCCCCACTGGCCTGCTGGGGCACCAATTACCGGGGGCTGCATCCGGGGGGTGCACTGTGACCGAGAGACAGACCGAGCGACCAAACGCACCAACTCTAGAGCTGGTGCAGGCTGCGCGCCTGTGCAGCTTCAAGGCGGACGATGGCTGGCCCGCCGCCCTCAGCCTGGAGTGCATCGCCTGGCTGCAAGCGCCGCAACCCGAGGCGAGCAGGAAGGGTTGGACGCCGGAACGCCGCGACCAATTGCAACTGCTGAAGCTGGCCGCCGATGCAGGCGAACTGAACATCAGCGAGACCACCGCGCGCGAGCAGGTGGCGCCTGCCGAGGTCCGAACCCCCGACCGCTTCACCCCCGCCGCCGACTGGCCGAAGCGGTACACCGTCGGGGGTGTGCCATACGCCTACGAACGGCCGGAGCAATACCGTGAGGTCACGCGCCGATGGGTGACTGCCGAGGCGCTGGCCGCTTGGATGCACCAACACGGAGGGGCACCATCGGGGTTGATTCGGGCATGGTTCACTGCCTGCGGGGTGCAGGCTGGCGCCGCGCAGCAAGAGCCGGCGCCGGCTGCGCCGACTCCCGAGGCGAGCGCAGACATTGCCAAGCGCGCCGCGATGGTGGAGGACCTGCGGCAAGAATGGCCAAGCATCGAAGCTGACCT
>MKTG01000090.1:0-152 GCA_001897615.1 Burkholderiales bacterium 68-10
CACCAGCGGCTTGTCGTTGGACACCACTTCGGCCAACAGGCTAAGCCCCACCAGGGCCACGAACAGCACCAGGCTCCACAGGCCCAGCCGGTTGCGCCGAAAGCGCAGCCAGGCGCGGCGAGCCGGCGACAGGCTGGGTGCGGCTGGCGCCG
>MKTG01000090.1:188-539 GCA_001897615.1 Burkholderiales bacterium 68-10
AACGGCTCGCGGCTCTTGAAGCGATAGGCGCCGAAGTCGCGCTCATCGGTGGTCAGGATGCGGCCGTGGCCCAGGTGCTCGGCCAGCAGCACCAGCGAGGCATCGGCCAGATCCATGGGCAGGCGCGTGTAGCGGTGCATCAGATCGGGCAGCCGTGCCGTGTGCTCAGCGGGCCAGGACCACACGGCAATGGCGCCGTCGGCCACCTCGCGCAGCAGCGCCTGCGCCGCGGCAGTGCCCACCCAGCGTGTGATCAGGTGGGTGGCTTCGGTGAGCACAGGCCAGGTGGTGATCCAGCCCTGTGCCTGCGTGGGCAGCGCGGCCACCGCCCGGGTGGGCCAGGCGTCGCGT
>MKTG01000090.1:622-2371 GCA_001897615.1 Burkholderiales bacterium 68-10
CGACTCGTGCACGGCCAAGCCGGCCGAGGGCGCGGCGCCCGGACCCGGCGCGCCATGCTTGGCGCCCCAGCCTTCGACCAGCCGGTCCTTGTAGGTGCTGGCGACATCGCCGCGGCCGCTGTCGCCCTGACCAATGAAGGCCGACAGGTGCTTCAACCCGGTCTGGCGGGCGCGCACCGCGTCGTAGTAGTGCTGCACGCTGGCGCGCAGCACCTCGCTCACGCCCATGCCCGTGACCTGGGACAGATAGGCCACCTGGGTTTCGGCGTCGAGGTCAAATCGGGCGTTGACGCGCATGACGATCTCCTTTGTCATCCATTGTATGACAATTCGTCTGGCAACCACAAGCCGAGTCGGAGGACTCAGTCAAACTTGACACGCGGATCCACCCATACGTAGGTGAGGTCGCTGATCAGCTTGGTCAGCAGGCCGATCAGCGTGAACAGGTACAGCGTGCCCAGCACCACCGGGTAGTCGCGCCGGATCACGCTCTCGTAGCTCAGCAGCCCCAGGCCGTCGAGCGAAAACAGCGTCTCGATCAGCAGCGAGCCGGTGAAGAACGCGCCGATGAAGGCCGCCGGAAAGCCGGTGACGATGGGGATCAGCGCGTTGCGAAACACGTGCTTCCACAGCACCTGCCGCTGCGACAGGCCCTTGGCGCGCGCCGTCAGCACGTACTGCTTGCGGATTTCCTCCAGAAACGCGTTCTTGGTCAGCATCGCCGTCACCGCGAAGCTGCCCAGCACCATGCTGGTCACCGGCAGCGTGATGTGCCACAGGTAGTCGACGATCTTGCCACCCAGGCTCAGCTCGTCGAAGTTGGGCGAGGTCAGCCCGCGCAGCGGAAACCACTGCAGCTGCCCGCCAAAGATCACCAGCAGCGCCACGCCCAGCACGAAGCCCGGGATGGCGTAGCCGATCAGCACCAGCAGCGTGGTGGCCAGGTCGAACCGGCTGCCCGCGCGCACCGCCTTGGCCACGCCCAGCGGCACGCTGATGCCGTAGCTGATGAAGAAGGTCCACAGCCCCAGGCTGATGGACACCGGCAGCTTCTCGCGGATCAGCGCCCACACCGCCTTGTTCTGGAAGAAGCTGGTGCCCAGATCGAAGCGCGCAAAGCGCCCCAGCATCTGCACGAAGCGCTCGTGCGCCGGCTTGTCGAAGCCGTACAGCGCCTTGATCTGCTCCAGCCGCTTGGGGTCCACCCCCTGCGCGCCGCGGTAGGCCAGGCCGCCGCCTTCGGCACCGCCCGCCCCGCCGACGCCGGCCTTGGCCTCGGCCAGGTACTGCTCCACCGGCCCACCCGGCACGAACTGGATCACCACGAAGGTGAGCAGCAGCACGCCCAGCAGGGTGGGCAGCATGAGCAACAGGCGCTTGAGGATGTAGGCCAGCACGATGCGCGTAGGATAGCCGCCAAACTCCCCTCTTCCGGCCGACGCGCCCGCTGCCCCATGAAGCTGCACATTCTTTCCGACCTGCACCTGAGCGTGGGTGGCATGGACCACCCGCGCACCGACGCCGACGTGGTGGTGCTGGCGGGCGACATCGCGCGCCCGGCTGCCGCAGCCGCCTGGGCGCTGGGCTTCGACCGGCCGGTGCTGTACGTCATCGGCAATCACGAGTTCTATGGCGGCAGCCTGCCCGAGGTGCGCGCCGAATTCCGCCGCCTGTTCGAGGGCAGCCACGTGCACCTGCTGGACAACGACGTGCTGGAACTGGGCGGGGTGCGCTTCATCGGCTCCACCC
>MKTG01000090.1:2388-3755 GCA_001897615.1 Burkholderiales bacterium 68-10
TCATGTACGACTTCAAGCGCGTGCGTCGCGACGCCACGGCGGACGCGCCGATCCTCACCCCCGAGGACACGGTGCGGCTGTTCAACGCCCACACGCACTGGCTGGCCGAGCAACTGGCGCAGCCGCATGGCGGCCCGACAGTGGTGATCACGCACCACGCGCCCTCGCTGGGCAGCATCCACCCGCGTTTTGCCGGCTCGCCGTTCAATGCGGCCTTCGTGTCGGCGGCGGAGCACCTGCTGGACGGCGAACGCGCGGCCCTGTGGATCCACGGCCACACGCACGACAGCTACGACTACCGCGTCAACGGCACGCGCGTGCTGTGCAACCCGCGCGGCTACGTCAAGGACGGCGTGACCGAAAACGCCCGCTTCGACCCGACCCTGGTGGTCGAGGTCTGAGAGCCCAAGGAACCTCAGCCCAGCGCGCGCTGCATGCCGATGTGGGCGATGCCGACCTCTTCGTACGGCTCGCCCACCGGCTCGTAGCCCAGCCGACGGTAAAAACCCTCGGCGCTGCGCTGCGCGCTCAGCACCACGCGGCGGTCGCCCCGCTTGGCGGCGGCCTGCTGCAGCGCCTCTATCACCTGGCGGCCCACACCGGCGCCGCGCAGCGTGCGGTCCACCGCCATGCGGCCGATGCGCGCCGTGTCCGCCTGCGGCTCGCGCAGCAGGCGGCCGGTGCCCACCGGCATGCCCAGCCGGTTGAGCACCACGGCATGCACGGCGTCGGCGTCCAGCGCGTCCCATTCCTCGTCACGGGCAATGCCCTGCTCCTCGATGAACACCGCGGTGCGCACGGCACGCGCGGGCTCGGCCAGCTGCTGCCAGTTGCCGACCCGCACCTCGGTCACCGGCTGGCCGGCCTCGTAGGCGGCAAACAGCGCGCGCAGCGGCGCCGGCACCGGGCGGCTGCTCTGACTGGCGGGATCGGCGAACACGTAGACCAGCTCGGCCGTGTTCAGCAACTGCTCGCCGCGGAAGATGGCGCCGGCGAAGGTGATCGACGAGTTGCCCACGCGGTCGCAGCGCAGCGCCACATCCAGCCGGTCGTCCAGCAGCGCCGAGGCGTGGAACTCCACCGTCGTCTTGCGCAGGAAGACATCGCCTTGCAGCCGCCGCAGCGCCGCCTCGTAGGGCAAGGCCAGCGCGCGCCAGTAGTCGGCCATGGCGCAGTCGTAATACGTCAGGTAGTGCGGGTTGAAGACGATCTTTTGCAGATCGACCTCGGCCCAGCGCACGCGCAGCGGGTGGTGAAAGCGGAAGTCGGTGGGTTTCATGCCGATAAATTGATAGAAATCCGGCTCTGACGCCCGACTGGCGAGCGCGAGCAGCTATTGTTTTTGAAGTGTCTCAGGCCTCGAAGGC
>MKTG01000090.1:3772-4944 GCA_001897615.1 Burkholderiales bacterium 68-10
CCATGGTCATGAAGCCGTGCACCACGCCGCGGTAGATCTCCAGCGCCACCGGCACGCCGGCGGCGCGCAGCTTGTCGGCGTACAGCACACCCTCGTCCACCAACGGGTCGCATTCGGCCAGGCCCACCCAGGCGGGCGCCACGCCTTCCACCTCGGCGCTTTTGAGCGGGGCGAAGCGCCAGTCGCTGCGATCCACGCTGTCGATGTAGTGGTGAAAGAACCAGTCGATCAGCGCCTTGTCCAGCACCGGCCCCTGGGCGTACAGCGCGTGCGATTCGGTGTCCTGGTGGTCGGTGGTACCGGGGTAGATCAGCAGTTGCAGCGCCAGCTTCACGCCCGTGTCGCGCGCATGGACGGCGCTGACCGCCGCCAGTGTGCCACCGGCCGAATCGCCGCCAACGGCGAGGCGCGTGCCATCCAGCCCGAGCGCGGCCGCGCCCTCGCCCGCCAGCCAGTGCAGCGCGTCCCAGGCGTCGTGCACGGCGGTGGGAAAGCGGTGCTCCGGCGCCAGCCGGTAGTCCAGCGACAGCACGGCCGCGCCGCTTTGCCGCGCCAGCACGCGGCACACCGTGTCGTGCGACTCGACGCTGCCGATGGTGAAGCCGCCGCCGTGCAGGTACAGCAGCACCGGCAGGCCAGCAGCGTGGCTGGGCGCTACCAGGCGCGCCGGCAGCTGGGCTCCGTCGCGCGCCGGGATGCGCAGGTCCTGCACGCGGGGCAGCTCGGGCCGGGGCACGTCCAGCACGCCGATGGACGCCGCATAGGCGGCCTTGGCCTCGGCCGCCGTCAGTGTGTGCATGGGCGGGTACGGCGCCTGCGCCATGCGCTCGACCAGCAGGCGCATGGCGGGCGTCAGGCGGGCGTGGATCTCGGGCTCGTGGTCCATGGTCAAATCGGGCCCCAGCGCCCATTGGACGGGCGCCAGAAGCTATAACAAAAAGAGTAACCGGCCAGACGACCCGCCGGCGCCCAGCGGCTGCCGGCCGGCCCTGCCCCGCCCGACGTCAGCGCGCGCCGAAGCGAGCGCGGCAACCGCGGTCCACCCACAGGCGGCGGCCGTCATAGCCCCAGCTTCGGCCTTCGCGGCAGGCGTCCTCGGAGTACTGCTCGATCAGGACCGGGCGGCCCTGGCGCGAATCCCAGCGGCACTGGTTGTAGCGGCGGTCTTCGCT
>MKTG01000090.1:4958-30461 GCA_001897615.1 Burkholderiales bacterium 68-10
AGCCACCGCCGCCGCCCCAGCCACCGCCGCCGCCCCAGCCACCGGCGGCGGCAAATTCGCCCCGGCAGCCGCCCTGCACCCACACGCCGCCATCGCGACTGCCCCAGGTCTGGCCTTCGATGCAGGCCGAGTCGGACAACTGGCGCACCAGCACCTGGCGGCCCCGCTGGGGTGCCCGGCACTCATTCAGGCGACCTTCCATGCTTTCGCAGCGGTAGGCCTCACCGCCGATGGCGCCGCCACCGCCCGAGCCGCCCCAACCCGCCACGCCAAAAACGCCACGGCAGCCGCCATTGACCCACACGCTGCCGTTGCCACGGCTGCCCCAGCTCTGGCCTTCGACGCAGGGCGTCTGCGATTCCTGGCGCAGCAGCGCCAGGCGGCCACCCATGGGGGCGCGGCACTCGCGGTAGCGGCCGTCGTCGCTTTCACAGCGCACGGCGTTGCGCTCGTCGATGCTGCCGCCACCGGGGTTCCAGCCACCGCCCGGGGGGCGCTGGCCGCCATGGCCCTCGGCGAACTGGCCGCGACAACCGCGCGCCACCCACACCGTCCCCGGGGCACGGCTGCCCCAGCTCTGGCCTTCAACGCAGTCCGACGACGACAACTGGTTGACCAATACCGGCATGTTGGCAAACGGCGTGCGGCATTCGCGGAAGTCGCCGTCCAGGCTCTCGCACTGCACCGTCTGCCCGCCGCCGGACGGCAGCGCCGGCCCCACGGGTTGCCATTGGGCCTGGGCGGCGGGTGTCAGCGTCAGGGCGGCCAGGGCCAGCGCGAGCAAGGTGGAAACACGGATCATGGTTAAAACAGCTCCCTCAAGGATCAAGACAGACCGCTTCAACGCGCGAAGCGGCCGGGTGGTTGAAATTGAACAACAAATCAGGCTCTACTCGCGAATGATGGTGAGGTACTCGATCAGTGCCGCACCGCAGAGGACGCCAAGGATGGCAGAGGACGCTAAGAAAACCGATGGATCTTCTGGCTTTCTGCGTCCTCTGCGAAACCTCTGCGTCCTCTGCGTTCGGAGGTTGGCGGTTTCCAATAAGCCACCATTCAAAGCCTTGTCTTGCAGGCCATCACCATCATTCGCGAGTAGAGTCACAAATCAGCCCAAAACACACGCCCATCAAGCGCCAGCAGCTACATGTTTGGAAGCATGCTTGGCAGCCGGACGGACGCCCGGCAAATCACTTGAAGCTCACCGTGGCCGGCTGCAGGCCGGGCACGCCGTCGTAGTGCACGGTCACCTTCAGCCCCGCCTTGGGCGGCAGCAGGGCCGAGAACGAACCCAGGCTCACCACCTGGCCCGGCCGCAGCGCCAGGCCTTGCGCCTTCAGCGCCTGCGCCAGCCACACCACGGCGTTCAGCGGGTGGCCCAGCACGTCGCTGCCCTTGCCGCCGCCCAGCGCCGCGCCCTGGCCGTCCACCAGGCGCACGTTCATGTCGCGCAGCTGATCCAGCAGCCTGGCCTGTCCGGCGGCATCGGCGGGCACCAGCAGCGGCGCGCCCTGCACGCCCAGCCGCGTGCCGACGTTGAGCGCGCTCAGCACCGCGCCGTTGATCTTGGCCGGCGTCTCGACCATCAGGTCGGGCAGCTCGATGAACGGGATCACCTGGTCGACCTGCGCCAGCACCTGCGCCGGCGTGGCGGCGTCGTTGATGGCCTTGTCCTTGACGCGCACCAGCAGGTCGGCCTCGTACAGCGGGCGCGAGCCGAAGCCGGCGTCCAGCGTCACGCCGCTGTTCAGGATCATGGCGCTGTACAGCGCGCCCCACACCGGCTGGTCGGTGTTGAAGCGCTTTTGCACCGCCGGGTTGGTCAGCCCCGCCTTGTAGCCCACCAGGCGCCCGGCCTGCCCCGCCAGGCGCTGCTGCAGCTTGGAGCGCGAGCAGTGGGCGTCGGCCATGGTCAGCGTCTCGGGCGGGTTGGCGGCCGGACGGCGCGCGTTGTAGTCGGCCAGCAGGCGGTCGACGGCGACGTTGCTCAGGCAGCCGGGTGTTTCGGCCACCACCGGGGCGGACGTGCTGGCGCAACCGGCCAGCAGGGCCAGCGCGGCGGCCAGGCCCAGGCGGTGTAGCGTGCGGGACTTCATGGGGGAACCTCCTCGGGAGCTTGGATGAAAATCGGTTCTGACGACGATCCATCGTAGCGCGGAAAACACCCCATGGCCCTCATCCAATACCTGACCCAGATCGAGTTCGACTTCGGCGCGCTGGCGCGCATCACCGACCATTGCCAGCGCGTGGGCATCACGCGCGCGCTGGTGGTCACCGACGCCGGCGTGCGCGCGGCCGGCGTGCTGCAACCGGTGCTGGACGCGCTGGGCCCGCGCGCGGTGGCGGTGTTCGAGGACGTGCCCTCCAACCCCACCGAAGTCGCCGTGCGCGGCGCCGGGGCGCTGTACGCGCGGCACGGCTGCGACGGCCTGATCGCCGTCGGCGGCGGCAGCCCGATCGACTGCGCCAAGGGCGCGGCCATTGCCGCCACCCATCCGGGGCCGCTGACCACCTACGCCACCATCGAAGGCGGCTCCGAGCGCATCACCGCCGCCGCCGCGCCGCTGATCGCCGTGCCCACCACCGCCGGCACCGGCAGCGAGGTGGCACGCGGCGCCATCGTCATCGTCGACGACGGGCGCAAGCTGGGCTTTCACTCCTGGCACCTGATGCCGCGCGCCGCTATCTGCGATCCGGCCCTCACGCTGGGCCTGCCGCCCAGGCTGACCGCCGCCACCGGCATGGACGCCATCGCCCACTGCATGGAGGTGTTCATGGCGCCGGCCTTCAACCCGCCGGCCGACGGCATCGCGCTGGAAGGCCTGCGCCGCGGCTGGGCCCACATCGAGCGCGCCACGCACGACGGCAGCGACCGCGAGGCCCGCCTGAACATGATGGCCGCCAGCATCCACGGCGCCATGGGCTTCCAGAAAGGGCTGGGCTGCGTGCACAGCCTGAGCCACAGCCTGGGCGGGGCCGATCCGCGCCTGCACCACGGCACGCTGAACGCGGTGTTCCTGCCGGCGGTGATCCGCTTCAACGCCGAGGCCGAGTCGATGCGCCGCGAGCAGCGCCTGGCCCGCATGGCCCAGGCCATGGGCCTGGCCCCCGGCGCCGACGTGGCCGAGGCGGTGCGCGCCATGAGCGCTCGCCTGGGCCTGCCCACCGGCCTGGCCGCCATGGGCGTGACCGAGCGCCTGTTCGACGGCGTCATCGCGCACGCCCTGCTGGACCACTGCCACAAGACCAACCCGCGCATCGCCAGCGCCGACGACTACCGGCGCATGCTCGCCGAGTCGATGTAGGCCGACCGCCGGGTCGTCGGGCACGTCCGTCAGTCGCTATTCAATCAATAGCTGCTTGCGCTCGCCCAGCAATCGCCATTGCCATTTTTTGCTCCGAAAACAGCGACCCGCGCTCAGTCGCCGCCGTGCGAGTGCACCGCGCCCAGGTGGCGCGCGCCGCTGTGCGGCGCTTCCGAAGGCAGCTCCCGCGCCGACGACAGGCCGACCAGGATCCCGCAGTCGGCGGACGGCTGCACCAGGGCGCAGCTGGCGCGCAGCGCCTTGAGCTGGCGCTCTAGCGCGCGCAGCTCGCGGATGCGGCGGCTGACGTGGCCGATGTGCTCGTCCAGCACCCGGTTGGCGGCGCCGCAGTCGGTGTCGGGCGCGTCGCGCACCGCCAGCAGCTCGCGCACCTCGTCCAGCGACATGTCCAGGCCGCGGCACTGGCGGATGAAGCGCAGGCGCTCCAGGTGCGCGTCGTCGTAGACGCGGAAGTTGCCCGCCGTGCGCGCCGGCGCCGGCAGCAGGCCCTGGCGCTCGTAGTAGCGGATGGTTTCCACGCCGGTGGCCGAGGCCTGGGCCAGATCGCCGATTTTCATGATCACGCACCCGGGGTGGGGTTAAGACAACGCAATGCTTGACTCTGTAGTGACTACAGCGTTTTCAATATACCCGAAGGTCCGACCGACCGCCACTGAAGCGTCCCATGAGCAGCAGCACCGCCATCACCCACGTCCACCCGCACCGTCACGCGCATGGACATGGGCACGACCACCACCACGATCACGCCCATCCCCACGCCGACCCCGATTGCGGCGGCGCCGCCTGTGAAGTGGCGGCGCGGCCGATCGACTTCTCGGCGCTGGCGGCGGGCGGCGCCCTGCTGCTGCGCATTCCCGACATGGACTGCGCCAGCGAGGAGGCACAGATCCGCCGCGCGCTGGAGGGCCAGGCCGCGGTGCGCGGCCTGCGCTTCGACCTGGGCGCGCGCACGCTGGCGGTGGACGCGCCCGACAGCGCCTGGCCGGCCGTCGAGCAGGCCATCGCCGCCGCCGGCCTGAAAACCGAGCGCCTGAGCCAGCCGACCAGCGCCGCCGACACCCGCCGCCGCCAGCGCCGCGAGGCCACCCAGCTGGCCGCCGCCCTGCTGCTGGCGCTGGGCGCCGAGGTGATCCACTTCGCCGCCCCCGACACCCGCCCCTGGCAGATCGCCAGCATGGCGGTGGCGGCGCTGGCCATCGGCCTGTCGGGCTTTGGCGTCTACCGCAAGGGGCTGACGGCGCTGGCGCGTGGCCAGCTGGGCATTTCGGCGCTGATGACGGTGGCCGTCACCGGCGCCTTCCTGATCGGCCAATGGGCCGAGGCCGCCATGGTGATGGCGCTGTACTCGATTGCCGAGCTGATCGAGGCGCGCGCCGTCGACCGCGCGCGCCACGCCATCGGCGGCCTGCTGGCGCTCACCCCGCCCATGGCCGAGGCGCGCCAGCCCGACGGCAGCTGGCGCGAGCAGCGCGCCGACACCATCGCCCGCGGCGCCGTGGTGCGCGTGCGCCCGGGCGAGCGGCTGGCGCTGGACGGGCGCGTGACGGCCGGCCACAGCGCCATCGACCAGGCGCCCATCACCGGCGAAAGCGTGCCGGTCGAGAAGGCGCCCGGCGACGAGGTGTTCGCCGGCACCATCAACCAGCAGGGCGCGCTGGAATACGAAGTCACCGCGCCGGCCAGCGACACGGTGCTGGCGCGCATCATCCACGCCGTCGAACAGGCCCAGGGCACGCGCGCGCCGACGCAGCGCTTCGTCGACCGCTTTGCCGCCATCTACACGCCGACGGTGTTCGCCATCGCGCTGGCGGTGGCGCTGCTGGGGCCCTGGCTGGCCGGCTGGCCGTGGCTGGCGGCGCTGTACAAGGCGCTGGTGCTGCTGGTGATCGCCTGCCCCTGCGCGCTGGTCATCGCCACGCCGGTCACGGTGGTCAGCGGCCTGGCCTCGGCGGCGCGCCGCGGCATCCTGATCAAGGGCGGCGCGTACCTGGAAGAAGCGCGTCGGCTGCGCCACATCGCGCTGGACAAGACCGGCACCATCACCGAAGGCCGCCCGCGCCTGGTGGCGCGCGAGCTGGTCGACGACCGGCAGGAGCAAGCCCGCGTCTGGCAACTGGCCGCCAGCCTGGCGGCGCGCTCCGACCACCCGGTGTCGCGCGCCATCGCCCAGGGCCTGCACGACGCCGGGACGCTGGCGGTGGACGACTTCGGCGCCGCCGCCGGGCGCGGCACCAATGGCCGCATCCACGACCAGGCGCTGGTGCTGGGCAATCACCGCTGGATCGAGGAGCGCCAGCAATGCTCACCCGCGCTGGAAGCGCGCATGCAGGCGCACGAGGCGCTGGGCCGCAGCGTCAGCCTGCTGGCCGACGACCACGGCGTGCTGGCGCTGTTTGCCGTGGCCGACGCCATCAAGCCCGGCACGCCCGCCGCCGTGGCGCAGCTGCGCGCGCTGGGCGTGCAGCCCATCATGCTGACCGGCGACAACCCGGCCACGGCGCAGGCCATCGCGGCGCAGGCCGGCATCGGCGACGTGCGCGCTGGCCTGCTGCCGCAGCACAAGCTGGAGGCCATCACGGCGCTGAACGCGCAGGCCCCCGGCACCGTGGGCATGGTGGGCGACGGCATCAACGACGCGCCGGCGCTGGCCGCCGCCGCGCTGGGCTTTGCCATGGGCCAGGCCGGCACGCACGTCGCCACCGAGGCGGCCGACGTGGTCATCATGAACGACGACCTGCGCCGCGTGCCCGAAACCGTGCGCCTGTCGCGCCGCACGCACGCCATCCTGTGGCAGAACATCGCGCTGGCCCTGGGCATCAAGGCGGTGTTCCTGCTGCTGGCCGTGCTGGGCAGCGCCACCATGTGGATGGCGGTGTTCGCCGACATGGGCGCCTCGCTGCTGGTGGTCTTCAACGGCCTGCGCATGCTGCGCTGGAAGGGTTGAGCGGCGCGCGGACGCAAACGCTTACCGGTAGGCGGGGGAACTATCGCCCCCACAGGGTCTCGGACTTGAAGTGCGGGCGCCGTATCCGCACACACGTTGCGACGACCCGGTCGTCCGCCGGCGTTTGCCAACGCAAGAAGGAGACCGCCATGCACCAGCTTCTGGGCACCTTCACCACCCGCTGGGTGGCCCTGATGAGCGGGGCCGCCCATGCCACCGCCGCGATGCACCAACTCGAACGCGCGTCACCCGCGCCCCCGCCAGCCGGCGACGCCACCGCGGCAGCGCCACCGGGCCGCATTCGCACCCGTGAGCAGGCGCCCCCGCCAGCCGCCATCCGGGTGGCCGCGGCACCCGCATGGCCGCCCGGGTTCGTTTCAGGCTACCACCGGCCACACCATGAGGCTGATTGACGCCAGCCTGGAACGCTATCGTTTGAATAGCTTCCGACGCTGACTGGAAAAGCTTTTTAGCCTCAATTGTTTCGCATGCCCTTGAGCTTTTCAAAAGCCGAGGCCATGCTGGTGGCCGCCGGTTGTCCGCGATCGCGCCCTGCCCCGTGGCGGGCCCCGCGGCCCGCGGCCTCGAAGCGGTTGTCACGCGGGCCGTCGCGGCGCGGCGCCTGCGCGTCCAGCTTCATCGTCAGGCTGATGCGCTTGCGGGCCACGTCCACCTCCAGCACCTTGACCTTCACGATCTGGCCGGTCTTGACCACCTCGCGCGCGTCACTCACGAATTTGTTGGCCAGCTGGCTGACGTGAACCAGCCCGTCCTGGTGCACGCCCAGGTCGACGAAGGCGCCGAAGGCGGCGACGTTGCTCACCGTGCCCTCCAGCACCATGCCTTCCTTCAGGTCGGCGATGTCTTCCACGCCGTCGTTGAAGCGCGCCACGGCAAAGTCGGGGCGCGGGTCGCGGCCGGGCTTTTCCAGCTCGGCCAGGATATCCTTGACGGTGACGGCGCCGACGCCCTCGGTGGCGAACTGCTCGGGCTTCAAGCCCTTGAGCAGTTCGGCGCGGCCCATCAGCTGGTCGACGGGCTTGCCAGTGGCCACGATGATCTGCTCGACCACCGGGTAGGTCTCGGGGTGCACGCCGGTCACATCCAGCGGGTTGTCGCCGCCGCGGATGCGCAGAAAGCCCGCGCTCTGCTCGAAGGTCTTGGGCCCCAGGCCGCTGACTTCCAGCAACTGCTGGCGGCTCCTGAAGGCCCCGTGCTGCTCGCGCCAGCGCACCACGGCGCGCGCCACCGCCGGGCTCAGGCCCGACACGCGGGCCAGCAGCGGCGTGCTGGCGGTGTTCAGGTCCACGCCGACGCCGTTGACGCAGTCTTCCACCACGGCGTCCAACGTGCGCGCCAGCGCGCTCTGGTTGACGTCGTGCTGGTACTGGCCGACGCCGATGCTCTTGGGGTCGATCTTCACCAGCTCGGCCAGCGGGTCCTGCAGGCGACGGGCGATGCTGGCGGCGCCGCGCAGGCTGACGTCGACGTCCGGCAGCTCCTGGCTGGCGTATTCGCTGGCGCTGTAGACCGAGGCGCCGGCTTCGCTGATGACTATCTTTTCAATAGCTGCTGGCGCTGTCCCAGCAATCGCCGCAGCCTGTTTTTGCACCAATTTGATGAGATCGCCGGCCAGTTTGTCGGTCTCGCGGCTGGCGGTGCCGTTGCCGATGGCGATCAGCTGCACGCCGTGCCTGACCACCAGCCTGGCCAGGGTGTGCAGGCTGCCGTCCCAGTCCTTGCGCGGCTCGTGCGGGTAGACGGTGGCGGTTTCCAGCAGCTTGCCGGTGGCGTCCACCACCGCCACCTTGACGCCGGTGCGGATGCCCGGGTCCAGCCCCATGACGACCTTCTGCCCGGCCGGCGCGGCCAGCAGCAGGTCGCGCAGGTTGTCGGCGAACACCTTGATCGCCACCTGCTCGGCGCCCTCACGCAGGCGGGCGAACAGCTCGCGCTCGGTGGACAGCGACAGCTTCACGCGCCAGGTCCAGGCCACGCATTTGCGCAGCAACTCGTCGGCCGCGCGGCCCTGATGGTGCCAGCCCAGATGCAGCGCGATACGGCCTTCGGCCAGACTCGGTGTCGCTACGGTTTTGGGAGCTGCTGGCGCAGGCTCGGCCTCGGGAACGATCAGTTTCGCATCCAGAATCTCGAGCTGGCGGCCACGGAACACCGCCAGCGCCCGGTGGCTGGGCACGCGGCCGATCGGCTCGTCGTAGTCAAAGTAATCGCGGAACTTGGCCACTTCCGGATCGTGCTCGTTCTTGCCCGCGGCCAGCGAGCTTTTCAGCAGACCCTCGGCCCACAGCCATTCGCGCAGGTTCTGCACCAGCGCGGCGTCCTCGGCCCAGCGCTCGCTCAGGATGTCGCGTACACCGTCCAGCACCGCGGCCACGGTGGTGAAGTCCTCGCCGCCCTCGCCTTTTTCGGCCTTGACAAAGGGCTGCGCCGCCTGCTGGGGGTCGAGCGTGGGGTCGGCCCACAGCCGATCGGCCAGCGGCTCGATGCCGAACTCGCGCGCGATCTGGCCCTTGGTGCGGCGCTTTTGCTTGTAGGGCAGGTACAGGTCTTCCAGCTCCTGCTTGGTGGGCGCGGCCTCGATGGCGGCGCGCAGCGCGGGCGTCAGCTTGCCCTGCTCGTCGATGCTTTTCAAGATGGCGGCGCGGCGCTCGTGCAGCTCGCGCAGGTAGGCCAGGCGCGCTTCGAGTTCGCGCATCTGCACATCGTCCAGGCCACCGGTGGCCTCCTTGCGGTAGCGGGCGATGAAGGGGACGGTGGCGCCACCGTCGAGCAGCGCCACGGCGGCTTCGACCTGGGCCGGGCGGACTTTCAGCTCCGCGGCAATCTGGGACGTGATGGTGTGCATGCAGCCTCGGCGCGCCCCTTGGCAGGGCAGGCAGCGCCAAAAAAAGCTGGCGAGTTTGCCACAGGCCCCGCCGCCAGAAGGCGGGGCGGCGTTCAGCTCGCCGCGGCGGCGACCAGAGACGCCAGGGGCACCTGCAAAGTCACCCGTGTGCCCTCGCCCGGCACGCCGCGGATGTCGAACTGGCCCCCCAGGTGCCGCGCGCGCCGCCGCATGCCGGGCAGGCCCTTGCCACCCGGCCGGCCGGCCGGCTGCGTGGGCGCCATGTCTTCGGGGGCCTGCGCACCCTCCGGCGCGATACCCTGGCCGTTGTCGCGGATCTCCAGCCACAGCGCGTCCTGCGCCTTCATGTGGCACAGGGTCACCATGACTTCGCTGGCGTCCGCGTGGTGCACCACGTTGGCCAGGCTTTCCTGGGCGATGCGCAGAATCTCGCGCGCCGGCACGCCCTGCACCTGTTCCAGCAAGGCCTCGTCCGCCATGTGCCAGTCCATGTCGATGCCGGCGGCCTCCAGCAGCGGCCGCGTGCGGTAGCGCAGGTTGGCCATCAGGCTGACGACCGACGCGTCTTCATCCACCCCGTCGACCAGCAGCTTGAGATCGATCAAGGCTTCCTGCAGCGCGGCGGCCGTGGCACGTTCCTGGGGGGAACCGTGATCCAGCGCGGAAATGATGGTGGTCAACTGCGAGCCCACGCCATCGTGCAAGTCCTGCGCCAGTTGCTGGCGCTCCAGCGTCGCCAGCCCGCCATGCCGAACCGGGCGCCGCGCGCCGACCACCCGCCGCGAGAGCGTCAGCCACAGCACGAACAGGATCGGTATGAAGAGCAGTTGCGCCCACGAGGTGCCGATCGCCCCCCCACTGGCCGAGGGCAGATCCGTCAGCATCACCCCCAGTGCCGCGATCGCCACCAGCAGCACGGTCCAGCCGCGCGTGGCGCCATGGCGCCACAATCCGTGCGCCAGCATCAGCACCAACGCCGTGCTGCCGGCGATGTTCAAGGCCTCCCAACCCAACCCGCCGAAGGGCTGCCACGCCGCCAGGACCAAGCCAACGAGCGCCTGCACCCTGATCAGCAGTCGATCGGCCAGGCGCCCCCCCCTGAACGGCGCCATCAGAAAAGCGGTCACGCCCAGGATGATCAATTGGTACGTCACCCGCGTGGCCAGGACGAACTTCTGGCCACCCAGCCAGCCATTGAGCGCCAGCAGTTCCAAGCCGGCGAGACAGACGAACGGCAGGGTCGCGCCAAAGTACATCCAGTCCATCCGGCGCCGGCTGCGCAAGCCGGCCGACAGCGCCGCTGTCGACAGCAGCAACGCGGTCAGCAGCGTGATGATTTGATACCACATGACTGGCTCGCTTCGGCACGACGCCGGTGGGGCTTTCGGGTCACGCTCGGCCGTGGCTTGACCACGGGCGGTTCCATCAAGACAGCAAACCCCACTGCGACGCCAGGCTGACCGCCTGCGCGCGCGTGCGCACCTGGAGCTTGCGATACATGTTCTTGATGTGCGTGTTCACCGTCTGGTCGCTGATGCCCAGGCGCTTGCCGATCTCGCAACTGGTGTAGCCCGAGGCCACCAGGCGCAGGATCTCGCGCTCGCGCTCCGACAGCTTCTCGCCGCCCGCGCCCTTGTTCAGGCCCGGCGGTGGCGCCCCGCGTGCGGCGCCCGCATCCAGCCGCTTGAGCAGCCGGCGCGCCAGGTTGGGCGTGATCGAGGCGCCGCCATTGACTACTTGCAGCACCGCCTGCGGGAAGTTGCCGAACCAGGAATTCTTGATGAGGTAGCCGGTGGCGCCAAGTTCGAACGCCCGCAAGGCGTGCTCCTCGTCCTCCATCGCCGACACCACCACCGCCTCGGCCACCGGATGCATGGTCTTCATGTACTCGATCAGCTGAAAGCCGGTGCCATCGCCCAGGTTCAGGTCGACCAGCATGACGTCGAACTCGTTCTGGGCGACCAGCCGCCGGCCCTCACGCAGCGAGCCTGCCTGGCCGACCAGATGGATGCGTGCGTCGGCCAGCAGCTCCTGCGCAATGACACGTCGCATGTGGGCGTCGTCGTCGACCAGGACCACCCGGATCGGCTGTTCGGCCTGCCCCGTCAGAAAGTGCGGCCAGAGGGACGATGCCGGCTGTGGCGCGGTCGAACCCATTGATGACGGCCTGCCGGCCCACGATCCAGATACAAGTTGTCTGGAAGTGTTCATCATGTCAACCTCCTGTCTCGCAAATGCTTGACTGCCGATGGCCACTGCGCTATTGCAACCATCGTCGATCGCCTTGACCCATCTCAAATCATCGGCCGGAATGTCAGTTTCAGCCAATTGTGTGACCAAAATTGACTGGTAACAGTAGCATTTATGCGACGAAATGTCGAGGAATTCTTTTTTTGACATGTCGTTACGTTGTTTTCAATTTGGGGCTGCCCAGTCTTTCAAGCGGCTTCGCTATGCCTCCGATAGCAGGCATTGGAACCGGTAAGCCCGTCACCGCGCCAGCGGCCAGCAGCCAAGCGCTCAGCCCGTCCGTCGGACACGGTATCCGCTTGTGGTGATTGCCCGGTCCGCCACCTGCCCGGACACTGGCCTTGACGACGCCGGAAACCGAGAACACAGAATCAGGGGAGCCGGTCGCGGCGAAGTCAAGTCCCGAGGCACTGGAATGGTCCAGCGCGCCCGGATATCTAGGCGACTACCTTTGGAGGAACTTCATCATGAAAAAGCAACTTGCGATCCTGGGCGCGCTCGCGATCTCCGGTTCGGCGTTCGCGTTTGTCTTCCCCCCACTGCCCGGCAACGACAACTGCGATGTCTGCGCGCAGGACATCAAGCTGCTGGCGCCGACGATCCAGTCGACCACCTTGTTTGGCAGTTCGTCCAGCGCCAATGCGTCGGGCACTGAAAGCCAGGCCACCAACAACATGTCGAGCAACACCTATGGCGTGCTGATCAAGGCTGCGTCGACCCAGACCACCGACCTGAGCGGAACGCACGTGCTGGCCGAGGCCTCTGGCTACCAGTCGTCGGCATCCAACAACCTGGCCAGCAACATCGGGGCGGTGGGCGTAGGCGCCACCCAGAGCCAGTATGTCAAGGCCACGCTGTCCAACATCTCGGCGAAGGCCAGCGGATCGGGCGCGACCGCAGTGCAGAATTTCTCGTCCAACAACGCCTGCCTGAGCTGCCAGTAATCGGCGCTCCATCAGGCCAACCGGCCTGAAGTGAAGCGCGGCGGAACCGGCGGCATGGGCCCTCGTTCCGCCGTTTGTCCGTTCAAGGAGGATGATCGCCATGAAGCTCAAGCTGATGCACGTCGCCTTGGCGATGGCCTTGTCGGGCCCGGGTCAGGGTGCTTGGGCGCAAGGCGCGCCGGGCTCGGACCCCATCGTGCTGGGGGGAAAAGTGAGCTACCTGGCCCTGCCCGCCGGCCCTGCCCGCGCGTCGGAGCCGCTGTATCTCGGTACCGGCATCCCGTCGTTCCTCCAAGCCAAGATCGCGCGCTATGAGGCCAAGGCGTTCAGCGCGCTGGAAGGCGGTGACGGCACGATTCACACCGAGAAGGACGTGATCAGCCGCCAGACGGGCAATGCGCTGCAGCGCACCTGCACCACCGACGTGGCCAGCAACACCGTCGTGCCCACGGTGGGCCCCAGTGGCCGCTATGGGCCCGGCGCCGGCGGCGACCAGATCGCCGTGCTGCGCGGTGATGTGGTGACGATTTGCAAGTAAAGCGCGCTGCGGCGGAGCCACCAGCAGACAGCGTCAAGCCGGACCTGGCGCAGACCACCAGGTGCCAGGTCCGTGCTCTTTCCCCATCGAGGGCATGAGAACGACAGGAGGAGTGACATGAGCAAGCCCTTTTCACGCCCGGGCACCGACTCACCCCCGCGCCCTCGCGCCCCCGCGCACCTGCTGATCGCCGCAGCCCTGGTGGCCGGATGCGCCACGCCACTGCCGCCCAAGGAGGACGCGCAGTTCCAGTCCTACGCCAGCGCCTCGGACCGGCCGGCCACGCGACCGGTGCGCTCGATGTCCAGCTTCAGCGATTCGCTGGCCTGCATGGACGAGATGATGCGCGAGGCCGAAGTGCCGACCATGCTCATCACCAGCACCTTCATTCCCGACTTCTCGGGCCGCGTGCCGGTGGCGGCCAAGCAGATGGTGGTCACCGCGCTGTCGCAGATGTCGCGCCGCTCCAACGCCTTCCGCTATGTCGACTTCGAGGTCGACATCGCGCGCCAGGACACGGTGCAGAACCTCACCACCATCTTGCTCAACAACAACCAGATGGAATTGCAGCGCCCGGCGCTGTATGTCTCGGGCGGCATCTCCTTCGTCGATCAGAACGTGATCAGCACCCGGCATGGCGCGGGCTTGTCCGGCCCTCGCGTGGAAGCCGGCTATGACCGCAACCGCGGCGCCACCATCGTCGGGCTGGAAATGCACCTGGGTGACTTCCGCACGCGCACCCTGATCCCGGGTCTGGACTCCGCCAACGAAGTTATCATCGGCAACTCGGGCCAGGGGCTGGACCTGGCGGGACGCATCGGCAGCTACGGCGTGCAGTTCAACGTCGGCCGTGATCTGACCCAGGGCACCGGCGCGGCCATGCGCACGCTGGTCGACCTGGCCCTGATCGAGCTGGCCGGCAAGTGGACCCACCTGCCCTACTGGCGCTGCCTCACGCTGGACAACACGCATCCGGAGTTCCGGCGCCAGCTGCGAGAGTGGTACGACGCCGGCGACCCGGCCACGCGCTCTCGCCTGGTGCAGCGTTACCTGATCACGCGCGGCTACCTGCCCGCGTTCGATCAGCCGCTGCCTCCCAACAGCGCGGTGCTGCGTGAAGCGGTCGGGCGTTTTCAGGCCGACATCGGCGCCGTGGTGACGGGCGAGATCAGCTTCAACGTCTACGAACGCGCCTTGCGCGACTTTGTCGCCGTGGGTGAGGACGGGCAGCTCACGCGCGTCGGCTGGACCGAGCTCGACAACGGCCAGGCCAAGCCGGTGCCGCTGGCGATCAACATGCAGATCGAGAACACCGTCAAGGACCGCACGGCATTTCCGCCGGGCACCAACATCTTTGCGTCGGTGACCGTCTCGCGGGCCGCGCACCTGTTTTGCTACCTCAACGACGCCAACGGCAACGTCGTGAAGCTCCTGCCCAACCTGCTGCATCCGGACTCGCTGGTCTCTGCCAACCAGGCCATCCGCCTGCCAGACTGGATGGTGCCCTACCCCGCGTTCGTGCTGACTTCCGGCAAACAGGGCAGCGAGGCACTGATGTGCGTGGCCAGCAACGAAGACCCGATGACGCGCATGCCGCAGGAGCTGAACGCCGGTGCGCTGACGCCGATCCATGGGGTGAAGACGCTTGGCGAGATGCGCAAGCATTTCGAGACGGCCGTCGGCGCCGACAAGATGGCCGCGCAGACGCTGGAATGGCGCATCCTGCCGGCGCCGCCCGCCCCGCCAGCCGCAACCAACGGCGGCAAGAAGTGACCGGGGGCCCGGCCATGCGCCCGCCACGCCGTGCGCCGCGGTTCGGCCGTGCCCCATGCGCCGGCATGCAGCGGCTGACGGGCCTGGGACTGCTCGCCCTGCTGGTGGCGGGCGCTTCGGTGCAGGCGGCGATCGTGCGCGCGGCCACGCTACCGCCCATCACGATGAGCGCACCCGCGCAGCATCAGGACATCAGGCCGGCGACGGCGCAGGCCCCCGCCATACAGATGCCCAGCCCGTCGGCGCCGCCCAGCCCCGACGCCAACCCACAGGCCCTGCCGGCCGCGCCACAGATCGATCCGCGCGCCGCACCTTCGGCACCGGCGCTGCCCACCGCCAGGAGCGGTGCGCCGCGTCTGGATCCGGCATTGCAGAGGGAGCTGATCGCCTTGCGACGGGCGGCGGAGCCGCGCAGCGGATTTGGCTCCACGCAGGCGGCAGCCAACGCCGCGTGGACACTGGGGCTGATCGAGCTGCATGCCGGCTTGGCGCCGGGCTCGCCAGCGCAGGCACAGGTCTGGTTCGAGCGCGCCGCCCGCTATGGACGCCAGCCCCTGGCCTATGCCGGTCTGGCCTGGTGTGCCATCGACGGCTGCGGCGGCCGGCCTGACCCGTCGGCCGCGGCCCAGGCCATCGCCCAGCTGCGACCGCACCACCGCGGCCGAGCCCTGTATCTGCAGTGGCTGCTGGACACGCGCACCCAGCCAATGAATGTACGGATCAACGGCGGCCCGGAAGGCGTCAGCAGCCTGCTGCTGCCCTCTCGCGATGTGCTGGAGAGCGCGGCGGCGGCGGGCGATCCGCAGGCGCACATCGAGCTGGGCCTGGAAGCGCTGGCCAACGGCAACCTGAAGGACGCGCGGACCCAGCTCGAGGCCGCCGCGCCGCGCTCGCGGGTGGCGGCCGCCGATCTGAAACTGCTTGATCAGCAGGCGGCCAAGGCCGCCCAGCGCGCCGCCGTGGCGCCTTCCGAGGGCGATGAGCTGTACGAACGGGCGCGCCGGCTGCACCGTGGCGTGGGCGCGCCCCCCAACTACGCCGAGGCGCTGCGCCTGTATCAGGCCGCCGCCACCAAGGGCAGCGCACCGGCGCGGCGCATGCTGGGCTTCATCACCTCGCGCCTGCAGCCGGACGGCACCGTCAACCTGGCGTGGATGGCACAGCTGGCCTGGCTGGACAGCTCCAGCGCCCTGCCGCAGCTCGATGTGCGCTCGCTGTCCACCCTGATGTACCGCGACCCGACGCCACTGTTCGACCTGCTGCCCGACCTGTGGCAGCGCGCCCTGTCAACGTTGCCACCCTGACCGGCCCTGGCGTGCCGGTCGGCGCTCATCCGCCGGACGCCCGCAAGGCCGCGCGCAGCCGTGCGCCCACCTCCGGCGCCTCGACGAAGGGATCCACCGGGTTGCGCATCTCCACCATGTTCTGCATGCGGCTGCTGATGTTGCCCAGCGCCCGCGGACTTTCGTGACTGAACACGTAGAACTGGTTCGCGCCGATGGCGGCAAACACTTTCTGCGCCACCTGCTCGGCCGTCACCTTGCCGCTGGTGACGGCCTTTTCGGTCAGCGCGCGGCCGATCTGCTGGCTCCGGGTCAGCGGCGCCTCGGGCTCGCCGGCGGGCCGGTTGCGCTCGCTGTGGGTGATGCCGGTCGGCACGAAATACGGACACAGCAGGCTGGCGCCGATCTGGTCGGTGACCAGGTTCAAGTCGTGGTAGAGCGTCTCCGTCAGGTTCACCACCGCCGCCTTGGCGGTGTTGTAGATGCCCATGTTGGGGGGCGCCACCAGGCCGGCCATGCTGGCGGTGTTGGTGACATGGCCACGGTACGCGGGGTCTTTCGCCGCCGCCTCCAGCATCATCGGCACGAACAGGCGCACGCCGTGAATCACGCCCCACAGGTCCACCCCCAGCACCCAGTTCCAGTCGGCGACGGAGTTTTCCCACAGCAGGCCGCCCGCGCCCACGCCGGCGTTGTTGAAGACGAAGTGCGGCGCGCCGAAGCGGTCCCTGACCTCGGTGGCCAGGGCCTCCATCTGCTCGGCGCTGGAGACGTCGACGCGGCGCGCCAGCACCTGGGCGCCTGCGGCCGTCATCTCGGCTTCGGCGCGCGCCAGGGCGTCGGGCTGCACGTCCACCAGCACCAGGTTCATGCCGCGCGCGGCACCGATGCGGGCGCATTCCAGCCCGAAGCCCGAGCCGGCGCCGGTCAGCACCGCGGTCTTGCCCTTGAAGTCCTGGATCATGTGTCGTTCCTTTTCGAGCCGGGTCACGCCGGCATGGCACGCCGGATGAGGGTGTCGAAGTCGCTGCCGCCCGCCAGCGTGCCGAACACGTCGTGCGGCTGCTTCAGGCGTGATTCGCAGAAGGCGCCGAACACCGCCGCCGGCGCCGTCTGCGCCAGCAACGCGGCCTGCACGGCCAGCGCCACGTCGCGCGCCAGGGTGCGGGCATCGGCCTCGTCGGCCCCCTGGTCGACGCGGCTGGGCAGGGTGTCGATCAGCCGGTCCAGCGCCGCATGTTGGCCGCGCGCCGGCGCCAGCTCGCGCGCCAGCGCGGCGGCGACGTCGCCCTTGCGCAGCGCGCGCAGCAGATCGAGCGCCATGATGTTGCCCGAGCCTTCCCAGATGCTGTTGACCGGCATCTCGCGGTAGATGCGCGCCAGCACGCCTTCACCGCCCTCCTCCACGTAGCCGTTGCCGCCCAGGCATTCCATGGCTTCCTGGGCAAAGTGGCTGCCGCGCTTGCAGATCCAGAACTTGGCGATCGGCGTCAGCACGCGGGCCAGCAGGCGTTCCTGCTCGTCGCCCTGGCGGTCGAAGGCGCGCGCCAGGCGCAGGGCCAGCGCGGTGGCGGCTTCGCTCTCCAGGGCCAGGTCGGCCAGCACGTTCTTCATCAGGGGCTGCTCGATCAGCCGCTTGCCGAAGGCCGCGCGCTGCGCCGTGTGGTGCAGCGCCTGGCTGAGCGCCTGGCGCATCAGGGCGCTGGTGCCCAGGGCGCAGTCCAGCCGCGTCATCACGCCCATGGCCAGGATTTGCGACACGCCGCGGCCTTCGTCGCCCACCAACCAGGCGACGGTGTCGTCGAACTCGACCTCGGAGCTGGCGTTGGCCTTGTTGCCCAGCTTGTCCTTCAGGCGCTGGATGCGCAGCACGTTGCGCGTGCCGTCGGGCAGCACGCGCGGCAGGAAGAAGCACGACAGGCCACCGGCCGACTGCGCCAGCACCAGGAAGGCGTCGCACATCGGCGCCGACATGAACCACTTGTGCCCGGTCAGGCGGTAGCGCGCGCCCCAGTCGTCGTGGCCGTCGGGCACCGCCTGGGTGGTGTTGGCGCGCACGTCCGAGCCGCCCTGCTTTTCGGTCATGCCCATGCCCATGGTGACGCCGGGCTTGTCGCGCCACAGGCGCAGCGCCGGGTCGTAGGCGCGGCTGGTGAGCTGTGGCGCCCAGTCGCGGTAGATGGCCGGGTTGTCGCGCAGCGCGGGCGTGACGGCATAGGTCATCGAGATCGGGCACAGGATGGAGGGCTCAAGCTCGGTGAACAGCATGAACGCCGCCGCGCGCCGGATGTGGGCATGGCCGCCGGCCTGTTCCTCGGCCGCATACGGCGCGCCGTGCAGGCCGGCGGCGGTGGCGGCCGACATCAGGGCGTGGTAGCTGGGGTGGAACTCGACCTCGTCCCGCCGGTGGCCGAAGCGGTCGTGCGTGCGCAACTCGGGCGTGTGCACGTTGGCCAGGCGCGCGTGGCGCTGCATGTCGGCGCTGCCGGCCAGCGCGCCCAGAGCAGTCAGGCTGGCGGTGTCGAGCGCGGGGGCGTTGAACTTCAGCGCGTCGCGCAGGGCCTGGTTGGCCTGGAACAGGTTGATGTCTTCCAGCGGCGTGGGCTGGTTCAACACTTCATGCGTGGCGGCCATGGCGGTCTCCGTTCAGATCAGTTTCACCAGTTGCTTGCCGAAGTTGCGGCCCTTGAGCAAGCCCAGGAAGGCCTCGGGCGCGCTGTCGATGCCCTGGGCAATGGATTCGCGCGGCCGCAGCTTGCCCTGCGCCACCAGCGTGCCCAGCTCCCGCAGGGCCTGCGGCCAGAGGTCCATGTGTTCACTGACGATAAAGCCCTGCACCTTCAGGCGGTTGACCAGGATCAAGGCCGGGTTCTGCAGCGGCAGCGGCTGGCCGTCGTAGCCGGCGATCATGCCGCACACCGCGATGCGGGCGAAGGCGTTGGTGCGCAGCAGCACGGCGTCCAGCAGGTAGCCGCCGACGTTCTCGAAATAGCCGTCGATGCCCTGCGGGCAGGCGGCCTTCAGCGCCTGCGCCATGGACTTGATATCGGGGTGCTGGCGGTAGTCGATGCAGGCGTCGAAGTGCAGCTCCTCCTGCGCGTAGCGGCATTTGTCCGGGCCGCCGGCGATGCCCACCACTCGGCAGCCGCGCGCCTTGGCCACGGCCGCGAAGGCACTGCCCACGGCGCCACTGGCGGCGCTGACCACCACCGTCTCGCCGGCCTGCGGGGCGATGATCTGCGTCAGCCCGTACCAGGCGGTGACGCCCGGCATGCCGACCGCCCCCAGGTAGTACGACAGCGGCACATGGGTGGTGTCGACCTTGCGCAGCAGGCCGGGCTGGTCGGCGTCGACCACGCTGTATTCCTGCCAGCCGCCCATGCCCACCACGGCATCGCCCGGCTGAAAGCGCGGGTGGCGCGACTGCTGCACCTCGCCCACCGTGCCGCCGATCATCACCTCGCCCAGCGGCTGGGGCTGGGCGTAGCTCTTGCCGTCGTTCATGCGCCCGCGCATGTACGGGTCCAGGCTCAGGTAATGGTGGCGCACCAGCACCTGGCCTTCGCCCAGCTCGGGTGTCTGCACCGACACCAGCCGGAAGTTGCTGGTCGTGGCTTCGCCCTGCGGCCGGTTGTCGAGCAGGATCTGACGATTGACGGGCATGACGGGTCTCCTGATGACTACTGAATTAATAGCTGCTGGCGCTTGCCTGGTGTGCGCTACAGCCTGAAAACGCTTGGACTGTCGAATCAATCCGTGGGCAGTGGCCCCGCCGGCTGCGCCGGCGGCACGTACTTGAAGGTGCCGCTGGACTGCGCGCACAACTGGCCGCCCGGGCCGAACACCGTGCCTTCGACGAAGGCCATGCCGCGCGTGCGGTGCAGCAGGCGGCCCTGGCCGACCAGGGTGCCGCCCGCGGCCGGCGCCGGCTGCATGAAGCTGGTCTTCATCTCGATGGTGACGATGCCGCTGTCCGGGTTGGCGCTGCGCGCCGCCGTGGCCATCACCACGTCCAGAAAAGTCATCAGCGCGCCGCCGTGCGCGACGCCAAACGAATTGCAGTGCTCGGGCCGGGGAGCGAAGTGCAGTGTCGATTCGCCCCCCTCGAAGCGCTCCAGCGTGAAGCCCAGGTGGTGGACGAAGGGAATGTCAACGCCAAAGTCCAGGCTCATGCCGCCCCCAGCACCACGCTCACGCCGCCGTCGATCGCCAGCCACTGGCCGGTGATGTGCTTGCCGGCGTCGCTGGCGTACAGCAGGGTGATGCCCTTCAGGTCTTCGGCGTCACCCAGGCGGCCCAGTGGCGCGGCGGCGGCCATCTTGCCTTCGCCCAGCTGGTCGATCAGGCCGCTTGCCATCCTGGTGCGGAAGAAGCCCGGGCAGATGGCGTTGACGGTGATGCCGTGGCGCCCCCATTCGGCCGCCAGCGCGCGGGTGAAGCCGATCACCGCCGTCTTGCTGGTGTTGTAGGCGATGGTCTTCATCTCGGGCGGGTTGCCGTTCAGCCCGGCGATGGAAGCGATGTTGATGATGCGGCCCCTGCGCTGAGGGATCATCCACCCGTTGGCTACCTGCTGGCTCAGGATGAAGTAGCCGCGCACGTTCAGGTTCATCACCTTGTCCCAGGCGGCCACCGGGTGCTCCTCGGCCGGTGCGCCCCAGCTGGCGCCGGCGTTGTTGACCAGGATGTCGATGGCGCCCATGCGCTCCAGCGTTTCGTCGGCCAGGCGGCGCGTGTCTTCTTCGCGGCTGCAGTCGGCGGCGATCCAGCGCGCGTCGATGCCGGCGGCCTGTAGCTCGGCCACCGCCTGCTCCAGGTCGTCGGCCTTGCGCGAGCTGAGCATGAGGCGCGCGCCGGCCTCGCCCAGCGCGTGCGCCATCTGCAGGCCCAGGCCGCGCGAGCCGCCGGTGATCAGGGCGGTCTTGCCCTTGAGGTCGAATAGTTGTTGAACGGTGCGGGTCATGGGTGGGACTTGCGGATGATCAGACTTCGTAATCCATGCACTGGCGCTCGCTCACCACGGCGCGCAGAAAGGGCTTGACCGCCACGTGCGTGGGGTGGTTCTGGTAGGCGTCCAGCGCGGCGCGGTCGGCGAATTCGCTGTAGAGCACCAGGTCGTAGGTGGCTTCCAGACCCGGCCGGGCGCTGGCCACCTCCAGCCGCAGCGTGCCGGGCACCAGATCGGCGCAGCCTTCCAACAGAACCTGGGCGCGGGCCAGGTTGGCGGCCTTGTCGGCGCCTTCGGCCTGATCCTTGAACTTCCACATCACGATGTGCTTGATCATCAAAACGCCTCCTCGGGCAATCGGGTGCAAATCATCTCGCGCCGCTCGACCACGCCCAGCCAGGCGTCGATTTTGGGCAGTTCATAGCAATAAAAATAGGCTCTGGCGCCCGCCAGACCTGCGCAAGCAGCTTCTGTTTTTGAAGCACTCGAAACCAGCCCCAAGTCCAGCCAAATCCAGGCCAGGACGACGTGGCCGAACGCCTGCATATAGGGCACGGCATTGGCCAGCGCCTCGGCGGGCTGGCCGGTGGCCCAGGCGGCGTGGGTGGCCTGCTGGATGCGGCCCATGGCGGCCTCCAGCGCGTCGGCGTCGGCGCGCAAGTCGGCCTGGCCGCGCGCGCGCTCCACCGTGGCCTGGATGCGCCCGGCCAGCAGCGCCAGGCCCCGGCCCTGCTCCATCAGCACCTTGCGGCCCAGCAGGTCCTTGGCCTGGATGCCGTGCGTGCCCTCGTGGATCATGTTCAAGCGGTTGTCGCGCCAGTACTGCTCGACCGGGAAGTCACGCGTGTAGCCGTAGCCGCCGTGGATCTGGATCGCCAGGCTGTTGGCCTCCAGGCAGTTCTCGCTCGGCCAGCTCTTGGCGATGGGCGTCAGCACCTCCAGCAGCAGGCGCGCCTCGTCGGCCGACTCGGGAGTCCCGGTGTGCTGCTCGTCCACCAGCCGGGCGCAGTACAGCAGCAGCGCCAGCGCGCCTTCGCCATAGGCTTTTTGCGCCAGCAGCATGCGCCGGATGTCGGCGTGCTCGATCAGGCGCACGGGCGGCTGGCTGGCGTCCTTGCCGCCCTCACCCACGGGCCGCCCCTGCAGGCGCGTCTTCGCGTATTCCAGCGACGCCTCGTAGCCAGCCAGCCCCAGCATGGTGGCGGCCATGCCGATGGCGATGCGCGCCTCGTTCATCATGTGGAACATGCACTTGAGGCCTTCACCCGGGCGGCCCACCAGATAGCCCACGGCGCCCGACTGGCCATCGACCGGGAACTTGCCCTCGCCGAAGTTCAGCAGCGTGTTGGTGGTACCGCGCCAGCCCAGCTTGTGGTTCAGGCCGGCCAGCGCCACGTCGTTGCGCACGCCGGTCAGCTGACCCTGCGTGTCGACCAGCTTTTTGGGCACGATGAACAGCGAAATGCCCTTGACGCCCGGCACCAGCTGGCCGTCCGGGCCGGGAATCTTGGCCAGCACCAGGTGCACGATGTTCTCGGCCATCTCGTGCTCGCCGCCCGAGATCCACATCTTGTTACCCCTGAGCCGATAGCGCGGGCCCAGCGGGTCGCTGGCGTCTTCTAGCACCGCGCGCGTGGCCACGTCCGACAGCGACGAACCCGCCTGGGGCTCGGACAGGCACATGGTGCCGGTCCAGCGGCCGTTGAACTCGTTGGCCGCAAACACCTGCTGCTGGCGCGGCGTGCCATGCGCCATCAGCAGATTGGCGTTGCCCACGGTCAGCAAATTGGCACCGATGCTGATCGAGGCCTTGCCGAAGAAGGCGTTGGCCGCTGCCTCGACCAGGTACGGCAGCTGCATGCCGCCGAACTCGTAGTCCTGCGCCGCCGCCAGCATGCCCGACTCGGCGTAGGCGGCGCGCGCCTCGTGCGTGGCTTGCGGCAGCACCACGCGCAGGCTGCCATCGGGCGCGATCTCGGTGCGCGGCTCCTCGGTATCGACCAGGCGGTTGAAGGGCGCGTATTTCTCGCGCGCGATGCGCTCGCAGGTGTCCAGCACGGCGTCGAAGGTCTCGCGCGAATGCTCGGCAAAGCGCGGACGCCCGGCAAGGGTGTCGGCGGCAAGCCAGTCGTAAAGCAGGAAATCCAGGGTGGAACGCAGGTCGGCCATCGCGTGGATTATGGGGTGGGCCCCAAGGCCCTCATGTCCGCTTCGCGACGCCCGCGCTGGCGTTGGGCCACACATTGGGCCGCACCAGCTGGGAGGAGCCGGTCGAGCCGGTCAGGTCGGCGGCGCCGCTGCCCGGCGTCGTGGCAACCGAGTGAGGCGCCGGCTCACCACTGGCCGCGCGGCGCGCCGCCGCGCAGCTTCCAGCGCAGCGCGGTCAGCAGCAGCTCGACCGAGTTCTGGCGTTCCGCGCGCTGGGCGAAGTCGAGCGCGCTCATGCCCTTCTGGTTGCGCATGCTGATGTCGGCGCCGGCTTCGATCAGCAGCTTGACGGCCTCGGGCGTGCCGTAGGAGGCGGCCATCATCAGCGGCGTGGTGCCGTTGGGCGACTGGGCGTCGATGAAGGCGTGCTCTTCGAGCAGCAGGCGCATGATCTCCAGGTGCCCGCCGGTGGCGGCGTAGTGCAGCGGCGTCCAGCCGGGCTTGTTGACGTCGGCGTCGCGGGCGATGAGGCGCCGCGCCAGCTCGGCATGGCCCTTCAGCGCCGCCATCATCAGCGGGCTTTCGTCGGCGGCGTTGCGCGTCTCCGGCACCAGCCGTGGTGAATCGATGAGCAGGCTGGCCACGCGCAGCGCGCCTTCCTGCAGCGCCACAACCAGGCCGGGCGTGCCCTTTTCGTCCTTGGTGTTGGGGTTGAAGCCGCGCGCCAGCAGGCTGCGCACGGCGGCGTCGTTGTCCTGCCGGATGGCGCGGAAGAATTCGTCGGTGTTGGCGTCGGCCAGCGCGCGGCCCGCCAGCAGGCCCAGCAGCGCGGTCACGGCCACGCGGCGATGGATGGCAGTCATGTGGCAACCCTTGGAAACAGGCGGGTGAAATTGGCGCTGGTGAGCTCGCCGATGCGCTCGGCGCTGGTGCCGCGCAGTTCGGCCAGGCGCGCCGCCACGTGGGGCACGTAGGCGGGCGTGTTGAGCTTGCCGCGGTAGGGCACGGGCGCCAGATAGGGTGCGTCGGTCTCGATCAGCAGCCGGTCGTCGGGAATCAGGGTGGCCACCTCGTGCAGCTCGCGCGCGTTGCGGAAGGTGACGATGCCCGACAGCGAGACGTAAAACCCCATGTCCAGCGCGGCGCGCGCCACTTCGCGTGTTTCGGTGAAGCAGTGGAACACGCCGCCCGCGCAGCCCGCACCGCCGTCCTCGCCCTCCTCGCGCAGGATGGCCAGGGTGTCGTCCGAGGCCGCGCGGGTGTGAATGACCAGCGGCACGCCGGCCCGCCGCGCGGCGCGGATGTGGGTGCGAAAGCGCTCGCGCTGCCAGCCCATGTCGGCGATGCGGCGGCCGCCCTTGCGCTCGTCCATCTGGTAGTAGTCCAGGCCGGTTTCGCCGACAGCCACCACCCGCGGCTGGCGGGTGGCGGCCACCAGTTCGTCGACGTCCGGCTCGTGCACCTGCTCGCTGTCGGGGTGCAAGCCGACGGTGGCCCAGAAGTTGTCGTGCTGGCGGGCCAGCGCCTGCACCGCCGGAAACTCCTCCATCGTGGTGCAGATGCACAGCGCGCGCGTCACGCCGGCGGCGGCCATGGCGGCGCGCACGGCGGGGATGTCGCCCGCCAGTTCGGGAAATGTCAGGTGGCAGTGGGAATCGGTGAACATGCGGATGGCCGCGCCCGCAACCAGGGGGCCGCATCAGAGCGCGGCGCCGATGCTAGCAGTCCGGCAGGAACCCGGGCGTTCAGATGGTCTGCGTGGGGCGGTCCGAATTGAGCGCGGTGCCCAGGATCTGCTCGATCCTGGTCTTGAGCTGGTCGGATTTTTCGTCCTTGGGAAAACGGATGCCGATGCCCTGGGTGCGGTTGCCGACCGAGCGCGCCGGCGTGATCCAGGCCACCTTGCCGGCGATCGGGTAGCGCTGGGCGTCATCGGGCAGCGTGATGAGCACGTACACGTCATCGCCCAGCCGGTACTCGCGCGTGGACGGGATGAAGATGCCGCCCTCGGCGAACATGGGGATGTAGGCGGCGTACAGGGCCGCCTTTTCCTTGATGGCCAGCTGGATGACGCTGGGCCGGGGCGTGGTAGCCGCCGCGTTCGGTGTGGTCGCCATGGCTCGTGTGGTGTGCGCAACAGAAGGGTCAGCGTCCGGAGTTTAGGACCTGCCGGGCGCTGCTGACCAGGAATTCTGTCGCTAAACCGGCATTTAGTGGGTGTTCGGCCGTGCGCGCGGACTGCGCCAGCTGCTGCCACCAGCGGGTCAGCGCCAGCAGCGGCAGGGGCTGGCGCGGCAGGTCGGCGGCGTCGAAAAAGCGCGGCGCGGCCCCCACCTGCACGGCCAGCAGGTCGTGGCACAGTTTCTGCAGCCGCGCCACCGCCTCGGGCAGCGGCAGATCGGCCAGGGCACCGGGCTCGCCGCGCGCCAGCGCCTGCGGCAGCTGCGACCAGCGGCGGGCGGCGTCCTTGCCCTCGGCCAGTG
>MKTG01000090.1:30475-44705 GCA_001897615.1 Burkholderiales bacterium 68-10
GGGCGGCCAGCCAGGGCCGCACCTCGTCGGCCTCGGGCCAGACCAGGGTGTGGCTCAGGCAGCGGCTGCGGATGGTGGGCAGCAGCTGGTGGGCGGCGTCGGTGGCCAGCACGAAGCGCATGTCACCCGGCGGCTCTTCCAGCGTCTTGAGCAGCGCGTTGGCGGTCACCGCGTTCATGCGTTCGGCCGGGTACACCAGCACTGCCTTGCCGCGGCCGCGGCCGCTGGTGCGCTGGGCGAACTCGATGGCCTCGCGCATGGCTTCGACGCGGATGTCGCGGCTGGGCTTGCGCTTCTTGTCGTCGATCTCGGCCTGCGCCTTCTCCGGCAGCGGCCAGCCGCGCGCCAGCATCTCGGTCTCGGGCATCAGCACCACCAGGTCGGGGTGGGTGTGCACGTCGATGCCGTGGCAGCTGGGGCACTGGCCGCAGGCGCCTTCGACGCCGGGCTGATCACACAACCAGGCTCGCACCAGCGCCAGCGCCAGCTCGAACTGGCCCAGGCCCGACGGCCCCTGCAGCAGCCAGGCGTGGCCGCGCTGCGCCAGCAGGGCCTGCAGCTGGCGGGCGATCCAGGGGGCCAGGGACTGGATGCTCACAGCCACCCCCGCGCCTGCACCGCGGCCCGCACGTCGCGCCAGACGGCATCGCGCGGCTGGTCGGCGTCGATGCGGGCAAAGCGCCGCGGCTGCTGGCTGGCGCGCCGGGCGTAGCCGGCGCGCACGGCCTCGAAGAAGGCGGCCGGCTGGGCCTCGAACTTGTCGGGCACGCGGCTGCCGGCCAGGCGCTCGGCCGCCACGGCGGGCGGCAGGTCGAACCAGATCGTCAGTTCGGGCTGGATCAGCGAACCATGTACCAAATCGGCCTGCGGCGCTTGCAAGTCCTGCGCCAGACGCTCCAATAACGATAGCGCATCCCAGTCGAACCCGCGCCCGCCGCCCTGGTAGGCGAAGGTGGCGTCGGTGAAGCGGTCGCACAGCACGACGTCGCCGCGCGCCAGCGCCGGCACGATGACCCGCGTCAGGTGGTCGCGCCGGGCGGCGAACATCAGCAGCGCCTCGGTCAGCGCGTCCATGGGCTCGTGCAGGGCCAGCGCGCGGATCTTCTCGGCCAGCGGCGTGCCGCCGGGCTCGCGCGTCAGCACCACGCTGCGCCCCGCCGTGCGCAAGGCCTGTGCCAGGGCGTCGATGTGGGTCGACTTGCCGGCCCCGTCGATGCCCTCGAAGCTGATGAACACGCCCTGCCCCGCCATCACCGGCTCCCGCCGCGCTGGTACTGGTTGACCGCGCGGTTGTGCTCATCCAGCGAGCGGCTGAAATGGCTGCTGCCGTCGCCGCGCGCCACGAAGTACAGCGCCTGCGTGGCGGCCGGCTGCACCGCCGCCAGCAGCGCGGCCTTGCCGGGCATGGCGATGGGCGTGGGCGGCAGGCCGGCGCGGGTGTAGGTGTTGTACGGGGTGTCGGTGCTCAGGTGGCTGCGCTTGAGGTCGCCGTCGAACGCCTCGCCCAGGCCGTAGATGACCGTCGGGTCGGTCTGCAGCCGCATGCCGATGCGCAGGCGGTTGATGAACACGCCGGCGATCTCGGCGCGGTCCTGCGGGCGGCCGGTTTCCTTCTCGACGATGCTGGCCAGGATCAGCGCCTCGTCGGCGCTCTTGAGCGGCAGGCCCGGGGCGCGGGCGTCCCAGGCGGCCTGCAGGCGCTGCTCCATCAGCTGCATGGACTGGCGCAGGATGTCCAGCTCGCTGGCGTTGCGAAAGTAGTGGAAGGTATCGGGGAAGAACCGCCCCTCGGGCGCCACGCCGGACCGGCCCAGCGCCTGCATGATCTGCGCCGGCGTCATGGCCTGCGTGTCGTGGCGCAGGTGCGGCGCCTTGGCCAGGGCGTCGCGCAGCTGGCGGAAGGTCCAGCCTTCGGGCACGGTCACCGTCAGCACGATGCGCTCGCCCCGGATCAGCTTGGCCAGCAGCTCGGCCGGCGTGATGCCGCGCGCCACCGCGTAATCGCCCGGCTTGATGCTCTGCCCGCGCGCCGCCAGCCGGAAGTAGCCCTCCAGCAGCGCCGCTGGCGTCTGCACGCCGCCGTCCACCGCGCGCTGGGCGGCGCTGCGCAGCGAGGCGCCTTCGGGCACGCTGATCTCCAGCGCGTCGGCGGCCAGCGGCAGCGGCTGCTGCGTCCACCACCAGGCCCCGGCGCCGGCCACCAGGGCCAGCGCCAGCAGCAATGCCAGCAGTCGCAAGAGGGTTCGCACGGGTCGGCGCGGGGCGTGAACAGGAACCGGCCATGATAATTCAGCCCATGTCGGACACCGCCAGCGCTTCTTTCACCGCCACCCGCCTGAACGGCATCTGCCCCCTGCCCCACCTGGGCGTGATCCGCGCCCGGGGCGAGGACGCCGCCCGCTTCCTGCAGGGCCAGCTGACGCAGGACGTGCAACACCTGCCACCCGGCCAGGCGCGCCTGGCGGCGCTGTGCAATCCCAAGGGCCGCATGCTGGCCAGCTTCTGGGTGCTGCGCCGCGCCGACGACGAGCTGCTGCTGATCACCAGCGCCGACACGCTGGCGGCCACGCTCAAGCGCCTGTCCATGTTCGTGCTGCGCGCCCGCCTGAAGCTGAGCGACGCGACGAGCGAGCTGGCGCTGCGCGGGCTGATCGGGGACGCTACGATTTCCATAGCTGCTGGCGCAAACCAGACAAGCGCTGACAGCCAAAATGATGCCGTATCCACGATCCCCCTGCCGGCCGCCGACGGCGCCCCGCGCGCCCTGTGGCTGGGCCCGGTCGGCACGCCCGCGCCGGCGGCCGCCAGCCTGAGCAGCGCCGACTGGCTGGCCGCCGAGGTGCGCGCCGGCGTGGCGCGCGTCACGCAGCCGGTGGTCGAGGCCTTCGTGCCGCAGATGCTCAACTACGAAAGCGTGGATGGCGTCCACTTCCAGAAGGGTTGCTACCCCGGCCAGGAGGTGGTGGCGCGCAGCCAGTTTCGAGGCGCCATCAAGCGGCGTGCCTTCGTCGGCCAGGTCGCCGGCGCGGCGCAGGCCGGGCAGGACGTGTTCGGCGCGGCCGATCCGAGCCAGCCCGTCGGCCTGATCGCCCAGGCCGCGCCGGTGCCGGGCGGCACGGCGGTGATCGCCGCGCTGCGGCTGGACGCGCTGAAGCAGCCGCTGGCCGTCGGCCGCGCGGATGGCCCACCGCTGAGCGGCCTGCACATTCCGTACGCGCTGCGCGAGGATATTTGAGACTGGGTTCCACCACAACGAATCCGGGCGCCGGTTAACGACGCGGACGCAGTGCAGGCCGCCGCACGGAACTGACCAGCTCCCTTGGCCATGACCGAACGGCGTATCGCCGCTGGCAGAAGGCCGATGTCGCGTTGCTCGAAAGCCACACGAAATGCCGGCTGCCACCGAATCCGAGGACAATTTGCATCCCACATGTTGCAAATTGTCCAAGGAGAAGACTGATGAAACGCATTCTGACCATTGCCGGTCTGCTGTTCGGCTGGCTGCTGGCACTGCCCGCGCTGGCTCAAACCGTCACCCTTAATTTCGACGATGGCACAGCGGATTCGCTGGTCGGTGGCCACTACAGCGCCCAAGGCATCACCTTTCAAGATGCAAGGTGGGTCAACATGGGAAGCGGATTTCCGGGCATGTCCGGAACGATGGGCATCAACCATGCGACCGGCGGCTACCAGTGGGGGCCATCCACACCGGTGATCGCCACATTTGCCCAACCGGCAAGTTCGGTCAGCGTCGATGGCATTGATGTCGGCGTCCAGGGGTTGGTCATCACGGCCTTCGATGCCCCGACCGGTGGTACCCAGGTGGCTACGCAGCAAGTCTTTGGGACCGACGTTGGCGTCGGTCAGTTCTATACGGTGACGGTGACGGGGGCCAACATCCGTCGCGTGGAAATCAGCCAAGTGACCACCGGCAGCGGGGACGGGATGTTGCTGGACAACTTTCGCGTGACCTTTGCGGCCCCTGCGGTCGTTACACCCGTGCCGACGCTGGAGCTGGGCGGGCTGGCCGGATTGGTTGCGCTGATCATGCTGGGAACGGCGCTTCAGCGCAAGCGGACACGAAACTGAGATTCCCACGCAGATCGGCATCGGGGCGCCCAGGCGCGCAAGACGCGAGCGCCGATGCTCAAGGCGACGGCCGGCGGCGCTGTCTGGCGCCTTCAACGCCGACGCGCCCACCAGGTGTCGATGGCCCAGGCCTCGCCGCGGAAGTACGGCGGCACCACGGCCGGCTTGTCCAGCCGCCAGGCGTTGTAGGCCAGCCGGTGCACGGGTGAGTACCACTGCGGCAGCAGGTAGTGGCCGTGGCTGACCACGCGCTCCAGCGCGCGGCAGGCGGCCAGGAACTCGGGGTGCGCGCGCGCGCCCACCATGTGGCTGATCAGGCTGTCGATGGCGGGGTTCTTCACGCCGGCCAGGTTACCTGAATCCTCGGTGTCGGCGGCGCGGCTGCCAAACAGGTCGGCGTATTCCTGTCCCGGGTTGAGCGTGCCCTGGTAGGCGATGGTGGTGATGTCGAAGTCGAACTTCTGCAAGCGCTGCTGGTACAGCGCGAAGTCCACCGGGCGGAAGTTCAGGCGGACGCCCAGCTTTTCCAGGTTGCGCATCCAGGGCGTGACCACGCGCGCGCCGCCCTCGTTGCTGTCCAGATACTCCAGCACCAGGGGCTGGCCCTGGGCGTTGGTCAGCACGCCGCCCTGCACGCGCCAGCCGGCCTCGGCCAGCAGGTGCTGGGCGCGGCGCAGGTTCTCGCGCAGGCCGTTGTCGCTGCCGTCGGTGCGCGGCGGCTCGAACGCCGGGCCGAAGGCCGCCGGCGGGATGTCGGCGCGAAACGGGGTCATCAGCGCCAGCTGGGCCTCGTCGGGCAGGCCGCTGGCGGCGCATTCGGTGTTGCCGAAGATGCCGCGCACCCGCGTGTACGACTGGTAGAACATCTGCCGGTTCATCCACTCGTAGTCGATGGCCAGGCCCAGCGCCTGGCGCACGCGCGCGTCGCGCAGCAGCGGCCGGCGGCTGTTGAGCACGTAGCTCTGAAAGCCGGTGGGCAGCCGGTGGCGGAACTCGCCCTTGACCAGTTCGCCGCTCCTGAACTTGGGCCCGTTCACGCGCCGTGCCCAGTCGCCGGCGGAATAAAACGCCATCAGGTCGAACTCGCCCGCCTTCAGCGCCTCCAGCCGGGCGGTGTTGTCGCGGTAGATCCTGACCTGCACGCGGTCGAAGTTGCCGGTGCCGCGGCGCACGTTCAGGTCGCGCGCCCAATAGCGGGCGTCGCGCACGTAGGTGATGTCCTTGCCGAACTTCACCGGCCCGATGCGGTAGGGCCCGCTGCCGATGGGCTCGTCCATCACCACCTGGTCGAACGGCTTGCCGGCGCCCCATTGGTGGCTGAACACCGGCAGGCCGCCCACCGTCAGTGGCAGTTCGCGGTTGGGCTGGCGAAAGCGAAAGCGCACCGTGCGCTCGTCCAGCACGTCGACGCCCGCCACGTCGACCAGCAGCGTCTTGTAGGCGGGCGAGGTGTGCGGGCCGATCAGGGTGTCGAAGCTGTGCTTGACGTCGCGCGCCTGAACCGCGTCGCCGTTGTGAAAGCGCGCCTCGGGCCGCAGGCGGAAGGTGGCCGACAGGCGGTCGGGCGCCACGCTGACGTCCTCGGCCAGCAGGCCGTAGGCGGCGCCGGCCTCGTCCAGCGAGCCGGCCAGCAGGCTGTCGAACATCAGCTCCGACAGGTAGGTGGGCGCGCTGCCCTTGATGGTGAACGGGTTGTATTTGTCGAAGGTGGAGGCGCGCGAGTTGCCCACCAGGCGGATTTCGCCGCCCTTGGGCGCGGCCGGGTTGACGTAATCGAAATGGGCAAAGCCGGGCGGGTACTTCAGCTCGCCCCACAGCGCGTAGCCGTGGGCGGCCCAGGCGGGCAGACTGAAGGCCGCCAGCAGCACGGCGGAGAAAATGCGCATGCGACAATTCTGCCGCTGATTTACCAGGAGCTAGCGCATGACCACCCCCACCGGCTTTCTGACGGGCAAGAAACTGCTGATCACCGGCGTGCTGTCCAACCGCTCGATCGCCTACGGCATCGCCCGCGCCTGCCGCCAGCAGGGGGCCGAGCTGGCCTTCAGCTACGTCGGCGAGCGCTTCAAGGACCGCATCACCGAATTCGCCACCGAGTTCGACTCCAAGCTGGTGTTCGACTGCGACGTCGGCAGCGACGAGCAGATCGAGCGCATGTTCCGCGAGCTGTCGCAGCTCTGGCCCAGGTTCGACGGCTTCGTGCACGCCATCGGCTTTGCGCCGCGCGAGGCCATCGCGGGCAACTTCTTCGACGGCCTGAGCCGCGAGAACTTCCGCATCGCCCACGACATCAGCGCCTACAGCTTCCCCGGCATGGCCAAGGCGGCCCTGCCCTACCTGAGCGAGCGCGCCGCCCTGCTGACGCTGTCCTACCTGGGCGCGCTGCGCAGCATCCCCAACTACAACACCATGGGCCTGGCCAAGGCCAGCCTGGAAGCCAGCGTGCGCTACATGGCCGAGGCCCTGGGCGGCCGCGGCGTGCGCGTCAACGGCATCAGCGCCGGCCCGATCAAGACGCTGGCGGCCAGCGGCATCAAGGACTTCGGCAAGCTGCTGGGCTACGTGGCCAGCGCCGCGCCGCTGCGCCGCAACGTCACCATCGACGATGTGGGCAACGTCGCCGCCTTCCTGATGAGCGACCTGGCCAGCGGCGTGACGGCCGAGATCACCTACGTCGACGGCGGCTTCAGCCAGACGGCCGGCCTGTCGACCGACATGGTCGGCTAAAGTCCGTCGACCACAAGCCAGATCGGCCTCTGACGCTTGTCTGGCGAGCGCCAGCAGCTACTGATTTAATAGTATGAAGCGGCGCGCCCTGCTGCTCGGTGCCCTGGCCCTGGGCACGCGCGCCTGGGCCGGCCCGGCTGACCAGGCGCCGGCGCTGCTGCTGGCCCGGCCCTGGCAGAGCGGCACCGACCTGGCCGACTGGTGGGTGAGCGAGAAGTACGACGGCGTGCGCGGCTTCTGGGACGGCAGCGCACTGCGCACGCGCGGCGGCGAGCGCATCGCCGCCCCGCCCTGGTTCACCGCCGGCTGGCCCGCCACGCCGCTGGACGGCGAGCTGTGGGCCGGGCGCGGCGGCTTCGAGCAGGCGCAGTCCGCCGTGGCGCGCCAGAGCCCCGACGACGCGGCCTGGCGCCGCCTGCGCTACATGGTGTTCGACCTGCCGGCGCACCCCGGCACATTCGATGAGCGCCTGCCCGCCCTGCGCGCCACCGTCGCCGCCATCGACCAGCCCTGGGTGGTCGCCGTGCCGCAGCAGCGCGTGGCCAGCGCCGCGCGCCTGCAGGCGCTGCTGCGCGAAGTCGTGGCCGGCGGCGGCGAAGGCCTGATGCTGCACCGCGGCAGCTCGCCTTACCGCGCCGGGCGCGGCGACGCGCTGCGCAAGCTCAAGCCGCACGACGACGCCGAGGCGCGCGTCATCGCCCATCTGCCCGGCCGCGGCCGGCACGCTGGCCGCCTGGGCGCGCTGTGGGTGCAAACGCCCGAAGGCCGGCGCTTTGCCCTGGGCAGCGGCTTCACGGACGCCCAGCGCGCCGACCCGCCGCCCGTGGGCAGCTGGGTCACGTACCGCCACCGCGGCGTGCACCCGGGCAGCGGCCTGCCGCGCTTTGCCAGCTTCCTGCGCGTGCGGGCGGACGAAGCGCGCTACCGGCCCTGAGGGGCGCTGCGCGGCTGCCGCGGCCGCCGTCTGGGTCCCCCGCTGTCGCGGGGACGAGCAGGATCAATCGGCTTGGCTTGTCGAGCGGGCCGCTGGCTCGCTCGGCCCACCCTTCAGCCACCGCGCAGCGCCGCCCAGGCCAGCAGCAGGCCGATCAGCAGCGGCTGGTGCAGCATGTAGTAGCTCAGGCTCCAGCGCCCCAGCGGCGCCAGCCGGCGGGCGGCGGCGCTGGCCGGGCGGGCCAGCCAGGCGCGCAGCGGCGCCCACTGGGCCGCGCCCACGCCCAGCCACAGCACGCCCAGCCAGGGCAGCAACGGCACGTAGTCCTCGGTGACCGGCTTGCGGGTGACGATGCCCAGCCAGTTCAGCCAGCGGCCGTCCAGCGCCTGCGCCAGCGCGGGTGGCGCGGCCTCGCGCAGCCAGGCGCCGGCCAGCGGCGCGGCGGCGATCAGCAGCGCGCCGCCCAGCCAGGGCCAGGCGCCGCGCAGCGCCCCGCGCACCAGCAGCGCGCGCGTCAGCAGCAGCATCAGCGCCATGCCGTGCAGCACGCCAAAGCTGATCCAGCTCTTGGGGAAAATCCACCACGACCCCAGCGACACCAGCAGCGCGCAGCCCGCTACCTGGGCCCAGCGGCGGGCAAAGCGCGGCCAGCGCTGGCCGGCCTGCACCGCCAGCGCCTGCCCGGCGCCGGCGCACAGCAGGAACAGGCTGACGATGGCGGTGCGCTGCGCCGTCCACACCGGGTCTGCATAGAAGTTCTGGCGGATGTGGCCGAAGTGGTTGAGGTCGAACGCGAAGTGGTAGGCCGTCATCCACAGCAGCGCCAGCGCGCGCAGGGCGTCCAGGCGGTCGTGGCGTGCAGCTGCCGCGCTCATGGTGATTTGGCGGTGCTGGCGCCGTCAGCCCAGCACCTGCTGCGCCGTGCGGCCGACCAGGCGGGCGTACAGCGCCGGGTCGGTGTCGCGTTCGCTGCCGATCAGCAGCAGGCGCGCGCCGGCGTCCAGGCCCAGGGCCGCGCGCTGCGCCGGCGACCGCGCCACGGCGATGGCCGCCGCCAGCCCGGCCACCGCCGATTCGCCGGCGACGATGGGCGCGTCGCCCCCCGTCGGCGCGGCCAGCAGGCGCATGGCCTGCACGGCGGCGTCGTCGCTGACGGTGGCGAAGGCGTCGGCGCCGGTGGCCAGGATGTCCCAGGCCAGCAGCGACACCTCGCCGCAGGCCAGGCCGGCCATCAGGGTGTCCAGCGCGCCGCTGACCGCCACCAGCTGGCCGGCGCGGGCGCTGCGCATCAGGCAGTCGGCGCGCTCGGGCTCGACCACCACGAAGCGCGGGCGCGCGGCGCCCTCGCGCTCCCAGAACCAGCCGCACACCGCCGCCGCCAGCCCGCCCACGCCGCCCTGCACGAACACGTGGGTCGGCCGCTGGCCGAGCTGCTGCACGGCTTCTTCCACCATCAGCTGGTAGCCCTGCATGACGTCGCGCGGCACGTCCATGTAGCCGGGGTAGGAGGTGTCGGAAATCACGTGCCGCCCCAGCCGCCGCGCGTCGGCGTCGGCCTGGCGCACGGCGTCGTCGTAGTTGCCCGGCGTGCGCACCACCTGGGCGCCGAAGGCCTCGATGGCCGCCTTGCGCCCCTCGCTGACGGTGGCGTGGATGTAGATCACGCAGCCGCAGCCCAGCAGCTGCGCGCCCCAGGCCACCGAGCGGCCGTGGTTGCCGTCGGTGGCGCAGGTCACGGTGATCTGGCGCGCCAGCTCGCGCAGGGCGCCGCCGCGCAGCTCCTCGGTGGCCACCGGCCGGCCCAGCCGGGCCGACAGCTCGCGCCGCAACAGCCGCGCCACGGCATAGGCGCCGCCCAGCGCCTTGAAGCTGCCCAGGCCGAAGCGGCCGCCCTCGTCCTTGTAGGCCACGTCGGCCACGCCCAGGCGGGCCGCCAGCGCGCCCAGCCGGTGCAGCGGCGTGGGGGCGTAGCCGGGCCAGCGCGTGATTTCGGCGCGCGCCTCGGCCAGCGCGGCTTGACCCAGCACGGCGCCGCGCCGCGGGCCGTAGGCCTCGTCGCGGCGCGCGGCGGGGTTGAGAAACAGCTCGGCGCGCAGCGGCGGCAGGGTGGTGGCGTCGTCGGTCATGGCGGTGGCGTGCGGGGCGGTGCGTTGGGGTAGCCCGAGTATCGGCCGAACCGGGCCGCGCCATGGCGCCGGTGTGCGGTATAAGCGTTCGAGACTGTTGCGGTGGCCGCCCGCGGGCCCTTCGACATCACTATCATTTACATAGCTGCTTGCGCTCGACAGACGGGCGCCAGAGCCCAAAAGACCAGGAATCTCCCAGACGTGCAATCGGCCAGCGACCAGTGGTTTGACGAGGCGTACTACCAGCGCTACTACTACGACCCGCGCACCCGCGTGGTCGATCCCGAGCATGCGCGCCGGCTGGGCGACTTCGTGGCCAGCTACCTGGCGCACCTGCACCTGCCGGTGCGGCGCGTGCTGGACATGGGCTGCGGCATCGGCCTGTGGCGTGAGACGGTGGCGCGGCACTTTCCCGCCGCCCGCTACCAGGGCGTGGAATACAGCGACTACCTGTGCCAGCGCTACGGTTGGGCGCACGGCTCGGTGCTCGACTGGCAGGCCGACGAGCCATTCGATCTGGTCATCTGCCAGGGCGTGCTGGCCTACCTGAGCCCGCCCGATCTGCGCCGCGCGCTGGCCAACCTGGGCCGGCTGTGCCGCGGCGCGCTGTACCTGGAGGCGGTCACGCTGGAGGACTACGAGCGCGACGCCATCGACCTGGAGCTGAGCGACCCGCGCCTGCACCGCCACCGCGCGGCGCTGTACCGGCGCGGCCTGGCGCCGCAGTTTCGCGCCGCCGGCGGCGGCCTGTGGCTGAGCCGGCGCGCCCAGGTGCCGCTGCTGGCACTCGAATCGCCCGACTGAACGCGCGCCACCGTCCGGGCCGCCGTTCCCTGGGGATAATCCGCCCATGCCCCTGCCCCACCAGATCGAACTGCTGGCCCCCGCGCGCGACGCCGACATCGGCATCGAGGCCGTCCACCACGGCGCCGATGCCGTCTACATCGGCGGACCGGGCTTTGGCGCGCGCGCCGGCGCCGGCAACGCGGTGGCCGACATCGAGCGCCTGGCGCGGCACGCACACCGCTTTGACGCGCGCGTCTTCGTCACCCTCAACACCATCCTGCGCGACGACGAACTGGAGCCGGCGCGCCGCCTGGCCTGGCAGCTGTACGAAGCCGGTGCCGACGCGCTCATCATCCAGGACATGGGCCTGCTGGCGCTGGAGCTGCCGCCGATCCAGCTGCACGCCAGCACGCAGACCGACATCCGCACGCCGGCCAAGGCGCGCTTTCTGCAGGACGCCGGCCTGAGCCAGATCGTGCTGGCGCGCGAGCTGGATCTGGCGCAGATCGCCGCCATCCGCGACGCGCTGGAGCCGGCGCGCTGCGGCATCGAGTTCTTCATCCATGGCGCGCTGTGCGTGGCCTACAGCGGCCAGTGCTACATCAGCCACGCCCACACCGGCCGCAGCGCCAACCGCGGCGACTGCTCGCAGGCCTGCCGCCTGCCCTACCAGGTGGTGGACGCGCAGGGCCGCTTCGTGGCCCACGACGCCCATGTGCTGAGCATGAAGGACAACAACCAGTCGCTCAACCTGCGCCCGCTGATCGACGCCGGCGTGCGCAGCTTCAAGATCGAGGGGCGCTACAAGGACATGGGCTACGTGAAGAACATCACCGCCCACTACCGCCGCCTGTTCGACGAAATCCTGGACGAGCGCCCCGGGCTGGCGCGCGCCAGCTCCGGCCGCGTGGCCTTCGGCTTCACACCCGACCCGCTGCAGAACTTCAACCGCGAGTTCACCGACTACTTCGTGCACGGGCGCCAGATCGACGTCGGTGCCTTCGACACGCCCAAGAACCCCGGCCAGCCCATCGGCCATGTCACCCGCGTGGCGGACGATCACTTCGATCTGCAGGCCGACGACCCGACCCTGAGCCTGGCCAACGGCGACGGCCTGTGCTACTGGGACCAGCAGAAGGCGCTGGTCGGCGCCCAGACCAACCGCGTGCAGCCGCTGGGCGGCGGCCGCTGGCGCGTGTTCCCCAAGGACGCGCTGGCCCAGCTGCACGACCTGCGCCCGGGCACGCCGGTGCACCGCAACCGCAGCATGGACTGGGTGCGCGCGCTGGAGAAGAAGTCCGCCGAGCGCCGCATCGGCGTCTGGCTGACGCTGACCGAGGCGCCCGACGGCCTGTGCCTGAGCGCCACCGACGAAGACGGCCACACGGCCCAGGCCCACGCCGCCCTGCCCTGGAGCGCGCCGCGCGACAAGGCGCAGGCCAGTGCCCGGCTGCACGAGGCGCTGGCCCGGCTGGGCGAGACGATCTTCACGCCGCTGGACATCGCGCTGGCGCTGCCGCGCCCCTGGTTCGTGCCGCCCAGCGTGGCCAACGCCCTGCGACGCGAGGCCATCGCCGCGCTCGAAGCCGCCCGCGCCGCCGCCTGGCAGCGCCTGCCGCGCGCCGCGCCCGTCGAGCCGCCCACGCCCTACCCCGAAGACACGCTCAGCTACCTGGCCAACGTGTTCAACCACAAGGCGCGCGATTTCTATGCGCGCCACGGCGTGAAGGTGATCGACGCCGCCTACGAAAGCCACCAGGAAACAGGCGAGGTCAGCCTGATGATCACCAAGCACTGCGTGCGCTACAGCCTGAGCCTGTGCCCCAAGCAGGCCAAGGGGGTGATCGGCGTCAAGGGCACGATCCGCGCCGAGCCGCTGCAGCTGATCAACGGCAAGGAGCGCCTGACGCTGCGCTTCGACTGCAAGGCCTGCGAGATGCACGTGGTGGGCAAGATCAAGCCCGGCGTCATGCAGCGCGCCGAGCGCGAGGCCGCCGAGCACGCGCTGCGCTTTTACCGCGCGGCCCCGGCGGCGACTTCGGATTCCCATTGAAAACCGATTGCAGCGCTTGCCTGGCGCGCGCCAGCAGCTACACTGAACATAGCAACCCATCAAGGACCGAACCATGAAGATCCTGCTGCCCGTCGACGGCACCGAGCTGTCCCTGCACGAAACCCGCTTTGCGCTGCGCCTGGTGCGCGAGGGCCTGCGCGCCAGCTTCGTGCTGGCCAACGTGCAGGAGCCGGCCTCGTTCTACGAGATCGTCACGGCGCAGAACCCGGGCCTGATCGAAAGCGCCGCGCAGGAAGCCGGCGAGGACCTGATCGCCCCGTCGGCCCGCCTGCTGGCCGAGGCCGGCGTGCCGTTCGAGACCGCCGTGATCACCGGCGATCCGGCGCACGCCATGCTGGACTTGATCGAGCTGCACGGCTGCGACATGGTGGTGATGGGCTCGCGCGCGCTCGGCCCGATCCGCCGCATGCTGGAAGGCGGCTCCACCTCGCGCCGCCTGCTGGACGACGCGCCGGTGCCGGTGCTGCTGGTCAAGCCGCCGGCGCCGGTGGACGATTAAAGTTTTTCCGTCTGCCCGCTGCTCGGCTGCCATTTCATCAGGTGCCGCTCGGCCAGCCCCACCAGGCCGTCGAGCACCAGCGCGAACACCGTCAGCAGCACGATGCCGGCAAACACCGTGTTGATGTCGAACGAACCCTCGGCCTGCAGGATCAGGTAGCCCACGCCGCTGGCCGAGCCCAGGTACTCGCCCACCACCGCGCCGACGAAGGCCAGCCCCACCGAGGTGTGCAGGCTGGAAAACACCCAGCTCATGGCGCTGGGCACGTACACGTGGCGCATCAGCTGGCGCGCGTTGGCGCCCAGCATGCGCGCGTTGGCCAGCACCACCGGGCTGACCTCGCGCACGCCCTGGTAGACGTTGAAGAACACGATGAAGAACACCAGCGTCACCGCCAGCGCCACCTTCGACCAGATGCCCAGGCCAAACCACATGGCGAAGATGGGCGCCAGGATCACCCGCGGCATGGCGTTGGCGGCCTTCAGGTACGGGTCCAGCACCGCCGAGGCGAACGGCGACAGCGCCAGCCACAGCCCCACGCCCAGCCCCGCCAGGGTGCCGATGACGAAGGCCAGCAGCGTCTCCAGCAGCGTCACCCACAGGTGCTTGTAGATGTCGGCGTCGGTGACGAACCAGCGCCACAGGCGCTGCGCCACCTCGACCGGCTTGCCGAAGAAGAAGGCCACGGTGTCCGAGCCGTTGGCGGCCAGGTGCCACGCCAGCAGGATCGCCACCAGCAGACCGACCTGCCAGCCGCGCAACATCAGGCGGTTCATGCGGCCTTCCTTTTCTGCTGGTCGTAGCCCTTGAGCACCTCGTCGCGCAGCACGGCCCAGATCTGCGAGTGCAGCTCGACGAAGCGCGGCTCGTTGCGGATTTCGGCCACGTTGCGCGGGCGCGGCAGGTCGATGGCGAATTCGCCGATCGGGCGCGTGGCCGGCCCGGCCGACAGCACCACCACGCGGTCGGACAGCGCGATGGCCTCGTCCAGGTCG
>MKTG01000091.1:0-1932 GCA_001897615.1 Burkholderiales bacterium 68-10
CTCCATGGTGAACCTCTTGCTGGCCCTCCTGGTCGGCTGGATGGGCCACGCGTGGAACAAAACCCGGCCGACGTGCATGCCCCAGAAGCCGGGTGAGAACTTCACCGAATATGCCGAGCGAATCGCACGAGGTGGCGTTTAACCCGCCATCCTTGGCTTGCTACGCGCCGATCCATCGGCTTGCTGCCCCACCCCAGGGCTTCATCCGTCAAGCGCCAGTCGGGCCCGGGTTGCCCGCGCCAGCCCTCCTTATGCCTTGCGGCATTCCCCTTGACGGCACCCTTGGGCGGGGCCGTGGGTTTTCCATCTTCAAACAACGGGAACCCGTTGTCCGAACGGACCTGAAATCAGAGGAGCAACACCATGAGCAATCCTTTTGAGAACGCCGAGATCTTGAGTGTCTACACCCGCGCCCAGGCGCTGCAGGACGGCGTGTTGGTGGAGGTTTCCGCGCAAGCCAAGGAGCACGGGTTCAAGGTGCCGGTGGCGATGACCTACGTCTCCTGGTGTGAGTGTGTCCAGTGGACCGCTACCGATGAGCGGAGCAAGCCGGGGCTGGGGCAGAGTGCCGCGGGGAGGCTCCATGATGTGCTGACCATGGCGATGCATGCGGCGCGCAACGTCGACGGCGACCGGGCCCCGTTTACCGTCTTGCGGGTGCCGACGGAAGGCGAGGGCCAGGAAGCGGAGGCCGTGGAGCTGGTCCTGACCATCCACGGGGGCGACAAGGGCGAACCGGTTTGCACGATCATGTTGCCCTGGGAGGATTGAAGGCGGAGCGATAGGTTGAACGAAGGAGCCCGCCGATGGTGGGCTTTTTTGTGGGCAAGGGGTGGCCAGCAACGGACCTACCCACCTATTGCCGGGTTTCGACCTATCCACGAACAGAGTGCGTGTTCCGGCGTGCCGATCGCGAAGGGCTAGAATCGGCCACTAGAGGCCCGTCACAAATGACAGTTACCGAGTCGCCTTGCTAACGATTAGGAGCAGCCGCATGACCGGATCAGATTCGACAACAGTCATGAGCCCCGAGGCTCAACAAGCCTTCCTTGATATGTTCGCGCCGATCATGGATGAGCTGACCAAGGAAGCGCAGGCCGAGATTGATCGCTTCAACGCGGCGTTTTCAGCCGACCACAATGCCATCGGTCGCGTGCTCCGAGCTCACCTCGTCATCGAGCAATATCTGAATGAGCACATCAAGGCGAAATACAAGATCGAAAACCTGGAGGAGCTTCGGCTGACGTTCTACCAAAAATCCGTTCTCATAAAAGACGATTATTCGCCTGCGGCGTGGGTTAAGGGCGGCATCCAGAACATCAACACTGTTCGCAACAAGTTCAGTCACACCCTGACACCGAAGATCGAATGGGGCGCGATCAATCATGTGACCGACGTGTTGAAAATCGCTCGGAAGGAAGCGATCTACGCAGAACCCATTGACGCAATCGAGGCCTTTGCACCGGTGGCCTGCGCGTTCCTGATTGAAGCGCCGAGCAGTCAACGAACTCATTTGGAGCAACTACTCAAGGCTGGCAAGATCAAGGTAGCCGTTGGTGCGAATATTTGGTGACCGAGTTTCGCGCCCCTCTTGCGAAACGAATGTCCACCAAGGGCCGAAGGCAAAAAGAGGCGAAGCCTCCCAAGGGTTGCTCTTCAGAAGGGCCGACAGGCCCGCATACCAAGGGCATGGAAGCGGCGGCCAGGAGCTTGAAAAACCAAAAGCCCCGAAGAGCAAGAGCACCCTCCGGGGGTTAAAGGCAGTGGACAACCAACAGCGGCTTACGCCCTGGAATCCCACCAGTCGTTTCCAATTGGGGCCTAACTCCGGCGGCGCTGCGCGGGCAGGTGGTTGAAAAACTAACATCCCAAGCAAGAGCCAATCGAAGGGAAACCATGCCCCGTTTTCCTCTCCGATGGAAGAGCTCCAAG
>MKTG01000091.1:1966-5155 GCA_001897615.1 Burkholderiales bacterium 68-10
AGCCCACACCCAAGCCTTCCTCAAACCCCACTCACCGCCCCAGCCCCTCATCCCGCCCACGGCTTCCTTTCCTCACCCGATCGGCTTGCCTGGCCTGTTCCATTCGGCGGACGTCATCGGGGAAAAACACGCGGCCCACCAACACCTGGCCGATGAGCTCCACCATCTTGTAATCGTCCTGGGTCTTCCCCAGCCGGGCCCGGTAGCCCATGAGCTCCGCCCGCGAGATCTCCCGCAGGACATACGAGCCATCGAAGGCTTCTTCCGCATGGCGCCCCCGGACGTCCCAATGCCCATTCCAGGTCTCCACCAGGACATGCACCGGGGACTGAATCGGCAAGCGCTCCCCGTGGTCCTCATGCGTTTGACGCTCCACGACGAACAACCGGGAATCGACCCGATGGGCGGCCAGGAAGTCTTGAAGGGCGAGCGCAAAAGCCGCGGCCTCACGTTCGCCGGCCTCATGGACCGAGGGAGGCAAGCCGGTCAGGGCGGCGTCGAGCAGAAGAGGGCGTAGGTCGGGCATGGCTCACATTCCCCTTCCCAGGCCCGTATCCCGGCCCCTCACGCGTTCCTTCACCTGGGGCCGCTCCGGTTCCCTGATCCTGTCCACATAGAGGGCCGGGAAGCTCACCCGGTCGTCCAGCACCTGGGCGAAGGCGTCCACCAGCTTGTAAGCGGGTTGACCGGGGCGGGCGTGGATTTCCCGCAGCCGCAGGAGGGCATCCCTGGAAACCTGCCGCACGCTGAAGCTGTCCATGGCGGGCTCCCCGGTGTCCTCCAGGGAAGGTTGGGGCCATCGTTGCTCAAAGCGATCATCGGCCCTGGACCCTGACGCATCCCAGGTTTGGCCCCAGGCCTCCACCACGACGTGCTCCCGATGGCGATCGTCCATGAGTTCTCCCGCATCCGTGATCCGGGTTCTTTCGACGGAGAGAAGCCGGGTTTCCACATGCTGACTTTGAAGGAAATCGTGGAGGGCAATAGCGAAGGCATCGGGATCCCGCGTGCCGGCGACGATGGCGAGCGGGGGGAGGGAGGCGAGCGCTTGCTCAAGAAAACCGGGGCGAGGATCGGGATACATAACAGGAACGCTTTAACGGGGTGGAGGAATCCACGTTAAAGAAGAAAATGAAAAGCGGAAGGGGGCAGAGCAAAAGCACTGAAAGAGCAAGAGCCAACCTTTGGGGATTGGAAAGGCGGGAAGAGCGGCTTGCGCCCTGGAAAACAGGGGCTTGAAAAACTGCTGACTAAAAAGCAGTTTGGTGTTTTAGTCTTAAAAAAGTGAAAGAAAATCAGGCAATTTGGTTGACAAATAGCTATGGTTATTTAACGTGAATGTATGGCAAATCAATAGTGATTTGCTGAAACAAGACCAAGGAAAAAACCATGAATGACCAAACCATCAACTACGAAACCATGTCCCCCGCCAAGATTTACAGTGAAGCTGCAGGTTTCGGCTTTATCGAAATCCAGGGTGATGACTACTTTCTACAAACGCGTGAGAGCTTGCTTCGCGAGTTTGACGAAGAAGTCGAAGAAAACGGCGAGGAGAACGGTTTCGGCGACGTGACGCGAGAGGACATTGAGGCATCGCCGTTCTGGCTCCTCAATGGCTCAGACATCCTGGCCGGCATTGATGGCGTCGAGGATCCCTTTGACTACCTGGGCGGGCGCGCTGCCTAACTAACACCGGCCACGGAAGGCCTCCCCTCTCATCAAAGCCTGGTAAAGCCGGGCTTTTTTGTGGGTGGAGCAAAAGCGGCCGAAAGAGCAAGAGCAACCCTGGCGGGTTGGAAAGGCGGGAAGAGCGGCTTACGCCCGAAAAATAATGGATTGAAAAACTGCTGACTAAAAAGCAGTTTGGCGTTTTAGTCTTAAAAAAGTGAAAAAAAATCATGCATTGGGATTGACAAATAGCTAAGGTTATTTAACTTGAATGTATGGCAAATCAATAGTGATTTGCTGAACCAAGACCAAGGACAAATACCATGAGCGAGCAGACAAAAACCTACACCGTCGGCTTTGAGCGTCGCGTCCCGGAAATCCTAACAGTGGAGATTCAGGCGAACTCTTACGAGGAAGCCCGAGAAATCCTTTCAAAAATGGAAGTGCCAACCGAGGGCGAATGGGATCGTCGCGAGAACGAGGCCCAGGTGGGCCGCTACCTCTAATAGAAGCCGCCTGACGAACCCCAGGCCACGGAAGGCCGGTCCTCTTCTTCACCTATACTCAAGCCACCTCAAGGAAACCACATGAACAACGAACAGAACAACGACCAAGAACACGCGGACACCGGCCTCACCCCCGATGAACTGCGCGCCAAGTATGGCGACCAGGGGGAACACCCTCAATTCATCAAGTCCGATTGGCGCTATGAAGTGTCGAATGACGACACCAACCTTGCCTACTGGGAGTGGGTTATACATAAAGTGGAAGCCTGGGATCCGTCCGACGACCAAGAGGACGAAAGCTGAAGAACCAACCAGGGAAACTTTGGTTTTTCAGGAGGCTGAATAGAGAAGAGCAAGAGCCTGGCTGAAGCTGGGCTTTTTTGTGGGTAAAGCAAAAGCGGCTGAACAGCAAGAGCAACCCTGGCGGGTTTGAAAGGAGGGAAGAGCGGCTTACGCCCTGGAAAACAGAGGTTAGAAAAACTGCTGACTAAAAAGCAGTTATGCGTTTTAGTCTTAAAAAAGATAAATAAAAGCAGGCAATTGGGTTGACAAATGGCTATGGTTATTTAACGTGAATGTATAGCAAATCAATGTTGATTCGCTTAAACAAGACCAAGGACAAATACCATGAGCAGAATACTTTTGAACAGCGGCACGGTGGGCATTACGACCAATGAAGCGCAGGCTGGCGATACCGTTACCGTCAGGCTACATGATGAGAACGGCAATCCGATCACTGAAACGGGCGTTGTCGCTGAAGTTCTGGACTAAGCCGATTTGACATCCCAGGCCTCCCCTCTCCCCCTAACGCTCACCCAGGAACCCACCCATGGCCATCCTAGCCACCCCCGCAAAACTCAAGACCGGCGAATGGGGCGCCCGTGTGGCCTTCCCCGTGAAGCCTGGCGATGAGCTGACCGTCAAGGCTTCCAATGGCAAGTCATGGCCGGCAACGGTGGGCCGGGTGGCGTGGACGGATGGCAAGGTGTCTTTATGTGCCACGGTGAAGAATGGA
>MKTG01000092.1:0-525 GCA_001897615.1 Burkholderiales bacterium 68-10
AGACCGGCGACTTCTACGGTCAGTGCGCCGAGCTGTGCGGCAAGGAGCACGCCTACATGCCGATCCACGTCAAGGTGCTGCCGCAGCACGAATACACCGCCTGGGTCGAGCAGGAGCAAAAGCGCCAGGCCGCGCTGGCCGACGACCCCAACAAGCAGTGGACGCTGGCCGAGCTGGTGGCGCGTGGCCAGAAGGTCTATGCCGCCAACTGCGCCGCCTGCCACCTGGAGAACGGCCGCGGCGGCGGCGCCATCAAGCCGCTGGACGGCAGCGCCATCGTCAAGGGGCCGCCGGCCGAGCAGATGCACGTGGTGCTGGAGGGGCGCAACAACGGCACCATGCCGGCGTGGAAGCAGCTGTCCGACGTCGAGCTGGCGGCGGTCGTCACCTACACCAAGAACCACTGGACCAACCAGACCGGCACGCTGGTGCAGCCGGCCGAGTTCAAGGCCGCGCGCGCGGGCAAGTTCCCTGCCGGGGGTTGAACAAGCCTGCTGAACCCTGTCCCGCCAGTCCAAGATTCAG
>MKTG01000092.1:560-2475 GCA_001897615.1 Burkholderiales bacterium 68-10
GCCCTCGGGCTGGCGCCGCTGGGTGTTCGCCACCAACCACAAGGACATCGGCACGCTGTACATGCTGTTTTCCTTCTTCATGCTGATGGTCGGCGGGGTGCTGGCGCTGCTGATCCGCGCCGAGCTGTTCCAGCCCGGCCTGCAGGTGGTCAACCCCGAGCTGTTCAACCAGCTGACCACCATGCACGGGCTGATCATGGTGTTCGGCGCCATCATGCCGGCCTTCGTGGGCTTCGCCAACTGGATGATCCCGCTGCAGATCGGCGCCAGCGACATGGCCTTCGCGCGCATGAACAACTTCAGCTTCTGGCTGCTGATCCCGGCCGCCATCATGCTGATCGGCTCCTTCTTCATGCCCGGCGGCGCGCCGGCCGCCGGCTGGACGCTGTACGCGCCGCTGACGCTGCAGATGGGCATGTCGATGGACAGCAGCATCCTGGCCATGCACATCATGGGCGCCAGCTCCATCATGGGCGCCATCAACATCATCGTCACCATCCTGAACATGCGCGCGCCCGGCCTGACGCTGATGAAGATGCCCATGTTCTGCTGGACCTGGCTGATCACAGCCTACCTGCTGATCGCCGTCATGCCGGTGCTGGCCGGCGCCATCACCATGACGCTGACCGACCGCCACTTCGGCACCAGCTTCTTCAACCCCGCCGGCGGCGGCGATCCGGTGATGTACCAGCACATCTTCTGGTTCTTCGGCCACCCCGAGGTCTACATCATGATCCTGCCGGCCTTCGGCATCATCAGCCAGGTGGTGCCGGCATTCGCGCGCAAGAAGCTGTTCGGCTACGCCTCCATGGTGTATGCGGTGGCCGCCATCGCCATCCTGTCGCTGATCGTGTGGGCGCACCACATGTTCACCACCGGCATGCCGGTGACGGGCCAGCTGTTCTTCATGTACGGCACCATGCTGATCGCCATCCCCACCGGGGTGAAGATCTTCAACTGGGTGGCCACCATGTGGCGCGGCTCGATGACCTTCGAGACCCCGATGCTGTGGGCCGTGGGCTTCATCTTCGTGTTCACCATCGGCGGCTTCACCGGCGTGATCCCGGCCGTGGTGCCGGTGGACACCCAGATCCAGGACACCTACTACATCATCGCCCACTTCCACTACGTGCTGGTGGCCGGCTCGCTGTTCGCGCTGTACGGCGGCTTCTACTACTGGGCGCCCAAGTGGACCGGCGTGATGTACAACGAGACGCGCGGCAAGATCCACTTCTGGTGGTCGATGATCTCGTTCAACATCACCTTCTTCCCGATGCACTTCCTGGGCCTGGCCGGCATGCCGCGCCGCTATGCCGACTACCCGATGCAGTTCGCCGACTTCAACCTGATCGCCTCGGTCGGCGCCTTCTTCTTCGGCTTCGCGCAGCTGTACTTCTTCCTGTTCGTGGTGCTGCCCGTGATGCGTGGGCAGGGCGCCAAGGCGCCGCAGCGCCCCTGGGAAGGCGCCGAGGGCCTGGAGTGGGAAGTGCCGTCGCCGGCCCCCTTCCACACCTACGAGACCCCGCCCAAGCTGGACGCCAGCGCCACCCGCGTGATCGGCTGATGCGGGACGGTCAAGGGATGATACCCATGAGCACCGAAGAGCAGCGCAAGCGCAACGTCCGCCTGGGCCTGATCCTGGGGGGCATCGCGCTGGCGTTCTTCGTCGGCTTCGTGGTGCGCATGGTGGTGCTGGGCGGCTGACGGGCGCGGATGGCCATGCGCATGCGCTCCGAGAACCTGAAGATGCTGGGCAAGCTGGCCGTGGTGGCCTGCGGCATGTTCGCCTTCGGCTACACGCTGATTCCGGTCTACCGCGCGATTTGCGAAGCCACCGGCATCAACATCCTGTCGCTGTCGGAGCGCCAGGTGCCCGGCAACGGCGTGGCCGGTGATGCGGCGCGCACGGCCAGCC
>MKTG01000092.1:2485-3127 GCA_001897615.1 Burkholderiales bacterium 68-10
GAGTTCGACGCCAATTCGCGCGGGCCATGGGAATTCCGGCCGGCGCAGCGCACGCTGCAGGTGCACCCGGGCGAGCTGGCGACGGTGATGTACGAGTTCCAGAACGTGCAGGATCGCCGCATGTCGGCGCAGGCCATCCCCAGCTACGCGCCGCGCCAGGCGGCGCCGCATTTCAACAAGTTGGAGTGCTTCTGCTTCAACCAGTACACCCTGGCCCCCGGCGAGAAAAAACAGTGGCCGGTGGCCTTCGTCATCGACCCGCGCCTGCCCAAGGACGTGACCACTATCACGCTGTCCTACACCTTCTTCGAAGTCGGTGGCAAGACCCCAGCGCCGCCGCAAACCAGCGCGGCGCTGGCGCGCCAGACCGGAGCCGGCGCATGAGCGAGCCCCGCGTTCCGCCTCCAGCCGCCGTGCCGACGGAGCCGCCGGCGGCGGCGCCCCCCGCCGGCAGCGCGTTCTGGCGCACGCTGCGCATGGTGGGCTGGGGCTTTCTGGGCGTGCGCCGGCGCAGCGAATACCAGCGCGACCTGGGGCAGGTCAATCCCTTGCACATCATGCCGGCCGGCCTGGTCGGCGTGCTGTTGTTCGTGCTGCTGCTGCTGGGGATCATCCGCTGGGTGGTGTCCGGGCCGGCAGCGG
>MKTG01000092.1:3156-12982 GCA_001897615.1 Burkholderiales bacterium 68-10
ATAAATTTGAGAGTACAGGAGTGAAGTGAACATGTCCAGCGCCACCCACGGTCAGACGCCGTACTACTACGTCCCCGCCGAATCGCGGCACCCGGTGATGGCGGCCTTCGGCCTGCTGCTGATGATCATCGGCGCCAGCCAGTGGATGAACGACGCCGCCTGGGGCGGCTGGCTGCTGCTGGCCGGTTTGGTGTGGTGGCTGTTCGTGCTGTTCCAGTGGTTCAGCGAGGCCGTGGGCGAGAGCGAGCGCGGGCTGTACGGCCGCAAGATCGACCTGTCCTTCCGCTGGAGCATGAGTTGGTTCATCTTTTCGGAGGTGATGTTCTTCGGTGCCTTCTTCACCGCCCTGTGGTGGGCGCGCGCCCACTCGGTGCCGGCGCTGGGCAGCCTGGATAACGCGCTGCTGTGGCCCGACTTCAAGGCCGTCTGGCCCAGCGTGGCGGCTGGCGCCACGGCCTCGCCCGCCGGCACCGTGCAGCCGTTCCAGACCATGGGCCCGTTCTGGCTGCCCACCATCAACACCGCGCTGCTGCTGAGCTCCGGCGTCACGCTGACCATCGCCCACCATGCCCTGCTGGCGGGCCAGCGCGCGCGCACCATCGCCTTCATGTGGGTCACCGTGCTGCTGGGCGTGGTCTTCCTGTGCGTGCAGGGCTACGAGTACTACCACGCCTATGCCGACCTGAACCTCAAGCTCAGCTCCGGCGTCTACGGCTCCACCTTCTTCATGCTGACGGGCTTTCACGGCTTCCACGTGCTGGTCGGCATGCTGATGCTGCTGTTCATCACCCTGCGCCTGATGAAGGGGCATTTCACGCCCGAGCGCCATTTCGGCTTCGAGGGCGCGGCCTGGTACTGGCACTTCGTCGACGTGGTGTGGCTCGGCCTGTACATCCTGGTGTACTGGATGTAAGCGGGCGACCGACCGCATGGCAAAGAGCGCCTCGCGGCGCTCTTTTTGCTGTGCTGGTCGGCGCCGCGCCGCTCAAGGCTGTGATGAAATCCCCGAGGGCTGGAGGTAGCCCAGCTTCCAGGCCAGCAGGATGCACAGGAACAGCACGATCGACAGCCCCACGCGCAGCGCCAGCGAGCGCATCATGCGGCCGGCGCGCCGGCTGTCGCCGGCATCGCCCTGCGGATCGCGCTTGAGCATGAACACCAGCGCCGACCCCAGGCTGACCAGAATGCCGACGAACGCCAGCGCCACGAACACTTGTTTCATGGGACGGATTATCCGGTGACCGGCTGGCGCGCCGTGGTCGTGGTGCTGGCCGCGCTGCTGGGCGTGGCGGTGACGTTTTCGCTCGGGCGCTGGCAGCTGTCGCGCGCCGCTGAAAAGCAGGCGCTGCACGCCGCCATAGCCGCGCGCCAGGCGCTGCCGGCGCTCGATGGCCTGACGCTGGCAAGGCCGCTGCAGCCCGGGCAGGCGCAGGTGCTGCTGCACCGCCGCATCACGCTGCGCGGCCAGTGGCTGGCCGAGCGCAGCATCTATCTGGACAACCGCCCCATGGGGCGGCACACCGGTTTCTATGTGCTGACGCCGCTGCGCCTGGCCGGCAGTGACGCGGTGGTGCTGGTGCAGCGCGGCTGGGCGCCGCGCCACCGCAGCGAGCGCGAGACGCTGCCGCCGGTGCAGACCCCGGGCGGCGAGGTGCGGATCAGCGGCCGCATCGCCGAACATCCCCCCAGGGTTTATCAGCTGGGCCGGGAAGGGCAGGGGGCGATCCGGCAGAATCTCGACCTGGACGCCTTCCGGGCGGAAACCGGCCTGCCGCTGGCCGGCCTGATGGTGTGGCAGACTGGCGCCGCGTCCGAGGGCCTGCGCCGCGACTGGCCCGAGGCCGACAGCGGCGTCGACAAGCATTACGGCTATGCGTTCCAGTGGTTCGGCCTGTGCGCGCTGATCGGCGTGCTTTTCCTGTGGTTTCAAGTTGTCAGACCTTTCTACCGTTCCCGACAGGCCTGAGGCCAGCCGACGCGACGAAGCGCTCGGATTCACCGTGCACAACCTGCCCGCGCCCGACGCCGTGCTGGCCCGGCAGGCGCGGCGCACGCGCGCCGGCCGCTGGCAGATGCTGCTGCTGGCGCTGGTGTGCGCGGCGCCGGTGATCGCGTCGTACTACAGCTACTACGTGGCGCGGCCCGAGGCACGGCGCAGCTTCGGCGAGCTGATCGAGCCGCAGCCCCCGCTGCCGACCGCCAGCGCCACCGACCTGAGCGGGCGTCCGGTCGAGCTGTCCACCCTCAAGGGCCAGTGGCTGCTGCTCAGCGTGGCCGGCGGCGCGTGTGATGCGGCGTGCGAAAACAACCTCTACCTGCAACGCCAGCTGCGCGAGGGCCTGGGCAAGGACAAGGACCGGCTGGACTGGGTCTGGCTGGTGAGCGACGATGCGCGCCTGCCCGAGGCCCTGCTGCCCGCGCTTGGCCAGGCCACCGTGCTGCGCGTGCCCCCCGCCGTGCTGGCCGACTGGCTGGCGCCAGCGGCCGGCCAGGCGCTGACCGAGCACCTGTACGTGGTCGATCCCATGGGGCACTGGATGATGCGTTTTCCGGCTGGGCTGGACAAGGCCGGCGCCGGCCGCGCCAAGCGCGATCTGGAGCGCCTGATGCGCGCCTCGGCCAGCTGGGACCAGGCGGGGCGATGACCATGGAACGCACCGCCATGCCAACCCGCGCCGCCGGGCAGGAGCGCCGCTGATGGACGCCACGCCGCTGTACAACCTCAGCCCGGCGCTGCGCCTGATGGGCATGGGCCTGGTGGTGGCCCTGGGCCCGCTGGCCTGGCTGTGGCTGCGCCACCAGGGCGCCAGCCCGGCGCGCCGCCTGCAGGCGCTGACGCTGCTGACGCTGTTCCTGACCTTCGATCTGGTCATGTTCGGCGCCTTCACGCGCCTGACCGATTCCGGCCTGGGCTGTCCCGACTGGCCCGGCTGCTATGGCCAGGCCAGCCCGGTGGGCGCGCGCGCCCACATTGCCGCCGCCGAGGAGCTGATGCCAACGGGGCCCGTCACGCACGGCAAGGCCTGGGTCGAGATGATCCACCGCTACCTGGCCACCGGCGTGGGCGTGCTGATCCTGGTGCTGACACTGGCCACCTGGCGCCAGTGGCGGCGCCAGCGCGCCGGCGCGACGACCGACATCGTGCACCCGGGCTGGCCGCTGCTGACCTTGCTGTGGGTCTGCGCCCAGGGCGCCTTCGGCGCGCTGACGGTGACCATGAAGCTGTTTCCGGCCATCGTCACCCTGCACCTGCTGGGCGGCGTGGGCCTGCTGGTGCTGCTGGTGGTGCAGGCCGAAAGCTACCGCCGCAGCGCCGGCGCCGCGCCCGAGCCGCTTGCCGCCGGCCTGCGCGCGCTGCTGTGGCTGGCCGCCGTCGCGGTGGCGCTGCAAGTCGCGCTGGGCGGCTGGGTCAGCACCAACTACGCGGTGCTGGTGTGCAACACCTTCCCGATGTGCCAGGGCAGCTGGTGGCCGCCGATGGACTTTGCCCAGGGCTTCGAGCTGTGGCGACCGCTGGGCGAGTCGGCGGACGGCTCGCGGCTGGAGTTCCACGCGCTCACCGCCATCCACTACGCGCACCGGCTGTTCGCCTACGCCGTGTTCGTGCTGCTGGGCGTGCTGGCCTGGCGGCTGGCGCGCGCCGGCCGGCTGGCGGCGCAGCGGCGCTGGGTGCTGGCGCTGGCGGCGCTGCAACTGCTGACCGGCCTGTCCAACGTGATCCTCGACTGGCCGCTGCTGGCCGCCGTGCTGCACACTGGCGGCGCCGCCGCGCTGATGACCGTGCTGACCTGGGCGCTGTGCGCCAGTCGCCGGCAGGAGTCCCTGGCATGAGCGCCCCCACCACTACCGCCACGCTGCCGTCCATGCCGCTGTGGAAGCAGTACTACGTGCTGACCAAGCCGCGCGTGGTGCAGCTGATCGTCTTCTGCGCCCTGATCGGCATGGTGCTGGCCGTGCCGGGCCTGCCCGACGGGGCGGCGCTGCAACGCATGCTGATCGCCTGCATTGGCATCTGGCTGGTGGCGGCGGCGGCGGCGGCCTTCAACTGCCTGGTCGAAAAGGCCATCGACGCGCGCATGCGACGCACCAGCTGGCGCCCCACCGCGCGCGGCGAACTGTCGGCCAACCAGGCGCTGGTGTTTTCGGCGCTGCTGTGCGCGCTGGGTTCGGCCGTGCTGTACCTGTGGGTCAACCCGCTGACCATGTGGCTGACCTTCGCCACCTTCGTCGGCTACGCCATCATCTACACCGTCATCCTCAAGCCGCTGACGCCGCAGAACATCGTCATCGGCGGCGCCTCGGGCGCCATGCCGCCGGTGCTGGGCTGGGCCGCCATGGCCAACGCGGTGGAGCCGCAGGCGCTGATCCTGTTCCTGATCATCTTCTTGTGGACGCCGCCGCACTTCTGGGCGCTGGCGCTGTACCGGGTGGAGGACTACCGCAAGAGCGGCCTGCCGATGCTGCCGGTCACGCACGGCAACGAGTTCACGCGGCTGCAGGTGCTGCTCTACACCTTCGTCCTGCTGGCGGCCTGCCTGCTGCCCTACATCTATCGCATGAGCGGCTGGCTGTACCTGGTGGCGGCACTGGTGCTCAACGCCGGCTTCATCGGCCACGCCTTCAAGCTGTGGCGCCAATATTCCGACGCGCTGGCGCGCAAGACCTTCCGCTTTTCGCTGATCCACCTGTCGCTGCTGTTCGCGGCGCTGCTGGTCGACCATTACCTGCCATGAGTGCGTGGGACATGAACCGTCGTTTTGCTCTTGAAAAGATAGCTGCCGGCGCTCTGCTGGCAAGCGCTGGCATCGTATTGAGTGCCTGCCAGCCCGGCAAGCCGCAGTTTCGCGGCATCGACATCACCGGTGTCGACTACGCGCAGAACCTGCGCGCCACCGACTTCAACGGCCAGCCGCGCACGCTGGCCGATTTCCGCGGCAAGGTGGTGGTGATCTTCTTCGGCTACACCCAGTGCCCCGACGTCTGCCCCACCACCATGACCGAGATGCTGCAGGTCAAGCAGCTGCTGGGCGCCGATGGCGACAAGCTGCAGGTGCTGTTTCTCAGCCTCGACCCCGAGCGCGACACGCCCGAGGTGCTCAAGGCCTACATGGGCAGCTTCGACCCCAGCTTCCTGGGCCTGTACGCCGGCTCGCCCGACGAACTGGCCGCGCTGGCCAAGGACTTCAAGGTGTTCTACAAGAAGGTCGAGGGCAGCACGCCCGGCAGCTACACCATGGACCACACGGCCTCCAGCTACCTTTATGACCCGCAGGGCCGGCTGCGCCTGTTCAGCCGCTACGGCAGCAAGCCGGAAGACGTGGCCGCCGACGTGCGCCTGCTGCTGGGCGGCGCCTGAGGGTTTGGCAGTTGGGTTGAAAAAGCCCTGCAGCGGTTGCAGGGTGACCGCGGGCAGCTATCGTTTTGCGAGCTGCCCGGCGAGCTTCATTCGGACTTGATGCCCTGCGAGCGGATGATCTGGCCGAGCACCCGGGTGTCGGCCTGAATGCGGTTGGCCAGGCCCTCGGGCGACGAGCCCACCGCCTGCCAGCCCTGCTGAAACAGGCGCTGGCGCATTTCCGGCGCGCGCACGATGGCGCCCACGGCGTCGGCCAGGCGCGCCACATGGGCGCGCGGCATGCCCGCCGGCGCCACCACGGCGTTCCAGATCTCCAGGTGGAAGTCCTTCACGCCGGCCTCCGCCAGGCTGGGCAGCTCGGGCGCCAGCGTGCTGCGCCCGCTGCCGGTGACGCCGATGCCGCGCAGCTTGCCGGCCTTGATCTGTGTCTGCGCCAGGGCCGGCGGCAGCATCGACAGCTGCAAATCGCCCCCGATCAGGGCGTTGAACACCTGCGGATAGCCGGGGTAGGGCACATGCACCGGGGCGATGCCGGTGCGCGCCTTCAGCAGCTCCATGCCCAGGTGGCCGACGGTGCCGACGCCGGGCGAGCCGTAGCTCCACTTCGATCCGGCGCCGCGCGCCGCGTCCAGGAACGCCCGCGCATCCGCGCCCGGCGCGCCGGCGGGCGCCACCAGCACCAGCGGTGCCACGCCGATCAGGCTGACGGGCGCGAAGTCGGTCGCCGGGTCGTAGCGCAGGGCGGGGTTGAGCAGCCTGGAGATGGTCAGGTTGCCATTGATCATCAGGCCGATGGTGTGCCCGTCCGTGGCCTTGGCCACCGCGTCGGCGCCGATGTTGCCGCCCGCGCCGACGCGGTTTTCCACCACCACCGGCTGGCCCAGCGCCTTTTCCAGCGGCTCGGCCAGCGCGCGCGCCGTCAGGTCGGGCGAAGAGCCAGCCGGAAAGCCGACGATGAAGCGCAGCGGCTTGGCGGGCCAGGTCGCGGCCGCTTGCGCCTGGGCCAGGGGGGCGAGGCCGGCCAAGGCGGCGGCGCCAGCAAGGAGGGAGCGACGGGTAAACAGAGGGCGCATGGTGTCAGTGCAAGGCTTTCAGGGGTCGGGAAGGGCGTGGCGCCCGTCGGCGAACTTCAAATACTATAGCTTCTCGCGCAGGACCGGCCAGCGCGAGGCCCCATTCTGACAAACAAAACCCCGCCGGCGGGCGCGGGCCGGGTGGTGCGGGGAAGCCGGGGCTGCCGCTCAGGCGTATTCGGCCAGCGCGCCGCGCATCTTCTTCATCGCCGCCACCTCGATCTGGCGGATGCGTTCGGCGCTGACGCCGTACTCGGCCGCCAGCTCGTGCAGCGTCATGCCGCCGCTGCCGTCGTCGTTCACGTTCAGCCAGCGCTCGGTGACGATGCGGCGGCTGCGCTCGTCCAGGCCGCGCAGCGCGCTGGCGATGCCTTCGGTGGCCAGCGCGTCGCGCTGGGCCGACTCGATCATGGCCGTCGGCTCGTGGCGCTCGTCCGACAGGTAGGCGATGGGGCCAAACGCCTGCTCGCCGTCGTCGGACGGCGCCGGGTCGAGCAGCACGTCGCCGCCGGACAGGCGCGTTTCCATCTCGCGCACCTCGGCCGGCTTGACCTGCAGCTCGCGCGCCACGACGTCGATCTGCTCCTCGGTCAGCGCGTCGCGGTGCGCCAGGTCGGCGTCCAGCTCGGCCTTGAAGCCCTGCTTCATCGAGCGCAGGTTGAAGAACAGCTTGCGCTGCGCCTTGGTCGTGGCCACCTTGACCAGGCGCCAGTTCTTGAGGATGTATTCGTGGATCTCGGCCTTGATCCAGTGCAGCGCGTAGCTCACCAGCCGCACGCCCTGGTCCGGATCGAAGCGCTTGACCGCCTTCATCAGGCCCACGTTGCCTTCCTGGATCAGGTCGGCATGCGGCAGGCCGTAGCCCAGGTACTGGCGCGAGGTGGCCACCACCAGCCGCAGGTGCGACAGCACCAGCCGGCCGGCGGCGTCCAGGCTGTCGGTGTCGCGCAGCTCGCGGGCGTAGCGCTGCTCCTCCTCCAGCGTCAGCATGGGCAGGCGATTGACCGCGCTGATGTAGGCGTCCAGATTGCCCAGCGGCGGCACCACCGCCCACGGATTGGACAGTGCCACGGCGTTGTTGCTGGTGCGGGGAGCCTTCTCGGTCATCGTTGAATGTCCTTTCATGTCTCTCGGGTATTTTAGCACTCCATTGGAGGGAGTGCTAAAGACAAAGTTCCGCCCCCGATGGCGCCCGGATGGGGGTTGGGCGGGTGCGACTGGCCGCGCCCGATACACTTGCCGCGCCGGCCAGCCCGGCCGCTCAGCCGCCCAGCGGGGGGGCGCCATGCCGCCGCCTGCCAGCCGATCAACCCGAAGGATTCCGTTCATGCGTCTGCGTCTGTCCGCTCTTGTCGCCACGCTGCTGCTGGCCGGCACTGCCCAGGCCGCTGGCTACAACGGCCGTGTGCACGGCAGCTTTGCCGGCCAGGCCATCGATGTGCCGGTGGTCTGCGAAAGCCCCCGGCTGGCCGGCCAGAAGGGCAACTGGTTCTACGCCCAGTCCGACCCGCCGACGCACGAGTACGCACAGGACCGCAACGGCGACGGCGTGGCGGTGACGGTGTCGTTCAGCGGCCAGGAGGCCATGTTCATGCTCTTTTTGGGCGGACAGGACCACAACTTCGGCAATACGCGGCGCGAGCAGATCACCCTCACCGACAGCGGCTTTGTCCTCACCATGACCGCCTCGCGCTACGAGGGCCGCGGCACCAAGCGCCGCAAGGTGGGCGAAGACGAGATCCGCCTGGCCGTCGACTGCCCCCGCCGCTGAGGCGCGGTGGCCATGCGGCCCGCCGGCGCCCGATTCTTGATGGTCAAAACAGTTACAGCGCTTTGCTGTCCTGCGCCAGCAGCTATGAATTCAGGAGTTTTCAGAAACTGCCCAGGTGCTGCCCCGCCTGCGCGCGCAGCAGCGCCAGCGCGGCCTGCTGGGTGGCGCTGCCGGGGCGCAGCGCGCTGACGGCGGTGTACAGCGGGATGTGCAGCGGCTGGCCGTCCGGCGCCTGGATGGGGCGCAGGGCAAAGGCGCCCGGCCGCGCCACGCCGGCCAGCGCGTGGCGCGACAGGATGGCGCTGCCGGCCCCGCCTTCGACCAGCTCCAGAATGGTGGCCACGCCGTCGATCTCCAGCGCCACCCGCGGCGCGCAGCCGGCGGCGGCCATCACCGTCTCGACGTGCATGCGGATGGCGTTGGGCCGGCTGGGGATGACCAGCGGCAGGCGGGTGAGCTCGCGCAGCGCGATGGCGCCGGCCGGGCCGGCGGGCACGGTGGCGCGCTGCACCAGCAGCAGCTCGTCGCGCGCCAGCGGGGCGATGTCCAGCCCCGGCACCGGCTGGGCGTTGTAGAGCACGGCGATGTCCAGCCGCCCGCTGGCCAGCTGCTCCTGCATGCTGGCCGACAGCGCCTCGGTGATCGACAGCCGGGCCTCGGGCAGCTGCTGGCCGAAGGCCTGCACCAGCGGCACCGCCAGCGCGCGCGCCACGCTGGGCGGCAGGCCCAGGGTCACGCGCCCGACCAGGGCGCCGCGCAGGCGTGCCAGCTCGTCGCGGGCGTGCTCCACCTGGTGCAGGATGCCGCGGGCGTGCTCCAGCAGCACCTGGCCGGCCTCGGTGGGCGCGGCGCCGCGGCCGTGGCGCGCCAGCAGGCTCTGGCGCAGCTCCAGCTCCAGCAGGCGCACCTGGCGGCTCAGCGCGGGCTGGGCCACGTCCAGCGCCAGCGCGGCGCGGGTGAAGCTGCCCAGTTCGGCCACGCGGACGAAATATTCCAGCTGGCGCAGGTCCATGACCACCTCGATTCGACATGGCTGTTGGTGAGGTATGCCATTTTGCTCTAGCTGATAGTGCTTGCGGCCGGTAGTCAGGCGCGGCGCCGGTGCGCACAATGGCATCGCGTTTGAAGAGGAGCGCCATGAGCCAGCAACACCCCCTGATCATCGACTGCCACGGCCACTACACCACCGCGCCCAAGGCGCTGGAGCAATGGCGCAACCGGCAGATCGCCGGCATCGCCGATCCGGCGCAAATGCCCAAGGCCAGCGAGCTGAAGATCAGCGACGACGAGCTGCGCGAATCCATCGAGACCAACCAGCTGCGCCTGATGCGCGAGCGCGGCAGCGACCTGACCATCTTCAGCCCGCGCGCCAGCTTCATGGCGCACCACATCGGCGACTTTCAGGTGTCCAGCACCTGGGCGGCGCTGTGCAACGAGCAGTGCCACCGCGTGGCCCAGCTGTTTCCCGATCACTTCATCGGCGTGGCCATGCTGCCGCAGTCGCCCGGCGTCGATCCGGCCACCTGCATTCCCGAGCTGGAAAAGTGCGTCAACGAATATGGCTTCGTCGGCATCAACCTGAACCCCGATCCGTCCGGCGGCCACTGGCGCAGCCCGCCGCTGACC
>MKTG01000092.1:12998-23272 GCA_001897615.1 Burkholderiales bacterium 68-10
ATCCACGTCAGCACCTCGTGCAACGCGTGCTTTCACTCCACCGGCGCGCACTACATCAACGCCGACACCACGGCGGTGATGCAGCTGATCCAGGGCGATCTGTTCAAGGACTTCCCGACGCTGAAGTTCATCATCCCGCACGGTGGCGGCGCCGCGCCCTACCATTGGGGCCGCTACCGCGGCCTGGCGCAGGAGCTGAAAAAGCCCCTGCTGCAAGACCACCTGCTGAACAACGTGTTCTTCGACACCTGCGTCTACCACCAGCCGGGCATCGACCTGCTGACCAAGGTGATCCCGGTCGACAACATCCTGTTTGCCAGCGAGATGATCGGCGCCGTGCGCGGCATCGACCCCGAGACCGGGCACTACTACGACGACACCAAGCGCTACGTGCAGGCCACCGCCAATCTGAGCGAGGCCGACCGCTACAAAATCTACGAAGGCAACGCGCGACGCGTGTTTCCGCGGCTGGACGCCGCATTGAAGGCGCAGGGGCGCTGAGCGTTGAGCGTTGAGCGTTGAGCGTTGAGCGTTGAGCGTTGAGCGTTGAGCGTTGAGCGTTGAGCGGGTTGGAGATGTGGCGGTTTTTTGGAAGTTCACGCTGAACGCTCAACACCGAACGCTGAACGCTGAACCTGACAGTTAACGCTGAACCTCTTCGTGAGCGCCGACCCTCGATCGAACCTGGAGAAATGACATGCACGAGTTAGGTGTGGTTTATCGCAACATCCAGCGCGCCGATGCGGCGGTCGCCGATGCGCTGGCGCGCTTTGGCAGCGCCACCGTGCACGAGGCCATGGGCCGCGTGGGCCTGCTCAAGCCCTACATGCGGCCCATCTACCCCGGCGCGCAGGTCAGCGGCACGGCCGTCACCGTGCTGCTGCAGCCGGGCGACAACTGGATGCTGCACGTGGCGGCCGAACAGATCCGTCCCGGCGACATCGTGGTGGCGGCAGTCACCAGCGAATGCACCGACGGCTATTTCGGCGACCTGCTGGCCACCAGCTTCAAGGCCCGCGGCGCGCGCGCCCTCATCATCGACGCCGGCGTGCGCGACGTGCGCACGCTGCACGAGATGGGCTTCCCGGTCTGGAGCAAGGCGATCAGCGCCAAGGGCTGCATCAAGGCCACGCTGGGCTCGGTCAACATCCCCATCGTCTGCGCCGGCATGCAGGTCACGCCGGGCGACGTGGTCGTGGCCGACGACGACGGCGTGGTCTGCGTGCCCGCCGCGCGCGCCGCGCAAACCCTGGCCGCGGCGCAAAAGCGCGAAGCCAACGAAGGCGACAAGCGCGACATCTTCGCCGGCGGCACGCTGGGGCTGGACTACTACAAGATGCGCGAGGGCCTGGCCAAGGCGGGGCTGCGCTACATCGATTGACAACGGTTCTGTATTTTTCAAACGCACGCTTGAACGCAGAGGATGCAGAGATTTCGCAGAAATCGCGGAAAAATTTGTAGGCATTCTTCTGCGTCTTTCGCGAAATCTCTGCGTCCTCTGCGTTCGACATTCAAGCCCATCGCACCACATGAACAAACCCACCACAGGCGATTTCAACAAGACGGCAGGCTGGCTGGACTGGTACGACGGCCCCAGCGCGCCGCGTTTCAGACTGCCGCCGGGCAGCGTCGACGCGCACTGCCACGTGTTCGGCCCGGGCGCCGAGTTTCCCTACGCGCCCGAGCGCAAGTACACGCCTTGCGACGCATCCAAGGCCCAGCTTTTCGCGCTGCGCGACCACCTGGGCTTTGCGCGCAACGTCATCGTGCAGGCCACCTGCCACGGCGCCGACAACCGGGCGCTGGTCGATGCGTTGCAGGCTTCGGGCGGGCTGGCGCGGGGCGTGGCCACGGTCAAGCGCAGCGTCAGCGATGCCGAATTGCAGGCCCTGCACGCCGCCGGTGTGCGCGGCGTGCGCTTCAACTTTGTCAAGCGTCTGGTCGACTTCACGCCCAAGGACGAGCTGATGGAGATCGCCGGGCGCATCGCCCGGCTGGGCTGGCACGTGGTCATCTACTTCGAGGCGGTGGATCTGCCCGAACTGTGGGACTTCTTCACCGCGCTGCCGACCACGGTGGTGGTCGATCACATGGGGCGCCCCGATGTCAGCCAGGGCGTGGACAGCGCGGAATTCGCGCTGTTCCTGAAGTTCATGCGCGAGCACAGCAACGTCTGGAGCAAGGTGAGCTGCCCCGAGCGCCTGAGCGTGAGTGGCCCGCCCGCCTTGAATGGCGAGGGCAGCGCCTACCGCGACGTGGTGCCCTTTGCTCGCCGTGTGGTCGAGCAGTTTCCCGACCGCGTGCTGTGGGGCACCGACTGGCCGCACCCCAACCTGAAGCACCACATGCCCGACGACGGCCTGCTGGTGGACTTCATCCCGCACATCGCGCCCACGGCCCAATTGCAGCAGAAATTGCTGATCGACAACCCGATGCGCCTGTACTGGCCCGAAGAAGCATGACTCCCCCTGAGTCGCTTCGCGCCTTCCCCCTGAGGGGGACGCCGCCGGCGGCCGGTGCACGCCCGTCCGCGGCGGCCGCTGGGCTGGCCTGCTCCGCGGCCTTTGGTCCTTGATCGCGCTGAATGCGCAGGAGTGATTGAAATGTCTCTCGACAAACCCTACCTCGACGTCCCCGGCACCACCATCTTCGACGCCGACCAGAGCCGCAAGGGCTACTGGCTCAACCAGTTCTGCATGAGCCTGATGAAGGCCGAAAACCGCGCGCGCTTCAAGGCGGACGAAGACGCCTATCTGGCCGAATGGCCGATGACCGACGAGCAGAAGGCGGCGGTGCGCGCGCGCGATTTGAACTGGGCGATGAAGACCGGCGGCAACATCTACTTCCTGTCCAAGCTGGGCGCCACCGACGGCCTGTCGTTCCAGCAGATGGCCGGCAGCATGACCGGCATGAGCGAGCAGCAGTACCGCGACATGATGGTGGCCGGCGGGCGCAGCCCCGAGGGCAACCGCGTGGTGGGCGAGGGCGGCGACGCCCAGGGCGCCATGAGCCAGTCCGCCGCCTGGAAGGCCTGGGAAGAAAAAACACAAAAAGACCTGTCGGCGGCCGTGCAGCAAGCGCAAGCAGCTACTGAATCAGGAGCGAAAGGGCGGGCGCGCATCAGCGCCTCGGTGTATTCGTCGCACGTGCCGGCGATCGGCGCCGCCATCGACCACGGCAAGACGGCCGAGCCCTACTGGGCGCCGCTGTTCAAGGGTTTCGAGCCCAGCAAGCAGTGGATGAAGGAGCACACGCCCGACGTGATCTTTCTCGTCTACAACGACCACGCCACCAACTTCGACCTGAGCGTCATCCCCACCTTCGCCATCGGCACGGCGGCCGAGTTCGAGCCCGCCGACGAGGGCTATGGCCCGCGCCCGGTGCCCAAGGTGATGGGCCATCCGCGCCTGGCCTCGCACATCGCGCAGTCGGTGATTCAGCAGGACTTCGATCTGACCATCGTCAACGACCTGAAGGTCGACCACGGCCTGACGGTGCCGATGAACCTGATGTTCGGCAGCCCCGCGCAATGGCCCTGCCGCGTGATCCCGTTCCACGTCAACGTGGTGCAGTACCCCGTGCCCTCGGGCGCGCGCTGCTTCGCGTTGGGCCAGGCGATCCGTCGCGCCATCGAAAGCTACGACGAGCCGCTCAACGTGCAGATCTGGGGCACCGGCGGCATGAGCCACCAGCTGCAGGGCCCGCGCGCCGGCCTGATCAACGCCGACTGGGACAACCGCTTTCTCGACCGCCTGATCGCCGACCCGAAGGGCCTGTCCACCATGCCGCACATCGACTACGTGCGCGAGGCCGGCAGCGAGGGCATCGAGCTGGTGATGTGGCTGATTGCCCGCGGCGCCATGGCCGACGTGGCCGGCGGGCCGGCGCCCAAGGTGGCGCACCGCTTCTTCCACGTGCCGGCGTCGAACACCGCCGTCGGCCACCTGATCCTCGAAAACAAGGGTTAAAACCGGCGCCAGCGCTTGTCCATCAAGCGCAAGCAGCTATCCATCAAGGAGTGACATGAGCAAGACTATCAAAGTGGCGCTGGCCGGCGCCGGTGCCTTCGGCATCAAGCACCTGGACGGCATTCGCCACATCGACGGCGTGGAGGTGGTGTCCTTGATCGGCCGCCGGCGCGAGCCGACCGAAGAGGTGGCACGCCAATACGGCATCGCGCACGTGGCCACCGATCTGGCCGATAGCCTGGCGCTGCCCGAAGTCGACGCCGTCATCCTGTGCACCCCCACGCAGGTGCATGCCGCGCAGGCCGCGCAGTGCCTGCAGGCCGGCAAACACGTGCAGGTCGAGATCCCGCTGTGCGACAAGCTGGCCGACGGTCAGCGCGTCGCCGAGCTGCAGCGGCAGACCGGCCTGGTGGCCATGTGCGGCCACACGCGCCGCTTCAACCCCAGCCACCAGTACGTGCACCAGAAGGTGGCTGCCGGCACGTTCAACATCCAGCAGATGGATGTGCAAACCTATTTCTTCCGCCGCACCAACACCAATGCGCTGGGCCAGGCGCGCAGCTGGACCGACCACCTGCTGTGGCACCACGCGGCGCACACGGTCGATCTGTTCGCGTACCAGGCCGGCAGCCCCATCGTGCAGGCCCACGCCGTGCAGGGCCCGATCCATCCCGAGCTGGGCATCGCCATGGACATGAGCATCCAGCTGAAGGCCGCCAACGGCGCCATCTGCACGCTGAGCCTCAGCTTCAACAACGACGGCCCGCTGGGCACCTTCTTTCGCTACATCGGCGACACGGCGACCTACCTCGCGCGCTACGACGACCTGTTCACCGGCAAGGACGAACCCATCGACGTCTCGAAGGTGGCGGTGTCGATGAACGGCATCGAGCTGCAGGACCGCGAGTTCTTCGCCGCCATCCGCGAAGGGCGCGAGCCCAACGCCAGCGTGGCCCAGGTGCTGCCGTGCTACGAGGTGCTGCACCAGTTGGAGCAGCAGCTCAACGCTCATTGATTGATAGCTGCCGGCGCTTGTCTGACAAGCGCTATCGCCTGATTTGACCATGAACATGCCGCAACGCACCCTCGGCCCGTTTCGTGTCGGCGCCATCGGCCTGGGCTGCATGAACATCTGCCACGCCTACGGCGTGCCACCGCCGCGCGAGCAGGCCATCGGGCTGCTGCGCGCCGCGCTGGATGCCGGCGTCACGCATTTCGACAGCGCCGCGCTGTACGGCTTCGGCGCCAGCGAGACGCTGCTGGGCGAGGTGCTGGGCCCGCGGCGCCAGCACATCACCCTGGCCAGCAAGTGCGGCATGACGGTGGAGGCCGGCGACGGCAGCGTGCGGCCCGGCCGCGTCATCGACGGCCGGCCCGAGGCGCTGCGCGCCACCTGCGAAGGCTCGCTGCGGCGCCTGCGCACCGACGTCATCGACCTGTACTACCTGCACCGCTGGGACAGGCAGGTGCCGATCGAGGACAGCGTGGGCGCGCTGGCCGATCTGGTGCGCGCCGGCAAGATCCGCGCCATCGGCCTGTCCGAGGTGTCGGCCGCCACGCTGCGGCGCGCCCACGCGGTGCATCCCATCGCGGCGTTGCAGACCGAGTACTCGCTGTGGACGCGCAATCCCGAAATCGCCGTGCTGGCCGCCTGCCGCGAGCTGGGCGTCAGCTTTGTCGCCTTCAGTCCGGTGGCGCGCGGCTTCCTGGCCGGGGCGCTGCCCGACCAGGCCGCCGTCGACGCGCTGCCCGACAAGGACCTGCGCCGCCCCATGCCGCGCTTTGCGCCCGCGCATTTCGCGCGCAACCTGCGGCTGCTGGACGGCTTTCGCGCCATCGCCACCGAACTGGGCTGCACCCCGGCGCAGCTGGCCCTGGCCTGGCTGCTGCATCAGGGCGAAGACATCCTGCCCATTCCCGGCACGCGCAGCGTCGCCCACCTGCACGACAACCTGGGCGCCGCCACCGTGCGGCTGTCGCCCGCCACGCGGGCGCGCCTGGACGCGCTGATCAACCCCGCCACCGTCAGCGGCCACCGCTACGCCGAGCAGGCGCGGCGCGAGGTCGACACCGAAGACAGCGCCTGAGAGGGCGTGGCCGCCGCGCGGCAGCACGCCGAAGCAGTCGGCGCGTCACACGCGGGTCAGGCGTGGCGCCCGGCCTTGGCGGACAATGGCCCGGTTGCCACATCCCGCCTGTCGTCCGAACCCATGTCCAACGCTCCTGAACGCTCCCTTGGCTTTGCCGGTGCCAGCAACTTCCGCGACCTGGGCGGCTACGCGGGGACGGGCGGGTTGCCGGTGCGCTGGCGGCGGCTGTTTCGCTCCGACCACCTGGCCGGCCTGACGCCACAGGACGCCGACACCTTCCGGCGCCTGGGCGTGACGCGCGTGTTCGACTTCCGCGGCGTCGAGGAGCGCGCCGCCGTGCCCTATGAGCTGCCCGGCGTGACGCAGCACGCGCTGACCATCGAGCCCACCGTGGTGCAGCGCATGAAGGACCTGCTGGACGCCGGCGAGGCCATCACGCCGGCGCGCACCGTGGAGCTGATGCAGCTGACCTATCGCGGCTTCGTGCACGACAACGCCGACCGCTTTGCCGAGCTGTTCGCGCACCTGCTGGCCGACGACGCGCCGCTGGTGTTCCACTGCACCGCCGGCAAGGACCGCACCGGCTTTGCCGCCGCCATGATCCTGCTGGCGCTGGACGTGCCGCGGCCGGTCGTCATGCGCGACTACCTGCTGACCAACCAGCTCTACCGCATGCCGGCCCCGCACGACAGCCGCGCCCCGCGCGAGGTGCTGCAGGTGCTGTGGCGCGTGCAGGAAGACTTTCTGAACGCCGCGCTCGACATCGTCGAGCAGGAAGACGGCGGCGTGCGCGGCTACCTGTCGCGCGAGCTGCGCGTGGGCGAGCCCGAGCGCCGCCGGCTGCAGGCGCTGTACCTGGCGAGCTGAGGGCTGGCCCGCGTCAGCGGCGCGCGACGCGGGTGAGCGGTGATGCCGCGGCCGCTTCGCCCGTGGCGCCTGCCGCCTGCGGGCGCTCCAGCCAGTCCAGCAGCGCGCCATGGCGCAGCGCGCCGGGGACGTAGCGCAGCCGCTCGATGTCCAGCAGCGCGAACAGCGCGCACAGCACCGACACGCCGCCGCCGATGACGGCCTTGCGCTCGGCCTTGATGCCGGGCAGCCGGATGGCGTCGCAGTCGCCCGCGGCGATCAGCTGCGCCCGCAGCCCGTGCAGGCCGGCGCGCGTGACCACGTGCCGCTCGGCCGTCTGGCCGCCCAGGCGCAGGGCATCGGCCACCGCTCCCACCGTGCCAGAGCAGCCGTAGGCGGCATCCCAGTGCGGCCGGCAGAAGTCGGCCACGGCGTCGCCCAGCACGGCTTGCGCCGCCGCTTCGGCGCGCTCGAACTGGCGCGCCGACAGCCGCTGGTCGCCGAAGTGCGCCATGGACCACGCCACGCTGCCCAGCAGCCGCGAAGTCATGGCGCGGGCCTGCCCGCCGCTGCCGACGATCAGCTCGGTCGAGCGCCCGCCCACGTCCAGCACCAGGCGCCGTTCATGGGAGGCCGGCAGGCGCTGCGTCACGCCGCGGTAGATCAGGCGGGCTTCTTCCTGACCGCTGATGACCTCGATCGGAAAGCCCAGCAGCCGCTGCCCGCGGGCCAGAAAGTCGTCGCGGTTGCGCGCCTCGCGCAGCGTCTGCGTGGCCACGGCGCGCACCTGCCACGGCGCAAACCCCTGCAGCGCCTGGCCAAAGCGCGCCAGGCAGTCCCAGCCGCGCTCCAGGGCCTGCGGCGACAGGTGGCCGTCGGGCCCCAGCCCGCCGCCCTGGCGCACGGTTTCCTTGTGGTAGTCGACGCGCTCGAGTTGCCCCCGTGAGCGCCGCAGGATCTCCAGGCGAAAGCTGTTGGAGCCCAGATCGACCACGGCCAGCAGCGCGTCGGGTGACGCCGGCACATGCGCGGCAGAGGCGCCAGGGGTGGTGGTATCAGGCATCAGAACGAGGTTCAGGGCAGTCGTGGCCAGCGCCGGAAGCTATCAAAACAGGAGTCTACCGGCCGTCCACGCGACCGAACACCAGCAGGCTCTCATTGTCGTCCGTCGGCCGCCGCACGCGCGCCTGCAGCGCCCAATCGTTCAGGTTGACGGCGGCCGGCAGGCTGCCCTGGGCGTCCACGTCCACCAGCAACCAGGGGCAGCGTGTCGGGCCTTGCGCCGGCTGCGGCTGCCAGCCGCCATGAAAGCGCACGCCCACCCACTGCGCTGTGCCCAGTCCATGTACCTGCACGCAGGGCGCGTCACCCACCCAGCGGCGCACTTCGCGCATCTGCGGCGCGAAGCTGCGGCCGTAGTCCAGCGCCGGCAGCCACAGCGTCATCAGCAGCAGCCAGCACAGCGTGGCGCCGGCCGCCGGCAGCACCAGGCTTTTCCACAGCGCCGTGCGGTGGCGGCCAGTGCGCCAGCGCGCCAGCGCGATCCAGGCCAGCGTGCCGGCCAGCGCGGCGGCGAAAGCGGGCCACTGAAACGGCGACTCGAAACCCGGCGCCAGCCGCGCCACGTTGGCCGCCGGCTTGGCCGGCACGCCGGTCTGCATGGCCAGCCACACCACCCAGATGACGATGGCCCAGCCGCTGAAGAACAGCACGGTGAACCAGTCGATCAGTGCCGCCGCGCCGCGGCTGAAGGTGGGCAGCGCCAGCGCCGCCAGCGCCGCCAGCGCGGGCAGCGCCAGCAGCAGGGCGCGATCGCCCGCCAGCGTGGTCACCGCGCTGGCCAGCGGCACGCTGGCGATCAGCAGCGGCAGGCCCAGGTGCCGCTGCTGTCGCGGCGCCAGCAGCTGGCGCCGCCAGCGCCACAGCGTCCACAGCACCAGCGGCCAGGCCGGCCAGGTGAACCACAGGAACAGGCGGCCCAGCGAGCGCCAGTCGCTCCAGCGGTTGCGCCAGGTGGTGACGTCCCAGTGAAGCAGCTCCAGCGTCAGGGCCAGCGCCAGGCAGGCCGCCATCAGCGCCGGCAGCAGCCACAGCGCGCCGCGGCGCACGGCGGCCGGCACATGGGTCGGGCCTGGCAGCGCCAGCGCCAGGGTGCTCAGCCCGGCGTACAGCAAGGCCGTCGACGGCGCCCCCGACAGCGTCAGCCCGGGCAGGGCGCAGGCCAGCGCCAGGCTGGCGCCGACGGTGCGCGTCGGCAGCGCGGCCAGCCCGTAGAACACCAGGGTGCCGAAGAACAGTTGCGCCAGCGCCGGCGTGGTTTCATGCGAGAGCTGCGCCAGGCCCAGCGTGGCGATCAGCGCCAGCAGGCTGCCGTCGGCCAGCGCCCGCGCGTAGTCGCGTGGCTCGGCCTCGCCGCCGAAGGCAAAGGCCACTGGCTGCGCGCTGGGGTGACGCGCCAGCAGGTACATGGCCGACCAGCTGGCGGCCAGGGTACCGGCCAGCAGCAGCGCGTAGGGCACGCGCGCCGCGAAGTCGGGCGCCACGCCCAGCGGCCCCAGCAGCTGCATGGCCCAGGCGCCCAGCCAGTAGGGCAGCAGGGCGTTGCTTTCGGCGCCCATGCCCATCAACGTCGGGTGCAGCCACTGGCGCCAGTCGCTGGCGTCCAGCAACGACAGCATGTAGCCGAACGAGGCCAGGTCGGCGTTCTTCCACGGCTCGCGTCCGACGTAGCCCGGGACCACGTAGGCCACGCACAGCAGCAGCAGCGCCCAGCGCGGCAGGCGCCGGACCGCGTCCTGGCTGACGATGGCGGGGCTGGGGCGGTTCAAGGCGGGTGGGGGCAGGGCGGCGGCGGTCGCGGCCGGCCAAACAAAAGGGCAGCGCGGTTGCCCGTGCTGCCCTGGCCGGCCGGAGTGCGGCGCCGCGCGATGTCAGCGGGCGACCTTGCCGTAGCGGTTGCGGAACTTCTCCACGCGACCGCCCATGTTGTCGACCGACTTCTGCGTGCCGGTGTAGAAGGGGTGCGATTCGCTGGAGGTGTCCAGCTTGAACAGCGGCAGCTCGCGACCGTCGTCCATCTTCACCGTCTCGCGGGTGTTGGCGCAGGAGCGGGTAACGAACTTGAAGCCGTTGGACAGGTCCACGAAGCAGACTTCGCGGTAATTGGGGTGAATGCCTTCACGCATGGGGTAATCCTTGTAAGTCGCTGCAGCAGCCGCGCCGGCCCATCCGGCGTACTTTCCGCGAAACCGCAAATTATAGCTGTTACTGGCAAATATCCAGCGGCTGCGGAGCAGGTCAGGCCATCAATCGCCGTGGCCGGACCTGTGCCGGCCGAAGGGCCGCCGCCTCTGGCGGCGAGCACGTGGCC
>MKTG01000092.1:23280-32455 GCA_001897615.1 Burkholderiales bacterium 68-10
CCGCCGCATCATGTCGAAGAACTCGACGTTGGTCTTGGTCGCCTTCATGCTCTTGATGACCATTTCCATCGACTCGATCTCGTCCATGTTGTACATGAACTGGCGCAGGATGCGGGTCTTTTGCAGCACCTCGGGCGCCAGCAGCAGCTCTTCGCGGCGTGTGCCCGAGCGGTTGAGCTGGATGCTGGGGAACACGCGCTTTTCGTACAGGCGGCGGTCCAGGTGGATCTCGCTGTTGCCGGTGCCCTTGAACTCCTCGAAGATCACCTCGTCCATGCGGCTGCCGGTGTCGATCAGGGCGGTGGCGATGATGGTGAGCGAGCCCCCTTCTTCCACGTTGCGCGCCGCGCCCAGGAAGCGCTTGGGCCGGTGCAGGGCGTTGGCGTCCACGCCGCCGGTCAACACCTTGCCGGAAGACGGCACGACGTTGTTGTAGGCGCGCGCCAGGCGGGTGATGGAGTCCAGCAGGATCACCACGTCCTTCTTCAGTTCGACCAGGCGCTTGGCGCGCTCGATCACCATCTCGGCCACGTGCACGTGGCGCGCGGCCGGCTCGTCGAAGGTCGAGGCGATCACCTCGCCCTTGACCGAGCGCTGCATGTCCGTCACCTCCTCGGGGCGCTCGTCGATCAGCAGCACCATCATGTGGATGTCGGGGTAGTTGGCGCTGATGGCGTGCGCGATGGTCTGCATCATCACCGTCTTGCCGCTCTTGGGCGGCGCCACGATCAGCGCGCGCTGGCCCTTGCCGATGGGGGCGATGACGTCGATGATGCGGCCGGTGATGTTCTCCTCGCCCTTGAAGTTCTCGCGCTCGAGCCTCATCTGCTCGCGCGGGAACAGCGGCGTGAGGTTCTCGAACATCACCTTGTGCTTGTTCTGCTCGGCCGGGCCGCCGTTGACGGCGTCCAGCTTGGTCAGCGCGAAGTAGCGCTCGCCGTCCTTCGGGATGCGCACCTCGCCCTCGATCATGTCGCCGGTGTGCAGGTTGAAGCGGCGTACCTGGCTGGGGCTGATGTAGATGTCGTCGGTGCTGGCGGTGTAGCTGGTGTCGGGGCTGCGCAGGAAGCCGAAGCCGTCGGGCAGGATTTCCAGCACGCCGTCGGCAAACACCTGCTCGCCGGCCTTGGCGCGCTTCTTGATGAGGGCGAACATCAGCTCCTGCTTGCGCATGCGGCTGGCGTTGTCGATCTCCAGTGCCTCGGCCTGCTTGAGCAGTTCGGACACGTGCAGTACTTTGAGTTCGTTCAGGTGCATGGCAATCGGCGTCTTGCGGTGGACCGCGATCCCGGAAAGTGGATCGGCCAGACGAAGGTGGCTGAAAAATGGGAAGAAGCTGGGAAGGCTGCCGGAGCCAGCAGAAATGAAGCTCCGGGACGAGCGCCCCGTGAGGCGGGGCGCCGGCGGACAGTTACCTGTGTGTCCGCTTTCGAGTGCAGATTATGGCAGGAAAAATCGCGCGGCCGGCAAGGGTGTCGATGCCGCCGGCCGCAAGGGGTGGCTCAGCCGCTCAGGCCAGTTGCTGGTCGATGAACTGCGTCAGTTGCGCCTTGGTCAGCGCGCCGACCTTGGTGGCCGCCAGCTGGCCGTTCTTGAACACCATCAGCGTCGGGATGCCGCGGATGCCGAACTTGGCCGGCACGGCGCGGTTGTCGTCGACGTTGATCTTGGCGATCTGAAGCTTGCCGTCGTAGGCGCCGGCCAGCTCGTCCAGCGTGGGGGCGATGGCGCGGCAGGGGCCGCACCATTCGGCCCAGAAGTCCACCAGCACGGGCTTGTCGGACTGCAGGACATCGGCTTCGAACGAGCTGTCGCTCACGTGTTTGATCAGGTCACTGGCCATCGGGGCATCCTTGAAAAACGGGGGTGATCCAAGCGGATAAAGTAGGCCGGATTGTGACAGAAAGCCGTTCCCCCCCTTTTGCCCCGCGGCATCGCAAATTGCTATGAATGCAATAGCTGCCGGCGATCCATCCGTGGGCCCCGACCCCCAGGCCGAGCCTTGGCGCACGCTGCTGGCCGAGGTGCACCGCCAGTTGCGCGAGCTGGCGGCCCACCCGGCGCGCAGCGTGGTGTTGCTGCCGTTCGCGCAACTGCTGCCGCTGGCGGCGCGCCTGTGGGCCCAGGCCTACCCGGACGGCTTCGCGCCGCGCTTCGAGACCACGCGCAGCTGGGCCGGGCGCGTGGGCGTGTTCGAGCCCGCGCCCAATGACCTGAGCTTCGACCGCGGGCGCGACCTGCTGACGGCCGCCGCGCTGCTGCAGGGCGCCGGGCTGGGGGCGCAGCGCGCGCTGCTGGCGGCGCCGCTGGTGCAGCAGGCCACGCAACTGGCCCAGGTGGCCGCCAGCCTGCCGCCGGCGCTGCGCCCCGACTGGGCCGAGCGCGCCCGCGACGCGCTGCCGCCGGCGGGCGACGGCCCGCTGGGGCTGGAGGGCGCCCTGGCGCGCATCGCCGTGGCCTGGGCCGGCAACTCCGACTACGCGACCGACGTGCTGTTCGAGCCGCACGCGGCGCGCGCGCTGGACGCCCTGTTCATCATCCAGGGCCTGCAACCCGACGCGCTCAGCGCCACGCTGGCCGAGCATTGCGTCGAAACCGCGGTGGTGCTGACGCCGCCGACCGACGCCTGGCGCGGCCACATCGCGCTGCACGCCTGCGCCGACGGCGAGGATGAGGCCGAGCGCGCTGCCGCCTGCGTGCTGGGCCACGTCCAGGCGGGCCGCGTGCCGGTGGCGCTGGTGGCCACCGACCGCGTGCTGCAGCGGCGCGTCCAGGCCCTGCTGGCGGCGCGCGGCGTGCGTGCCGGCGATGCGCTGCGCGACGAAACCGGCTGGCGCCTGTCCACCACCCACGCCGCCGCGCAGCTGATGGCGGCCTTGCGCGGCTGCGCGCCGCTGGCCAGCAGCGACGACGTGCTCGACTGGGCCAAGCTGGCGCCGGCCTTCGATGCCCAGGCACTGGCCCGGCTGGAGCAGCGCCTGCGCCGCGACGCCGTGCGCGGCTGGGCGCAGGCGGCGCGGCTGACGCAGGGCGAGCCGCTCACCGCCCACATCGAGGCGCTGCGCGCCCCGCTGGCCGGCGCGCGCCCGGTGTGCGACTGGCTGGCCGACACGCGCGCGCTGCTGCAGGGCTGCGGGCTGTGGCCGCTGCTGGGCGCGGACGCCGCCGGCCAGGCCGTGATCGCCGCGCTGGGCCTGCACGACGACGCCCTGGCCGACTGGCGCGACTGGCCGGCGGCGCAGCGCCGCGTCGGCCTGGCCGAATACACCCGCTGGGTGGCCGACGCGCTGGAAGGCGCCAGCTTCAGCCCGCCGCACGCCGGCGTGGCGCAGGTCGTCGTGCTGCCGCTGGCCCAGCTGCTGGGCCGCGCGTTCGCGGCGCTGGTGCTGCCCGGCGCCGACGAGCAGCGACTGAGCGCCGCGCCCGAGCCGCCCGGCCCCTGGAGCGCCGCCCAGCGCCTGGCCCTGTACCTGCCCACGCGCGAAGACCTGCGGCAGGCGCAGGCCGCCGCCTGGGCGCTGGCGCTGAGCGTGCCCCAGGTCGACCTGCTGTGGCGCTGTGGCGACGACAGCGGCGAGCCGCTGCAGGCTTCGCCGCTGCTGCAGGCGCTGATGCTGGACGACGCGCGGCTGGCCCCCGCCGCCGATCCGCGCCCGCGGCGCCGCGTGGCCGCCGCGCCCACCGCGCGGCCCGCGCCCGGCGGCGCCGCGCTGCCGGTGCAGCCACTGTCGGCCAGCAGCTACGAGATGCTGCGCGCCTGCCCCTACCGCTTCTTCGCGCTGCGCCAGCTTGGCCTGCAGGAGGATGGCGAGCTGGACGTCGAGCTGGACAAGCGCGACTGGGGCAACTGGCTGCACGCCACGCTGCGCGCCTTTCACGAGGCGCTGCGCGCCGCGCCGCGGGCCGACCGCCTGGCGCTGATCGACGCCGCCGCCGAGCAGACCACCCAGGCCCAGGGCCTGCACGACGCGCCGGGCGAATTCATGCCCTTTGCCGCCGCCTGGCCGGCGCTGCGCGATGCCTATCTGCAGTGGCTGGCCGGCCACGAGGCGGGCGGCGCCGTGTTCGAGGCCGCCGAGCAGCGCATCGACACCGCCTGCGGCGAGCTGCGGCTGCGCGGCAGCATCGACCGCATCGACCGCCTGCCCGACGGCACGCAATTGCTGATCGACTACAAGACCGAGTCGCAAGACAAGACCGCCAAGCGCGTGCAGGCCGGGGGCGAAGACACGCAACTGCCGTTCTACGCGCTGCTGTCGGGCGCCGACACGCCGCGCGCCGGCTACCTGAACCTGGCCGAACGCAAGCCGCCCCGGCTGTTCGACCTGACCGACCTGCCCGGCCTGGCCGCGCAACTCCACGAAGGCATGGCGCACGATGTGCAGCGCATCGCCGCCGGCGCGCCGCTGCCCGCGCTGGGCGAAGGCAGCGTGTGCGACTGGTGCGCCGCGCGCGGGCTGTGCCGCAAGGATTTCTGGGGGGCGGTGTGAAGTTCAGAACAGCCGAACGCAGAGGACGCGCAAGTCACGCAGAGGACGCAGAGATGACACAAGGTTCACAGAGACCGCCGCCGCGAGCCCGGTTTTCTTCTGCGTCCTCTGCGAATCCTTTGCGCCCTCTGCGTTCGGGGGTTCATCCATGACCCCCGCCTACGAACACAACGGCCGGCCCTGCACGCGCGAGGCGTTCTACGCCATCGCCTGCGACCCGCGCCGCCACGTCGCGGTCGAGGCCTGCGCCGGCGCCGGCAAGACCTGGATGCTGGTGTCGCGCATGCTGCGCGCGCTGCTGGACGGCAGCGCGCCGCACGAAATCCTGGCCATCACCTTCACCAAGAAGGCCGCCGGCGAAATGCGCCAGCGCCTGCGCGAGTGGCTGCAAGACTTTGCCCGCCCGCGCCCCGCCAGGCCCGACCAGGGCCAGCCGGCCGAAACCGAGGCCGACTGGCTGGCGCGCCTGGACAAGGAGCTGGTTTCAAGAGGAATCGAGCCCAAATCGGCCACCAGCCAGCGCCAGCAGCTACAAAATTTATACGCATCGGTGCTCGGCCACGGCCGGCCGGTACAGATCCGCACCTTCCACAGCTGGTTCATCGCGCTGCTCAAGTGCGCGCCGCTGGCGGTGCTGCGGCAGCTCGGCCTGCCCTCGGCCTTCGAGCTGCTGGAAGACGACGCCGACGCGGTGGCCGAGGTCTGGCGCCGCTACCTGCGTACCCTGGCCGGCGACGCCGATCTGAGCGCCGACTACCACGCCCTGGTGGCCCAGCTGGGCCGCCACACCGCGCACCAGGCGCTGGAGGCGGCGCTGGCGCGGCGGGTGGAGTTTCAGCTCGCCGACGCCGCCGGCCATGTCGAAGAAGCCGTCGCCGCCGCTGGCGCGATGGTTCCCGAGCTGGCCGCGTTTGCCCACCCCGCCGACGCGCTGCTGACCGACGCCGCCCGCACCCGCTGGCAGGCCTGGGCGCGCGAGCTGGGCGCCGAGAAAAACAAGACGCCGCAAAACGCCGCCGCCGCCGTCATCGACGCCTTTGAGGCCCCGGCTGACGGCCCGCAGCGCCTGGCCGCCCTGCGCAAGGCCTTTTTTGTGGCCGATGAAGATCGGCTGAGCAAAAACCTGCAGAAGTTCCCCGCCGCGCAAGAGGCCGAGGCCGAACTGCAACGCCTGCTGCCCGCCACCCGTCAGCACGATGCGCGCGCGCACCACCAGCGCCTGGCGCGCCTGGCGCGCGCGCTGATCGACAGCTTTGCCCAGCTCAAGCGCGAGCGCGGCTGGGTCGACATGCCCGATGTGGAGCGCGCCGCGCTCACCCTGCTGGCCGACCACGAGCTGTCGGCCTGGGTGCAGCAGCGGCTGGACGCGCGCACCCGCCACCTGCTGATCGACGAATTTCAGGACACCAACCCGCTGCAATGGCAGGCGCTGCACGCCTGGCTGGAGGGCTACGCCGGCGCGGGTGGCGGCGCGCAGGCGGCGCCCAGCGTGTTCATCGTCGGCGACCCCAAGCAGAGCATCTATCGCTTTCGCCGCGCCGACCCGCAGGTGTTCGCCGCCGCCCGGCAGTTCATCGCCACCGGGCTGGGCGGCGAGCTGTTGGCCTGTGACCACACGCACCGCAACGCCCCCGCCGTGCTGCACGCCGTCAACAGCGTCATGCAACAGGCGCAGGACGCGGGCGAATTCAGCGGCTACCGCGCCCACAGCACCGAAGCCAGCGCCATCGGCGCCATCGGCGCGCTGCCCCTGGTGCCGCGCCCCGACAAGGCGGCGCCCGCGGCCGGCGACGAGCCGCCGTGGCGCGATAGCCTGAGCACCCCGCGGCTGGAGCCCGAGGAAACCCTGCGCACGCTCGAATGCCGCCAGGCCGCGCGCTGGATCGCCGCGCGCATCGCCGCCGGCGTGGCGCCCGAACAAATCATGGTGCTGGCGCGCAAGCGCGACCCGCTCACCGTGCTGCAGGCCGAGCTGCGCCAGCTCGGCATCGCCTGCGACCAACCCGAAAAGCAGGTGCTGGGCCAGCAGCCCGCCGTGCTTGACGTGCTGGCCCTGGTCGATGCGCTCGTCTCGCCCGGGCACGACCTGGCGCTGGCGCGCGCCCTCCGGTCGCCCCTGTTCGGCCTGCCCGACGACGACCTGGCACGCCTGGCGCTGGCCGCCCGCGCCGCGCCGCCTGGCACGGCCTGGCTCGATTTGCTATCAACAACAGAGCTGCTGGCGCACGACGGGCGGGCGCTGCACGCCGATTTGATGCAATACCGCCAGTGGCTGCTCACGCTGCCGCCGCACGACGCGCTGCAGGCCATCTACCAGCAGCGCGATGTGCTGGCGCGCTTTGCCGCCGCCGCGCCGGCACCTGAGCGTGCGCAGGTGCTGGCGCAGCTGCGTGCGCTGCTGGCCGCTGCGCTGCAGGTGCAGGGCGGGCGCTTTCTCACGGCCTACCAGTGGCTGCGCGCGCTGCGGCGCCTGCGCCTGCCGGTGCCGCACGCGGCCGCACCCGGCGTGGTGCAACTGCTGACCGTGCATGGCGCCAAGGGGCTGGAGGCGCAGGAGGTGCTGCTGCTCGACGCCGCCGCCGGCCCGCCGCGTGGCGCTGGCGCCAGCGTGCTGATCGACTGGCCCGGCGCCGAGCGCGCGCCGCGGCGCCTGGTCTTCCTGGCCAGCGGCAGCAAGCCGCCGCCCAGCCTGGAAGACCTGGCCCAGCAGGAGGCCGACGCCCAGGCGCGCGAAGAACTCAACGCCCTATATGTGGCCATGACCCGGGCCCGCCAGCGGCTGGTGCTGTCCGGCATCACCCCGCACGCGCAGCCCCCCAGCAGCTGGTGGCAGCGCATCGAAGCGCTGGCCGAGCCCCTGGCCGCCCCGCCGCCCGCCGTGGCCCCCGCAGCGGCTGGCGACGCCGTGTTTGACATGCTTGAACTGCCTGCAGCGCCCGTCCATCCAGCGCCAGAAGCTATCGAAACAGAAGCGGTCACCCGCACCGCGGAAGCCGATTCCAGCGACGCCGCCCGCATCGGCGAAGCCATGCACTGGCTGCTGGAGCACGCCGGCGACACCCCCTCCGGCTGGCACCCCCGCCGCGCGGCGCAGGCCCGGCGCCGCTTTGCGTTGGACGCCGCGCAAGCCGCCCACGCCGAAGCCATCGCCCGCCGCATCCTCACCGGCGAAGCCGCCTGGGCCTGGAGCGCGGAGCACGTGCTGGAAGCCTTCAACGAAGTGGAACTGGTGCACCAAGGCCAGCGCCTGCGCATCGACCGCCTGGTGCGCCGCCGCGCCAGCGCCACCGAGCCCGAGGCGTGGTGGGTGCTCGACTACAAAAGCGCCGCGCACCCGGAGCGCGATGCGGCGCTGCAAGAGCAACTGACCCGCTACCGCGCCGCCGTCGAGCGCCTGCATCCGGGGGTGGTGGTGCGGGTGGCGTTTTTGAGTGGCGAGGGCAGGGTGAGGGCCGGTTGACTGGGGAGATTGGCTCTGACCCAGCCGGACTGCTTTCCTTCACCGCGCCCTGCTGGGGAGAGACGGGGTGAGTGGCGGCGGCGCCGGGCGGAACTTGAAGCACGTCCAGGCCCTCGATAGTTGCCTTACCTTAAAGTAAGGCAAAAAGGGGTTCGCGATGACCACCGCAACCATCAGCGCCAAAGGGCGGATCACCATCCCCGTGGTTGTGCGCAACGACCTTCAGGTCGATGCGGGCGACCGGGTGGCCGCAACCACTGGCAGCACCCGCTGCTCAGCAGTCATTAGCTGCATCGCCAGGCCACCATAGTCTCGCCACAACTGGCCTCGGTTATTTGCCAGCAATTACCAACCAATACCGCGCCCCCTTGCGCTCCCCCGTCCTGCGCAGCGCACCCTTGTTCACCAAATCCGCCAGATCGCGCGTCACCGTGGCGGGTGGGGCGCCGGTGATGCGGGCGTAGTTGCCGGCGCTCAGGCCGCCGGCAAAGCCTTGCGGGCCTTCGCGCAGCAGGCGCAGCAGGGCTTTTTCCTGCCGGGGGTTGAGCTGGCCCGACAGCCGCGTCATCAGCGCCGCCTTGTCGATCAGAAAGCGCACCAGTTCATCGGCCTCGGCCTGCGCCTGCAGGGCCTGCTGGGCAAACCACTGCAACCAGGCGTCGATGTCCAGCCGCACGCTGTGGCGCCGCAGTTGTTCGTAATAGCTCTTGCGTTGCCGGTTCAGCACGGCGGACATGCCGGTGAAGCTGGGCGTGCCGGTGGCCTGCGCCAGCGCCATTTCGGCGATGGCGCGGCCGATGCGGCCGTTGCCGTCTTCAAACGGGTGTATGCACTCGAACCACAGGTGGGCGATGGCGGCCCGCGTGATGGCGGGCAGCGCATCCGGCTGGCCGGGGGCCGTGCGGGCAAACCAGTCGAGCAGCGCGGCCATCTCGGCGGGTACGCGGGCCGAAGGCGGGGCTTCATAGTGCACGCGCTCGTCGCCGATCTGGCACGAGACGATTTGCATGGGCGCCGCGTGCTGCCGGTACTGCTCCACGGTGGCCAGGTCGCGCCGGTCGTGCATCAGCATGCGGTGCCAGGTGAACAGCCGTTCAGGGGTGAGCGCAGCGCCTGGTGCCTGGTACAGGTCGGCCATCAGTTCGGCCACGCCATATTCCCTCGGGCTGCGGCGAGCCGACGGCGGCAGCGCCTCGGCCAGGCCCAGGTGCTTGCGCAGGGACGA
>MKTG01000092.1:32466-56859 GCA_001897615.1 Burkholderiales bacterium 68-10
CGACGTGCCCAGCGCGTCGCGCTCCAGCAGGGCAATGGCCAGGTTGTCGCGCTCGCTGGCCGGCAGGTGGCGCAGGCTGCCGATGGTGACCGACACGCCTTCGGCAAAGCGACGCTCTTCTTGCTCCAACAGGCCGTTGCGCCAACGAAAGTTGGGCCAGTCCTTGAGTTGCCAGGTCCAGGGCATGATTGATAAATTTCCTGTTTATCGATCATTATCGGCAAAAAAATGATTGATAAATGGAAAATTGATCGATCATGAAGTGGCGCGAATTCCAGACAAGGCCAGAAGTGGCTCGGCAATGCCGCGCCAGGCCGACAGCAGGGCAGCGGTCCGTGGCGCGGCGGCTGCACCGCCAGCGCCCGGCCCGGCCAATCAGATGCGCCGCCCCCCACATCCCACGCCTGCTATATATTGACCCACCTTCGTCTCCAACCAAGCAAGAGGATTCCATGTCGATCAAATCTATTCTGAAATCCAGCGCCGTGGCCTTGGCGTTCGTGACCGGAGGGTCGGCTTTCGCGCAGGGCACGCCCATTGACGCCGCCGCGTTTGACGCGCTGGTGGCGGCCGGCCCCGTCGCTGACGCGCAGGCGATTGCGTCCAGCACCTGGGCCAGCAAGATCAAGCAGGCCGGCACGCTGCGCCTGGGCGGCACGCAGACGTCCAACCTGTTTTCGCTGCTGAACGAAAAGGACGGCAAGACGCGCGGCTTTGACGCCGGGCTGGCCCAACTCATCACGCGCTACATCCTGGGCGATGCGGCCAAGGCGCAGTTCACGCAGGTGACTTCGTCCACGCGCGAGCAGGTGCTGATCAACGGCCAGGTGGACATGGTGCTGGCCACTTACTCCATCACCCCCGCGCGCGCCGAGAAGATCTCGTTTGCCGGCCCCTACTACACCTCGCAGGCGGGGGTGCTGGTGAAGGCCGGCAACAGCACGATCCAGTCGTACAACGACCTGGCCGGCAAGAAGGTGGCCACGCAGGCTGGCTCCACCGGCCCGGCCATCCTGGCGCAGTTCGCGCCCAAGGCGGTGGTGCAGGAATTTCAGACGCACCAGGAAGCGCTCGACGGTCTGCGCCAGGGCCGCGTCGACGCCTACGTCACCGACTACACGCTGCTGCTCAACGCCCTGAGCCTGGGCACCGGCGACACCCGGCTGGCGGGCGCGCCCTTTGGCGCGCAAGACCCCTACGGCATCGGGCTGCCCAAGGGCTCGGACGGCGTGGCCTTCGTCAATGCCTTTTTGAAGAAGATCGAGGCCGACGGCACCTGGGCCAAGCTGTGGACGATTTCGATCGGCCAGCGCACCGGCAGCACTGCGGTGCCGACGCCGCCCGCGATTCCGTGATCTGCCATCGTTGATGAACGAGGTCTCCAGGCTCCTGGCCGACTACGGGCCTGCCTTCGGGCAGGCCCTTTTTCTGACGTGGAAGCTCACGCTGCTGTCGTTCGTGCCCGGCTTTGTGCTGGGCGTGGTGGTGACGGTGCTGCGCCTGCTGCCGCTGCCACCGCTGCGCTGGGTGCTGACCGTCTACGTCGAAATCTTCCGCAACATCCCCAGCGTGGCGCTGCTGATCTTCATCGTCTTTGCGCTGCCCGATCTCAACGTGGTGATCGACTATGAACCCAGCGTGGTGCTGACGCTGGCGCTGGTGTGCTCGGCGTTCACGGCCGACTACCTGCGCGCGGGCATCAACACCATTCCTGGCGGGCAGATCGAGGCCGCGCTCAGCCTGGGCCTGCGGCCGCTGCGCGTCATCACGGCAGTGGTGCTGCCGCAGGCGCTGCGCTCGGTGGTGCAGCCGATGACCTCGCTGCTCATTGCGCTGATGCTGTCGACCTCGCTGGCGTCGCAGGTGCCGTTTCCGGGGCGCGAGCTGACGGCGCTGGTGTCCAAGATCGCCAACGACTCCGCCGCCGGCATGGCCGCGTTCGCGCTGGCCGCCGCGATGTATGTGGCCACCGGCTTGCTGATCGCCTGGGCCGGCGCCGCGCTGGAAAAGAAGGCGCGCATCCTGCGATGAGCCGCTCGCTCGAAGACGCCTTGTTCGGTGCGCCCAGTCCCCGCGCCCGGGCCGTCACGCGGGCGGCGAGCGTGGCCGCCGCGGCCGTGCTGCTGCTGTTGGCGGCGGGCATCGTGCTGCGCTTTCATTCCGCTGGGCAACTCGACGCCCGGTTCTGGAGCTTCTTTGTCTGGCCGACCACCTGGACCTTTCTGGCCAAGGGCCTGCTGGGCACGGTGGCCTCGGCGGCGATGGCCGCCGTCATCGCGCTGGCCCTGGGGCTGGTGCTGGTGCTGGGGCGCCTGGCGCGGCCGCGGCTGTTGCGCTGGCCGAGCATCGCGGTGATCGAATTCCTGCGCGGCACGCCGACGCTGCTGCTCATCTACGTGTGCTTTCTGGTGCTGCCCTCGGTGGGCATCAAGCTGAGCACCTACTGGATGCTGACCCTGCCCATCAGTCTGAGCACCGCCGCCGTGGTGGCCGAGGTCTATCGCGCCGGCGTGCTGGCCGTGCCGCGCGGCCAGACCGACGCCGCGCGCAGCCTGGGGCTGACCGAGGCGCAGGTGTTCTTTCTCGTCGTCTTTCCGCAGGCGCTGCGCTACATCGTGCCGGCGCTGGTGGCGCAACTGGTCATCGTGGTGAAAGACACCACCTTCGGCTACGTCGTCACTTACGGCGAGCTGATGCAGAACGCCAAGGTGCTGATCGCCAACTACCACGCGCTGGTGCCGGTGTACCTGGTGGTGGCGCTGCTTTACTGCCTGGTGAACTACGCCATATCCGGGGCGAGCAGGCGGCTGGGGCGGCCGATGCATTGACCGGCGCCCGGCTGCCACAGGTGGCAGCGGTCGTTCAAGGCTTGCGTCAGCATCTGCGATAGTTTCTGCTTTTCTTCCATCCTCCACCCCTCGTGCCCTTGCTCCAATCGCCCCTTGCCGCCATCCTCGGCGCCGGTCCCGCGGGCCTGATGGCGGCCGAGGTGCTGTCGGCCGCCGGGGTCGAAGTTCATGTGTACGACGCCATGCCCTCGGCCGGCCGCAAGTTCCTGCTGGCGGGCAAGGGCGGGTTGAACCTGACGCATTCCGAGCCGCTGCCGTCCTTCATCGAACGCTTTGGCGAGCAGGCCGCCGTGGTGGGCGATTGGCTGCATGACTTCGGCCCGCAGGCCGTGCGCGACTGGGCGGCGGGGCTGGGCGTGGGCACCTTCGTCGGCACGTCGGGCCGCGTGTTTCCGACCGAGATGAAGGCCGCGCCCCTGCTGCGCGCCTGGCTGCATCGGCTGCGCCACCCGCGGGCGCCGGGCGCGGTGCCGGTGCGCTTTCACATGCGGCACCGCTGGGTGGGCTGGGGGGATGCCGCCGTCACTCCTGAAAGCATAGCTGCTGGCGCTGGCCAAGCAAGCGCTGGAGGCTTGTTTGTCTTTGAATCTCCCGCCGGCTGCGTGGGCCTGGCACCGGCCGCCGCGCTGCTGGCGCTGGGCGGGGCCAGCTGGCCGCGCCTGGGCTCTGACGGCGCGTGGGCGGCGTGGCTGCGGCAGGCCGGGGCCGAGGTGGCGCCGCTGGCGCCGGCCAACTGCGGCTTCGACGCGGCGGGCCGCGCGGGCGCGGGCTGGACGCCGTTCTTTGCCGAGCGCTTTGCCGGCCAGCCGCTCAAGAGCGTGGCGGTGGCCTTCACCGACAGCGCTGGCCGGCACTTCGCGCGGCCCGGCGAGTTCGTGGTGACCGCCACGGGCGTGGAGGGCAGCCTGATCTACGCCTTCAGCCATCTGTTGCGCGACGAGATCGCCCGCGCCGGGCAGGCCAGCTTCGCGCTCGACCTGTTGCCGGGCCACGCGCCGGCGCGGGTGCGCGCGGCGGTGGCGCACCCGCGCGGCAGCCGCAGCCTGTCCTCGCACCTCAAGAGCCGGCTGGGCCTGGCGGGGGTGAAGACGGCGCTGCTGCACGAGCTGCTGGCGCCCGAGCAACTGCACGACGCCGACGCGCTGGCGCGCGCCATCAAGGCGCTGCCCGTCACGCTGACCGCGCCGCGCCCGGTGGCCGAAGCCATCAGCAGCGCCGGTGGCGTGCGGCTGCAGTCGCTGACCGAAGACCTGGAGCTGCGCGCGCGCCCCGGCGTGTTCTGCGCCGGCGAGATGCTGGACTGGGAGGCGCCCACCGGCGGCTACCTGCTCACGGCCAGCCTGGCCAGCGGCGTGCGCGCGGCGCGGGGCGTGCTGCGGCACCTGGGCCGGCCGCCAGCGCCGCGCTGACGGCGCCCGCGGCTCACCAGGCGCGCACGCGCCCGGTGTCGATGTGCACGAAGTTCTCGCGCGGGTAAAAGCCCACGCCACCGGCCTTGAGCGAGATGGCGGCGTCGCGCAGGTCCGCCAGCGAGGCGCCCGGCAGGCGCACGTCGATGGCCTTGCCGTCCATGTGCAGGCTGCGCCGGGCCACGCCGCCGCCGCGCGTGGTGCGCAGGGTTTCGTTGGTGTGCGGGCTGCGGTAGCCGGAGATGACGTGAAAGGGCTGCTCGATCTCCAGCTCGCGGCGCACGCGGTGCAGCAGGTGGAACAGCTCGGGGTCGATCACGCCGACGTCGCCGCTGTAGTGGTCGCGCAGGAAGTGGTTCAGGTGGCTCAGCGCGGTGGGCACGAATTCGCTGCCCACGGCATACACCAGCGCCGTGCGCTCCTGCGTGTGCAGGTGGTTGAACGACAGGCGGCGCGCCCGCGCCAGGGTGTCGGGGGCGCTGGCCAGCGCGCGGCCGGCGGCCGGCAGCAGCACGCCGGCAACGGCCAGCTGGGCGGCGCCCAGGCCGCGGCCCAGGAACCGGCGACGGTGCGGATTGTTCATGCGACAAATCCCTCGGTCGTTGCAAACCAAAGCATTCTAAGACCCGCCACGCACGGTTCCCGCGCCGCTGGCGGGGTGCCGCGGCTGCGCCAGCGCGCGCTCCAGCAGCGCGTCCTGCCGGTACAGGTCGGGGGCAAAGTGCACGCGCCCGCCGCGCACGCTGACGGTGCGGTAGACGATCAGCACCGGCACCGGCGTGGGCAGCGCCACGGTGACGGGGCGCGGCTGGCCCATGGTCTGGCGGATCCGCGCCTCGGTCCAGGCCGCGTCGCCGGCCAGCACCCATTGGGCCAGCGCCACCGGCTCCTCGATGCGGATGCAGCCGTGGCTGAAGTCGCGCCGCTCGCGGCTGAACAGGCTGACCGAGGGCGTGTGGTGCAGGTAGATGTTCTGGCTGTTGGGCAGCACGAACTTGATGTCGCCCAGCGCGTTCAGCCGCCCCGGGCGCTGGCGCACGCGCCACTGGCCGGCCTGCACGGCGTCCAGCATCTCGGGCGTGACGGCGCTGCTGGTCTGGCCGCCGGGGCCGACGAACTCCATGCCCTGCGCCGCCAGATAACCGGGGTTGGCGCGCAGCTTGGGCACGGTCTCGCCGCGCGCGATGGAAGGCGGGATGTTCCAGTACGGGTTGAACTCGATCCGCAGCATGTCCTCGTCGAACAGTGGCGTGCGGGTGCTGACCGCCTTGCCGACGATCACCCGCATGGCAAAGGCTTCGTGCACGGCGCCGGCCTCGTGCTCCCAGGCGCGCAGCATGAATTCGGGCACGTTGACGGTGACGAAGCGCGCCGCCGCCGGCAGCGGCGTCAGGCGCAGGCGCTCCAGCGCCAGCGCGATCTGCCTTGCGCGGGTGGCGGGCGGCACGTCCAGCGCCTCCAGCGTCGCCTTGCCCAGCACGCCGTCGGCGCTCAGGCCGTGGCGCTCCTGGAAGGCCTTCACGGCGTCCTGCAGCGCGGGGTCGAACGTGTCCGGGTCGGTGGCCGGGGCGGCGCCCAGATCGCCCAGCGCATGCAGCCGCGCCGCCAGCGTGGCCAGGCCGGCCCAGCGCTGGCCGCCCTGCAACTTGTGGCCGGGCAGGGCGGGCACCGGCGTGCGCCAGGCGGGGTGGTCCGCCAGTTGCTGGTGGTGCACCAGCGCGTCGCGCAGCGCCGGGTACTGCGGCCACGGCGGGGTGGCGGCGCGCAGGGCGTCGGCCGGCCGGCCGCCCTGGACGGCCGCGCGCAACTGCGCGGGCAGCTCGGGCGCGGGCAGGCTGGCGCTGTCGTAGCGCGCGCCCAGCTGGCTGGGCGGCACACGGCCATGGCGCAATTCGCGCAGGTAGCGCTCCACCGCGCGGGTCAGTGCCGCGTCCCAGGCGGCGGCGCCGTCGGCCGGCAGGCGCTGGCCCGGCTCCAGGCTGCGTACCCAGCGCGCGGCCTCGTAGTCGGCGGGCCGCAGGCCGTCGCGCTCGGCCTGCGTGAGCCACCGGACCGCCTCGTGGGCGGCGGCGTTGGGCTGGCCCTGCGCGTCCAGCCATAGGGCCTGCGCCTGGGCCGACAGCCAGGGCGCCAGCCACAACACGCCCACGGCGGCCAGGCGCACAGCGGCGTTCATGTCAGCGCGCGCTGGCGCCACGCCGGGGACGAGCCCGCGGGCACGTCACTTCAGCACGTCGCCCAGGCACAGGTACTTCATCTCCAGGTACTCCTCCATCCCGTGCGTGGAGCCCTCGCGCCCCAGGCCGCTTTGCTTGACGCCGCCAAAGGGCACGTGCTCGGTGGAGATCAGGCCGGTGTTGATGCCGACCATGCCGTATTCCAGCCCCTCGGCGACGCGCGTGATGCGGCCGATGTCGCGCGCGTAGAAGTAGCTGGCCAGGCCGAACACCGTGGCGTTGGCGGCGTCGATCGCCTCCTGCTCGGTCTTGAAGCGGAACACCGGCGCCAGCGGGCCGAAGGTCTCTTCGCGCGCCACCAGCATGCTGGCGGTGGCGCCGGCGATCACCGTGGGTTCGTAGAACTGGCCCTTCAGGCGCCTGCCGCCGGTCAGCACCTTGCCGCCTTTCTTGACGGCGTCCTTGACATGCTTGTCCACCTTGGCGAGCGCGGCCGGCTCGATCAGCGGGCCCACGCTGACGCCGTCCTCAAAGCCGTTGCCCACCTTCATGGCCTTGACGCGGGCGGCCAGCTTCTTGACGAAGGCGTCGTACACGCCGTCCTGCACGTACAGGCGGTTGGCGCACACGCAGGTCTGGCCGGCGTTGCGGTACTTGCTGGCCAGCGCGCCCTCGACGGCGCTGTCCAGGTCGGCGTCGTCGAACACGATGAAGGGCGCGTTGCCGCCGAGCTCCAGCGCCAGCTTCTTGACGGTGGGCGCGCATTGCGCCATCAGGATGCGGCCGACCTCGGTCGAGCCGGTGAAGGACAGATGGCGCACGATGTCGCTGTCGCACAGCACCTTGCCGATGGCCGGGGCGTCCAGGCCGGTGACGACGTTGATGACCCCGGCCGGAATGCCCGCGCGCTGCGCCAGCTCGGCCGCGGCCAGCGCGGTGAGCGGGGTGAACTCGGCCGGCTTGATGACCACCGTGCAGCCGGCCGCCAGCGCCGGCGCCACCTTGCGCGTGATCATGGCGAGCGGAAAGTTCCACGGCGTGATGGCGGCACACACGCCGATGGGCTGCTTGACGATGCTCAGGCGCTTGTTGCGGTCGAAGGGGGTCAGGGTCTGGCCGGCGACGCGCTTGGCTTCCTCGGCGAACCACTCGACGAAGCTGGCGCCGTAGGCCACCTCGCCCTTGGCCTCGGGCAGCGGCTTGCCCTGCTCGGCGGTCATCAGGCGCGCCAGGTCGTCCTGGTGCTCCATCAGCAGGTGGAACCACTGCATCAGCAGGGCGTGGCGCTGCTTGCCGGTCAGTTCGCGCCAGGTGGGCCAGGCGGCGTTGGCGGCGTCGATGGCGGCCTTGGTCTCCTTGGCGCCCAGGTCGGCCACGTCGGCCAGCTTGCGGCCGGTGGCCGGGTCGGTGACGTCGAAGCGCGCCTTGCCCTTGACCCACTTGCCGTTGATCAGGGCGTCGGTCTTGAGCAGGCTGGGGTCCCTGAGCTGGGCCAGCGGGGTGTCGGGGATGGTCATGAAGGCGCTCTCCTGCGGGGGAATCGGGGGATTGTAGGCAGCGGCGGCGCGGCGCGCCGGCCACGGCCGTCGGCGCACAATCGGGCCATGAACCGGGACACCGACAAGCGCCATCGACATGCGCGTGCTGCTGGCTGAAGACGACGAACTGCTGGGCTCCGGCCTGCGGGCCGGCCTGCGCCAGCATGGCTTTGCCGTCGACTGGGTGCGCGATGGCGTGGCCGCCGAGCGCGAGCTGCTGACCGGCCAGCACGCCGTTGCCGTGCTCGATCTCGGCCTGCCGCGCCAGGACGGTATGGACGCGCTGGCGGCCGTGCGCGCCAAGGGCGCGCGCACCCCCGTCGTGGTGCTGACCGCGCGCGACGCCATCGGCGCCCGCATCCAGGGCCTGGACAGCGGGGCCGACGACTACCTGGTCAAGCCGGTCGATCTGGGCGAGCTGGCGGCCCGCCTGCGCGCCCTGGTGCGCCGCGCCCATGGCGCCGCCGACACGCGGCTGACGCTGGGCGAGGTCACGCTGGACCCGGCGGCGCGCCAGGTCTGGCGGGGCGACCAGCCGGTGGTGCTGTCGCTGCGCGAGTTCGATCTGCTGCACGCCTTCATGCGCCAGGCCGGCCGGGTGCTGACGCGCGAGCAGCTGGAGCAGCAGCTCTATGCATGGGGCAGCGAGGTCAGCAGCAACGCGGTCGAGGTGCACATCCACAACCTGCGGCGCAAGCTGGGCGGCGGGCTGATCGAGACGGTGCGCGGCGTCGGCTACGTGGCGCGCCGCCCGCCGACCTGACACCATGGCCGCGCGTCCGCTGTCGCTCACCCGGCGCCTGATGGCGATGGTGTTGGGCTTTGTGCTGGCCGCCTGGCTGGTGACGGCACTGGTGGCCTGGTTCACCACCGAGCACGAGCTGAGCGAGCTGCTGGACGCCCACCTGGCGCAGACCACCGCCCTGCTGCTGGCCAGCGAACTGGACGTGCCGGTCGAGGACGACGCGCGACCCGCGCCGGTGCTGCTGCGCAAGTACCAGTCGCGCGTGGCATTCCAGATCTGGCGCGACGGGCGTCTGCGCGCCCGCTCCACCGACGCGCCTGAAGAGCCGCTGGCGCCGGCCGGGGTGCAGGGCCTGTCGGAGCAGCGCCTGGCGGGCAAGCGCTGGCGCGTGTTCACGGCCGAGCAGGCCGACGCGCGCGGCAGCGCCATCACCGTGCACGTGGCCGAGCAGCTGTCGGCGCGCCGCCATGTGCTGCTGGCCAGCCTGCGCGGCACCTTGCTGCCGCTGCTGCTGGTGCTGCCGTTGCTGGCTGTGGGCGTCGGCTGGACCGTGCGGCGTGCCCTGCGGCCGCTGCACGCGCTCGGTCACCGCGTGGCCGCGCGCAGCCCGCGGGCGCTGGACGCGCTGCCGCAGGACGGCGTGCCGGCCGAGGTGCAGCCGCTGGTGCATGCGCTCAACGGTCTGCTGGGGCGGGTGGCCGAGCAGGTGGCGGGCGAGCGGCGCTTCACCGCCGACGCCGCGCACGAGCTGCGCACGCCCATCGCCGCCATCCGCATGCAGGCGCAGGTGGCGCAGGGCGCCACGCAGGACGAGGAGCGCCGCGCCGCGCTGGACGCCACCATCGCCGGCTGCGACCGCGCGACCCGCTTGGTCGACCAGTTGCTGCAGCTGGCCCGGCTGGAGGCCGATGCCGTCGACACCCAGCCCGCTGCCGGGCGCGACATCCCGACCGACCTGACGGCCGTGGCGGCGCGGCTGGTGCGGGAGCTGTCCGACGCGGCGCGCGCGCGCGGCCAGCAGATCCGCCTCGAGTGTCCGCCGCGGCCGGTGGACGTGCCCATGAGCGCCGCGCTGACGGCCGTGCTGCTGCGCAACCTGCTGGACAACGCCCTGCGCTACGGCCCCGATGGCGGCACGGTGGCGGTGCAGCTGTTGCCGGCGCAGGCCACGCACGGCGTGCGCCTGTGCGTGGAAGACGCCGGCCCTGGGCTGTCGGACGCCGACCTGGCGCGCCTGGGCGAGCGATTTTTTCGTGTGCTGGGCAGCGGCCAGAGCGGCAGCGGCCTGGGCTGGTCCATCGTGCGGCGGCTGGCGCGGCTGCATGCGCTGCAACTGCACATCGACCGCAGCCCGGCGCTGGGCGGCCTGCGGGTGACGGTGGACTGGCCCAGGGCTTGACAAGGCGCACCTTGCCGGGCGGGTGACGCCCGGCAGCGCTGGCGCCACGTGCCCAGCCCATGGCCTGCGCCGGCCGCCTGGCAGGCTGCTGAAATACCCACCGTCGGCACTGGGCTTATCGAGGTGATGAGTGGGTTGTGCCTGATTACGTCATGAACAGCGACGCAACGCGCCCCTCACAGGGTTGTTTTGTCCCTTTGAAGGGCCTTTTCCCCGCCTCTGGTGCTCATTGCGCAAGCTTCAGACGGACCTGTCCCAGCGTGCGCATGCGAACCAGGTTGTAAACCGCCATGGTCAGCACGAAGAGCTGTCCAACCTTCTTGATGCCACGCACCATCACCTGGCGAATCGGGCCGATGAACTTGCCCCAGCCAAAGCCTTGTTCAATGCGTTTACGCCCTCGCCATCGCCGCCAATGGCGACGTGGTGGTGGGCGGGGACACCTCCCCCACCAACCTGCCCGGCACCCCGGGTGGCGCGCAGCCGGGTTCTGACGGATCTGGAGACGGCTTCGTCGCCCGCCTGTCGGGCGACTTGAAGGCGGCATCTGCGCAAACCATCAGCTTCCCCGCGCAAAACCCGGCCAGCCACCCCTTCGTGGCCGGCGGCACCTTCCCGATCAACCCGCTGGCCACGGCCAGCTCGGGCCTGCCGGTCCACTACGGCAGCGCCGCGCCTGACATCTGCTCCGTCAGCGGCAGCACCGTCACCATGGTGGCGGCAGGCACCTGCACGCTGGTGGCCAGCCAGGCGGGCAACGCCAACTGGCTGCCGGCGCCGCACGTGAGCCAGAGCGTCGTGCTGGCCGCCGCGGCTGCGCCGGTGACGCCAGTCCCCACCCTGTCGCAGTGGATGCTGCTGGCGCTGTCGGGCCTGCTGGGCCTGCTGGCCTGGCGGCGGCGCGCCGCTTGAGGGGCGATGGGCAGCCCGATGCGCTGCCTATTGACTGCCAAACAGGGCTCTGGCGCCCGCTCAGCGTGCGCCAGCAGCTATGAAGTCAAGAGCAATCACGCGCGCCGAAAAACCGTCGAGGAGCAGCGTGCCGGGGCATCCGCTCGGCCATCGGGCATCTGGATTGCTCTGCTTTCGAGAGCTGCCCGCGCAGGTCAGGCCAGCGGCGCGGCCTTATTTTGGGCTCTACTCGCGAATGCTGGTGAGATACCCGATAAGTGCCGCACCGCGACACAACCCATGGGAAAAATGAACAGTCATACGCAGAGGACGCAAAAAAAGCCGATGGATCTTCTTGTTTTCTGCGCCCTCTGCGAAATCTCTGCGTCCTTTGCGTTCGGGTGTTGGCGGTTTCAAGTCATTGACCATTCGAAGCCTTGTCTCACAGGCCATCACCATCATTCGCGAGTGGAACCTCATTTTGTTTGAAGAGCTCGCGCAGCGCCGCGGCCAGCGCCGGGTATTCGCGGGCGAAGCGCTCGGGCTCGACGAAGTGCGCCTCGCAGGCGACGGCGAAGAACTCGGCCGGGGCGCTGGCGGCGTAGGCGTCCAGCCAGGGCGCGGGGGCACCAAAGCGCTCGGCCAGCGCGACCTGCTCGCGGAACTGCTCGAACGCGGGTGCCCAGGTGCGGTACCAGTGGGCGGCGGCCTCGCGCGCGGTGCGCGCGCCCATGAAGCCGCGCGGCAGCGGCGGCGCGCCGTCGGCGCCGCCGGCCTGCATGTCCATCTTGTGCACGAATTCGTGGATCACCACGCTGGTGCCGCTGCCCATGCCGGCGCCCTGCACGGCCGGCCAGCTCAGCATCACCGGGCCGTGCTGCATGGCTTCGCCGGCCAGCACTTCGTCGTAGTGGTGCACCACGCCGGCCTCGTCCATCACGCGCCGCGGGGCCACGGCGTCGTCGGGGTGCAGCACGATGGTGACGAAGTCGTCGTACCAGGCCAGCGCCGCCTCGGGTCGATTGGGCGGGCCCAGGTGCAGCAGCGGCAGGCAGGCCTGCGCGGCCACGGCCACCGCCATGGCGTCGGTGACGACCAGCCCGTGGGCGCCGGTGAAGCGCTTGCGGGCGATGAAGTGCGCGGCCAGGCGTTGCAGGCGCCGTCGTTCGTGGGCGTCGAGCCGCTGCAGGAACGGGTGGCGCGCCAGCGTGTCCTGCCACAGCGCGTCGGGGATGGGCGTGGGCGTGCCGGCGGCGCGGCGCAGCCAGCGGCCCAGGGTGCGCAGCCAGGCCATGTGAGTGAACAGGCCCTAGGCCGCCTCGGGTGGCAGGCGCGTCAGGCCTTGTGCGTCCAGCCGCAGCACCTGGGCACGCTGGGTGCGGGCGTCGATGTGCCAGTCGCTCAGCACCACCTGGGTGAGGGGGCGGCCGCGCGCGTCCGGGCCCAGCGCGTGGTCGGCCGGGCGGTGCGTGTGGCCGTGGATCAGCACGGTGGCATCGGCCTGCCGCAGCCACTGGCGGGCCAGCGCGGCGTCGGCGTCGGCGTAGGCCGCCTGTGTGGCTTGGTGGGCCTGGCTTTGGGCGCGCATCTGGCGCGCGATGGCCTGGCGCTCGGCCAGCGGCCGGGCCAGGAAGGCCTGCTGCCACTGCGGGCTGCGTACCTGGGCGCGAAACTGCTGGTAGGCCACGTCGTCGGTGCACAGTAGGTCGCCGTGGCTGAGCAGGTAGCGCTGCTGGCCAAAGGTCAGCACCGTGGGGTCGCTGGCCAGCTCGCGCACGCGGTGGCGGGCCAGGAAGTCGTGACCGAGCAGGAAATCGCGGTTGCCGCGCATGAAGGCCATGTCGGCCTGGCAGCCGTCCAGCACCTGGCCGCAGCGCGCCTCGAAGCTGCCGGGCACGGCTGCGTCGTCGCCGACCCAGGCCTCGAACAGGTCGCCCAGGATGATGACCGCGTCGGCGCGCGTGCGGCCCAGGTAGCGCGCCCAGGCGTCGAAGGTTCGCGGCTCCTCGGGCCCCAGGTGCAGGTCGGAGATGAAGTCGACCGTGCGCCAGTGGGCGGGAGCCTGCAGCGCGCCGAAGGCGGGCACGGCCGGCATGGCGCAGGCTTGCCCCGGCTTCAGCCGACGGCGACGGCCTTTTCGATCACCACGTCATCGCGCGGCACGTCGTCGTGGTAGCCCTTGCGCGTGGTGGGCACGGCCTTGATGGCGTCGACCACGTCCTGGCCCGCCACCACCTTGCCGAACACGGCATAGCCCCAGCCCTGCGCGGTGGGCGCCTTGAAGTCGAGGAAGTCGTTGTCCACCACGTTGATGAAGAACTGCGCCGTGGCCGAGTGCGGGTCGGAGGTGCGCGCCATGGCCACGGTGTAGCGGGCGTTCTTCAGGCCGTTGTCGGCCTCGTTGGTGATGGCGGCCAGCGTGGGCTTTTGCTTCATGCCGGGCTCGAAACCGCCACCCTGGAGCATGAAGTTCTTGATCACGCGGTGGAACACCGTGTTGTCGTAGTGGCCGCTGTTGACGTAGGCCAGGAAGTTGGCCACCGATTTGGGCGCCTTGTCCTGGTCGAGTTCCAGCGTGATGACGCCGCGGCCGGCGATGTGCAGTTCGACTTTGGGGTTGCTCATGAGGGGCTTTCGTGTGGAGGATGGATCAAGCGTTCAGTTGACAAGGCGGGCCGATTCGATCACGACCGGCTTTTGCGGCACGTCGGTGGGGAAGGGGCCGCCGCTGCCGGTGGGGGTGTTGCGGATCTTCTCGATCGTGTCCATGCCGCTGACGAGCTTGCCGAACACGGTGTAGCCGAACAGGTCGGGGTGGTTGATGACGTTCTTGCGCGGGATGTCCTTGTAGGTCTGGCCGCGGAAGTCAAAGGTGACCGGATCGCCGTCGGGGATCAGCACCGGATCGAGCGGGCCATTGTCCACCACATTGATGAAGAACTGCGCGCTGGCCGAGTGCGGGTCGGGCTTGCGCGCCATGGCGATGGTGCCGGTGGTGTTCTTCAGGCCGGCGGCCATCGCCTTGCGGCCTTCGTGAATCACCGAGGCGCGGGTCTCCTTTTCCTTGTAGTCCTTGCCGTAGCCGCCGCCCTGCACCATGAAGTTCTTGATGACGCGGTGGAAGATGGTGCCGTCGTAGTGCTTGTCCTTCACGTACTGCAGGAAGTTGGCGACGGTCTTGGGGGCCTTGTCGGGGTAGAGCTCGACCACGAAATCGCCTTCGCTGGTGACGAACTTCACGCGCGGGTCGGCGGCGAAGGCGGGCAGGGCAGTGCCCAGGGCGGCGGCGGCCGTCAGGGTGGCGGCGGCGCGGGCGAGGGTTCGGCGGGAAAGCAGCATGGCTTGGGGCTCCGGTGTTCAGGGGCGGAAAAAAAGCATTGGTGCCGGCGGCGCTGCGCGAGTTCCGCGCCGCCACCAGGGGGCTGGCTAGCGGGCGGCGCCCGGGCCGAGCAGGCCGCGCAGGCTGTCGATGCGCGGCGTCAGGCGCGTGGCGCTGGTCGGGTCGAGCTGGCGCGCGCGCTGGTAGGCCTCGCTGGCCTGGCGCAGGCGCACGTCGCCCAGGTTCTCCAGCGCCGTGGCGTAGGCAGGGTTGACGCGCAGCGCGGCCTCCAGCGCCTGCTCGGCCTTGTCGAGCTGGCCCCGGCCGGCGTGCAGCACGGCCAGGTTGTTCCAGGGCTCGGGCAGCTCGGGGTAGTCGCGCGTCAGCTGCACCAGCAGGGCCTCGGCTTCGTCGGCGCGGCCGGCGGCGCTCAGCACGCCGGCCTTGACGAAGCGCATCTGGGGGTCGTTGGGACGGGCGGCGATGTGGCGGTCGGCGCGCGCCAGGGCCTCGCCGGTCTGGCCGCTTTTTTGCAATGCCTGCACGTCGGTGTAGTCATCGGCCCGCGCGGCGGCGGTGGCCAACGCCAGGCCGAGCGCCAGCAGCACCGGGCGCGCCATGTGGCGCGCGGACCGCGGAAAAGGGGGGAGGTGCAGCGTCATGTGCAGTCGAGCCGGTTGCGCCGGAGCCGATCGGCGCTGCCCTCGCGTGCTGGCCGGAGGGCGGGTCGCATCTTATACTGCCGGGATTGTAGCCAAGCGGGCCTGGCGGCCCGGTGCCACGCGGAAGGTGCGCCGGCCATGTCGGCCGGGGCGGCCTGGCTGTCCGGCCAGGGTTTGCGGGCGCGCGCCGAGCGCGGCCGGTTGCCGCCCCAACGCGCTGCTGCACGGCTTCCTTGCTTGTTTTCCCATGACCCTGCGCATCCACAACACGCTGACGCGTGCCCTGGAAGATTTTTCCCCCCTTGAGCCGGGCCACGTGCGCATGTACGTGTGCGGCATCACGGTGTACGACCTGTGCCACATCGGCCACGCGCGCTCGGCGGTGGCGTTCGACGTGGTGCAGCGCTGGCTGAGGGCCTCGGGCCTGCGCGTCACCTTCGTGCGCAACATCACCGACATCGAGGACAAGATCATCCGCCGGGCGCTGGAAAACGGCGAGACCATCCGCCAGCTGACCGACCGCATGATCGCCGAGATGTACCGCGACTTCGACGCCCTGGGCGTCGAGCGTCCCACGCATGATCCGCGCGCCACCGACTACGTGCCGCGGATGCTGTCCATCATCGGCACGCTGGAGCACAAGGGCCTGGCCTATCGCACGGCCGGTGGCGACGTGAACTATGCGGTGCGCAAGTTTCCCGGCTACGGCAAGCTGTCGGGCAAGACGCTGGACGAGCTGCAGGCGGGCGAGCGCGTGGCGGTGGATGAGGGCAAGGACGATCCGCTGGACTTCGTGCTGTGGAAGTCCGCCAAGCCGAGCGAACCCGAGGGCGCCAAGTGGGACGGCCCCTACGGCCTGGGCCGGCCCGGCTGGCACATCGAGTGCTCGGCCATGAGCTGCGCGCTGCTGGGCGACACCTTCGACATCCACGGTGGCGGCGCCGACTTGCAGTTTCCGCACCACGAAAACGAGATCGCCCAGAGCGAGGGCGCCAACGGCCAGCCGCTGGCGCGGGTGTGGATGCACAACGGCTTCGTCAACATCGACAACGAGAAGATGTCCAAGTCGCTGGGCAACTTCTTCACCATCCGCGAGGTGCTGCGGGAATTCGACGCCGAGACGATCCGCTTCTTCATCGTGCGCGCGCACTACCGCAGTCCGCTGAATTACAGCGATGTGCACCTGCAGGACGCGCGCGCCGCGCTCAAGCGCCTGTATACGGCGCTGGACGCGGTGCCGGCGGCCGACGTGGCGATCGACTGGTCGAACCCGCATGCGGCGCGCTTCAAGGCGGCGATGGACGAGGACTTCGGCACGCCCGAGGCGGTGGCCGTGCTGTTCGAGCTGGCCAGCGAAGTCAACCGCGGCCGCCGCGGCGAGGACGCCGGCCTCTTGAAGGCGCTGGGGGGCTGCCTGGGCCTGCTGCAGGGCGACCCCAAGGCTTTTTTGCGTGCCGGCAGCACGCTGGACGAGGCCGCCATCCAGGCGCGGATCGCCGCCCGCGCCGCCGCCAAGCAGGCCAGGGACTTCGCCGAGGCCGACCGCATCCGCGCGGCGCTGCTGGCCGCCGGCATCGTGCTGAAGGACTCACCCACCGGCACCACCTGGGAGGTGGCACAGTGACGGAAATCGTGGTGTTTTCAGCCTCCAGCGCAGGCGGGTAGAGCGGTGGCAGCTACAAAAAACAAAGCGCCCGTGGTCTGCACGCCCGACTACTGGGCCGAGGCCTGCGCGCACCTGGCCAAGCGCGACCGCGTCATGAAGCGCCTGATCCCGCGCTTTGGCGACGCCTGCCTGCAGTCGCGCGGCGACGCCTTCGTCACGCTGGCGCGCTCCATCGTGGGGCAGCAGATTTCGGTCAAGGCGGCGCAGTCGGTGTGGAACCGCTTCGAGGCGCTGCCGCGCCGCCTGGCGCCCGCCCAGGTGCTGAAGCTGAAGGTGGACGACATGCGCGCCGCCGGCCTGTCGGCGCGCAAGGTGGAGTACCTGGTCGATCTGGCGCTGCACTTCGACAGCGGCCGCATCCACGTCGATCAGTGGCAGGCCATGGACGACGAGGCCATCATTGCCGAGCTGGTGGCGATTCGAGGCATCGGCCGCTGGACGGCCGAGATGTTCCTGATGTTCCACCTGCTGCGCCCCGACGTGCTGCCGCTGGACGACGTGGGCCTGATCAACGGCATCAGCCTCAACTATTTCTCGGGCGAGCCCGTCAGCCGCAGCGAGGCGCGCGAAGTGGCCGCCGCCTGGGCGCCCTGGCGCACGGTGGCCACGTGGTACATGTGGCGCTCGCTGGAACCCCTTCCGGTCGCCTACTGAGGCGGCCGCATCCGGTAACATCGCCGGATGTTTCGATACCGAGGAGCCAATCTTGGCCAAACGCGCATTTCTTGATTTCGAGCAGCCGATCGCCGAGCTTGAAAACAAGATCGAGGAGCTGCGTTACGTGCAGAGCGAGAGCGCGGTCGACATCTCGGAGGAGATCGACCAGCTCGACAAGAAGAGCCGTCAGCTCACCAAGGACATCTACGCCGATCTGACGCCCTGGCAGATCACCAAGATCGCGCGCCATCCCGAGCGCCCGTACACGCTGGACTACGTGCGCGAGTGCTTCACCGACTTCGTCGAGCTGCACGGCGACCGCCATTACGCCGACGACCAGAGCATCGTCGGCGGCCTGGCGCGCTTTGGCGGCAACGCCTGCCTGGTGATCGGCCACCAGAAGGGGCGCGACACCAAGGAGCGCGCGGCGCGCAACTTCGGCATGGTCAGGCCCGAGGGCTACCGCAAGGCGCTGCGCCTGATGAAGACGGCCGAGAAGTTCAAGCTGCCGGTGTTCACCTTCGTCGACACGCCGGGGGCCTTTCCGGGCATCGACGCCGAGGAGCGCGGCCAGTCCGAGGCGATCGGGCGCAACATCTACGAGATGGCGCAGCTGGAGGTGCCGATCATCAGCACCATCATCGGCGAAGGCGGCTCGGGCGGGGCGCTGGCCATCGCCGTGGCCGACCAGGTGCTGATGCTGCAATATTCGATCTATTCGGTGATCAGCCCCGAGGGTTGCGCCTCGATCCTGTGGAAGACCAGCGACAAGGCGCAGGAAGCGGCCGAGGCGCTGGGCATCACGGCGCACCGCCTGAAGGCGCTGGGCATGGTCGACAAGATCGTCAGCGAGCCGGTCGGTGGCGCGCACCGCGACCCGCGCCACATGGGCACGCTGCTCAAGCGCGCGCTGGGCGACGCCTGGCGCCAGGTGAGCGACCTGAAGGTCAAGGAGCTGCTGGACCGCCGCTACGAGCGCCTGATGAGCTACGGGCGCTTCAACGACACCAAGGAGCGGTAGCCCATCCTGAGCCGCGGTCGCGGCCTCCCCCGGGGGGCAAGGCCAGTGCCCGGCGCAGGTCCGGGCACGGCGTTCGCTGAATTGGCCTGCTGCGCGGCCCTTCGATGCGGTCAGCCGCGCGCCGGGGTGACGCGCGATTGCACCTTGGCGCGCAGCGCGGTCATCAGTTCGGGCGGCAGGAAGCGGAAGGCCAGGCGCAGCAGCAGCCAGGCGATCAGGCCGTCATCCAGCCAGCCCAGGATGGGGATGAAGTCCGACACCAGGTCCACCGGGCTCAGCACGTACAGCAGCGCCAGCACCGTCGCCAGCTTGGACGCCAGCGGCGCGCGCGGGTCGCGCAGCAGACCCCAGGCGAGCAGCAGTTCCTTGCGCAGCAGCGCGATCAGGCGACCGAGTTTCCACATGTGACGACTCCCTTCGGGCAACGGCGCGCCATCGTAGCAGGGTGCGTGCCGCCCCGCCGCGCATCGGGCGGGCTGCCGGGTATCAGGGAAAGCCAAGGGCGGCGCCTGGCCAATGGCACCTACAATATGTTGCAGTGCAGCAGTTTGACCGACCTTCCATTTCATGAGCCGTGCCCCCGCCCCGGCGCCGGCCAAGCCGGCGCGCAAGCCGTCGACCAGCGCCCCGTCCCAGCGGGTGATCAAGAAGTACCCCAACCGGCGCCTGTACGACACCGACACCTCGACCTACATCACGCTGGCGCAGGTGCGCGAGCTGGTGATGGCGCGCCAGCCCTTCGTGGTGCGCGACGCCAAGACCGGCGACGAACTGACGCGCAGCATCCTGCTGCAGATCATCCTGGAAGAAGAAGCCGGCGGCGCGCCCATGTTCACCCAGGACATGCTGGCCAACATCATCCGCTTCTACGGCCATGCCATGCAGGGCTTCATGGGCAGCTACCTGGAGAAGAACATCCAGGCCTTCATGGAAATCCAGGCCAAGCTGGCCGAGCAGTCCTCGGGGCTGAACCCCGAGCTGTGGGCGCAGTTCATGCACATGCAGTCGCCCATGATGCAGGGCATGATGGGCAACTACCTGGAGCAGTCCAAGAACATGTTCCTGCAGGCGCAGGAGCAGATGAGCAAGCAGACCGAGCAGATGCTGGGCGCCTTCGGCATCAAGCGCGGCGCTTGAGGACGCGGCCGGCGCGCGGGGCTGCGACAATCGCCCCATGAGTGAAACCACCACGCCGCCGCGCATCGGCTTCGTGTCCCTGGGCTGCCCCAAGGCGCTGACCGATTCCGAGTTGATCCTGACCCAGCTGTCGGCCGAGGGCTACCAGACCAGCAAGACCTTCGAAGGGGCCGATCTGGTGATCGTCAACACCTGCGGCTTCATTGACGAGGCCGTCAAGGAGAGCCTGGACACCATCGGCGAGGCCCTGACGGTCAACGGCAAGGTCATCGTCACCGGCTGTCTTGGTGCAAAAACCATAGCTGCTGGCGCTGATGGGGCGGTCGCCAAAGGTCAAAAAGATACTGAAAACCTGGTCAAACACCTGCACCCCTCGGTGCTTGCCGTCACCGGCCCGCACGCCACGCAGGAAGTGATGGACGCGGTGCACCGCCACCTGCCCAAGCCGCACGACCCGTTCCTCGACCTGGTGCCCGGCGCCTTTGGCGAGGCCGGCCTGAAGCTCACGCCGCGCCACTACGCCTACCTGAAGATCAGCGAGGGCTGCAACCACCGCTGCACCTTCTGCATCATCCCCTCGATGCGGGGCGACCTGGTCAGCCGCCCGATCGGCGAGGTGCTGAAGGAAGCACGCGCGCTGTTCGAGGGCGGCGTCAAGGAACTGCTCATCATCAGCCAGGACACCTCGGCCTACGGCGTCGATGTGAAATACCGCACCGGCTTCTGGGACGGCCGCCCGCTCAAGACCCGGCTGCTGGAGCTGGTGCAGGCGCTGGGCGAGCTGGCCGCGCCGCACGGCGCCTGGGTGCGCTTGCATTACGTGTACCCGTACCCACATGTGGACGACATCCTGCCGCTGATGGCCGAGGGCAAGGTGCTGCCGTACCTGGATGTGCCCCTGCAGCACAGCCACCCGGACGTGCTGCGCCGCATGAAGCGGCCGGCCAGCGGCGAGAAGAACCTGGAGCGCATCGCGCGCTGGCGCGACATTTGTCCCGAGCTGGTGATCCGCTCCACCTTCATCGCCGGTTTTCCGGGCGAGACCGAGGCCGAGTTCGAGCACCTGCTGGACTTCATGCGCGAGGCCCGCATCGACCGCGCCGGCTGCTTTGCCTATTCGCCGGTCGAAGGGGCCGCCGCCAACGCGCTGCCCGGCATGCTGCCGCCCGAGCTGCGCGAAGAGCGCCGCGCGCGCTTCATGGCCGTGGCCGAGGCCGTGTCCACCGCCAAGCTGCGCGAGCGCGAGGGCGACACCCTGCAGGTGCTGATCGACTCGGCGCCGGCGCTGGGCCGGCGCGGCGGGGTGGGGCGCAGCTATGCCGACGCGCCCGAGATCGACGGCGTGGTGCATTTGCTGCCGCCGCAAAAAATCAGCAAGCAGCTGCGGGTGGGCGAGTTCACGCGGGCGCGGGTGGTCGACACCCAGGGCCACGACCTCATTGCCCAGCCCCTCTGAGCCGCATGAAAACTGATGCGTGCGCGCAACAGCTGGCTCGGGCGGGCAAGAAAAAAGCCACCCGTTGGGTGGCTTGTCATCGATTGCAGCGGTTTTGGCGGCTGTAATCTTCTTTTGTTTTGGTGCCCAGGAGAGGACTCGAACCTCCACGCCTCTCAGCGCTAGTACCTGAAACTAGTGCGTCTACCAATTCCGCCACCTGGGCATTTCAGGAAAGCTAGGATTCTATATCAAAAATCTCGACCCCACCAGCAGCCTGCTGGAAGAAATTGAAGGCACGGTGCAAGGCCACCGCGACGGGCACGGTTTCGTGCTGCGCGACGACGGCGACGCCGACATCTATCTGCCCCCCAACGAGATGCGCGCGGTGCTGCACCGCGACCGCGTGCGCGTGCGCATCGCGCGGCAGGACCGGCGCGGGCGCCCCGAGGGGCGCGTGCTCGAAATCGTCGAGCGCCCGCCGCAGCCCATCATCGGCCGCCTGCTGCACGAAGCCGGCATCTGGCTGGTGGCGCCGGAAGACCGGCGCTACGGCCAGGATGTGCTGATCCCCAAGGCCGCCATCGGCGCCGCCCGGCCGGGGCAGGTGGTGGTGGTCGAGCTGACCGAGCCGCCGGCGCTCTACGGCCAGCCGGTTGGCCGCGTCAAGGAAGTGCTGGGCGAGATCGACGACCCCGGCATGGAAATTGAAATCGCGGTGCGCAAGTACGGCGTGCCGCACGAGTTCTCCGACGCCGCCATCGGCGAGGCGCGCGCCCTGCCCGACAGCGTGCAGCCGCGCGACCGCGCCGGCCGCGTCGACCTGACCGACGTGCCGCTGGTCACCATCGACGGCGAGGACGCGCGCGACTTCGACGACGCGGTGTACTGCCAGCCCGCCGTGGTCACCGGCCGCGGCAAGAAACCCAACGGCTGGCGCCTGCTGGTGGCGATTGCCGACGTCAGCCACTACGTGCGCAACGGCGCGCCGCTGGATGTGGACGCCTACGAGCGCGCCACCAGCGTGTACTTTCCGCGCCGCGTCATCCCCATGCTGCCGGAAAAGCTCAGCAACGGCCTGTGCTCGCTCAACCCCGAGGTCGAGCGCCTGAGCATGGTGTGCGACATGCTGGTCACGGCGCAGGGTGACGTCCATGCCTACCAGTTCTACCCGGCCGTCATCCGCAGCCATGCGCGGCTGACCTACACCGAGGTGGCGGCCATCCTGGCCAACACGCGCGGCCCCGAGGCGGCGCGCCGGCAGGCGCGCGTGCAGAACCTGCTGGACCTGCACGACGCGTTCCGCGCCTTGCTGAAGGCGCGCGAGCGGCGCGGCGCGGTGGACTTCGACACCGTGGAGACGCAGATCGTCTGCGACGAGGCCGGCCGCATCGAGAAGATCGTGCCGCGCCAGCGCAACGACGCGCACCGCCTGATCGAGGAGTGCATGCTGGCGGCCAACGTGTGCAGCGCCGACTTCATCGGCCAGGGCAAGCACGCCGGCCTGTACCGCGTGCACGAGGGCCCGACGCCAGAAAAGCTCGAGCTGCTGCGCGCCTACCTGAAGGCGCTGGGCCTGGGCCTGTCGGTCAGCGACGAGCCGCGGCCGGACGAGTTCCAGCGCATCGCCGCGGCCACCGCCGAGCGTCCCGACGCCGAGCAGATCCACATGATGCTGCTGCGCGCCATGAGCCAGGCCATCTACTCGCCCGTCAACAGCGGGCACTTCGGCCTGGCCTACGAGGCGTACACGCATTTCACCAGCCCGATCCGGCGCTACCCGGACCTGCTGGTGCACCGCGTCATCAAGGCCATCCTGGCCGAGCGCAAGTACCAGCTGCCGAGTCTGCCCACGCCCGGCGAGGCGCACGAAAAGCTCAGCAAGCGCTTGAAAAAAGATAGCTTGTCGCGCAAGCGGGAACAGCGCGAGCGGCCCGATCGCCTGTCACCCGAGGTGCAGGCCTGGGAAGCCGCCGGCCTGCACTGCAGCGCCAACGAGCGGCGCGCCGACGAGGCCAGCCGCGACGTCGAGGCCTGGCTCAAGTGCAAGTACATGAAGGAGCACCTGGGCGAGGAATACGCCGGCACCGTCAGCGCCGCCACCAGCTTCGGCCTGTTCGTCACGCTCAGCGAGCTGCACGTCGAGGGCCTGGTGCACATCACCGAACTGGGCGGCGAGTACTTCCGCTTCGACGAAGTCCGCCAGGAGCTGCGCGGCGAGCGCACCGGCATCCGCTACGCCATCGGCACGCGGGTGCGCGTGCAGGTCAGCCGCGTCGACCTGGACGCGCGCAAGATCGACTTCCGGCTGGTGCGCGAGGACGAAGACCTGTTGGCGCGCGCCCCGCGCGACAAGGGCGCGGCGCCCGCCGCCGAGCGCGGCCGCCCGGCCAAGGCCTCGGCCAAGCGCGCCGCGCGCCAGCAGCGCGACGCCGAGCGCGCCAGCCCCAGGCCCTCGCCGATGCAGGCGCTCCAGTCGGCCGCGCGCAAGGCGGCGGCCAAGAAGGGCGCCGCCAGCGGCAAGCCGCGCAAGACGCGACGCTGAGCGCGGAAGACAAAAAAGCCGCTCTGAAATTCAGAGCGGCTTGCGCAGGCTGGTCGGGCTCTGGAGCCCGATCTGCATGCGATCTGGCTTGCCTCAGCGCGCCTTGGCGCGTGCGCGCAGGCGCATCAGCGGCGGCACCACCAGCATCAGCGCGCTCAGCACCCACAGGCCGATGGAGATCGGGCTCTCCACCAGGATGCCGACGTCGCCGTCGGTGATCGACAGCGCGCGGCGCAGGTTCTGCTCCATCATGTCGCCCAGCACGAAGCCCAGGATCAGCGGCGCCATCGGCACGCCCTGCTTGCGCAGCAGGTAGCCCACCACGCCGAACACGGACATCAGCACCAGGTCGAAGGTGGTGGCGTGCACCGAGTACACCCCCACCGCGCTGACCGACAGGATGGCCGGCACCAGCAGCCAGTTGGGCGTCTGCAGCATGCGGGCGAACACGCCGACCAGCGGAATGTTGATCAACAGCAGCAGGAAGTTGGCGACGAAGAACGAGGCGATCAGGCCCCAAACCAGTTGCGGGTTTTGCGTGAACAGCGCCGGACCCGGCGTGATGTTGTACAGCGCCAGCGCGCCCATCATCACCGCAGTGGTGCCCGAGCCGGGCACGCCCAGTGTGAGCATGGGCACGAAGGAGCCGGCCGCCGAGGCGTTGTTGGCCGCCTCCGGCGCCGCCACGCCGCGGATGTCGCCGTCGCCGAAGCGGTTGTCCGGCCCGGCCAGGCGCTTTTCCATGGTGTAGGTGATGGCGCTGGCGATGGTGGCGCCGGCACCCGGCAGCACGCCGACCACGAAGCCGACCAGCGACGAGCGGATGGTGGACCACCACGTGTAGGCCATTTCCTTCAGGTTGAACAGCGAACGCCCGGTGGCCTTGATGATGCCGGCCGTGCTGTGGTGCTGCTCCAGCATCAGCAGGATCTCGCTGATCGAG
>MKTG01000092.1:56983-62997 GCA_001897615.1 Burkholderiales bacterium 68-10
GGTGATGCAGGCGAAGGCAAAGCACATCAGCGCGAAGTACTCGGCCGGACCGAAGGCCAGTGCCCAGCGCGCCAGCAGCGGGGCGAACATCACGATGCCGCAGGTGGCGATGAACGAGCCGACGAACGAGCTCCAGGCCGAGATCGACAGCGCCACGCCGCCCAGGCCCTGGCGCGCCATCGGGTAGCCGTCCAGCGCCGTCATGATGGCGCCGGCGTCGCCGGGCACGTTCAGCAGGATGGAGGAGATGCGGCCGCCGAACTCGCAGCCCATGTAGACCGCGGCCAGCAGGATCAGCGCCGTTTCGGCCGGCAGCTTGAGCGCGAAGGCCAGGGGCATCAGGATGGCCACGCCGTTGATCGGCCCCAGCCCCGGCAGCATGCCGACGATGGTGCCCACCAGCGCGCCGATGGCGGCCACCATCAGGTTGGTGGTCGACAGGGCGACACCGAAGCCGGTCATCAGGTATTGCAGTGTTTCCATGGTTCAGCGTCCTCCCAGGATGAACGACAACAGTCCGGTCGGCAGCACCACGTCCAGCAGCTTGTCAAACCCCAGGAACAGCAGCAGGCCCAGGCCCAGGCCACCGGCCAGCGCCTGCTTCCAGCTGCCGCCGAAGGCCATGCCGACCGGCACCGCCATGACGGTGGTGGCCAGCGTGAAGCCCAGCGTCTCGAACAGCAGCGCGTAGGCGAACACCGCCGCCACGGCGAAGGCCAGCGACTGCAGCGGCACCTGGCGCAACCAGTTGCCGCGCAGGCTGGGGCGCACGATCAGCCACAGGCCGCCGATGCCCATCAGGGTGGCCAGCAGCAGCGGAAACGCGCGCGGGCCGACGGGTTCGTAGGAAATCGGCGCGGCGTAGTCCGTGGCGGCCCAGGCCATGCCTGCGGCCACCACGACACAGGCGACGCCCAGAACGCGATCGCTCATGGTGTGTTGCTCCTCCGGTTCGGCGCGGACCGGGCCCCGGGCCAGGCGGCCCGGGCACGGTGCCGCGACAGGGTCACTTGGCGACGTTCAGGCCGAAATCGGCCGCCAGCTTGCGGTAGTCGGCCACGCGCTGCTTGATGTAGGCGTCCAGGTCGGCGCCGGTCTTGGCGAACGGGAACAGGCTGCGCTCGGCACGCAGCTTGGCGAACTCGGGCGTCGCCATCATCTTGTTGAAGGTATCGGTCCAGACCTTGAAGTCGGCGTCGCTGACCTTCGGGCCCATGTAGTAGCCGCGGATGATCGGCCATTCGACGTCCATCCCCTGTTCCTTGGCGGTCGGCACGTTGGCCAGGCCGCCTTCCAGGCGCTTGTCGGCCATCACCGCGAGCACGCGGATCTTGGCGCCGGCCTTCATCTGCTCCTCGGCCTCGGAGGCGTCGCCCGAATACACCTGCACGTGGCCGCCCTGCAGGGCGGTCGAGGCTTCGCCGCCGCCCTCGAAGGCGACGAAGCGCATCTTGCGCGGGTCCAGCCCGGCGGCCTTGGCGGTCAGCGCGGCCTTCATCCAGTCCTGGCTGCCCACGGTGCCGCCGGCACCGAACACCACCTTGGTCGGGTCGGCCTTGATGGCGGCAACCAGGTCTTTCAGCGTCTTGAAGGGCGAGGCATCGGCCACGATGACGGCGCCGTAGTCGGTGCCGACGGCGGCCAGCCAGCGCACGTCGTTTTCGTTGTAGCGGCCGAACTTGCCCTGCGCCAGGTTGAGCAGCGAGCCACCCGAGAAGGCGACGATGGTGTTGGCCTCGGCCGGGCGCTGGGCCACCACCGCGTTGTAGGCCACGGCACCGATGCCGCCCGGCATGTAGGTCACGCGCATCGGGTCGCTGATGTACTTGCCGTTCAGCAGGCTCGACTGCGCCAGCTTGCAGGTCAGATCGAACCCGCCGCCGGGCTTGGCCGGCGCGATGCACTCGGTCTTGTCGAGCGGGCCGGCCTGGGCCAGGCCGACGCCGAAGGCCAGGGTGAGGGCAACGAGGGGCAGTTTGAGTTTCATCACGCAGTCTCCTGAGGGTTTGAGTGCTTGGACCGGGAACATGGCGGGTGCCCGCGGGGGCGGGGCACAGCACGGCTCACTCTAGCGCCGCGGGACTTTCAATCGGCTTTCAGATTGGGGGGATGGCGTCAGGGAAAACCCGTGTTCGCACGGTGGTGCGCAAGCGGCAGCCGCAGACTCACCGCCAATCCGCTGCCGCCCGGGCCGGGCTGCAAGGCCAGGCTGCCGCCATGGCGTTCGGCCACGGCGCGGGCGATGGCCAGGCCCAGGCCGGAGCCGCCCGGGCGCGCGTGGCGGCCGCGAAAGAAGCGCTCGCTGGCGCGTTCCAGTTCGTCGGCCGCCAGGCCCGGACCATCGTCCTGCACGGTCAGCAGTGCGTCGCGTCCATCCTGCGTCACGTGCACTGTGACCCGGCTGCCGGGCGGGCTGTAGCGCAGGGCGTTGTGCAGCAGGTTGCCCAGCGCTTCCTGCAGCAGGACGGGCTGGGCCGGCGTCGACAGGCCGTTCGGTGTGGCGTCGAAGCCGAGGTCGATGCCGGCTTCGCGTGCCCGCGGCCACCAGTGGCGTGTCAGCTCGCGCGCCAGGGCCACCAGGTCGACGGTTTCGGTGCGCAGCTCGGCGGCGTCGGCGCGCGCCAGCGCCAGCATCTGGTTGACCTGCCGGGTGGCGCCGTCCACCTGCGCGCGGATCGCGGCCAGCGCTTCGCTCGTGGGGCCGGGTGGGGCTTCGCGCAGGGCGTAGGCGACCTGGGTGGCGAGCGTCGTCAGCGGCGTGCGCAACTGGTGCGAGGCGTCGTCGACGAAACGGCGCCGCGCCTCGCTGGCCTGCTGGTGGCGTGCCATGTGGTGGTTCATGGCCTGCACCAGGGGGCGTGCTTCGAGCGGCACCTGCTGTACCGGGATCGGCGTCAGGTCGTCCGGCGCGCGCGCCTGAACTTCGCGCGACAGGCGTGCCAGCGGGCGCAGCGCCCAGCCGGTGGCCAGCGCCATCAGCACCAGGGCCAGGGTGACCAGCAGCGCGTTGCGCGCCACGGCTTCGAGCAGCAGGGTGCGGGTGAAGTCCAGGCGCGAGGTCAGGGTCTCGGCCACTTGAATCACCACGCGCGAACGCTCGGCGTGGCCGGCCAGCGGCGGGTTCAGCACCCGCGCGTAGGAACCCAGGCGCACCGGCTGGCCGTGGTACAGCGCGTCGCGAAAGCGCGGGCGGCCGTCGACCAGAGCCGGTTCGGGCGGCGGCAGGTCGGTGTTGCCGATCTCGACCAGACCGTCCTCGGTGGCGACGCGAAAGAACACCTCGCCACCGGCGGTGAGCTGGAAGAACTCCAGCAGCGTGTAGGGCAGCTCCACCCCCAGGCCACCGCCGGCGGTGGTGATGTTGGCGTCGATGGCCTTGATGGCGCCGGCCAGCGAGCGGTCATAGGCGGCGTTGGCGGCGCCGGCGGCGCTGCGCCAGGCGCCCCACAGCGCGACGCCCGACGCCAGCAGCATGCCGGCGGCCAGCACCAGCGCCAGCGTGCGGCGCAGGCTGGCGCGCAGCCAGCCCAGCCTCACGGCCCGCTCTCCAGCACGTAGCCCAGCCCGCGCAGGGTGCTGATGCGCACGGCGCTGCCGGCCAGGCGCTTGCGCAGGCGGTGCACCAGCACCTCGATCGCCTCGGGGTTGATGTCGCGCTCGTCGGACACCACGCGATCCAGGATTTCGGACTTCGACAGCGGTTCGCCCACGTGCTGGATGAGCACGCGCAGCACGGCGTGTTCGCGCGGCGTCAGGGTCAGCGGCTCGTCGTTCAGCGTGAAGCCACGGGTGGCGACGTCCCAGGTCAGGGGGCCGCAACCCTGGCGCCAGTGGGCGCTGCCGCGTGCGCGGCGGATCAGCGCGTGCAGCCGTGCCTCCAGTTCGGCCAGGTCGAACGGCTTGGCCAGGAAGTCGTCGGCGCCCTGGTTGAGCGTGCCCACGCGCTCGATCAGCGAGTCGCGCGCCGTCAGGATCAGCACCGGCAGCCGCTGGTCGGTGGCGCGCAGCGCGGCCAGCACCTGGTGCCCGTCCAGGCCGGGCAGGCCGAGGTCCAGCACCAGCGCGTCGTAGCGGCGCGCGGCCAGGCTGGGCAACACGTCGCGGCCGTCGCTCACCCAGTCGGTCAGCAGGCCGCTGCGCTCCAGCGCGCGGGCCAGCCAGGTGGCCAGCTCGGGTTCGTCTTCAGCCAGCAGGATGCGCATGGTGGGGCGCTCGGGTGCGGATCAGGTGGCGCTCAGGCGCCGGGCCAGTGCGCCGGCCGTCAGGGCGCGGCCGGTTGACCAGGCGTCGGCCACGGCGCCATGCCGGTACACGGCGGTGCAGGCGGCGTCAAAGGCGCTCAGGCCCGCTGCCAGCCGGGGGCCGATCAGTCCGGCCAGCACGTCGCCCGACCCCGGCGTGGCCAGGCGGGCGTTGCCGGTGGCATTCACCCTGGGCGTGCGGCCTGGCGCGGCGATCACGCTGCCCGAGCCCTTGAGCACGACGGTGCAGGCCAGGCGCTCGGCCAGCGTGCGGGCGGCGCGCAGGCGGTCGGCCTGCACCTGGCGCGCGTCACTGGCCAGCAGGCGCGCCGCCTCCAGCGGGTGCGGCGTGAGCACGGTGGCCAGGCCCCGGCTCGCACGCGCGGTCAGCGCCTGCCGCAGGGCGGTGTCATGGGCGATGGCGTTCAGGGCATCGGCGTCCAGCACCAGCCGCGGCGCCTGCGCCAACACCGCGGGCAGCAGGGCGCGCACTGCTTCGCCGCCACCGCAGCCGCAGACCACCGTCAGCTGTGCCAGCGGCAGGGCGTCGGGGTGGCGGAACATCAGCTCGGGCTGGGTCGGATCGAACGCCGGCGTCGACGTCCCCAGCAGGCCGACGTACACCCGACCGGCGCCGCCATGCAGCGCCGCCGACGCCGCCAGCAGCGCCGCGCCGGTCATGGCCACGCCGCGCGTGACGTCGCTGGCGCCGCCGATCACGGCGACGTCGCCGTAGCTGCCCTTGTGGCTGTCGTGCGGGCGGGGTGCCGGCTGTGGCGCGGCGTTCAGCCAGGCGACGGGCGCCTGCTCGCCGGGGTCCACGCCGAGGTCGTCGAACCACAGCGTGCCGCAGGCGTCTCGGCCCTGGGCGGTGAACAGGCCGGGCTTGCAGGTCAGCAGGCTGAGCGTGTGCCGGGCCGCGGGCGGTAAATCCAAGGGAAATTGGCCGTTGGCGCAATCGAGACCTGCGCCAGCAGCTATCGAATCAGGAGCGATCGGCAGACACAGGGCGCCGCGGTCGGCGTCCAGTCCGCTGGGCACGTCGAGCGCCAGCAGGGTGGCCGGGCCGCTGCGCAGCCGGACCAGCCACTCGGCCATGCGGCCCTGCGGCGGGCGCATGGCGCCGATGCCCAGCAGGGCGTCGATGGCCAGGTCGTCCGGCCCGAGTTCGACCGGGGGTTGATCGGCAAACCTCACCCGCGCGTCGCGGGCCCGTTGCAGCGACGCGCGCGCGTCAGGCGGCAGCCGTGCCTCCTCGCCCAGCCAGGTCACCACCGGGCGCAGGCCCCAGTGCTGCAGGTGCATGGCCGCCTCCAGCCCGTCGCCCCCGTTGTTGCCCGGGCCGCAGGCGATCCACACGGTGCGCGCGTGCGGTGCCAGTGCCAGCGCCAGCCGCGCCGTGGCCAGGCCGGCGCGCTGCATCAGGGTGTGCGGGGCCAGGGCGGCCTGCGCCGCCGCCTCGATGCGCCGGGTGGCGGCCAGGTCGAACAGCGGGACGGGGCGATCCAGCGGCAGCAGGTGAGGCATGGGTCATTATGTGTCTCGCGCTGCCAGGCGAGCGCGGTTGAGCGTTCGGCGTGGCTTCGATGGCGTTTACCCAACAGGTGAGCGCGCTACGCACTCGCCAGCGCCGTGCTCGCCGCGCCAGGCGTCGTTGCTCGCCCTGGCAGGCAGGAGCCTTGGGAGCCGCGGCGCCCACCCTTGCCTGGCACGCCGATCACGGCACTGACGGACACGTTCAACTGCCGTTTCTAGGCTGAACTGTTGCAGGCG
>MKTG01000092.1:63011-76167 GCA_001897615.1 Burkholderiales bacterium 68-10
CCCCGCCGTTTTCCGACCGGTCCGCGACCCCGCGCGCCGACACCCCGCCCCAAGCCCCCCAGCCCGACGCGCGCCCGCCCGGCCATCGGCGCTGGCGGCGCCGTCTGGGCATCGCCCTGGCCAGCCTGCTGGCGCTGTGGGTGCTGGCCTGGCTGGCGGTGCCGCCGCTGCTGAAGTGGCAGGGCGAGAAGGCCGCCAGCGCGCTGCTGGGGCGGCCGGTGCACATCGGCGCGGTGGACTTCCGGCCCTGGTCGCTGGCGCTGACGCTGAGCGATCTGGGCATCGACGGTGCGCCCGGCGCGCCGCCGCTGCTGACGGTGCGGCGCGTGTTTGTCGACGGCGAGCTGCAATCCCTGCTGCGGCTGGCGCCGGTGATCGACGCCATCCGCATCGAGTCGCCGGCGCTGCGCCTGACGCACCTGGGCGAGGGCCGCTACGACATCGACGACATCCTGGCGCGGCTGGCGGCGCGCCCGCCGGCGCCCGAGCCGGCCGCGCCGCCGCGCCTGGCGCTCTACAACATCGAGCTGACCGACGGGCGCGTGGACTTCGACGACCGCGTGGCGGGCCAGCAGCACGAGCTGCGCGACGTGCGCCTGGCGCTGCCCTTTCTGAGCACCCTGCCGTCGGCGCGCCAGATCCGGGTGCAGCCGCACCTGGCCTTCGTGGTCGACGGCAGCGCGTTCGACTCGCGCGCGCAGGCGCTGCCTTTCGATGATTCGCGCCAGGCCGAGGCCAGCCTGCGCCTGGAGGCGCTGGACCTCAAGCCCTACCTGGCCTACCTGCCGGCGGCGCTGCCGGTGCGGCTGCAGGCGGCGACGCTGGACGCCGACCTGCGCGCCGCCTTCGAGCAGAGCGCGGCGCCGTCCCTGCGCGTGACCGGCAGCCTGGCGCTCAGCGGGCTGAAGGCGGTCGACGCCCAGGGCGCCGACTTGCTGGCCTTCGACGCGTTGAAGCTGCAACTGGGCGAGCTGCGGCCACTGGAGCAGCGCCTGACACTGGCCTCGGTCGAGCTGAACGGGCCCCGGCTGGCGCTGCGCCGGCGCGCCGATGGCCAGCTGGACTTGCTCGCCCAGATGAGCCCGAGTGCTTCAAAATCAGGAGCTGCTGGCGCTGATCAGGCAAGCGCTTCGGGCCAATCTGATGCTTCATCGGCAGCCGCTGCGGCCGCTCCGGCGGCGCCGCCCGCGGCCTGGCAGCTGGCCATCGACCGGCTGGCTGTGCACGGCGGCGCGCTGGACTTCAGCGACGCCTCGACGGCGCAGACAGGCGCTCCCGCCGCCCGCATGGCGCTGGAGAACATCGAGCTGGCCGCCAGCCAACTGGCCTGGCCGCTCAAGGAGCCACTGAGCTTCAAGGGCGCGGCCCGGCTGGCGCCCGGTGCGCCGGCCGCCGAAGGGCAGGGCGCGCCGACGCTGGCCTTCGACGGCACGGCCAGCCTGCGCGGCGCCGAGGTCAAGGCCCGCGTCGACGCCGTGCCGCTGGCGCTGGGCGCGCCGTATCTGGCCGGCGTGCTGGTGCCGCGCCTGGACGGCCGGCTGGACGCCCAGCTGGCGCTGCACTGGGCGCCACCCGAGGCGGCCGGCCAGCCGCCCCGGCTCACGCTCAACGCCGAACGTCTGGCACTGAGCCAGCTGGCGCTCACCGACCCGGCCGCCACCGCGCCGGCGCCGCGCCCGGCCAGGCCGCGCGGTCGCGGCACGCCAGCGGCGGACGACCGGCTGGCCGCCGTCGAGCAGCTGGAGTTGCAGCAGCTGCGCCTGAACTGGCCGGCGCGCGCCGTCCGCGTGGACAAGATCGGCCTGCGCGCGCCGCGGGTGCGCGTGGCGCGCGAGCCCGACGGCCGCTGGATGGCCGAGCGCTGGCTGCGCACGCCGCCGACCACCGCCGCGCCGGCCCCGGCGGCCGGTGGCCCGGCCGAGCCCGACTGGACGCTGGCCGTCGACGAGCTGGCCGTGGCCGACGCCACGCTGGGCTGGCGCGACGCCGCCGTGGCCGGCGAGCCGGTGGAGCTGGAGCTGACGCAGCTGCACCTGGGTGTGCGCCAGTTCACGCTGGACGGCGGCCGCCCCATGCCTGTGCAGCTGGCCACCCGGGTGCGCGCCGGCGGCGCCGAGCCCGGGCGCCTGGGCTGGCGCGGCAGCCTGGCCCTGTCGCCGCTGGCGCTGCAGGGCACGGCCGACGTGCAGCGCCTGCCGGCGCAGGCGCTGGTGCCCTACGTCGGCGAGCGGCTGAACGTCGATCTGCTGCGCGCCGACGCCAGCTTCAAGGGCCAGCTCGAGGTACAGCAGACCGCCCAGGGCCCGCGCGTGCGGGTGGCGGGCGACGCCAGCGTGGAGGAGCTGCGCGCCCACAGCCGGCCCGGCAGCGTGCTGGCCGCCAACGCCGCGCCAGCGCCGGCGGGCGCCGCGTCGGCCCCGGCCAGCGCGCGTGCCGCCCTGGCGCCGGTGGCCGCTGCCGGGCGCGCCGGCGGCCTGGGCGAGGAGCTGCTGACCTGGAAGCTGCTGCGCCTGGCCGGCGTGGACCTGCGGCTCGATCCCGGCCAGCCGCCGCGGATCGGCGTTGGCGACACCGTGCTGTCGGACTTCTTCGCCCGCGTGGTGATCCATCCCGACGGCCACATCAACCTGCAGGACGTGCTGAAGTCCGATGCGCCCACCGCGCCCGCCGCCGCCGCGGCACCGACCGCCGGTACTGCCCCGTCAGGCGCCACGCCGGCCACCGGCGAATTCACCGAAACTGCAAATTCGATAGCTGCTGGCGCGCCATCCACGGGCGCCAGCGCCCCTTTGTCGGCAAAGCCGGACGCGCTGGCGCCGGTCATTCACATGGGTCCGCTGCGGCTGGCCGGTGGGCGGGTGGATTTCTCCGATCGCTTCATCCGCCCCAACTATTCGGCCGACCTGAGCGATCTGGCCGGCACCCTGGGCGCCTTCGGCTCGGTGGCGCCGGACGGCCAGGTGCAGATGGCCGAGTTGCAGCTGAGCGGCCGCGCCGAAGGCTCGGCCCAGCTGCAGGTGACCGGCCGGCTCAACCCGCTGGCGACGCCGCTGGCGCTGGACATCCGCGCCAAGATGAGCGATTTGGAGCTGCCGCCGCTGTCGCCCTACGCCGTCAAGTACGCCGGCCACGGCATCGAGCGCGGCAAGCTCAGCATGGACGTGAACTACCGCATCCAGCCCGACGGCCAGCTGACGGCCAGCAACCAGCTGGTGCTCAATCAGCTGCAATTCGGCGAGCCGGTGGCCGGCGCGCCGGCCAGCCTGCCGGTGCGCCTGGCCACCGCGCTGCTGTCCGACAGCAACGGGGTGATCGATCTGGACCTGCCCATCAGCGGCTCGCTCAACGACCCCCAGTTCTCGCTCGGCCCGGTCATCGTCAAGGCCATTTTCAACCTGATCGGCAAGGCCATCACCGCGCCCTTCACCCTGCTGGCGCGCGCGCTGGGCGGCGCAGGCGATGACCTGTCGCAAGTCGCCTTCGCCCCCGGCAGCGCGCGGCTGGACGCCCGGGCGCGCCAGCAGCTCGACCGCGTGGCCAAGGCGCTGGCCGACCGCCCGCAGCTGAAGCTGACGGTGATCGGCAGCGCCCGCCTGGAGGCCGAGCGCGAGGGCTGGCGGCGCGAGCGCCTGCAGGCCCTGCTGGCGGCCGAGCAGCGCGCCGAGGCGGCCACCGCGCCAGCCGCCGCCACCGCCGCCGCAACGGTCCCGGCCGCCGCGGCCAGCGCCCCGAGCGCTCCGATATCAGGAGCTGCCGGCGCAGGTCCGGCGGGCGCTGGAGCCCCACCTGATGCCGAAAGCGCGATGGATGCCGAGCAGCGCGCCCGCCTGCTGCGGCGCCTGTACCGCCGTGCCGACGTGCCAGGCCGGCCGCGCAACGCCATCGGCCTGCTGCGCGACGTGTCCGTGCCCGAGATGGAGGCGCTGCTGCTGGCGCACATCGACGTCGGCGAGGACGCCATGCGCCAGCTGGCCGTGCAGCGCGGCGTGGCCGTCAAGGACTACCTGGCCAGCCGCGGCGCGCCGGCTGAGCGGCTGTTCCTGGGCGCCGCGCGGGCCGGCGACGCCGTGGCGGCGGGGCCGGCTGGCGCTGCCTCGGCCCCCGCCGCGCCCTGGTCACCGCGCGCCGAATTGACGCTGGCCACGCGCTGACAAGCCGATCACCGGCCACGCGCAGGACCGACAATCGGGGGCCGGGCAAATCCCGGCGAAAATACCGCCCTCGGGCGCGCCAGGTCGGCGCGCCTGGCCTTTTATCGAAGAGCACCGAGCAGCATGTTCCCCTTTTCCCGCGAACCGAAAGACCCGCCATCCGAGCCGGACAGCCAGCCCCGTCCGGCCGCCGAGGCCCATCCGCTGGACGCGCTGACCGGCGGCGTGTTCTCGGCCGCCACCTCGGGCGAGCGCGCCCAGCGCGTGCGCGACTGGCTGGCCAGCGAACCGACGCCCGAGCAGATGCAGGAGGTGTTCAAGGAACTGTCGGCCAAGGACAAGGGCGCTGCCCGCGCGCTGCGTGAAAAGCTCGACGAGCTGCGCCGCGCCAAGGGCCAGGAGGCGGTGGCCGCCGAATGGCAGGCCAAGGCCGAGGCCCTGCTGCATTCGGCGCGCCTGAACATCGCCGACGCCCTGGCCTGGCAGCGCGACGCCGCCAAGGCCGGCGCGCCGCTGTCGCGCGAGCCGCTGGCCGGCCTGCGCGCGCAGCTGGCCCTGCGCATCAAGGTGGTGGAAGACCTGCAGCAGCGCGTGATGGTGCAGCGCGAGGCCGCCATCCTGCTGGCGCAGCGCATCGAGCTGCTGTCGACCAAGCCGTGGCAGGAGGCGCAGGCACAGCAGGCCGGCCTGGCCACCGACGTGGCGCAGTGGCACCAGCAGGCCGCGGCGCTGCTGGCCGAGCCGCAATGGCCCAGCGTCGACCTGCGCTACCCGCCGCAGATGGAAGCCGCGCAGACCCAGTTGACGGCGGTGTGGGACGCCTTTGGCGCTGCCCTGGCGCAGGCGGTGGCGGCGGCGGCCGATGCCGGCGCGCCGCTGCCGCCGGTGCCGGTGTGGGCCGACGCGCTGCGCGCCGCGCGCGGCCAAGCCCCGGCCGGCGAGGCGCCCGCCGCCGACAAGCCGGCGCGGCCCAAGGTCGACCCCGAGCAGCGCGCCGCCGCGCACAAGGCGGTCGAAGCCGGTGTCATGCTGCTGGAGCAGGCCGTGGCCGCCGGCCACACCAAGAACATGCACAGCGCCACCCAGGCGCTGCGCCAGTCGCTCAAGGCGCACGGCCGCCTGATCGACGACGCGCTGGAAGCGCGCGTGCACGCCGTGCTGGTGTCGGCTGGCGAGCTCGAAGGCTGGCAGCGCTGGAGCGCCGACAAGCTGCGCGAGCAGCTGGTGGCCCGTGCCGAGGCGCTGCTGGTCAAGCGCAAGAAGAAGGGCGAGAAAGGCGTCAAGGCGGCCCCGCTGGCGCAGGCCGAAGCCGCCCCTGACGAAGTCCAGGCGCCGGTGGCTGACGCCGATGCGGCGCTGCCCGACGAAGCTCCGACCGCCGGCGACGCCGCCCCCGCGCCCGCGCCCGAGGCGGCGCCCGCGGTCGGCGCCGAAGTGGCCGACGCTGTCGAGCCGACAAGGGCAGAAGCGCCACCAGTCGCTATCGAATCAGAAGCTGCCGGCGCAGACCACGCCAGCGCCAGCGCGCCAAAACAGCCCGAGCGCGCGGCCCGTTCGCTGCCCGCCACCACGCTGGCCGCCGATGAGGAATGGGTGCCCGCCATGGGCGGGCGCAAGCTGCAGGACGCGATCCGCAAGCTGCGCGAGGAGTGGAAGACCGCCGACCAGGGCGGCGCGCCCAACCACGCGCTGTGGAAGCGCTTCGACCGCGCCGTCAGCGCCGCCCACGTCTTCGTCGACGAGTGGATCACCGGCGTGCGCGCCCAGGCGGCCGAGCACAAGGCGCAGCGCGAGGCGCTGATCGACGAAGTGCGCGCCTGGGCCGCCGGCCACGCCGACGCCGGCGAGGGCGGCGACTGGAAGGCCGTCAACCGCCAGATCCACCAGTTCGCCGAGCGCTGGCGCAACGCCGGTCACCTGTCGGAAAAGCAGTTCGCCGAGCTGCAGCCGCGCTGGAAGGAGGCCATCCATGGCGCCGCGTTGCCGCTGGAGACGGCGCAAAAGCACAGCACCGCGCGCCGCCAGGCGCTGATCCAGGAGGCCGAGGCCCTGGGCGCCGCGGCCCAGCTGCGCATCGACGCCGTGCGCGCGCTGCAGCAGCGCTGGCAGGCCGAGGCCCAGGCGGTGCCGCTGGATCGCAAGCACGAGCAGCGGCTGTGGGACGCCTTCCGCAAGCCGATCGACGAGGCCTTCAACCGCAAGAGCGCCGAGCGCGAGAAGGCGCAGGCAGCGATGAGCGCGCACGACCGCGCCGTGCTGGAAGCCGCCAAGGCGCTGGAAGCGGCCAACGCCAGCGGCGACGCCCAGCGCATCCGCGCCGCCATGGCCCAGCTGGAAGCCGCCACGCGCGCCCAGCCGGTTCCTGCACCAGAAGAAAAAACGGTTGCAGCGCCCGCCGAAAGCGCGCCAGCAGCTACGGAATCCGCAGCGCCTGAGGCACCCGAAGCGCCCGGCAGCGAGGCCGATGCCGCCGCGCAAGCCGCCGCGCCGGCCCCCGCGCCCCGGCCCGTCAAGCCGCTGGTGGCCATGCGCGGCGACGACCGTCCCGGTGCCCGCAAGGCCGAGCCGGCGCCCGCCGGCCGCTTTGGCGACCGGCCGGGTGGCCGCGACGGGCGTCCGGGTGATCGGCGCCAGGGCGCCGGCCGTCCGGGCGAGCGCCCGTCGCGCGACGACCGCGGCCCGCGCCGCTTCGATGACGCACGCGGTCCGCGCCGCTTCGATGACGAGGCGCGCGGCCCCCGCCTGGGCGACGCCGCCTTCCGCGCCCAGCGCGATGCCGTCGAGCAGGCGCAGGCACAGCTGCGCAAGCTGGCCGCGCAGGCGCACGGCGAGGCGCTGACGCAACTGCTGGGCGCGTGGCAGGCGCGCCAGCCCGAGCAGCTGCCCAGCGTGCAGGAGCTGGGGCGTGGCGTCACGCCCGCCGTGCGCGGCGCCTGGGCGCAGGCCATCGGTGGCGGCGCCGCGTCCGGCCCGGCGGCCGAGTCACTGCTGCGCCTGGAGATGGCCGCCGAGGTGCCGACCCCGGCCGAACACCTGGAGGCCCGCCGCGCGCTGCAACTGCAACTGCTGACGCGCCGCAACGACCCGGCGCCGGCCCAGACCTGGGGCCAGGACACCGCCGCCGTGCTGGCCGGCCCGCACGACGAGGCCACGGCACGTCGCCTGCAGAATGCCCTGAAAGGCCTGTTGCGCAAGTAGGACGAGCGCCAGTAGCTCTGAAATAAATAGCATTCGCGGATTCCGATGAGGCGCTGGTACGAGCATCGCATCCCGCCGCCGGTGATCGACCTGGCCTGCGCCGGGGCGATGGCCTGGCTGGCCGGCGCGGTGCCCGCCGCGCGGCTGTGGCCACCGGGCGGCGCCTGGTGGGTGTGGGTACTGGCGCTGGGCCTGGCCACGGTTGGCGCGCTGGTGGCGCTGGCCGGGTTGATCGAATTTCGTCGCGCCCGCACCACCTTCAACCCCCTGGCGCCGCAGCGCGCGCGCACCGTGGTCACCAGCGGCGTCTACCGCCACACCCGCAACCCCATGTACCTGGGCATGCTCATCGTGCTGGCCGGCTGGGCCGTGTGGCTGGGCAGCGCGGCGGCGCTGCTGGGCTTGCCGTTGTCGGTGCTGCTGCTCAATGGGCTGCAGATCGGGCCGGAGGAGCGCATCCTGCGCGAGCGCTTTGGCCAGGACTACGTCGACTACACGGCGCGCGTGCGGCGCTGGCTGTGAGGGTCGGCGCGCCGGCGCCGCGGTCGCCCCTGGCGGACCTCACGCGGCCAGCGCGCGCCGCAGCTCGGCGGCGCACAGGGCCACCGCGCTGTTGGCCTCGTCCAGCACCCGGCCCATGGTGATGAAGCCGTGGATCTGGCGGCCAAAGCACACGTAGCTGGCGCGGCTGCCGCCCGCGGTCAGGGCGCGCGCGTAGTCCAGGCCTTCGTCCACCAGCGGGTCGTAGCCGGCCGTCAGCACCAGCGCCGGCGGCAGGCCGATATGGCTGGCCGCCAGCAGCGGCGAGGCGCGCCAGTCCGTCGCCGGCGTGCCGGCGGGCAGGTAGTGGCCGATGAAGTAATCCATGGTTTCGCGCGTCAGCACGTAGCCCTCGCCGTTGCTGCGGTGCGAGCCGTGGCCGCGGCGCATGTCGGTGGCGGGGTAGATCAGCAGCTGAAAGGCGATCGGCAGCGGGCCGCGCCCATCGGCCTGGTCGCGCGCCGCCAGCGCCACCGCGGCGGCCAGGTTGCCGCCGGCGCTGTCGCCACCGACGGCCAGGCGGGTGGGGTCTGCCCCGAGCTCGGCCGCGTGGCTGGAAACCCAGCGCGTGGCGGCCAGCGCGTCGTCGAAGGCGGCCGGAAAGGGGTGCTCGGGCGCCAGCCGGTAATCGACCGACACCACGGCGCAGCCGCTCGCGTTGGCCAGTTCGCGGCACAGGGTGTCGTGGGTGTCCAGATCGCCGATCACCCAGCCGCCGCCGTGGAAGTACACCAGTGCCGGCAGCACCGTCTGCGGCTGGGCACCCAGGGGCCGGAAGGCGCGCGCCGCGATGTCGCCGCCCGGCCCCGGAAGGCGCAGCGCCCGCACTTCGGCCACGTCGGGTGGGGTGGGCTGGGTCAGCGCGCGGCGCTCGCGGTAGAAGGCGCGCGCCTCGGCCGGGCTGAGCGTGTGCGTGGGCGGCAGGCCGTGGGCCACCAGCAGATCGATCAGGGCCTGGGCTTGGGGGTGCAGCATGGGGAGTCTCCGTGTCGTGCGGGTTCAGCCATGACGAAATGACGCCGGCTGGCGCCGGGCATGACGAAATGATTGGGGCGGCCGGGTCGATGGCAGCGCCCGCCCTGATCATGCGCCGCAGGCGCGTCATCGAAGCGCAAGCGAGATCATCTCGTCATGCGGTGGGATAGGTGCCCGGCCGCAGGATGGCGTGGTCGACGGTGTCGATCCGCGTATGGCCGCAGAAGGCCATGCTCAGGTCCAGCTCCTTGTGGATGATCTGGAGCGCCTTGGCCACGCCGGCTTCGCCGGCCGCGCCCAGGCCCCACAGGAAGGCGCGGCCGATGTAGGTGCCGCGCGCGCCCAGCGCCCAGGCCTTGAGCACGTCCTGGCCGCTGCGGATGCCGCTGTCCATGTGCACTTCGATCTGGCTGCCCACGGCGTCGACGATGGCGGGCAGGGCCGCGATGGCCGAGGGCGCGCCATCGAGCTGGCGGCCGCCGTGGTTGCTGACGATCAGCGCGTCGGCGCCGCTGGCCACCGCCAGGCGCGCGTCCTCGGGCTCCATGATGCCCTTGACGATGACCTTGCCGCCCCAGCGCTTCTTGATCCATTCCACGTCGCCCCAGTTCAGGCGCGGGTCGAACTGGTCGGCCGTCCAGGCGCCCAGGTTGCTCATGTCCGACACGCCCTTCACATGGCCGTGGATGTTGCCGAACTTGCGCCGTGGCGTGCCCAGCATGCCCATGATCCAGCGCGGCTTGGTGGCCAGGTTGATCAGGTTGGCCAGGGTCGGCTTGGGCGGGGTGGACAGGCCGTTCTTGATGTCCTTGTGGCGCTGGCCGAGGATCTGCAAGTCCAGCGTGATCACCAGCGCGCCGCAGCCGGCGGCCTTGGCGCGGTCGATCAGGCGCTCGATGAAGTCGCGGTCGCGCATCACGTAGAGCTGGAACCAGAAGCCGGGGCCGGCGTGTTCGGCCACGTCCTCGATCGAGCAGATGCTCATGGTCGACAGCGTGAAGGGCACCCCGAAGGCGCGTGCGGCACGCGCCGCGGCGATCTCGCCGTCGGCGTGCTGCATGCCGGTCAGGCCGGTGGGGGCCAGCGCCACCGGCATGGCCACTTTCTCGCCGATCATGGTGGTGGCGGTGCTGCGGCCCTCCATGTTGATGGCCACGCGCTGGCGCAGCAGGATGGGGGCAAAGTCGGCCTGGTTGGCGCGGTAGGTGCCTTCGGTCCAGCTGCCGGAGTCGGCGTAGTCGTAGAACATGCGCGGCACGCGGCGCTGGGCGATGACGCGCAGGTCTTCGATGCAGGTGATCTTGCTCAGGTCGGTCATGGGGCGGTCTCCTCGCGGTGCGTCATGGTAGCGCCTGCGCGGGCGACGACAATGCCGCGTCCACTCTCACCCGCATGGATTCGATCGCCCACCTCGTTGCGCAATATGGCTACTGGGCCGTGGTGGCCGGCTGCCTGCTGGAGGGCGAGACGGTGCTGGTGCTGGCCGGCTTTGCCGCGCGCCAGGGCCTGCTCAGCCTGCCGGTGGTGATGGCCCTGGGCGCCTGCGCGGGGGCGCTGAGCGACGTGGCGCTGTTCGGCGTGGGCCGCTGGCGCGGCGCGGCGCTGCTGGCGCGCTGGCCGCGCATCGCGTCCTATCGGGAGCCCCTCAACCGCCTGCTGGCGCGCTGGGGGGCATGGGTGGTGGTGGGCGTGCGCTTCATGTACGGCATGCGCATCGCCGGACCGGTGCTGCTGGGCATGTCGGACTTGCCCTGGTGGCGCTTTCTGGGCTTCAACCTGCTGGGGGCGGCGCTCTGGGGTGTCGGCGTGGCGAGCCTGGGCTGGCTGTTCGGTCACGCCGCCCAGGCCGCGCTGGGACATGTGCAGCGGGCCGAGCACTGGGTCGGCGCCGGCCTGCTGGTGGCCATGCTGGCCTGGGGCGGCTGGCGCTGGTGGCGTCGGCGCCGGCCGGGGCGGTGAGGGCGCCGCGGCGCGGGTGCGCGCGGAGCGTCTGTCGCGCCGGTGTCGCGCCAGCGCCGGCAGCGCCCGGCGCGCTGCCACAATGCGCGCCGTGAATGCGGCAGTTTCCCCCACAGCAGCAGCTGGCAGCGACCTCAGAATCATGGCCTCCCATGCCGGCACGCTGCTGGTGGGGCAGCTGGCGGTGATGGGTTTTGCCGTGGTCGACACCGTCGTCGCGGGGCGACACTCGAACCTGTCGCTGGCCGCGCTGTCGGTGGGCGCGGCGGTGTTCATCACCGTCAACGTGTCGCTGATGGGCCTGCTGTCGGGGCTGCTGCCCATCTGGGCCGAGCTGCATGGGGCGCGCAAGCTGGCGGCGATCGGGCCATCGGCGCGGCAGGCGCTGTACCTGTGCGCGATGGCCAGCCTGCTGGGGATGGCGGTGCTGTTCAACTCGGGGCCGCTGCTGCGCTGGACCGCCGTGCCGACCGATCTGCGGCCGGTGGCGGCGCAGTACCTGGCCGTGGTGGGCTGGAGCCTGCCGGCGGCACTGCTGTTTCGTGCCTTCAGCACGCTCAACCAGGCGCTCGGCCGGCCGCAGCTGGTGAGCTGGCTGCAGGTGCTGGCGCTGGCGGTCAAGCTGCCCCTGTCGGTGTGGCTGACCTTTGGCGGCGCGGGTGTGCCGGCGCTGGGCGTGGTGGGCTGCGCCTGGGCCACCTTCGTGGTCAACGTCCTGCTGTGCGTGCTGGCCCTGGGGCTGCTGCGCACGCAGTCGCTGTATGCGCCGCTGCGGCTGTGGCAGCGCATCGAACGACCGCACGGGCCCACCTTGGCCGCCTTTGCGCGCCTGGGCGTGCCGGCGGGGTTGACGGTGGGGGTGGAGATCACCTCGTTCACGCTGATGGCGCTGTTCGTGGCGCGCCTGGGCACGACGGCAACCGCGGCGCACCAGATCGCGGCCAACGTCACCTCGCTCATGTACATGCTGCCGCTGTCGCTGGCGGTGGCCACCAGCGCGCGGGTGGGCTGGTGGCGCGGCGCGGGCGACGAGGCCCGCGCGCGCACCGTGGCTTTGCAGGGATTTTGGCTTGCAGCGGCGTCGGGGACTGCGCTGGCAGCTATCGTTTTTGTTGCAAAACCGTGGATTGCGGGTGTCTATTCGGCGCATGCCGGCGTGGTGGCGCTGGCTGCCGGCCTGCTGGGCTGGGTGGCCTTGCTGCACGTGGCCGACGCCATGCAGACCGTGGCCATCTTCGTGCTGCGCTGCTATCGGGTGACCCTGGCGCCGCTGCTGGTGTACGGCGTGCTGCTGTGGGGCCTGGGGCTGGCGGGCGGCTACCTGCTGGCGTACCGGGGCATCGGGCCACTGGCGGCGCAGCAGTCGCCGGCGGCGTTCTGGCAGGCGGGCGCCGGTGCCCTTTTGCTGACGGCGCTGGTGGTGCAGTTCATGCTGCGCCGTGCCAGCCGGCGCGCGGTGCAGGGCGCATCGCGGCCCGCCTGATCAGTTGCGGCTCACCTCGCGCAGGGTGACGAACTCCTCCGCGCTGGTGGGGTGGATGCCCAGGGTGGCGTCGAACTGCGCCTTGGTGGCGCCGCATTTCAGCGCCACGGCAAAGCCTTGCACGATCTCGCCGGCGTCGGCGCCGACCATGTGCAGGCCGACGACGCGGTCGCTGGCGTCGTCGACGATCAGCTTGACCAGGGTGCGCTCGCCGCGGCCCGACAGGGTGTGCTTGAGCGGCCGGAAGTCGCTGCGGTAGACCCGGATGGCGCCGTGGCGCGCGCGCGCCTGGGCCTCGGTCAGGCCCACGGTGCCGATCGGCGGGTGGGTGAACACGGCCGTGGGGATGTGCTCGTAGTCCATGGCGCGCCTGGCCTGGCCGGGCAGTGGACCAAACAGGTGGTCGACCAGCGCCATGGCCTCGGCCAGCGCCACCGGGGTCAGCTCCAGCCCGCCGCGCACGTCGCCCAGGGCGAAGATGCCGGGCACGTTGGTGGCGAAGTGCGGGTCCACCGGGATGGCGCCGTGTTCGTTCAGCCGCACGCCTGCCGCGTCGAGGCCCAGCGCCGCCACGTTCGGGCGGCGGCCGACGGCGTAGAGCACCACGTCGGCGTGCAGCGTGGCGCCGTCGGCCAGGGTGAGCGCGCGCGTGCCGTCGGGCGCGGCGTCGATGCGGGTGACCTCGGTGCGCACGCGCAGGTCGATGCCGGCCTTGCGCAGCTCCTCGGCCGTGAAGTCGCGCACCTCGTCGTCGAAGCCGCGCAGGATCTGCTCGCCGCGGTACAGCAGCGTGACCCGCGCCCCCAGGCCGTGGAAGATGCTGGCCAGTTCGCAGCCGATGTAGCCGCCG
>MKTG01000092.1:76272-93632 GCA_001897615.1 Burkholderiales bacterium 68-10
CGCGGCGGTCACCGCCACGACCTGCTGGCCCTCCAGCCGGCCGTGACCGTGCAGGCGCTGCACCTTGGCGCCGGTCATCAGGCCTTCGTAGATGCCGTTCAGCCGCGTGATCTCCTGCTCGCGGCGGGCCTTCAGCGTGGCCCAGTCCAGTTGCGGTGCCCCGGGCAGCTGCCAGCCGTAGCCGCGCGACTCCTCGAAGGCTTCGGCGTAATGCGCCCCGTAGCTGTAGAGCTTCTTGGGGATGCAGCCGACGTTGACGCAGGTGCCGCCCATGCGGCCGCTTTCGGCCAGCGCCACGCGGGCGCCGCGCTGCGCCGCGAAGCGTGCCGCGCGCACGCCGCCGGAGCCGCCGCCGATGACGAAGAGGTCGAAGTCAAAGTCCGCCATGGTGTGTGTCGTGTCCTTGCAGCCATCGAAAGCCGCAGTGTATGCAGCGCGGGTGCCGCGGGCGGGTGCGGGGTCTTGCCGCCGGTGGGCGAAGCGTGTCGATGGCCGCGACGCGGCCGTCACCCATCCATGGGCAGGGCCACCGTGCGCTTGATTTCCTTGAGCGAAAAGCTGGTGGAGATCTCGCGCACGCCCGGCAGGCTGCGGATGCGGCTGCGCACGAACTCGGCGAAGAACTCCAGGTCGGGCGCCACCACTTCCAGCTGGTAGTCGTGGCGACCCGACAGGTTGTGGCAGGCCAGCACCTGCGGCAGCGCCTGCACCTCGCGCTCGAAGGCGGCGCAGATGTCGGTGGTGTGTTCGTGCAGGTTCAGCTGCACGAAACCCAGCACGCCATAGCCCATGCGGCGCCGGTCCAGGTGCGCGTGGTAGCCACTGATGACGCCGCTGTCTTCCAGCTGCCGCACGCGGCGCCAGCAGGGCGAGGGCGACAACGACACCCGTTCGGCCAGCTGGCCGACGGTGGCGCGGCCGTCATGCTGCAGCACGTCCAGCAGGGCGCGGTCGATGTGATCCAGGGTGATCGGCAAGATAGACATAATTTATCTTCAATGTAGGCATTGAAAGTACAAAATTCCAAATTGATTTGAATTATGTGCCTATATAGCCAATTATTGCCCGATGAATTGGTAAAGAATCAGCGTCACATTTCATCCGCAGGAGACTTCGACATGAGCAAGGCCCACGACCGCAGCGGCGGCTTCAGTACCCGCGCCATCCACTTCGGCTACGACCCGGCGGAGCACCTGGGCGCGCTGGTGCCGCCGATCCACACCTCGGCCACCTACGCCTTCCCCGACACCGGTTACGGCGCGCGCTGCTTCACCGGCGAGGAAAAGGGCTTCATCTACAGCCGCATCGCCAACCCCACGCTGGCCCTGCTGGAAGGGCGCCTGGCCAGCCTGGAGCAGGGCGCGGCGGCGGTGGTGTTCGGCTCGGGCATGGGCGCCATCACCGCCACCTTGTGGTCCATGCTGGAGCCGGGCGACGAGGTGCTGGCCGACATGACGCTGTATGGCTGCACGTTTTCCTTCCTGCACCACGGCATCGGGCGCTTCGGCGTCACGGTGCGCCACGTCGACATGACCGATCCCCAGCACGTGGCGGCCGCGCTGACCGAGCGCACGCGCGTGGTCTACATCGAATCGCCCGCCAACCCCAACATGCGGCTGGCCGACATCGCCGCCATTTCCCGGCTGGCGCATGCGCGCGGCGCCCGGGTGGTGGTGGACAACACCTACTGCTCGCCCTACCTGCAGCAGCCGCTGGTGCTGGGCGCGGACGTCAGCGTGCACTCGGTCACCAAGTACCTGGGCGGCCATGGCGACCTGATGGCCGGCGCCGCCATCTTTGCCGACGCCGAGCTGGCCGAGCGCGTGCGGCTGTATGGCCTGAAGGACATGACCGGCGCGGTGATGTCGGCGCACGACGCGCACCTGGTGATGCGCGGCCTGAAGACGCTGGCGCTGCGCATGGACCGCCACTGCCAGAACGCGCAGAAGGTGGCCGAGCTGATTGCCGCGCACCCGGCCGCGGCCGTGGTGCACTACCCGGGGCTGGCCACCTTTGCGCAGCACGAACTGGCGCGCCGGCAGATGCGCCAGATGGGCGGCATGGTCGCGTTCGAGCTGCACGGCGGCCTGGCCGCCGGCGTGCGCTTCATGGACGCGCTGCGGCTGGTGACGCGCGCCGTCAGCCTGGGCGACGCCGAGACGCTGGCGCAGCATCCGGCCAGCATGACGCACTCGACCTACACGCCCGAAGAGCGTGCCGCGCACGGCATTGCCGAGGGGCTGGTGCGCCTGTCGGTGGGGCTGGAGGATGCCGAGGACATCCTGGCGGACATCGCCCAGGCGCTGGACCGTGCCCATGATGCCGGCAAGGCTGCCGGCGCCAGCGCCGCCCGGGCGGACGCCAGCAGCCTGAGCGCGCTGTTCTGATCGCCCTCGCTTTTGCCCGTTGACCGGCTGCGCGCGCTGGGGGATCATGCCGCCAGCGCCGCGCTTGCTGTGCCGCAACCCGAGTGACCACCATGAACGTTCCGATCGCTTCCGATGTGCTTGCCCCTGGCGCGGCCCTGCCGATGGACGCCGATCCGCGGGAAACCCAGGAGTGGCGCGAGGCGTTCGAGGCGCTGATCGCCAGCCAGGGCCCCGAGCGCGCCCGCTTCGTGCTGGATGAGCTGGCGCGGCTGGCGCGCGCGCGGCAGCTGGGCTGGCAGCCCGAGCTGAACACGCCGGCGCTCAACACCATTGCCGCGCAGGATCAGCCGGTGTTTCCGGGTGATCTGGCGATCGAGGAGCGGCTGGGTTCGCTGATCCGCTGGAACGCCCTGGCCATGGTGGTGCGCGCCAACCAGGCCTATGGCGAGCTGGGCGGCCACATCGCCAGCTACGCCAGCGCGGCCGACCTGTTCGAGGTTGGCTTCAATCATTTCTTCCATGCGCGCGAGGGCTTGGCGCCCGGCCAGCACCGCGGCGATCTGGTGTTCTTCCAGCCGCACAGCGCGCCGGGGGTCTACGCCCGCGCATTCCTGGAGGGGCGCCTGTCCGAGCAGGACCTGCTGCACTTCCGTCAGGAGCTGGCGGCGCCCGGTGTCGGCGCGCGCGGCCTGTGCAGCTATCCGCACCCGTACCTGATGCCGGATTTCTGGCAGTTTCCCACTGGCTCCATGGGCATCGGCCCGATCAGCAGCATCTACCACGCGCGCTTCATGCACTTTCTGACCGACCGGGGTCTGCTGGATTGCGGGGGTCGCAAGGTCTGGGGCGTGTTCGGCGATGGCGAGATGGACGAACCCGAGAGCACCAGCGCGCTGACATTGGCCGCGCGCGAGGGGCTGGACAACCTGGTCTGGGTGGTCAACTGCAACCTGCAGCGCCTGGACGGCCCGGTGCGCGGCAACGGCCGCATCGTCGATGAGCTGGAGCGTCTGTTCACCGGCAGCGGCTGGAACGTCATCAAGCTGCTGTGGGGCAGCGACTGGGACGGCCTGTTCGCGCGCGACCTCACGGGCACCCTGGTGCGCATCCTGGGCGAGACCGTGGATGGCCAGATGCAGACCTTTGCCGCCAAGGACGGACGCTACAATCGCGACCACTTCTTCCACCAGCACCCCGAACTGCAGCAGCTGGCACAGGGCATGACGGACGAGCAGATCGACCGCCTCAAGCGCGGCGGTCACGACCTGGTGAAGATCCACGCCGCCTACGCCACCGCGGCCGCGCACCGCGGCCAGCCCACGGTCATCCTGGCGCACACCAAGAAGGGCTACGGCATGGGCGAAGCCGGCCAGGGCAAGATGACCACGCACAGCCAGAAGAAGCTGGACGAGGCCAGCCTGCTGGCGTTTCGCAACCGTTTCAACCTGCCGCTCACCGACGAGCAGGCGGCGGAGCTGCAATTCCTCAAACCTGCCGCCGACAGCCCCGAAATGCAGTACCTGGCGCAGCGCCGGCAAGCCCTGGGCGGCTGGCTGCCGGCGCGCGAGACGCGCTGCGACCGCGTGGCCGTGCCGCCGCTGGCCGGCTACGCGCAATTCGCCATCGCCGCCGGTGGCAAGGACATGAGCACCACCATGGCCTTCGTGCGCATGCTGGGCAGCCTGCTGAAGGACGCCACGCTGGGGCCGCGCATCGTGCCCATCGTGGCCGACGAGGCGCGCACCTTCGGCATGGCCAACCTGTTCAAGCAGGTGGGCATCTACAGCAGCGTGGGCCAGCGCTACGCGCCGGAAGACATCGGCTCCATCCTGTCGTACCGCGAAGCGCGCGACGGCCAGATTCTGGAAGAAGGCATCAGCGAAGCCGGGGCGCTGGCCAGCTGGACGGCCGCGGCCACCAGTTACAGCGTGCACGGCCTGGCCATGCTGCCGTTCTACATCTACTACTCCATGTTCGGCTTTCAGCGCGTGGGCGACGCCATCTGGGCCGCGGCCGACCAGCGCGCGCGCGGTTTTCTGCTGGGCGCCACCAGCGGGCGCACCACCCTGGGCGGCGAAGGACTGCAGCACCAGGACGGCAGCAGCCACCTGGTGGCCGCCACCATCCCCAACTGCAAGGCCTGGGACCCCGCGTTCGCCGGCGAGATGGCCGTCATCGTGGATGCGGGCATGCGCGAGATGATGGTCGAGCAGAAGGACGTGTTCTATTACGTCACGCTGATGAACGAGAACTACGCCCAGCCCGATCTGCCGGAAGGTGCACACGAAGGCGTACTGCGTGGATGCTATTTATTTGGTAGCTACCGGCGCACGCCAGACGGGCGCGAGCTGCCAAAAGATTCCCCAACCGTGACTTTGCTGGGCTCCGGCGCCATCCTGACCGAGGTGATCCTGGCGGCCGAACTGCTGGTGCGCCAGGGCATTGCCGCCAGCGTGCTCAGTGTCACCAGCTGGAGCGAGCTGGCGCGCGACGGCCAGGCGTGCGAACGGCGCCAGCTCGATGGCGATGTCGCCGCGGGCACACCCTGGGTCACCCAGGTGCTGGCCGGCACGCGCGGCCCGGTCATCGCCGCCACCGATTACGTGTGCGCCGTGCCGGAGAGCGTGCGGGCGTTCGTGCCCGAAGGGCGGCGCTACCTGACACTAGGGACCGACGGATTCGGCCGCAGCGACACCCGGGCGGCGTTGCGGCGCTTCTTCGGTGTCGATGCCAAGGCGGTGGTGCGCGCCGCCCGGCGAGCGCTGGGCTGAGCCGCGACCGGGCCGTGCGGCCGAGGCCGCGGCGGCCGGCTGTCACTCCAGCTTGATGCCTTCCTGCTGGATCACGTTGCGCAGCGTCTCGGCGTCGGTCTTGACCGATTTGGCGAAGGTCGCCGGGTCCTCGTAATTGGGGTAGAGCGCCGACAACTGGAGCTTGGCCTTCACCTCCGGCGCCTCCAGCACTTGCCGCACCGCATCGGCCATCTTGCTGACGATCGGGGCGGGCGTGCCCTTGGGCGCGAACATGGCGAACCAGCTGAACGAGCCGCCGTCGCCAAAGCCTTGCTCCTTCAAGGTGGGCAGATCGGGCAGCTCGGGGTTGCGGATGCCGCTGCTGGTGCCGAGCCCCTTGAGGTCGCCGGCTTTCACGCGTGGCGCGGTGGCCGGGTCGTACATCAGGTCGATGCGGCCGGCCAGCAGGTCGATCACCGACTCGCCCGCGCCCTTGTACGGGATGTGCGTCAACTGCACGCCGGCATGCTTGTGCAGCAGCACGGCGGTCATGTGGACGATCGAGCCCACGCCGTTGGTGGCGAAGGGGAGCTTGCCGGGGTTGGCCTTGGCGTAGGCCAGCATGCCCTTGTAGTCGGAGAACGGCGCGTCCTTGCGCGCGGTGACCAGGCCGTAGGACGAGGCGATCTTGGCCACCGGATCGAAGCTCTCGTGGCTGTACTTGACGTTTTTCATCAGGTAGGGCGCGAGTGCCAGCGCGGCCGTCGGCGCCACCAGGAAGGTGTAGCCATCGGGCGCCTGGCGGGACGCGTATTCGGTGCCCATCGTCGCGGCGGCGCCGGGCTTGTTCTCGACGATGACGGGCTGGCCGAGGATCTTGGAGACGCCGTCGCCGATGAAGCGGGTGATGACGTCCGAGGAGCCGCCCGGTGGGTATGGCGTGACGAAGCGGATGGGTTTTTCCGGCCAGGGCTTGGCCGTCTGGGCCAGCGCCGGAACGACGGTGCTGGACAGCGCGGCGAACGCGATCAGGTGCAGGGATCGGCGTGTGAATGTCATGGTGGGGCTCCTTTTTGGGTTTGAGGGCGGGAAGTCAGCGGCCGGTGAAATGGGGCGGGCGCTTTTCTTTGAACGAAGCCACGCCTTCGCGCAGGTCGTCGCTGTTGGCGATGCCCTGCAGCAGCCGTTGCTGCGGGTAGTACAGCTCGGTGGGTGAGGCGGGCAGGGTGCGGCGGGCGATGGACTTCATGGCCTGCACCACCAGCGGGGCGTTGGCGGCGATCCGGCCGGCCACTTCGAGGGCCACGGCCAGCGCCTGACCGCGCGCTGCCAGGCGGTTGACCAGCCCGATCTCGTAGGCGCGCTGGGCGCTCATGGGGTCGCCCGTCATCAGCCACTCCAGGCCGGCCTTGTACTGCATGCGGGGCGGAAAGCCTGCCATGACGCCGGCGAAGGCGCCGATCTTCGCCTCCGGGTAGATGAAGCGGGCCTCTTCGTCGGCGACCGCCATGTCGGACAGCATCACCATGGTGGCGCCGGCACCGACCGCAAAGCCGTTGACGGCGGCGATGATCGGCTTGTCGCAGGGCACCGACAGGTTGGGTATGGCCAACCAGATGTCGCGTGGCATGTCCTTCAGGTCGGCGCCCGAGGTGAAGGCCTGCTCGCCCGCGCCGTGCAGCACGGCCACGCGGTCGTCCGCGTCCTGGGCGAAGCGTTGCCAGGCGGCCTGCATGCCCTGCACCACCTCGTTGTCGATGGCGTTGCGGGCTTCGGGCCGGTGGATGGTGATACGGGCGATGCCGTTCATCGATTCATAGAGCACTGCGGCCATGGTCGGTCCTGTGGTGTGCGTGGTGTCGAGGGAAGGGTCTATGCCAGCGTGGCGCGTGCGTCGGCGGCGGCGATGCGGTCGCCGGCAATGAACAGCGGATTGATGTCCAGCTCGCTCAGGCGAGCACTGGTGTCGGCCGCCAGCGCGCCCAGGCGCACCATGGTGTCGGCGATGGCGTCCAGGTCAGCCGCCGGCCGGCCGCGATAGCCGGTCAGCAGCGGCAGGCAGCGCAGCCGGCCCAGCATCGCCCGCGCCGTGGCGTGGGACAGCGGGGCGGGCGCCAGTTGCACGTCCTTCATCAGTTCCACCAGCACGCCACCGGCGCCCACCATGACCAGCGGGCCGAAGTCGGGGTCGCGCTGCACCCCCAGGATCAGCTCGGTGTCGGCACGCCACATTTCGGTGACCAGGAAGCCGTCGAGCGTTTCCACGCCCGCAGCCCGCGCGGCGGCGGCGATGTCGTTGCAGGCCTGGCGCACGGCGGCGTCGCCCCGCAGGCCCAGCTTCACGCCGCCGATGTCGCTCTTGTGCACGATGCGGGCGCTGACCGCCTTGATGGCGACGGCATCGCCCAGTGCACGCGCGGCCTGCACCGCGGCTTCGGTGTCGGCTGCGAACTGCCAGCGGGTGGTCGGGATGCCGGCGGCCTCCAGCAGGCGGCGCGCATCGGGCTCGGTCAGGAATCCGCCTGGCAGATCGGCTGGCACCTGGATGCCTGGCAGCACCTCGGTCGGCGGCTCCGGTTCGCGGCGGGTGGTCAGCACTTCCAGCACCTTGAGCGCGTCGTGCGGGCTGTCGAAGTAGCCGTGCCCTGCGGCGCGCAGCATCTGGCGGGCAATCTCGCCATGGTTGCCCGCGCCCTGCACGAACAGCAGCGGTTTGCTCGAACGGTCGGCCGCAGCCATCGCGGCCTGAACCACGAGTTCCTGGCCGGGTTGCGTGGTCAGCAGCAGAATGCCGGCGTCGACGCCGTCGTCGTGCAATGCCCGGTCCAGGGCGATGCCGATCGAGCCGCCGGCGACCTGGGGGTCGGGCGCTGCCGCGTGGTTCAGCATGCCGAAGTCGAACGGCAGCTGGCGGTGCGTGGCGGGCAGCACGGCGGCGACCGCCTGTTGCGTGGCCTCGGACAGCTCGGCCAGCCTCAGACCATGTGCCTCCAGAGCGTCGGTCAGCAGCGCGCCGCCACCGCCGGAGCCGGAAAAGATGGCCACCCGGTTCGACGCGGCACGCTTGCCGCGTTGCAGCAACAGGGCCCCTTGCAGCAGGTCGTAGATGGTTTCGAACAGGTACACGCCCCAGCGGCGACAGGTGGCCTCGAAAGCGGACCAGGAGCCCGCCAGGCTGGCGGTGTGCGAGGCCGCGGCCTTGGCCCCGGCTTCGCTGCGGCCGGACTTGGCGATGCACACCGGCTTGCCGGCGGCGGCGGCGCGCTCCAGCAGGGCGGTGAAGCGCGGCGCGTCCTTCACGCCCTCCATGTAGAGGGTGATGACCTCGGTCTTCGGGTCGTCGATCAGGTATTCGAAGAAATCGTTCAGATCCAGGTCGGCCTGGTTGCCGACGGAGACGGTGGACGAAAAGCCGGCTCCGATGTCGACGCCGCGCGAGATCATCGCGCCCATCAGGGCGCCGCTCTGGCTGGCCATGCCGATGCCACCGGCCGGCAGCTGGTCGAGCGTGCCCATCACCACGCCGGTGGTGGCGCACAGCTTGTGGTGGGCGTTCATCAGGCCCATGCAGTTGGGGCCGATCAGCCGCACGCCGCCCGCGCGGGCCATGGCTACCAGTTCGTTTTCATCGGCGCGGCCCTGGTCGCCGGTTTCGGCAAAGCCGGCGGTGATGCACAGGGCGCAGCCCACGCCCTTGGCCACGCAGTCTTCCACCGCCGCGCGCACGTGCTCGCGCGGCACCAGCAGGATGGCCAGATCGACCGGGCCCGGGCAATCGAGTAGCGACGGGTAGGCCGGCAGGCCCATCAGTTCGCTGGCGCGCGCGTTGATGGGGTAGAGCGGACCATCATGTCGATGGCGCAGCATGTAGCGCAGCAGGCGGCCGCCCCATTTCTGTTCGCTGTCGGAGGCGCCGACGATGGCAACCGAGCGGGGATGCAGGATGTCGCGGACCGTCTGCAATGGCTGGGTGGCAGGCCGTTGCACGGAAGAGGTGGTGTCAACCATCGCGGCCGCCTCCTCAGTTGCCCCGGATGCCGATGGCCGGCAGCAGCTCCGCGTACAGCTTGCGGTCTGCCTCCAGGCTGCGGCGGTACTCATCCGGTGCCTGCCAGGAAGCCACCGAGTTGGCGCGCGCCAGGGCGTCCTTCACGTCCTGCTGGTCCAGCACCTGGTGAACCGCGTCGGACAGGCGCGCCATGATCGGCGCGGGCGTGCCCTTGGGAGCCAGCACGCCCCAGCCGGAGCCGCGCGTCGAGGTGATCTCGAACCCGGCTTCCTTCAAGGTCGGCACGTTCGGCAGCTCCGGATGGCGCTTGCGGTACAGCACGGCCAGTGGTTGCACGCGATCGGCCTTGACCATGGGCGTGATGGCGCCATCGATGATGAAGTCGATGTCGCCCGCCACCAGGGCGTTGACTGCCGCCGCGGAGCCGCGGAAGGGCACGTGCAGCACCTGGATACCGGTGTCGCGCGCCAGCGTCAGGCCGTAGATGTGACCGGCCGAGGCCTCGCCGGCCGATCCGAACGACAGCTTGCCCGGATTTTGTTTGGCGTGTTCGATGAACTCGCGCACGGTCTTGACGGGCAAGGTCTTGCGTACCGCCATCACGGCGATGTAGTCGGCCACGCCGCCGGCGATCTCGAAGCTGTCGATGCCGTAGTTCAGCTTGCGCAGATTGGGCAGGGCGGTGAAGCTGGTGGCCGAAGCCAGCAGCAGCGTGTTGCCGTCGGGCGCTGCGTTGGCGACGAATTCGCTGCCGATCTGGGTCGTGCCACCGGGCTTGTTCTCGACAAAGATGTTGGCCTTCAGCAGCGCGCCGACCTTCTCCGCGATCAGGCGACCCAGCATGTCCGATGAGCCACCCGGCGGAAACGGCACCACCATGCGGACAGGCGCGGAAGGCCATTTGTCTTGAGCCTGCGCACGGGCGGGCCACAGCAGGTGCGGCGCGGCGATCAGCAGGGGAAGGGCCAGTCTCAAGCGTTGGGGGTGTGTCATGGGTGTCTCCGTTGAATTGGGGTGAGGTTGGGTTTCGACCTGGGCCGCCGCTCAAGGGTTCCGGCCTGGCGTGGCCTGGAACCCGGCGGTGCATGCTGCCAAGGCCCGGACGGTGCCATCGCTCAGGCCGTTCCGTCCGGTGGTGCCTGAGCCTTCACTCCGGCTGCAGGCCGATCTCTTCCGCGATCTTCTTGTACTGGCCGTACTCGATGACAATCTGCTCGCGCAGGGCGTCTGGCCCGGCGCCGACCGATTCGACGCTGAGGTTCGCCAGCTTCTCGATCACCTCGGGTGACTGCATGGCGATCTTGAACTCGTTGGCCAGCTTGTCGATGATCTTGGGGTCCACGCCCTTGGGGCCGACCAGGCCGTACCAGATTGGGACGTTCGGCATGTTCTTGTAGCCGAGTTCGGTCACGGTCGGCACATCGGGGGCAAAGCGCGTGCGCTTGTCCTGCATCACCGCCAGCGCGCGGGTCTTGCCTTGCTTGAGGTAGGGCAGGGCCGTGAAAACGCCGTCGAACATCGAATCCGTGTGGCCAGCGACCACGGCATTGACGGCTTCCACGCCCTTGTAGGGAACCGAATTGAGTTTGAAGCCGGCGACCTTCTGGAACAGGTCCGATCCCAGCTGCCGGCCGTAGGTGCCGATCGAATATTTTCCGGGTTCCGCCTTGGCCAGGCCGATGAATTCCTTCAGGTTGTTGGCCTTGACCGCCGAGTTGATCACGAAGACCACCGGGGTGTAGGCGATGTAGCTGATGAGCGAGAACGATTCAAGGGGGTCGTAGCCAGGGTTCTTGACCACCAGCGGCGCGGTGTGAAACGTGGCGCTGCTGGTCATCATCAACGTATATCCATCAGCGGGCGAAGCCAGCAGGGCCTTGACGCCGATGAGGGTGTTGGCGCCCGGCTTGGTGTCGATGATGAAGGGTTGTTTGGTGCGTTCGCGCACCTTCTCGACGATGATGCGTGTCATCACGTCGGTGCCGCCACCGGCCTGGTACGGGATGATGATCCGGATGGGCCGTTCGGGGTACTTGTCGGCCGATTGTGCGTGGGCTGTCACGGCGATCAGGCCGGTGGCCAGGCAGGCGAGGATGGGGGTCAGCTTCATGGGTTGCTCCTTTTGTCGGTGGAATGGATGGGTTGGTCACCTGGCGTTCAGGATGAAGTCCGCGGCCCGTTCGGCGATGACCAGCGTCGCGGCGTAGGTGTTGCCGGAGATCAGGGTCGGCATGACGGAGGCGTCGACCACGCGCAGGTGACTGACCCCGCGCACGGACAGCAAGGGGTCGACCACCGAGGTGGCATCGCTGCCCATGCGGCAGGTGCCCACGGGGTGATAGATGGACGAACCGTTGCTGCGGGCGAAGTCCAGGCACTGGTCGTCGCTGTCCACGCTGGGGCCCGGTGCCAGCTCTTCGGCAACGATGTCGGCCAGTGGCTGGGTGGCGGCCAGCCGGCGCGTGAGACGCACTTCCTCGATCGCCACGCGGCAGTCTTCCGGCGTGGCCAGGTAGTTCGGGATGATCCGCGGGTGCTGATTCGGGTCGCGGCTGTGCAGCAGGATTTCGCCCCGGCTCTCGGGGCGCAGGTGGCACACGCTGAAGGTCATGCCCGGGAATGTGTCGGGCATTCCGGTCTTGTCGTTGGTCGTGTAATTCGAGAAGTGGTACTGGATGTCGGGGCTGGGTGCATCGGGCCGGCTCTTCGTGAACAGGCCGACCTGGGCCGTCGGGTAGGCGATGGCGCCGCTGCGGCGCAGCAGGTATTCGAGCCCCATGCCGACCTTGCCGAGGAGGGAGTGATACTGGTCATTGAAGGAGATCGGCCGGTCCAGGCGATAGGTCAGACGCAGTTGCAGGTGGTCCTGCAGGTTCTTGCCGACTTCGGGAGCATCGACGAGGGGCGCGATCCCCATTTCCTGCAAGTGCGCGGCTGGCCCGATGCCCGAGAGCATCAGCAGTTGTGGGGTGTTGATCGAGCCGCCACAGACGATCACTTCGCGCTCGGCGCGCACGTCCCACACTTGGCCGTCCTTTTCGTAGCGCACTCCGGTGGCTCGGTGCTGCTCGAAGCTGATGCTGCGGACCATCGCGTGGGTGATGACCGTGAGATTGGGTCGCTTCTCGGTGGGTCTCAGGTAACCGACCGCGGCACTGCTGCGGCGACCGTTGCCGACCGTGGCCTGGTAGTAGCCGACGCCTTCCTGTTGGGCGCCGTTGAAGTCGTCGTTGCGTGGAATGCCCAGTCGCTCGGCGGCGGCGATGAAGCGCGTCCAGACTTCGCTGCGGTTGGTGCGGTCCGATACTGTCAGGGGGCCGCCGACCGCGTGGTACGCGTCAGCCCCCCGGGTCTGGTTCTCGATCTTCAGGAAATAGGGAAATAAACTGTCCCAGTTCCACCCGGCGGCGCCGGCTTTCGCCCAGCGGTCGAAATCCGTGCGCTGTCCCCGGATGTAGACCATGCCGTTGATGCTGCTGGAGCCCCCCAGCACCTTGCCACGCGGCCAGTAGACCGCGCGCCCGTTCGTCAGCGGGCTGGGCTCGGTCATGTAGAACCAGTTGTGCTTTTTCTCGCGCAGCAGATATCGGATACCGGCGGGGATGTGGATCCACTTGTCGTCGTCCGGGCCGCCGGCCTCCAGCATGATCACGCGGCAGTTCGGATCTGCGGAGAGCCGGTTGGCCAGCACGCAACCCGCCGTGCCGCCACCGACGATCAGGTAGTCGCAGTGTGGGATGTTCATCGTTCTGGTCTCGCGTTGCGGTTCTGTTGATCGCCAGCCACCGGGCGAGCGGGTTCAGGCCGCGGCCTGCTCGCATTGCGTCCGGGCGACGGGGCCTGACGCGGCCCGAGGCGTCGCGGCTGGGCGGTCAGCGAACGCGGGCAGGGCGTAGGGCGTCGGTCGGGCGGGCGGTGTGACGCAGCGTTCCACTTGCACCAGGCAGGTCTGGGCAATGCACCCCTGGGACAGCCGCGATGCGCCCATGTCCGGCGTGAGGACGTTTGGATTGCCGTGTTGTTCGACGTTGCCAGGCCCTTCGGCCAGCCAGCGACTGGGATCGAACCAGGCGCCGGTGGACAGGCGCGCGACACCTGGCCGCAGGTCGTCCGAGATGCGCAACGCCGCCAGGCAGGCGCCACGGGCATTGAACACGCGCACCACCTCACCGGCCTTGAGACCGCGCGCCTCGGCGTCGGTGCGTGACAGTGTCAGCGGCTCCCGGCCATCGATCTTGTTGGACTGGCTGTAGGCGGCGTGGTCGAGCTGGCTGTGCAGCTTGGTATGGGGCTGATCGCTGATCAGGTGGAGCGGGTACTGGGCGGCGGCGGTGCTGCCGAGCCATTCGCACGGCTCCAGCCAGCAGGCGTGGCCGGGACAGTCGTCATAGCCGAAACCGGCGATGCGTTCGCTGAACAGCTCGATACGGCCGCTGGGTGTGGCCAGGGGGTGGGCGGTGGGGTCGGCGCGGAACCGATCGAGCATCACGATCTCGGCCTCGGGCTGGGCCAGGTCAAGCAGGCCCTGGGCCCAGAAGGTGTTGAACGGTGGCAGCTCGACGCCCGCCTGGGCCGCGCGCTGGCGCGATTGCTCGTACATCAGCGTCAGCCATGCGCGGGCATCGCGCCCTTCGGTGAAGGCCTCGTGCGCATCCAGCCGTTCGGCCAGATCGGCAAAGATGGCGTAGTCGTCGCGCGCCTCGCCCACTGGGTCGATCAGCTGCCTCATCGCGATCATGTAACGCTCGCGCGTGGCGTAGCCGATGTCCTCGCGCTCCAGCGCCGTGGTGGCGGGCAACACGATGTCCGCCAGCTTGGCGGTGGGTGTCCAGTACTGCTCGTGGACGATGATGGTTTCCGGCTTGGACTGCCACGCCGCCAGCAGGCGGTTCAGGTCCTGGTGGTGGTGGAACGGGTTGCCGCCGGCCCAGTAGATCAGGCGGATGTCCGGGTAGCGGTGGCGCTGTCCGTTGTAATCGAAACCGGCACCGGGCTGCTCCAGCATGTCGGTGATGCGCGCCACCGGGATGAAGACGCTGACGGCGTTGCGACCCTGCGGCATCGTGGGGCCGGAAAACTTGGCGTTGTCGTTGCCGATCATGTTGGTGGTGCCATAGCCGACGCCGAACCCGCCGCCGGGCAAACCGATCTGGCCCAGCATGGCGGCCACGGTGACCAGGGCCCAGTACGGTTGTTCGCCATGGTGCGAGCGCTGCAGTGACCAGGCGATGTTCATCATGGTGCGGGCGCTGGCCGCCTCGCGGGCCAGGCGCGCGATGCGCTCGGCCGGTACGCCGGTGATCGCCGCTGCCCAGTCGGCGCTCTTGGCTTGTCCGTCGACGTCACCGCGCAGATAGGCCACGACGCGTTCAAAGCCGACGCAGTGGCTGGCCAGGAAGGCGCTGTCGTGCCGATGCTCGGTCAGCAGTGTGTGCGCCATGGCCAGCAGCAAGGCGGTGTCGGTGCCGGGGCGGATGGGGATCCACTCCACCTCGCCTCCGGTGTCGATGTCGTCGCGGACCGGGCTGATGTTGACGAAGCGCACGCCCGCCTCGGCCATGCGGCGCAGTCCGGTGGGGATGGCGTGCTCGGTGGCCCCACCCGAGCTGACCTGGGCGTTCTTGGCTGGCACGCCGCCGAAGCTGATGAACAGTTGCGTGTACCGTGCCATGACGCGCCAGCTGGTGTGCTGGGTGAACAGCTCCTCCATGGGTGCCACGATGTGCGGCATCAGCACCCGGGCGGCGCCCAGGCTGTAGGTGTCGGCATGCCGGACGTACCCGCCGATGCTGTTGAGAAATCGGTGCACCTGGCTCTGCGCGTGGTGAAAGCGCCCTGCGCTCGACCAGCCGTAGGAGCCGCCGAAAATCGCCGCGTTGCCGTGCTGCTGGCGCACGCGATCGAGCTCGCCCGCCACCAGGCCCAGCGCTTCGGACCAGTCGACCTCGACGAAGGGATCGCTGCCGCGCTGCTCGCGCGCCGTGTGCGGCGCATCGCCGCGTCCGGCCAGCAGCCAGCTGCGACGCACGGCGGGCCGGCGCACACGCACCGGGCCACGGGCGGCGTCCAGCATCGACAGGCCGATCGGCGAGGGCGAGGGGTCGCGTGAAAACCCCTGCAGTCGCAGGGTGCTGCCCTGACCCGTGGCTTGATAAACACCCCAATGGGTGGCCGTCAATGGCGTCGTTGCGGAGGGCGTGATGGAGTTCGTCATGGTCAAGGGCCGGCCTCGATCGGCGGCACGTTGGCTGAGGGCCACGCTCGCGACGTGCGCACTCGCACCAGAGCAGTATTCAAAGAGTTGGTCGACATGGGGTGACGTGGTCCCTGCGCTCGGGTGAAAAAGCAACCCGGGGGCAGGGATGGCATCCTAAAAGTTTCCGCAAAATGACACTATGATTCTCGTTTTTGGAATCAGATGAGCTCCTTTGCCGAAGCAACGCTCAGCTCAATGGAGTGCACCTGGCCGAGTTGCCGTGGGTGCGGCCCCAGCCTGCCTTGGCGAAAGCGCTGTCGCGGGGGCTGGGTAGTGGTGTCGCACGAACAGGGTGCACAAGGCCCCGGCTGCGGCGCTGGCAGCGAACAGCCAGATGGCCCGGTCCCAGGCGGCGCTTGACCCCAGAACGGGCCTGAAGCCGTCGAGCAGCGCGCCAACCAGCGGTTGCAGGATGCCCGCGCCCAGAAAAATGCCTACGTTGACGAGCGAGACGGCAATGCCTGCGTGTTCCGGCGGGTTCATTTCCTTGGCCACGGTCCACGTCAGCACGAAGGCCGGCACGAACAGGCCCATGATGAAGAACCAGGCGTAGCTGAGCGCCAGGGGCAGTTCCAGCCGCAGCACCAAAGGCAGCCACGACAGCGCGTACAGGGCGGCGAACAGCCGCATCAGGCCGACGCGGCTGTGCAGGCGGTCGGACAGCAGCCCGACCACGAGCGATCCCGCCGCCACGCCAAGCACCAACAGGCTGGCGTGGTTGCTGGCCACCGCCTGGGAAAGGCCACGGGCTTCGCGCAGGTAGGGCACCACCCACAGGCCGGCAAAGGCGAAGAAACTGCCGGCCACCCCGATGTTGACGAAGAAGCCCGGCCAGCTGGCTGGGTTGGCCAGCACGGCACGCAGCGCCTGCATCCAGCGCGCCGCGACGGCCGGCGGCGGCGCGTACGACACCTCGAAGCCGCACTCGCGGGGGCTGTCGCGCACCACGATCCAGGTCAGCACGGCCAGCGCGAGCGAGGCCAGGCCCAGGCCCACGAAGACCGAGCGCCAGGACGTCACCGTGACCAACCAGGCCAGGGGCGCGCCGGCGGCCGCGGCGCCCAGGTTCCCGGCGAGCAGGGTGATGCCGTTGAGCGTGGCAAAGCGCTGCGGTGGAAACCAGTTGGCGCACACCTTGAGCAGGGCAACGAAGGTCACCGCCACGCCAACGCCGACCAGCACCCGGCCGACGGCGGCCCATTCCCAGCCGGGCGCCAGGCCGAACAGGATCGAACCGAACGCCGCGACCACCGCGCCGGCAGTGACGATGATGCGCGGGCCGATGGTGTCGGCGAGCACCCCCACAGGTATCTGCAGAACGGTGTAGACGTAGAAATAAGTCGCGGCAAGCGTGCCGAGCACCGCGCCGCTGACCTCGAAGGCCTGCGTCAGCTCGCCCGCGATGGCGGCAGGCACCGTGCGGTGCACGTAGGACAGCACGTAGCCGGTCAGCAGGACCAGGTAGATGAACAGGGCCGTGGCCGCGAATCCCATGCGGCGCGGCCGTACGGCACGGGAAGGTGCCGTGTGTGGCGTCGTCAACGATGTTCCTGCTTCTCGCATGACGGGCACTGTAGGCAAGGGTCCGCTTGCGTGCTTTCGATAAAACGACAAAATATGTCGATGAAGCGACACAGGGCCGCTTGAGGATTGCGATGTTGTGGAAGACGCTGAAGGTGCCGGAGATCGAGGCCTTGCCCGCGCCGGTGTTCGTGCGCGCGCAGGACATCCTGCCCGGGTACCGGTTTCCAGCCCATGCACATCCGTGGCATCAACTCATCTACGCGATCAGCGGCTCACTGGTCGTCGAGGCGGCCAGTCAGCGCGTGGTCTGCGGACCCGAGCAGGCGGTATGGATCCCGACCGGAACCGCGCACGAGGTCGCGTCGCGCTATGGCGCGCAATTTCGCAGTCTGTATCTGCGCGCCTCGCCGCGCCTGCGCATGCCGCCGCGTCACGCGTTGCTGCAGGTGTCCCCGTTGCTGCGCGAGCTG
>MKTG01000092.1:93683-94619 GCA_001897615.1 Burkholderiales bacterium 68-10
GCCCTGGCCGCAGACCGCCATGCTGCGCAAGCTGTGCGAGGCGATCGATCGTGCGCCGGCCGATGCCGAAGACATCGCAGCCTGGGGCGCGCGCCTGGGCGCGTCGGAGCGCACGCTGACGCGCCGCTTCCAGTCGGAGCTGGGCATGAACTTTCGCGAATGGAAGCGGCGCCTGCGCCTGTTCAAGTCGATGGAACTGCTGGGTGCCGGCATGAGCGTGACGGCGACGGCGCTCGAGCTGGGCTATGGTTCGCCATCCGCGTTTTCCTTCATGTTCACGCGCGAAATGGGTTACAGCCCCAAGGCCTATCGGGCTGCGCCCGCACGCGTGCGCCAGCGGTCGGCGCGGTCACGCGCCTCGTGATCCGGGCTCCGGTGCCGTGTGACGGTCGGGCCAACGGTTTGATGGGGTGCTCAGGTGGCCAGTGCCCACAAGGTCGCGGCGAAGTCACCGGAGCGAGCGGCGCTTCCTGTGTGACTGCGGCCAGCAGCCGGATCGCCGGTGCCAGGTGCCGATTCGGATGCCGTCCCGATGGTTCTGCAAATGAGATAATTCTTCCGACATACAGAAAATGAAGGCAACACCCGAATGAACAACACCTTGATCAAGGGACTGCGCCTGCTCGAGGTGCTGGCCGCACGCGCGCAGCCCGTGGGCATCAGCGAACTGGCCCAGGAGCTGGAGATGGGCGCCAGCAACGTGCATCGCCTGTTGCAGGCGCTGGTGGAGCTCGGCTACGCGGTCAACGAAGGGGGGCGGGGCGGCTACCGGGCCTCGCTCAAGGTGTGGGAGCTGGGCGCCCAGGCGCTGCACAAGCTGGACTTTCGAGAAACCGCGGCGCCAGCCATGCGCTGGCTGCTGGCCGAAACCAATGAGACCGTCCACCTGTCGGTACTGAGCGGGGAGGAGGTGATCTACGTCGACAAGCTGGACAG
>MKTG01000092.1:94662-95035 GCA_001897615.1 Burkholderiales bacterium 68-10
CCAGCCTATTGCGTGGCCACGGGCAAGGCGCTGCTGGCCTGGCGCGAAGAGTCGCCCACCAGCCTGCTGACGGTGCGGCCGTTGCAGACCTTCACGCGCTCGACACTGGCCGATACGTCCGCCTTGGCCATCGAGCTGGAGCGCGTGCGCCAGCAGGGTTATGCCATCAATCGGGGTGAATGGCGCCCCAGTGTCTGGGGCATTGCGGCGCCGATATTCGATGGACGGTCTCGCGTGGTGGCGGCTATCGGCATTTCCGGTCCGGCGGCGCGCATCCGGGCGCGGGGCCTCAAGCGCCTGAGCGAGCAGGTGGTGCAGGCAGCCAGGCAGGCGTCCGTGCTGCCCGCCGCGGCGCTTGGCCAGGCCGGGTAGG
>MKTG01000092.1:95260-111134 GCA_001897615.1 Burkholderiales bacterium 68-10
GCGCTGATGCGCGGCGGCACACCCGTGGTGGTGGGGGTGGGGACGGGGTGTTTTTGGGGCGTGACGCTTGATGGATCAGCGCCAGCAGCTACTGAGTCGATAGCAAATAGTGACTGCTCCGTACCGGGAATGAACCATTCCTCGCGCGGCGCCTCCAGCCCGGCGCCAAAGCGCACGGCGGCGCGGACCAGCCCCCCGGGCGGCGCGGGCGCGCGCGACGGTGTGCGCGCGTGCAGCTGGCGCATCAGCGTGGCCCAGACCGGTGCCGCGCCGCTGGTGCCGCTGACGTCCCACATCGGCGCGCCGCTGGCGTTGCCGACCCAGACGCCCACCGTGTAGCGCTGCGAGAAGCCGACCGCCCAGTTGTCGCGCATGTCCTTGCTGGTGCCGGTCTTGACGGCGCTCCAGAAGCGGGTGGCCAGCACCGAGTCGGTGCCGAAGCTGCGCGCGCGCGCCTGGCGGTCGCTCAGGATGTCGGCGACGATGAAGGCCGCCGCCGGATCCAGTGCTGGCCGGCAGTCGTCGGCCGCGGTGGTGCTGGACGGCTGCAGTCGCACGCCGCACCACCGTCCGCCATTGGCCAGCGCGCGGTAGGCGTTGGTCAGCTGCAGCAGCGAGACCTCGGCGCTGCCCAGGGCCAGGCTGTAGCCGTAATAGTCGCCGCCTTCGCGCAAGCGCAGACCCAGCGCATCGAGCTGCCGGTGAAACGACGTCGGCGAGACCATCACCAGCGTGCGCACCGCCGGCACGTTGAGCGAGGCCGCCAGCGCGGTGCGCGCCGACACCCAGCCCTTGAACTGGCGGTCATAGTTCTGCGGGATGTACAGGCCGCTGGCGGTCTGTAACTGCGCCGGCGAATCGTGCAGCAGCGACGCCGCCGTCAGGCGCCGCTCGGCGATCGCCTGGGCGTACAGAAACGGCTTGAGCGTGCTGCCCGGCTGGCGCGGCGCGGTCACGCCGTCGACTTCGGCGGCGGCACTGAGCGCGCCGGTGGAGCCGACCCAGGCCAGCACCTCGCCACTGGCGTTGTCCAGCACCAGCACCGCGCCGTCGGTGACGTTGCGGCCGCGCAGCTCGCGCATCTGGCGCTGCAGGCTCTCCACGGCCAGGCGCTGCAGTGCGCCGTCGAGGGTGCTGCGCAGCGTGTCCGGCATGGCGCTGGCCTGGGCCGGCGCCGAAGCCCGCAGGCGGCGCGCGACGTGTGGGGCCACCCCGTCGCTGGGGGTGAATGCACGGCGCGCCAGCGCCACCTCGGCCTGCATGTCCAGCGCCACGCAGTCGCTTGCCACGCTGACGCCACGCATGGCCCGCAGCACGCCGCAGGCGCGCCGCGCGAGCTGCCCGGCGCGCGCGTTGGGCGCGCGCACCAGCGCAGCGGTGATGGCGGCCTCGCCGTCCTGCAGGCCATGCGGCGCCTTGGCAAACAGGGTGCGCGACAGCGCGTCGATGCCCACCAGCTCGCCGCGAAACGGAACCAGGTTGAGGTAGGCCTCCAGGATCTGGTCCTTGCGCCACTGCGCCTCGATCTGCGTGGCCATGACGGCCTGGCCGATCTTCTGGCGCAGGCTGCGGCCACCCTGGCCCAGGCGCAGGTCCTCGTCCAGCAGACCGGCCAGCTGCATGGTCAGGGTGGAGGCGCCGCGCGTGCGCGTGTGCCACAGGTTGCCCCAGGCCGCGGCCGAGACGGCGCGCCAGTCCACCCCGCTGTGCTCGTAGAAGCGCCGGTCCTCCGACAGGACCAGCGCCTGACGCAGCGCGGGGGAAATGTGGTCCAGCCGTACCCACTCGCCGCGACGCACGCGCGCATCGGTGCGCAGGCGATGAATCGGCTGGCCGCTGCGGTCCAGCAGCACGGTGTCGGACGAGCGGAAGTCCGCGCGAACCTGCTCAAACCCCGGCGCCGCCATGGCACCGGCGGCAATCAGTCCGGTCAGGCCGATGGCCAGCAGACGCAGAACGCGCAAACCCATGAAGCCGATTGTCGCAGTCGGGGGAGTCCAGGACCCGGAAGAAAAAATGGTGACCGTGGGCAGCGGATGCGCAATAATCGCGTCAATCAACAAAAAGTTACATTCAGGGTGTGGGCATGTGGGGGTGGTTCGTCAGCAGGTTTCTGGGCGCACCGGCGGTGGTGTCGGAGACGAACGCTGCCATCGACACGCCAGATCCGTCCAAGTCTGCGGTGTCCGCCCCAGAGCGCACACCCGAGAACGCCGTCATGTCGTCGGCGCGCGGCCTGCCAAGTGCTTCCGAACTGCGCCGTCTGGCCGTGCTGCAGGCGCGCGGCGACGGCGCCTATGCCTATCTGGTCGAAACCGCGCTGCGCATCTGCCGCATGTCGCAGGGTGCGATCGTGCTGGGCGATGGCGAGGTGTTGCAAGTCAAGGCGCGCGTCGGCGCCGACGTCGTGGCTGAGAACGATGTTTCGTGCTGGCGGGCCATGCGGCACCCGGACCAGGTGACGGTGGTCGGCGGCTGGGCTGGCGCGCCGCTTGTCGGCTCTGCCGGCAGGGCGCTGGGAGTGCTCTGGGTGGCCGATCACCGTGCCGGCCAGCTCTCGCCCGTGCAGTTGCACACCCTGCAGCTGTTGGCGCGTCAGGCCGTGCTGCTGCTGGAGGCGGGCGCGCCGGGCGAGCCCTGAAACGGGCCCTTCAGGTCATTGCTCGTCGGACGACTGCTCAATCTTGCGCAGGAAGAAGCGCACGAACCAGATCGCCATCCCGATCATGAAGATGATGCCTGCGATGCTCATCAGGCCGTAGTCGGTGCCAAACAGGTCTTGCCACAGTTTCATCGTTCCATCCTTCTCTGGATCACTTGCATATCGCCGAGTATCCACGTTCGGGGTGTGGCTGATCTTGATCCGCCTCAACATGAAGTGGCGATCGGCTCAGGAAGGCTGCCGCGGTGGCGCGACGTAGAGCCGGTCTGACCAGGTGGCCAGCCAGTGGGGTTTGAAGGCCACGCAGATGGCCGCCATCATGCCGGTCATGAAGGCGTCGCCCCAGGCAATCAGCCAGCGCGCCACCATGGCCAGATCCGGGTCGACGGTGGCCGCCAGGCGGTGCCCCGTCCATTGCGCCAGCGCTCCGCTGACGAACATGCACAGCGCCGTGCCGAGAAAGGCGCGCCCGAGGATGTAGACGAACAGGTTCTTCCACACCCAGCGCCGCAGCGCCATGCCCAGTCCGAACGACAGGGTGGCCGGCACGATGCCCAGCCACAGTGCCATGTCGAGCTGTTGTGCCCAGCTGACCGGCGCGAGCAGGCCGACGGTCAGCGCGATCAGGCAGAACACCGGCACCGCCAGGGGCCAGCCCAGGGCCAGTCCGATCAGGCAGGCCCCCGACAGCTGCAGCTGGATCGGCATGCGCTGCAGCCACGGCAGGGCCCACAGCCAGGGCGTGATCACCAGCGATGCCAGCAAGGGTGACAGCAGCGCGCCGCCCGCCAGCAAGCGCCAGGGCCGCAAGGCCAGGGCCAGCGCCAGGGAGAGGGTGACCAGTGCGAGGTTGATGGCGTCCATGTCGTGCGGCAATGGCCGGGCAACCGAACCACGCCTCGATTGTCGCCAATCGGTCCGTGGTGCAGGCGACATGCCCTCCGATGGGCCTGCGATGGTGCAGTGTTTCGCGCTGTCAGGTGCTGATGGCGCGAAACCCTGGACTGGGGGGGCCGCACGCGGTTTGAGCCGGTACGCTTGACACGTGTCAAACTGTGCGACGTCAAGCGACCGCAGAATCCAATCAGACCTGCAACTCAAACGAAGGAGCAAAGCATGTACAAACACATTCTGGTGCCGGTCGATGGTTCGACGGCATCCATGGCGGCGCTCGACAAGGCAGCGGGTGTGGCCCGCGCCTATGCCGTGCCGGTGACGGCGATCTTCGTGATCGATCCCTATCCCTTCACGGGCGTGGGCGCCGACTTCGCGTATGGGCAGGATCAGTACCTGAATGCGGCGCGGGCCGAGGCGGGCGCGGCCATTGAGGCCGCCAACACCCGCCTGCAGCAGGCGGGGGTTCAGGTCGGCAGTCGGGTGGTGGAATCGCACGCCGTGTGGCGCGGCATCCTCGAGGCCGCCGAGACCGTCGGCGCCGACCTGATCGTGATGGGCTCGCACGGCCGGCGCGGGCTGGAAAGACTGGTGCTTGGCAGCGTGGCCCAGAGCGTGCTGTCGCATACCAAGATCGACACGCTGGTGGTTCGCGCCAGTTGATCCGGCGTTGACGCGGCAGGCCGGCCGCGTGCCTGCTGGCTGGCCGGGTTCAGCGCCGACTGGCCGGCTTGCTGCGCGCGGTGCGCGCAAAGGCGGCGCGCGTGTTGGCGACGTCCTCGAAGCGGCGCGCGATGCTGCCGCAGACCAGGTCGCACAACTCGTGTACCGCCGGATCGGCGATGCGGTAATACGCGCTGCTGCCCCGGCTTTCACGGGCCACCAGGCCATGCTGTGCCATCTGCGCCAGGTGGCGCGACACGTTGGCCACACTGGAATCGACCTGCTCGGCGATGTCGCCGACGCTCATCTCGCCATGCCCCAGCACGTTGAGGATGCGCAGACGTGTCGCCTCGGACAGCGTGCGGAAGTAGTGCGCCACGTGCTCAAGCGCATCGGGCGGGAGTTGTTGCATCGAAGCCAAGAAAACCACCTGCAGGTCGGACGGGGTCTGGCCACAGTCTACTGGCGCTTCGGGATCGTTGGGTAATTGCAACATTGCATATTTGCGTGATTGCGCAAATAATATCGCAATGACTGCGATAAGAAAACCCCCATTTGCAACGCGTGGCCACCGCGCCGCAGCCGTGGCTCTGGCCGTGGCTGGCTGGTGGATGGTGGCGGTGCCGCTGTCGGCCCAGGAGCTGCCGCACCTGACGGCCAAGGCCGAGGCGTCGCGCGCCATGGCCGCCTACGAAGGGACGGTGGAGGCCGTGCGCCAGGCCGTGCTGGCGGCCCAGGTGCCGGGTGCCGTGCTGGAGCTGACCGTGAAGGCCGGCGACCGCGTGCGCGCCGGCCAGACTTTGGTGCGCATCGACGCCCGCGCCGCTGAGCAGGGCGCGGCGGCCAGCCAGGCGCAGGTGACGGCCGCGCGCGCCGCGCTTGACGTGGCCGCGGCCGAGCTGGCCCGCAAGCGCCAGCTCTACGACAAGCACTACATCGCCAAGGCCGCGCTGGAGCAGGCCGAGGCGGCGCAGCGCGCCGCGCAGGCGCAGGTCAATGCGCTGCAGGCCCAGGCGGGTGCGGCGCGCGCGCAGACTACGTTCCATGTGGTGACGGCGCCGTTCGATGGCGTGGTCTCGGCGGTGTCGGTGGAGCGCGGCTCGATGGCCATGCCCGGCAGCCCGTTGCTGAGCTTGTACGACCCGGCGGCGCTGCGCGTCACGGCGGCCGTGCCGAGCGCCGCGGTGTCCGGCGGCGTGGCGGGCGTGCAGGTGGAGCTGGAGCGCGTGAAGGGCCCGATCACGCCGACCCGCGTCCAGTTGCTGCCCACGGTCGATCCAGCCAGCCTGACCCAGCTGTTGCGCGCCGAGCTGCCTGCCGGCATGACTGGCGTGGCGCCCGGCCTGTTCGCGCGCCTGTGGCTACCCGGCCCGGCGGCCGCCGAGGGCACGCCCCAGCGTGTGTTCGTGCCGCGCACGGCGCTGGTGCAGCGGGCCGAGATGACCGGTCTGTACGTGCTGGGCGAGCAGGGGCAGCCGCTGTTGCGCCAGGTGCGCCTGGGCCGGGTGCAGGGCGAACAGGTCGAAGTCCTCGCCGGCCTGTCGGCGGGCGAGAAAGTGGTGACCGAACCCCAGGCGGCGGTGCGACGAGCACCGGCGGGGCGCTGATGGGCCAGCCGCTGCAACCCGAGGGCGTGGCGCGCCTGGGCATCTCCGGGCGCATTGCCGCCTACTTCCAGCGCGCGCAGATCACGCCCTTGCTGGCGCTGGTGGCCTTTCTGCTGGGCCTGTTCGCGGTGCTGGTGACGCCGCGCGAGGAGGAGCCGCAGATCGACGTCACCATGGCCAACGTGATCGTGCCGTTTCCCGGCGCCAGCGCGCGCGACGTCGAGGCCATGGTGGCCACGCCGGCCGAGCATGTGCTGTCGCAGATGAGCGACGTCGAGCACGTGATGAGCATGTCGCGCCCCGGTGTCGCGGTGCTGACGGTGCAGTTCAAGGTCGGGGTGCCGCGCCAGGCCGCGGTGGTCCGCTTGTACGACGCGGTGGGTGCCAACGCCGACTGGTTGCCGCCCGGACTGGGGGTGCTGCCGCCCATCGTCAAGCCCAAGGGCGTGGACGACGTGCCCATCGTCGCGCTGACCCTGTCCAGCGCGCGCGCGGACAGCGGTGCGTTCGACCTGGAGCGCGTGGCGCACAGCCTGGAGAGCGAGCTCAAGCGCGTGCCGGGCACGCGCGAGGTCTACACCCTCGGCGGGCCGGGCCGCGCCGTGATGGTCGAGGCCGATCCGCAGCGCCTGGCCGCCGCCGGCGTGAGCCTGCACGAGCTGCAGGGCGCGCTGCGCTCGGCCAACCTGGGTTTGCCGGTGGGCGAGCTGCTGCAGGGCAACCGCGCGGTGGCCATCGAGACCGGCGCCTATCTGCACAGCGCGCAGGATGTGGCCGACCTGGTGGTGACGGTGCGCGGCGGCAAGCCGGTATATCTGCGCGAAGTGGCCCAGGTGCGCGATGGCGCGCCGCCGCCGACCCGCTACGTGTGGCATGGTGAAGTCAGTCACGGCAAGGACGGCGCGCCGGCAACCGTGAGCGAGCAGCCGGCTGTCACCCTGGCCATCACCAAGAAGCCGGGCCAAAACGCCATCGACGTGGCCAATGCGGTGATGCAGCGCGTCGAGCAGCTGCGCAATACGGTGCTGCCGGCTGACGTGCAGGTGACCGAGACGCGCAACTACGGCGCGACGGCCAACGACAAGGCCACCACGCTGATCAAGAAGCTGCTGTTCGCCACGCTGTCGGTGGTGGCGCTGGTGTTCTTTGCCCTGGGACGGCGCGAGGCGGCGATCGTCGGCGTGGCGGTGATCCTGACGCTGACCGCGACGCTGTTCGCCTCCTGGGCCTGGGGCTTCACGCTCAACCGGGTGTCGCTGTTCGCGCTGATCTTCTCCATCGGCATCCTGGTGGACGACGCCATCGTGGTGGTCGAGAACATCCACCGTCACCAGGGCCTGTATCCGGGACGCAGCCTGGCCGAGATCATCCCCGCTGCCGTCGACGAGGTGGGCGGCCCCACCATCCTGGCGACGTTCACCGTGATCGCCGCGCTGCTGCCGATGGCCTTCGTCAGTGGCCTGATGGGGCCCTACATGAGCCCCATCCCCATCAACGCCAGCATGGGCATGCTGTTGTCGTTGGCGATTGCCTTCAGCGTCACGCCGTGGCTGGCGCGGCTGTGGATGAAGGCCACGCAGCAGGCTGACCATGGGAAGGCGGCCGGCCATGGCCTGGCGACCCGGCTGGCGCCGCTGTTCGAGCGCATCTTCCGCCCGCTGCTGGATGAGCGCCGCGGCGGGCGCCATCGCGGCCTGCTGGGTCTGGCGGTGGCGGGCCTGATCGGGCTGTCGGTGTCCCTGCCGGTGCTGGGCCTGGTGGTGCTGAAGATGCTGCCGTTCGACAACAAGTCGGAGTTCCAGGTGGTGGTCGACATGCCCGCCGGCACGCCGGTGGAAAGGACGGCCGCCGTGCTGCGCGAGCTGGGGGCCCACCTGGCCACCGTGCCCGAGGTGACGCACTATCAGGCCTACGCCGGCACCGCCGCGCCGATCAACTTCAACGGCCTGGTGCGCCAGTACTACCTGCGCTCGGGCGGCGAGGTGGGCGACATCCAGGTCAACCTGGTCGACAAGTCGCAGCGCAAGGACCAGAGCCACGCCATCGCCGTGCGCGAGCGCGCCGCGCTGCGCGCCATCGGCCAGCGCCACGGCGCCAACGTCAAGGTGGTCGAGGTGCCGCCCGGCCCGCCGGTGCTGGCCCCCATCGTGGCCGAGATCTACGGCCCCGATGCCGACGGTCGCCGTGCCGTGGTGCGGCAGGTGCGCGCGGTGTTCGAGGCCACGCCGGGCGTGGTGGACGTGGACGACACCACCATCGTCGATGCGCCCCGCACGGTGCTGGTGGTCGATCGTCGCAAGGCGGCGCAGCTGGGCGTGTCGCAGCAGGCCATTGCCAGCACGCTGCGCATGGGGCTGAGCGGCGACGCCGCCACCTACCTGCACGACGCCAGCCGCTTTGCCGTGGCGGCCTACATCCAGCTGCCGGCCGAGCTGCACGGCAGCCTGGACGCCCTGCTGCAACTGGGCGTGCGCTCGGCCAGCGGCGCGCTGGTGCCGATCCGCGAGCTGGTGACGGTGAGCGACAGCCTGCGCGAGCAGCCGATCTTCCACAAGGACCTGCTGCCGGTCAGCTTCGTGATGGGTGACATGGCCGGCCAGAAGGCCGGCGAGCTGGACAGCCCGCTGTACGGCATGTTCCAGATGCGCGGCCCACTGGCGCAACTGAAGATGCCCGATGGTGGCCAGCTCGACGAATACTTCATCCGCCAGCCGCAGGACCCGTACCGCAGCTACGCGCTGAAATGGGACGGCGAATGGCAGATCACCTACGAGACCTTCCGCGACATGGGCGCGGCCTACGCGGTGGGCCTGATCCTGATCTACCTGCTGGTGGTGGCGCACTTCGGCTCGTATCTGACGCCGCTGATCATCATGGCGCCGATCCCGCTGACCATCATCGGCGTGATGCCGGGCCACGCCCTGCTGGGCGCGCAGTTCACGGCCACCAGCATGATCGGCATGATCGCGCTGGCCGGCATCATCGTGCGCAACTCGATCCTGCTGGTGGACTTCATCAAGCTGCAGGTGGCCGAGGGCATGCCGTTCGCCCGCGCCATCGTGCAAAGCGCCATCATCCGCGCCCAGCCGATCGGCCTGACGGCGCTGGCGGCCATGATCGGGGCGCTGTTCATCCTGGACGACCCGATCTTCAACGGGCTGGCGATCTCGCTGATCTTCGGCATCCTGGTGTCTACCGTGCTGACACTGGTGGTGATCCCCATCCTGTATTTCGTCGCCTACCACCGGATTCATGAAAAGAATTCGGCATTGGCGCCCAACCAGCCTGCGCAAGCAGCTATCTAAATAGGAGCAATTGACATGACATCCTGGCGCGTCGTCCGCATCTTCGCGGGCACCTTCATCCTGCTCTCGCTCGCCCTGGGCGTGCAGGGCAGCCCGATCTTCCACAGCAGCAACTGGCTGTGGTTCACCGCCTTCGTGGGCGCCAACCTGTTGCAGAGCGGCTTCACCAAGTGGTGCATGCTCAACAACATCCTCATCAAGCTCGGTGTGCCGGGTGAGAGTTGCAACGGGGGCAATTGAGTCGTCAATGATAGGAGATATCCATGGTTGAAAGTTACGCCAATCTGATCGCCGCGGTCTCTGCCAATTCGGCCAAGCTGCGCAAGGACATCCCCGAGGTCATGCAGGGCTTCAACGCCATGGCGCAGTCGGCCAGCAAGGCCGGCGCCCTGGACGCCAAGACCAAGGAGCTGATCGCCATGGCCCTGTCCGTGGGCGCGCGCTGTGACCCCTGCGTCGGCTACCACGCCAAGGCGCTGGTCAAGCTGGGCGCCACGCGCGCCGAGGTCGAGGAGATGCTGGGCATGTGCGTCTACATGGGCGGCGGCCCGGGCCTGATGTACGCCGCCTCGGCGCTGGCCGCCTACGAGGAATTCGGCGGAGAAAAGGCGCCGGCATGAAGCGTCTGACGCGTCTGGCTCTGGCCAGTGCCCTGCTGGCCGGATCGACGGGTGCATGGTCGCAGGACCTGCTGACCGTGTGGCGCGCCGCCGCCGGGCACGACCAGCGGCTGGCCGTGGCGCGCGCCGAACATGGCGCCAGCCAGACGCTGCGCGAGCAGGCCGACGCGCTGTGGCGCCCCCAGGTCGGCCTGAACGTCGGCCTGGGCCTGGGCGCGCAGGAAACCGCCATGCGTGGCGCGCGCTTTTCGGCGCCCGGCATGGGCCAGATCGACGAGGCGCGCTTTGCCACCTCGGTCACCGGCGGGCTGACCACGCGCGTGGCCGTGATGGCGCAGCAGCCGCTGATCAACGCTGCCCGCGAAGCCCAGCAGGCCCAGATGAGACTGGGCGCGGACATGGGCGACACCGCCTGGCGGGGCGCGCAAGCCGATCTGGCGCTGCGCACCACCGAGCGCTACTTCGCCCTGGCCGTGGCCCAGGAGCGCGTGCGCGTGGTGGAGCGCCAGCTCGCGGCCGTGACGCGCTCGCGCACCGAGGCGCATGACCGCTACCAGCTGGGTGCCTCGCCCGTCACAGACACCCACGAGGCCGACGCCGCCCTGGCCGGCGTGCGGGCCCAGCAATCGGCCGCCCGGCTGGAGCTGAGCGTGCAGCGCGACCGGCTGGCCGGCAGCACTGGCCTGGCCCAGCCCACGGCACGCCTGCCGGCGCAGCCGCCGGCCCCGGTGGACGATCTGCCGGCCTGGCTGGCCGCGGCCGAGGCCGACCACCCACGCCTGCGCCTGCTCATGCAGGCGGTCGCCGTGGCCGAGCAGAAGCTGCGCCAGCACAGCGTGGCCGGCCGCGCCACGCTGGAGCTGGTGGCGCAGGCCGGCCACGACCGCATCGCCGGCAGCGGCGACTTCGGCTCGGCACGCAACCGCAGCGTGAACGGCATGGTGGGCGTGCAGCTCAACATCCCGCTCTACAGCGGCGGCATGCGCGAAGCGCAGGAGCGCGAAGCCGCCGAGCGCCTGAACCAGGCGCGCGCCGAGCTCGACCTGGCGCGCGAGGAAGTGGCCCAGCAAGTGCGCGCCACCTGGCAGGGCCTGCTGACCGGGGCGGCACGCCTGGCGGCGCTCCAGGAAGGCCTGACCGCCAGCCGCGCGCGTGCCGACGCCACCCGCCTGGGGCGCGAAGTCGGCGACCGCACCCTGCTTGACGTGCTGAATGCCGAAAACGCCCAGGCCGACGCCGAACTGGCCCTGGCGCAGGCGCGCAGTGACCAGGTGCTGACACGCCTGCGGCTGGCCGCCCTGGCCGATCGCCTGGACGAGGCGCTGCTGGCGCAGGTCAACGCCCTGCTGGCATCCGAGGCGGGGCCGGAGGCCGCGCGATGAACGCCACGACAGAGCGCCAGATCGTCGTGCTGGGCGCCGGCTTCGGCGCCCTGTCCACCGTGCGCCTGCTGCGCCAGCACGGCTGCACGGCGCCGATCACCCTGGTGGCACCGCGCGCCGAGTTGCACTACCTGCCCGGGATCATCTGGATCCCCAGCGGCCTGCGCACGCGCGCCGATCTGGTGGTGCCGCTGGACAGCTTCTTCGCGCGCATGAACGTGCGCCACCTTGCGGCCAGCGTCACCGGCCTGTCGGCCGATGGCCGGGTGGTGCACACCAGCGCCGGCGAGGTGGCCAATGACGCGCTGGTGATCGCCAGCGGCGGGCGTTTCATCCGCAAGCTGCCTGGCATCGAGCACGCCATCACGCCCTGTGAAGGCATGGCCGCCGCCGAGCGCATTCGCGACCGGCTGCGCGAGATGAGCGGCGGCACCATCGCGGTGGGCTTTGGTGCCAACCCCAACGAACCCAGCGCGGTGCGCGGCGGGCCGATGTTCGAGTTCCTGTTCGGCATCGACCGGCAACTGCGGCGCGAAGGCCGGCGCGACCGCTTCAAGCTGGTGTTCTTCAACCCGTCCACCCAGCCGGGCGCCCGCCTGGGCAGCAAGACCGTGGCGCGCCTGCTGGCCATGATGGGCCAGCGCGGCATCGAGACCCACCTGGGTCACAAGATGGTGCGTTTCGAGGCCGACAAGGTGGTGACCGAGGGCGGCGAGTTCGCGGCCGACCTGATCCTCTTCATGCCCGGCCTGACCGGCCCGGCATGGCTGGAGCAGTCCAGCCTGCCGCGCTCGCCGGGCGGCCTGATCGCCGCCGATGCGGGCTGCCACGTGCCGGGCCTGGAGCGGGTGTACGTGGTGGGCGACAGCGGCAGCTTTCCCGGGCCCGACTGGATGCCCAAGCAGGCCCACATGGCCGACCTGCAGGCCGGGGCAGCGGCGCGCAACCTGCTGGCCGAACTGGCGGGCCGGCCGGGTGCGCACGGTTTCAAGGTTGAGCTGGTGTGCATCATCGACGCCATCGACGAGGGCACGCTGGTGTTCCGCAACGAGCGCCGCCAGATCGTGCTGCCGCCGACGCGGCTGATGCACTGGGCCAAGCGCGGCTTCGAGCGGCGCTATCTGGCGCTCTATCGGTGAAGGGAACCGTCATGGACATGGGCCCTCGGATCGAACGCGACGAACTGGCCATCCTGGCCGAACTGCTGCCACTGGCCGACCAGCACGTCATCGAGCTGGGCTGCGGCGGCGCGCGGCTGGCGCGCGATCTGCTGGCGCGCTACCCCGACGCGCGAGTGACCGGGCTGGAGGTCGACGCCATCCAGCACGCCAAGAACCTGGCTGCCCCGGCCGAGCGCCTGACGTTCATCGCTGCCGGCGCCGAAGCCATTCCGCTGCCGCAAGCGCGGTTCGACTTGGCGCTGATGCTCAAGTCGCTGCACCACGTGCCGCTGCCGCTGATGGACCAGGCGCTGCGCGAGGTGCATCGCGTGCTGCGCCCGGGCGGCCACCTGTACGTGTCGGAGCCGGTGTACGCGGGCGAGCTGAACCAGATCACGCGCCTGTTCAACGACGAAGGCCAGGTGCGCGCAGCGGCGCAGGCAGCGCTGGACCGCGCGCTGGCCGCGGGGCAGTGGGAGCCGGCGGCCGAGCTGCGCTTTGAAGTGCCAGTGCAGTACGCCGACTTCGCCGACTTCGAGCGTCGCATGCTCGACGTCACCTATGCCGAGCGCCAGCTCGACGACGCGCTGCGCCAACGTGTGCGCGCGCTGTTCGAGCCGCATGTGGGTCCGGGGGGCGCCCACTTCAAACGCCCCATGCACGCGCGCCTGTTGCGCAAGCCAGGCAGTTGATTGTCATTCCATCGAAAGGAGGCAAGCCATGACTCACCGACCCGATCAGCGCCCTTCGCGGCGCGAGCTGCTGCGCACGCTGGGTGCCGCGCCGCTGGCCGTCAGCGCGCTGCAGGCCGCGCCGGCCGTGCAGGCGCAGACCTCGGCCAGCAAGGCCCACATCGTGATTGCCGGCAGCGGACTGGGCGGCATTGCCGTGGCCAGCCGGCTGCGCAAGCTGGTGCCGGGCGCCAGGATCACCATCGTGGACGCCAAGCAGGAGCACAACTACCAGCCCGGCTACACCCTGGTGGCCACGGGCATCTGGCCGATCGAGAAGGTCAGGAACCGCAACGCCGAGTTCCTGCCCGACGGGGTGGAGTGGGTGCAGGAGATGGTGGCCGAGTTCGATCCGGCCAGCAACAGCCTGACCACCACGGGCGGGCGCAAGATTGGCTACGACTTCCTGGTGGTGGCCACCGGCCTGCAGCTGGGCTACGATCAGATCCAGGGCATGGACGTCGCGGCCATCGGGCAGAACGGCCTGGGCAGCGTCTACGCCAGTCCGGAGGCGGCCCTGGCCACCTGGCAGGCCATGGATGCCTTCCGCGCCAAGGGTGGCCAGGCCGTGATGACACTGCCGGCCGGCCCGTTGAAGTGCGCCGGCGCGCCGCTGAAGATGACCTTCATGCTGGCCGATCGCCTGCGCCAGGCCGGCACGCTGGACAAGTCCAAGGTGGACTTTTTCAGCGGCCTGCCGGACGACACCGTGTTCGGCGTCAAGTCGGTCAACGACAACGTGCTGGCGCGCTGGAAGGCGACGGGCATCCAGATGCACTACCTGAGCAAGCTGGTGGCCGTGGACCTGGGCGGGCGCAAGGCCGTCTTCACCACGCCGGAGGGCGAGCGCAACGAGGTGGCCTATGACTTCCTGCACCTCGTGCCCCCCATGCGCGCGCCCGACGCGGTCAAGAAGAGCGATCTGGCGGCCAAGGAAGGCCCGATGGCCGCTGGCGGCTGGCTGGAAGTCAGCAAGGACACGCTGCAGCACAAGCGCTATCCCAACGTCTTCGGCGTCGGCGACATCAACGGCACGCCGCGCGGCAAGACCGCGGCCACGGTCAAGAAGAGCGCGCCGCTGGTGGCGCACAACCTGGTGCGCGTGATTGACGGGCAGCCGGCCGACCAGATCTTCGACGGCTACACCTCGTGTCCGATGATCGTGCGCGAGGGCTCGGCCATGCTGATCGAGTTCGACTACGACGGCAAGCTGACGCCCTCGTTGCCGATGATCGAACCGCTGCAGGAAAGCTTCATGGCCTGGTTCATGAAGTACCGCCTGCTCAAGCCGGCCTACATCGCCGTGCTCAAGGGTCGCGTGTAAACCACAAGGAGACAAGACATGTACGAAATCTGGCTGATGCTGAACATCGTCTACGAACTCGCCCTGTCGATCTGGCCCTGGCTGCTGGCGCTGGCCGTGCTGTGGCTGCTGCTGATGGGGCGTGCCTGGGGGCGGCGGGGTGCCGACTGGCGCGCCAGCCTGCCGGGGGCCATCGTGCTGGGCCTGCTGGTGGCCATCGTCATCTTCGCCGTCACCCCGGTGTGGAACAAGTCTGCCCTGGGCGAGATGAAATACTGGGTCGACTGGGCCAACCTGCTGGGCATCGCCGCCGCTTGGGGTGTTGCCGGCGTGGCCTTTGGCTGGCCGCTGCTGACGGGCCTGCGCCGTTCTGGCACAGTGGGCTGATTGCCCGGATCATTCAACACAGCAACAAGGAGCTTGTCATGAAAAACGTTGGTGGTATCGACCGCATTCTTCGCATCGTCGTCGGCCTGGTGCTGGTCGGCCTGGCGGCCACGGGCAGCGTGGGCTGGTGGGGCTGGATCGGCGTGGTGCCGCTGCTCACCGGTCTGGTGGGTGCTTGCCCGGCCTACAAGCTGCTGGGCATGAACACCTGCCCGATGAAGAACAAATCCTGAATGGCCTGATCGATTGCTACAAGTAATATAGCTTGTAGCGCTCTCTGCTCAACGGATTTTCCCGATTGCATCTGGAAATCCGGGGGGTCTGGCGGCGGTGGCCGGTGGCTGCCGGCCAGGCGCAGTTTCGGTGCGGCCGCGGCTGACCTGGCATGGGTCGGCCGGCGACCGCGCTGGCGAGCCTTCACGCGGCGAGGAGCCGAACCATGTCGCGGTAGCGCAGCGTCATCGACTGTCCGTCGATCTGGAAGGTCTGGTGCTTGCTGGCGCCGGCCAGGTGCATCAGGCCGATCTTTTCGTGCGGTGGCGTCGGCACACGCAGGCTCCGGGTCTGGCGGTCGATGAACGGCAGGCAGGCATAGGTCTGCCAGTTGTCCACGGCCCGCAGGGGGTAGATCCGCACCCGCTTCAGATAGATGACTTTGTGCAGCGGGATCTGGTCGGAGAAGTACACCGCTTCGCCGCGTTGGCGGCGTTCGCGCAGCCGCGCCAGTTCGGCGTCCCACAGCGCCCAGACGCGCGAGTCGGCGCGCATGGCGAAGACCCCGGAGTTGAGCATGGGCATGTCCAGCGGCATGGCGGCCAGGTTCGGGCCTTCGTTGGACCGGTAGATGCGCAGCGTGCGAGCGCTCGGGGTGGGGTAGTTGAGGTAGTGGACATCGAACTCGGGGTGAATGCAGATGTCGAACCCCGGTAAGCCGGCCAGGATGCGCGGCAGCGATTCGTCGCCCTGAAACCAGCAATCGGCGTCGATCCAGCAGTAGCCGGCATACCCGGGAAAAACCTCGCGCAGCCTGGCTTTGAGGCCCGAGTAGGCCAGAAAGTACCCGTTTTTCGAGGCGTCGAAAGGCGTGGCATCGTCAGTGATCCGGACCAACTGGTCAAAACGGGCGGCAAGCTGCGCAGGCGGCGGGTCGATCCCGAAGA
>MKTG01000092.1:111202-134946 GCA_001897615.1 Burkholderiales bacterium 68-10
AAGCCGGTGACCACCAGGATGGAGTCGTGGCTCATCGGATCACCGCGGTCTGGGCATGACGGCTTACTTCAGTGCCTTGTAGCGCACCCGATGCGGGCGCGCGCCGTCCTCGCCCAGGCGCCGCACCTTGTCGGCCTCGTATTCCTGGTAGTTGCCGTCGAAGAACACCCACTGGCTGTCGCCCTCGGCGGCCAGGATGTGGGTGCAGATGCGGTCCAGGAACCAGCGGTCGTGGCTGATCACCATCACGCTGCCGGCAAACTCCAGCAGCGCGTCTTCCAGCGCGCGCAGGGTTTCGACGTCCAGGTCGTTGCTGGGCTCGTCCAGCAGCAGCACGTTGCCGCCCTGCATCAGCGTCTTGGCCAGGTGCAGGCGGCCGCGCTCGCCGCCCGACAGCAGGCCCACCTTTTTCTGCTGGTCCTGGCCGTTGAAGTTGAAGCGCCCGCAGTAGGCCCGGCTGGGCATCTGGAACTTGCCGACGGTGATCAGGTCCAGCCCACCGGAGATGTCTTCCCACACCGTCTTGTCATCGGCCAGCGCCTCGCGGCTCTGGTCGACGAAGGCCATCTGCACGGTCTTGCCGATGCTCACCTCGCCCGCGTCCGGCTGTTCGATGCCGGCCACCAGCTTGAACAGCGTCGACTTGCCCGCGCCATTGGGGCCGATGATGCCGACGATGGCGCCCGCGGGTACCTTGAAGCTGAGGTTGTCGATCAGCAGGCGATCGCCGAAGCTTTTACTGACGCCCTTGAACTCGATCACTTCGGTGCCAAGGCGCTCGGCCACGGGGATGAAGATTTCCTGCGTCTCGTTGCGTTTCTGGTATTCGTAGTCGCTCAGCTCTTCAAAGCGCGCCAGCCGCGCCTTGCTCTTGGCCTGGCGGCCCTTGGGGTTCTGGCGCGCCCACTCCAGCTCCTTCTTCATGGCCTTGGTGCGCGCGTCCTCGCTTTTCTTTTCCTGCTCCAGGCGCGCCTCTTTTTGCTCGAGCCAGCTGCTGTAGTTGCCCTTGTAGGGGATGCCGTGGCCGCGGTCCAGCTCCAGAATCCACTCGGCGGCGTTGTCCAGGAAGTAGCGGTCGTGCGTGATCGCGACCACGGTGCCGGAAAAGCGCTTGAGGAAGATCTCCAGCCACTCCACGCTCTCGGCGTCCAGGTGGTTGGTGGGCTCGTCCAGCAGCAGCATGTCGGGCTTGGACAGTAGCAGCTTGCACAGCGCCACGCGGCGCTTCTCGCCGCCCGAGAGCTGGCCGATCACGGCGTCCCAGGGCGGCAGGCGCAGCGCGTCGGCGGCGATCTCCAGCTGGTGCTCGCTGTCGGTGCCGGCGGCGGCGATCACCGCCTCCAGCTTGCCCTGCTCCTCGCTCAGGGCGTCGAAGTCGGCGTCGGGCTCGGCGTAGGCGGCGTAGATCTCCTCCAGCCGCTCGCGCGCCCGGTTGACCTCGCCCAGCGCCAGCTCGACCTCCTGGCGCACGGTGTGCTCGGGGTTGAGCTGCGGCTCCTGCGGCAGGTAGCCGATGTCCAGGCCAGGCATGGGGATGGCCTCGCCCTCGATGTCCTTGTCGATGCCGGCCATGATTTTCAGCAGCGTCGACTTGCCGGAGCCGTTCAGGCCCAGCACGCCGATCTTGGCGCCGGGGAAGAACGACAGCGAGATGTCCTTCAGGATATGCCGCTTGGGCGGCACGATCTTGCCGACGCGGTTCATGGAAAAGACGTATTGGGCCATTGAATAACTCTCGAATTAATAGCTGCCGGCGCACGCCAGTCGTGCCTCGGAGGCCTTGAACACTTGGAGAAATGGATGGATTGGCACTCGCTCGGCGGGGCGGCGGGCGCTCAGGGTGCAGGGCCGATTATCGGCTGGCCGCCAGGTCCGCGCCGCGCCTGGGGCGTTGACGGGGCTTGCCGTCAGGCGTCGGGCCCGCGCTGGGGGGCACGCGGGTTGTCGGCGCCCGGCCCCGCTTGCGGCGCGTGGCCTTGCAGCAACCGCTGCAGGGCGGGCGGCAGGTAGCTGCGGGTCAGCCAGTCGGGCGACGGCGCCCAGTCCTGCCATTGCGCGTGGCTGAGCACCATGTGCAGGCCATGCACCCAGCGGTGCAGGCCGATGCGGCTCAGGTGCAGCCGCCGCTCGCCCGCCGTGGTGACAAAGACCAGGTCGATGTGGCTGGCGCCGCGCAGCAGCGCAAAGCGCGTGCACAACACGGCGTCGGCCAGTGCGCGCGCATCAACCGCCTCGCGTCCGGTTTGCAGCGCCCGGGCGGGTTCGCCGGGCTGGCGCTGGTTGAGCGAGGCCTCGTGCTCGGCCGCCGGCAGTGGGGCGGCGTCGCCGTCGGCGGCCGGCCCGGCCTCGATCTGCCGCACCACCTCGCCCAGGATCTGCCGCACGATGCGCCGCGTCAGCCACAGGCGCTGCGGCCAGGCGGGGCACGCGAGCCAGACGCGATCCTCGCTGGCGTGATATCCAAAAGTCGTTGACAGCACGACGCCATCATGCCATCGCGTGGCCCTGGCTTGCCCTGGCAGCGCGGGTACCGCCGGCTGTGGCAAGGCCGATACATGCCGCTACACTGCGACATGGGGCTCGCGCAAGACGACGTCGGGCGTTGACCGAGGTTTCCAGAGGTTCAAGTCAGGCCGTGAAACGTTTCTTTCTGATTTTCTTGACCGTGCAGGCGGTGCTGTTCGGCATCGAGATGCTCAATCCGGTGCAGACGGCGGTGGTGCATCCCTGGACCGGCTGGCTGGCCAAGGCCAGTGCCGCCATCGTCCACCTCATCGACCCGTCGGTGATCTCGTATGACCGCGTGCTGCAAAGCGCCAAGACGGGCTTTGGCGTGTCGATCGAGGCCGGCTGCAACGGCGTGGAGGCCACCATCGTGCTGGTGGCGGCCATGCTGGCCTTCCCATCGAGCTGGAAGATGAAGGCCTGGGGCATCGGCCTGGGCTTCATCGCGGTGCAGGCGGTCAACCTGCTGCGCATCGTCAGCCTGTTCTTTCTCGGGCAGTGGAACTTCAAGGTGTTCGAGTTCGCGCACCTGTACATGTGGCAGGCGCTCATCATGCTGGACGTGCTGGTGGTGTGGCTGCTGTGGATGCGCTACGTCGCCAAGCGCGATCCGCAGCCGGCCGGCCCTGGGGCCGCGGCGGCGCCGTGACGGGAGCCGGGACATGCGCAATACCCTGATCGGCCGGTTTCTGCTGCTGTCCATCCTGTGGCTGGCCTTGCTGCTGCCGCTCTGGTACTGGGCGGCGCGCTGGCTGGCCATGCCTTCCATCTGGCTGGCCGGCACGGTGATGAAGATGATGTTTGCCTGGGTCGACGGCTGGGCACAGGAGGGCGTCAACGCCGTGCTGCACACCCTGGTGCAGGTGCGCATGCCGGGCGCCCAGGGCGACGTGCTGGGCGAACTGGCGCCCGAGGCCAGTTACCCCACCTATGGCTACGGCCTGGTGCTGCTGTGGGCCATGCTGCTGGCCTCGCGCACCGAGCGCTGGTGGCTCAAGGGCCTGATCGGCAGCTTGCTGCTGATCCCGGCCCAGGCCTGGGGCATCAGCTTTCAGTGGCTGCGCGACGTGGTGCTGATGTCCGGCACCTATGGCGCGGCCTACCTGAAGTGGTCGCCGCTGGCGCAGAACGCCGTGGCCTATGGCTACCAGTTCGGCTTCCTGATGCTGACGCCGGTGGCGCCGATCCTGCTGTGGCTGGCGTTCAACAAGCGCTTCGTGGCGGCGCTGTGGCTGGAGGCGGCGCTGGAGGCCAAGCCCGAGGCGCGCGCGCAGGCGCCGACCCGGTCGGTTGACTGAAGTTTGCTATTGAATCAGGAGCTGCTGGCGCTTGCCAGGCAAGCGCCAAGGTCTGTTTTGAGCAAGTTTGCCGGCGCTAGCGCGCTCACGGCACCAGCATCTGGTTGATCGGGGTCAGGTCGGCGTCGGACAAGGCGCCGGCGGCCTGCTTCAGGCGCAGCCCGCCCAGCAGCACCTCGTAGCGCGCGCGCGCCAGATCGCGCTGGGTCTGGTAGAGCTGGCTTTGCGCGTTCAGCACGTCGATGTTGATGCGCACGCCAACCTGGTAGCCCAGCTGATTGGCCTGCAGCGCCGTCAGGCTGGAGGCCTCGGCCGCCTGCAGTGCCTTGACCTGGCCCAGGCCCGACTGCACACCGAAGAAGGCCGCGCGCGTGGCCTGTGACACCGCGCGCTGCACGTTGTCCAGGTCGGCCTGGGCCTTGTCTTCCAGCGACAGGGTTTCGCGGATGCGGTTTTCCACCGCGAAGCCGGCGAACAGCGGCCAGTTCAGCACCACGCCGACGCTGGCGTTGGTGGTGCGCGCGCTGGCGCGCGGCGCGGCCGACAGGCTGGGGTTGCCGTCGGGGTAGCGGGTCTGACCGACGCTGGCCTGCAGGTCCAGCGTGGGCCGGTGGCCGGCGCGGGCCTTGTCGGTCTCCAGCCGAGCGATGTCCAGCGCCGCGCGGGCCTGCCGCACGCCCGGGTGCTGTTCGGTCGCCTGCTCGACCCAGGCGGCAACCTCGCCCGGTTGCAGCGGCGGCAGCGTGATCGGCTGCGCCAGCGGGCGCGGCTCGACACCGCTGCGGCCCACCAGCTGGTCGAGCGCGAGCTTTTTGACGCGCAGATCGTTTTCGGTGGCGATCTCCTGCGCCGTCGCCAGATCGAAGCGCGCCTGCGCCTCGCGCGTGTCGGTGATGGTGGTGGTGCCAACCTCGAAGTTGCGCCGCGCCGCCTGCAGCTGCTCGTTCACGGCCGCCTTCAGGGCCCGCACCGAGGCCAGCGTGTCCTGCGCCGCCAGCACGTCGAAATAGGCCTGGGCCAGCCGCACGATCAGGTCCTGCTCGGCGCCGGCCAGGTTGATCTGCGCGGCCTCGGCGGCGCGCTGGCCCTGATTCAGGGCGATGCGGTTGGCCGGCCGGTACAAGGGCTGCGAGCCGACCAAGGCGGCGTTCAGCGTGTTGAAGGCGCGGCTGCTGCTGCCGCCCAGCACGCTGGTTTCGCTCCAGTTGTGCTGGGCACCGGCCTGCATGCCCACTTGCGGCAGCAGGCCGGCGCGGGCCTGGTCGGCGCGCGCCTGGCTGGCCCGCGCGCTGGCCAGGGCGGACTGGTAGGTGGCGTCGTAGCCGAGCGCGGCTTCGTACAGTTGCCGCAGCGACTGCGCCTGCGCCGTCGCGGCACCCCAGAGCAGCAGCATGGCCAGGCAGGCCTGGGGGCGGCGAAACGGCAGCGGCATCGGCATTCCTTCAGTAGCGGGGCAGGGTGGGGTCGAGTTGCAGCGCCCAGGCGTCGATGCCGCCGGCGACATTGGCCACGCGGGCAAAGCCATGCCGGGCCAGGAACATGGCCACCTGCATGCTGCGCCCGCCGTGGTGGCACAGCACGGCGACGGGGCGCTGGGGGTCGAGCTCGTGCAGGCGCGGCGGGACGGTGTGCATGGCCATCTGCAGCAGCTCGGCGGCGTCGGACTGCACGCTCACCAGCTGCCATTCCCGCGGTTCGCGCACGTCCAGCAGCAGCGGCCGGCCGGCGCCGCCAGCGGCTTGCAGCCAGCTGGTCAGATCGCGTGGGGATACCTGTTCAATCATCGTGCAGCGCTTGTCTGACCGGCGCCAGGCGCTTCAAAAACGGAAGCGCAACGGCTCGGGAAAGTTCAGCAGGCGCGGTGCGATGGTGTCCCAGGGCTGGCTGCTGGCCAGGCCGGCCTCGGTGCGTTGCACCAGGGTGGCGCGCATCACCGGCTCGTCGCCGACGATGGCCATCAGCCGGCCGCCGGGCTTGAGCAGCGCCAGCAGCGCGTCGGGCAGCTCGGCCACCGAGCCGGACAGCACGATGACGTCGAACGGGCCGTGCGCCGACAGGTCGGTGCGGGCGCCGTCGGCCGTGCGCACCTCGACGTTCAGCACGCCGGCGCGCTGCAGGTTGGCGTGCGCCGTGCGGGCCAGCTCGTCGTCGATTTCCAGGCTGAGCACGCGCTGCGCCCGGTGGCCCAGCAGCGCCGCCATGAAGCCCGAGCCGGTGCCGATCTCCAGCACCTTCTCGTGCTTGGCCACCTGCAGGTCCTGCAGCATGCGCGCTTCCACGCGCGGCGCCAGCATGACCTGGCCGGCGGCCACGGCCTGTTCGCCGGGCTTGAGCGGAATTTCCAGGTCGGCGAACGCCAGCGCGCGGTGCGCCGGCGGCACGAAGTCTTCGCGCCGCACGGCCGCCAGCAGGTCCAGCACGTGGGCATCCAGCACGTCCCAGGGACGGATCTGCTGCTCGATCATGTTGAAGCGGGCTTGTTCGACGTTCATCTCAAAGGCTCCAGGCAAGAGGTCGGGTAAACCATGAATTATCGGTCAGCCTGGTGGCAGGTCGGGCGGCGCGCGGTGAAAGCGGCGCTTGAGCCAGCAGGCCAGGTCGTCCAGGTAGCAGTACACCACCGGCACCACCACCAGCGTCAGCAGCGAGGAGGTGATGACGCCGCCGATCACCGCCTGGCCCATGGGCGCGCGCTGCTCGGAGCCCTCGGACACGGCGAAGGCCAGCGGCACCATGCCGAACACCATGGCCAGCGTGGTCATCAGGATCGGGCGCAGCCGCACCCGGGCGGCCGCCAGCAGCGCCTGCTCGCGCGGCAGGGCCTCGGTCACGCCGCCTTCGCTGACGCGGCCCTCGCGCGCGCGGATGGCGAAGTCCACCAGCAGGATGGCGTTCTTGGTCACCAGGCCCATCAGCATGACGATGCCGATGATGGAGAACATCGACATGGCCGAGCCGAACATCAGCAGGGCCAGCACCACGCCGATCAGGGTCAGCGGCAGGGAGGTCATCAGCGCCAGCGGCTGCACGAAGCTCTTGAACTGGCTGGCCAGGATCATGTAGATGAAGATGATGGCCATGGCCAGCGCCTGCAGCGCGTAGGTGAAGGACTCCTCCATGTTCTTGGTGGCGCCGCCGAACGAGTAGCTGTAGCCGGGCGGGAAGGCCATCCGCGCCAGCGCCGCGCGGATGTCGCCCGACACCTCGCCGGTGGCGCGGCCATGCGTGTTGGCGGTGATCTGGATTTCGCGCAGCATGGCGCGGCGGTTGATCTGGTTGGTGCCGGTGGCCTCGCTCAGGCTGGCCACCTGGTTCAGGCGCACGATGCGCGGCGTGCCGTCGGCGTTGACGCCGGCCGTCAGCGGCAGGCGTTCCAGGTCCTGCGGCGCGGTGCGGGCGTCGGCGGCCAGGCGCACGATGACGTCGTAGGTCTGGTCGTCCGGGGCGCGCCAGTTGCCCACCGTGGTGCCGGCGATCAGGGTGCGCAGCGGCGCGGCGATCTGCGCCGTGGACAGCCCCAGTTCGGACGCCGCCTCGCGCTTGACCGTCACCTCGACGGTGGGCTTGTCGGGCTTGCTGCTGGAGTCCAGGTCGACCAGGCCCGGGATGTCGCGCAGCTGCTCCATCAGCGGGCGCGCCAGGCGCTCCAGCTCGGCCTGGTCGGGCCCCTGCAGCGAGAACTCGATCTGCTTTTGCCCGCCCACCGGCTCCAGCAGGCCGGCCTGCGTCACCGTGATGCCGGGCACGGCGCGCAGGCGCTGGCGGAAGTCGGCCGCCAGGTCGTCGGCGTTGCGCGCGCGCTCGTGCCGGTCGACCAGGCGGATATACAGGCTGGCGTTGGTCTTGCCCAGCGCGTTGCCCGAGTTGAGGGTGGCGACGGTGTAGCGCACCTCGGGGTAGCCGCGCAGGATGGCGTCGACCTGGCGCGCCTTGGCCTCGGTGGCCTCCAGCGACGAGCCCTGCGGCGTGTAGAAGGCGACGTTGGTCTCGGAGAAATCGGCCTTGGGCACGAACTCGGTGCCCAGCAGCCGCACCATGGCGACGCTCAGCCCGAAGATGGCGGCGGCGATCAGCAGGGTGAGCGGCTTGTGCGCCAGCGACCAGCCCAGCAGGCGCTGGTAGCCGTCGGCCAGGCGGTCGCTGGCGTGGTCGAACCAGCCGGTGACGCGGCCGATGGTGCGCTCGTACAGCGTGACCGGCGGGCCGGCGCGCTGGCCGTGGGCGTGGATGCTGGGGTCGTGCCAGACCGAGGACAGCATCGGGTCGAGCGTGAAGCTGACGAACATCGAGATCATCACCGCCGCCACGATGGTGAGGCCGAACTCGTGGAAGAACTTGCCGATGATGCCCTGCATGAAGCCGATCGGCAGGAACACCGCCACGATGGACAGCGTGGTGGCCAGCACCGCCAGGCCGATTTCCTGCGTGCCGTCCATGGCGGCGTCGTACGAGCGCTTGCCCATCTGGGCGTGGCGCACGATGTTCTCGCGCACCACGATGGCGTCGTCGATCAGCAGGCCCACGCACAGCGACAGCGCCATCAGCGTGATCATGTTGACGGTGAAGCCCAGCACCTGCATGAAGAAGAAGGTGCCGATGATGGAGATCGGCAGCGTCAGCCCGGTGATCACCGTGCTGCGCCAGGAGTTGAGGAACAGGAACACGATCAGCACCGTCAGCACCGCGCCTTCGAGCAGCGTCTGGCGCACGTTCTGCACCGCCACGCGGATCGGGCGCGACTGGTCGACCACCGGCTCCAGCCGAATGCCGGGGGGCAGCTCGGACTGCATCTCGGCCACCGCCCGGTACAGCCCGTCGACCACGCCGATGGTGTTCTCGTCCTGCGCCTTCTGCACGTTCAGCAGCAGGGTGCGCTGGCCGTTGTGCAGGGCCAGCGATTCCTGCTCCTGCGCGCCGTCGCGCACGTCAGCCACCTGCCCCAGGTGCACTGGCGCGCCACCACGCCGGGCCACGACGAGGCGGGCGAAGTCCTCTGGGCGCTCCACCCGCCCTGCCAGCTGCACGGTCAGCTCCTGCGCCGCGGTGCGCAGCGCGCCCAGCGGCTGGTCCTGGTTGTCGCCGCGCACGGCGGCCAGCACCTGATCGGGCGTCACCCCCAGGGCTTCCAGGGCCGGCGGGCGCAGCTGGATGTGGATCTCGCGCTTGGCCCCACCCACCAGCTGGACGGCGCCGACGCCGCGCACGTTCTCCAGGCGCTTTTTCAGCACCTGGTCGGCCCAGTTGGTCAGCTCGATGGGCGAGGGCGCCGCGCGGCCGTCGGCCGCCTGCGGCAGCACCGCCACCGACCAGATGGCGCGGCTGGCCGGGTCGAAGCGCAGCACGCGCGGCTCCTTCACCTCGTCGCGCAGCAGCGGGCGCACCTGGCCGATCTTCTCGCGCACGTCCTCGGCCGCCTTGCGGCCCTGGATGTGCAGCTGGAACTCGACGATCACCACCGACAGGTTCTCGTAGCTGCGCGAGTACAGGGCGTTGATGCCGGCCACCGAGTTGACGGCTTCCTCGACCTTCTTGGTGACCTCGCTCTCGACGATGGTGGGCGCCGCGCCCGGGTATTCGGTGGAGATGACCACCACCGGAAAGTCCACGTTGGGGAACTGGTCGACCTGCAGCCGCTGCAGCGAAAACAGACCCAGCACGACGAAGGCCAGCATCACCATGGCGGCGAAGACCGGGTTGTTCAGGCTGACCTTGGTGAACCACATGGCGGGGCGCGGGCGTCAGGCCCGTCGGGCTGAAGGATGAGTGAAAAAATGGCCGTCAGCGCTTTCTGGACGTGCGCAAACAGCTATCAATATGGAAGCATCCGGCGCGCCGGCCTGGCGCGCCACGGCGGCCGTGGCGGGCACGGCGGGCACGGATGGCGAGGCCAGACGGGCGGGGCGCATCATGGGCGCCCGGCGTTCGCGGTGGCGCTGGCGGTGGCGGCCGGCGCGGCGGCCGGCCGGGTGGCCGTGCCCTCGCGCAGCACGCCGGCGCTGCCGCGCAGCACGGTGACGCCGTCGTCGATGCCCCGCACCGCCACCCAGGGCTCGCCGTCCACGCTGCCGCGCGCGCCCAGGTCCACCGGCCGGTGGGCGATGCGCTCGCCCGCCACCACCTGCACATAGGGCGCCGGCTTGTCGGTGCGCACGGCGTTCAGCGGCACGGCCAGCGCCTGCTGCTCGCCGGTGGCCAGCTGCCCCTGGGCGAACAGGCCCTGGCGCAGGCCGGGCTGCGGCGTCACGCTCAGATACACCAGCACGCTGCGGCTGCCCGGCTGGGCGCTGGGGTTGATGCGCGCCACGCGCGCGCTCACCGGCTCGGCCACGCCCTCGATGTCCAGGCGGGCGCTCTGGCCCACGCGCACCGCCATCGAATCGGCCGGGCTCAGGGCGGCTTCCAGCTCCAGCTGGGCCGGATCGACGATCTCGACGATGCGCGCGTCGGGCGCCACGCGCTCGCCCGGCTGCACCAGCCGCTGCGCGATCTGGCCGCCGATGGGCGCGCGCAGCACGGTGTCGGCCAGCGACTTGCGCACCACCTCGACCCCCGCCTGCGCGGCGCGGTGGTTGGCGCGGGCCGAATCCAGGCTGGCCAGCGAATTGTCCAGCGCGGTGCGCGAGATGAAACCCTGGTTCACCAGGGCGGCGTTGTTGTCGTACTGGCGCTGGGCGATGTCGACCTGCGCGCGCGCGGCGTCGGCCTGCTGCTGGGCCTGGCGCAGGCGCTCGCTGTATTCGGTCGGCTCGACGCGGGCAATGACCTGGCCGGCTTTCACCGCGTCGCCCTCGCGCACCGTCAGGCCCTGCAGCTCGCCGGGCACGCGCGCCTTGACCAGCGCCGAATGCACGGCCTTGAGCGTGCCGGTGATCGGCACGCCGGTGCCCAGCGCCACCTGGCGCGCCTGTGCCAGGTCGGACGGCGCCAGCTCGATCACCGGCTCTCGGGCGGCGGCCGCCGGGGTCGGGGCCTTGGCCTGCCGTGCCTGGTAGCCGCGCCAGCCCAGCAGCACGGCGGCCAGCACGGCCAGCAACATCAGGGCCCGGACGAGCCCGCGGGAGAAGGAGGAGGTCATGGTCGTGCGGCTTCGGGGCGCAGGCCGTGCAGCAGCATGTCGGTGTGCTGCGCCAGCAGGGCCTGGGGATCGATGGGGGGCGCCGGCATGCAGTCGGCCGGCCATTGCTGCCACAGCACCAGTTGCAGCAGGGGGGCGATGATCAGCGGCACGGTGAGCGCCACATCCACCGGGCGGAACTCGCCGCGATCGATGCCGCGCTGCAGCACGCGGCGCAGCAGCTCGTGGCTGGGCTGCACCACCTGCTCCTGGTAGTCGCGCGCCAGGTCGGGAAAGTTGGCCGCCTCGCCCATGATCAGCTTGCACAGGCCGGCGGCCGGGGTGCTGCCGTACTGGGTCCACCAGCGGCGCAGGAACTCGCGCAGCAGCTCGGCGCTGGAGCCGGTGTAGCCGGCGACTTCGCCCAGCGCCTCGCGCAGGTGGCGGCCGGCGTTTTCATGCACCACCGCCTTGAACAGCGCTTGCTTGCTGGGAAAGTACAGGAACAGCGTGCCCTTGGACACGCCGGCGCGGGCGGCGACTTCCTCGACCCGCGTGGCGGCGAACCCCTTTTCGACGAACAGCGACAGCGCGGCGTCGAGCAGCTCGCCCGGGCGCGCCTGCTTGCGGCGCGCACGCCGGGGCGGCGCGCAGGTGGGGGTTTCGGGGGAGTTCATTTACTGACTGAAGGGTCAGTATTGTGGCGCAGCCGGATTTGCCGCGTCAAGCGCGCCGTGGCTTGCGGCGTCGATGCGACTCAGGCCACCAGCGGTGGCGCGGCCATGGCATCGATCTGCTCGCGCAGCAGCTGCGTCTGGCCGCGCCAGTAGTCGGGCGTGCCGAAGCCGGTGAAGGCGGCCGGAAACGCCGGATCGTCCCAGCGGCGGGCGATCCAGGCGCTGTGGTGGATCAGCCGCAGCGTGCGCAGCGGCTCGATCAGCGCCAGCTCGCGGCGGTCGAAGTCGCGCACCTGCTCGTAGCCGTCCAGCAGGGCGCCCAACTGGCGCTGGCACTCGGCGCGCTCGCCAGCCAGCAGCATCCAAAGGTCCTGCACCGCCGGGCCGCCGCGGCAGTCGTCCAGGTCGACGAAGTGCGGGCCGCCGCCGGGCCGGTCGGCCGGCGTCCACAGGATGTTGCCCACATGGCAGTCGGCGTGCAGGCGCAGCGTGGCCAGGCCTGCGGGATCAGGATCGATTCCGGCCCTGGCGCCCGTCCATTGAGCGCAAGCAGCTATGGAGTCGATAGCATCCTGGCTGGCGTCGGCCCAGGCGCGTTCGGCCTCCAGCGGCAGCGCGCCGTGCGCCAGCAGCCATTGACGCGGCTCGATGGCGTAGCCGTGCACGTCCACCGCCGGGCGGTGCGCGAACGGCCGGCGCGCGCCCACGGTGTGCAGGCGCGCCAGAAAGCGGCCGATCCATTCCAGCGTGTCGCCGTCGTCCAGCTCGGGCGCGCGCCCGCCGCGGCGCGGCGTGACGCTGAACAGAAAACCGCCGTGCGCGTGCAGCGTGCGCCCGCCGATGAGCAGCGGCGCCACCACCGGCACCTCGGCGGCGGCCAGCTCCAGCGCGAAGGCGTGCTCTTCCTCGATCTGCGCGCGGCTCCAGCGCCGCGGCCGGTAGAACTTCAGCACCACCGCCGGCTGCGCGTCGGCCAGCGGCGTGCCCGGCTCCAGGTGCGCCAGGTAGACGCGGTTCTCGTAGGAGTTGAGCGTCATCAGCCGCCCGTCGCCCATCAGCCCCAGGGCGGCCAGCGCGTCCATGACGAAGTCGGGGGTGAGAGCGGCGAAGGGGTGGGTGGATTCGGTCATGGCCCGCATTGTCGACGGCACAATCGACGCCATGACGATGCGCCCTTGCTGGCTGATGAAGTCCGAGCCCGACGAATGCTCGATCGACGACGCGCTGGCCGCGCCCGGTCAGACCGTGCCCTGGACCGGGGTGCGCAACTACCAGGCGCGCAACTTCATGCGCGACGCCATGCGGGTGGGCGACGGCGTGCTGTTCTACCACTCCAGCTGCGCCGAGCCGGGCATCGCCGGCATCGCGCGCGTGGCGTCCGCCGCCCACGCCGATCCGACGCAGTTCGACCCGGCGTCGCCGTATTTCGACGCCGCCGCCCGGCCCGAGGCGCCGCGCTGGCTGCTGGTGGACGTGCAGGCGCTGCGCAAGACCCGCCTGCTGGGCCTGGCCGAGCTGCGCGCCGTGCCCGAACTGGCCGACATGGCGGTGTTGCGGCGTGGCAACCGGCTGTCGATCACGCCGGTGACGCCGGGGCAATGGCGCGCGATCGAGGCGCTGCTGGCGCCGCCGCAGTAGCATCGCGTCAAAGGAACATCCGACATGAACTCAAGCGAAACCATCGTGCTGGCCGGCGGCTGCTTCTGGTGCACCGAGGCGGTGTTCAAGCAGGTGCGCGGCGTGCTGGACGTGGAAAGCGGCTACAGCAACGGCCAGGCCACCGCGCCCACCTACGAGCAGGTGTGCACCGGCGCCACCGGCTGCGCCGAGGTGGTCAAGCTGGTGTATGACCCGGCGCAGATCAGCACCCGCCAGATCCTGGAGATTTTCTTCCTGGTGCACGACCCGACTCAGCTCAACCGCCAGGGCCACGACGTGGGCACCCAGTACCGCAGCGGCGTGTACTTCAGCACGCCCGAGCAGGCCAGCCAGGCGCACGACTTGATCCGCGAGATGTGCCAGGACGGCCTGCACGACGGCGCCATCGTCACCGAGGTGGCGCCGCTGGCGCATTACTTCCCCGCCGAGGACTACCACCAGGACTTCTTCGAGCGCAACCCCACCCAGGCCTACTGCGTGGCCACGGCCGGCCCCAAGGTGGCCAAGTTCCGCCAGACCTTCCGCGACCTGGTGAAGGCCTGACGCGCGCGATACAAGGCTGAATCAGGCCCTGGCGCCCACGGAGCGAGCGCCAGCAGCTATATATTTGATAGTCATGAGCAACCCGATCACGCTTGCCCGTCAGGGTGACCGCCCCCGCAGCGCCGCGGGCCTGTCCCGGTGGGACCGATGAGCGCGCGCCCCGGGCGCGGCGTGGACGCGGTGGGTGTCGCGCTGGCCGCCGGCCTGCTGGCCGCGCTGCTGGGCCTGTCGGCCTGGCTGTGGCAGGGCGGCCAGCACCCGTTGCTGCTGGCGCCGGCCATCGGCGAGCTGGCCGACTGCCTGGACATGGCGCCGGCACAGGCGCCGCTGGAGCCCGCCTGCACCGGCCCGCGGGGCTCGGCCGCGCAGCGCATCGAGGCCACGCTGGCCGGGCTGGGCCCGCGCCGCAGCGCCGACGGGCATTTCGAGCTCGGCTACACCCTGGTGGTGCCGCTGCTCAACCTGTTCCAGCCGCGAGGCGAGGACTGGGCGGTTGACGCGCAGGCGGTGCAGCGCATCGCCAACACGGTGCAGGGCGTGGACCGGCCGGTGGTGCTGTACCTGTTTTCCACCCATTTCTCCGAGCAGGCGCCGATCGAGCCGGTGCTGGCGCGCGACGCCGCCAACCTGGCGCACACGCCGCAGGGCCCGCTGCCGGTGGACCAATTCATGGGCTGGCCGCTGTACCCATGGGGCATCGCCCGCACCGACAACGCCATCACCCAGCGGCGCGAGCAGGCCATCGGCGCCCTGGCGCAGGGCCTGTGCGCGCTGCCGGCGGCGGCGCGCCAGCGCATCGTCGGCATCAACCTGCTGGGCGAGGTGCACCACCTGTACCCCGACTTCGAAGCCGGCATGGGCCACGACCGGCCCTATGTGCTGACCGACTATTCCGAGGCGTCGCGCCGCGGTTTTCAGGCCTTCCTGCGCCAGCGCCTGGGCAGCGTGGCGGCGCTCAATGCCTATCTGGGCTCGGACTTCGCCAGCTTCGACGCCGTCGAACCCCCCTCGCGCGACATCCGGCGCCAACGGCTGGAGCACTTCTGGCAGCACATCGACGATGCCGCCGCCGGCACGCTGGCCATCAGCGGCTGGGCGCACGACGCGGCGCTGCCGGCCGGCGCCACGCCCTGGGTGCGCGTGTACCTGGACGGCCTGCCGGTGGCCCGCGTGCCGGCGCATTTCGTGCGGCAGGACGTGGGCCAGGCGCTGCCACAGCTGGGCACCGACCGCGTCGGCTGGCGCCACGACCTGCGCTTTGCCGACCTCGCCCCCGGCGTGCACCGCCTGGACATCGCGCTGGAAGGCCAGGGCGGCACGCTGCGCCAACTGGGCACGCGTCACATCGCCGTGATGGACCGCGCGCAGAGCACGCCGGCGCCCGTGCCGCTGCGCCAGGCGCTGCCGCCCATGACGGCCCCGGGCGCCGCCGTGCGCTCCTACATTGACGCGCCGGCCGACGGGCGGGCCGTGTTCTACAACCCGCTGGTGCCGCTGTGGCACGCTTTTCGCGGCCAGCAGGTGGTGGACTACCTGTCGCACTTCGACCGCCTGCTGGCCGGCACCTGCCTGGCCGACGTGCCGCGCCGCACGCAGCAGATCTACCCGGCCGAAAAAGCCGGCTGGGACGGCACGCGCTTTGCGTCCGAGGCCTCGCTCAAGCCCTTCGGCCAGGTGCGCCTGGGCATCAACCTGTACGGCGAGGCGGGCTATGACCCGTCCTTTTTCGACTGGCTGGCGCGCTCGCGTCAGAGTGGCTATAGCGTGACCGAATTCCATCCGCTGCGCGGCATGGACGGCCCCGAACTGCGCCGCGTGCTGGAGCAACACCGCGCGCACGGCGCCGAAACCTTCTCCTTCTTCCTGCACCCGCCGCCGCCCGGCGGCACGCGCTCGCAACCGCTGGCCAACCCCTTTGCGTTCGACCCCCAGAACCCGCGCCATGGCTCCGACGCGTTGTATCGAGCGGTGCGGCAGGTGATGCAGTTTCCAGGCGCAGATCGCTAAAGAAATCGGGCTCTCCTCGCGAATGATGGAGATGGCCTGCAAGACAAGGCTTTGAAGGGTGGTTTACTGGAAACCGCCAACCTCCGAACGCAGAGGACGCAGAGATTTCGCAGAGAACGCAGAAAGCAAGAAGATCCATCGGCTTTCTTTGCGTCCTCTGCGCATGGCTGTTCATTTTTCTCGTGCGGCGTGTCGCGGCGCGGCACTGATCGAGTACCTCGCCATCATTCGCGAGTAGAGCCAGAAATCGGCCTCCAGCGCTTGACAGGAAAGCGCCAGGAGCTATCAAAAACAGAGTTTCAGTCATGCCCACGGCGGCGTCCCCCTCTGGGGGCTGTGGTTTGCGGCCCCAGACCTGCCTGCGCAGGTCTGGACGGATCGAAGAGCCGCTGCCTCTGGCGGCGAGCACGTGGCGCCGCAGGCGCCTCAGGGGGGGAGTCACTTCGTGCCGAAGATGCGATCTCCCGCATCCCCCAGCCCCGGCAGGATGTAGCCGTGCTCGTTCAGCTCGCGGTCGATGGCGGCGGTGTAGATCGGCACGTCCGGGTGGGCGGCCTGCAGCGTGCGGATGCCCTCGGGCGCCGCCAGCAGGCACAGGAACTTGATGGAGCGCGGATGGGTGGCCTTGATGCGATCGATGGCGGCGACGGCCGAATGGCCGGTGGCCAGCATCGGATCGACGGCGATGACATCGCGTTCGGCCATATCGGCCGGCATCTTGAAGTAGTACTCCACCGCCTGCAGAGTCTTGGGGTCGCGGTACAGGCCCACGGTGCCGACGCGGGCGTTGGGCACCACCCGCAGCAGGCCATCGAGCATGCCGTTGCCGGCGCGCAGGATGCTGGCAAATACCAGCTTCTTGCCGTCGACCATCGGGCTCGCCATCTTTTCCAGTGGGGTTTCGATTTCGACCTGCTGCGTCGGCGTGTCGCGCGTGACCTCATAGGCCATCAGCATGGCCAGCTCGCCCAGCAGGGTGCGGAAGGTGGTGCTGCTGGCGTCCTTGTTGCGCATCAGGGTCAGCTTGTGCTGCACCAGCGGGTGGGTGATGTGGTGGACTTGGGCGGACATGGTGGTTTGCTATTGAAAAAAGAGCTGCTGGCGCACGCGTGCAAAGCGCTACAGCCCTGTTTGATGCTCAGCGCCGCTTGCCGCCCAGCAGGCTGCCCAGGGCGCCGCGGATCAGTTCGCGGCCCATGCGGCGCATTTCGCCCTTGACCACGTTCTGCACCAGGCCGTCGTACTGGCCGCCGCGCGGGCCGGTGCGGCCGAACAGCGCCTCCTTGACCACCGAGCCGACGTCGCCCAGCAGGCCGCCACCGTCGGCCGGCGCGGCGGCGCCGGGGGCCCCCGGCTTGCCCGGCGCGGCCTGGGCGTTGCGCTGGGTCAGCAGCTCGTAGGCCGATTCGCGGTCCACCGCCTGCTCGTAGGTGCCGGCCACCAGCGAGCCCTTGATCAGGGCGGCGCGCTGGACGTCGGTGATGGGGCCGATCTGGCTGCCCGGCGGGATGACGTACACGCGCTCGGTCACGCCCGGGCGGCCCTTGGCGTCCAGCAGGCTGACCAGCGCCTCGCCGGTGGCCAGCTCGGTGATGGCTTTTTCAATGTCCAGCCCGGGGTTGGCGCGCATGGTGGTGGCGGTGGCCTTGACGGCCTTCTGGTCGCGCGGCGTGAAGGCGCGCAGCGCGTGTTGCACCCGGTTGCCCAGCTGCGCCAGCACGGTATCGGGCACGTCGATCGGGTTCTGCGTGACGAAGTACACCCCCACGCCCTTGGAGCGCACCAGCCGCACCACCAGCTCGATGCGCTCCAGCAGCACCTTGGGCGCGTCGTTGAACAGCAGGTGCGCCTCGTCGAAGAAGAACACGAACTTGGGTTTTTCGGGATCGCCGATCTCGGGCAGGCGCTCGTACAGGTCGCTCAGCATCCACAGCAGGAAGGTGGCGTACAGGCGCGGCGCCTGCATCAGCTTGTCGGCCGACAGGATGTTGATGACCCCCTTGCCGCCGACGGTCTGCATCATGTCCTCCAGGTTCAGCATCGGTTCGCCGAAGAACTGGTTGCCGCCCTGGCTTTCCAGCTGCAGCAGGCCGCGCTGGATGGCGCCGACGCTGGCGGTGCTGACGTTGCCGTACTGGGTGGTGAAGTCCTTGGCGTTCTCGCCCACGTGGGTGAGCATGGCGCGCAGGTCCTTCAGGTCCAGCAGCAGCAGGCCGTTGTCGTCGGCGATCTTGAACACCAGGTTCAGCACGCCGGCCTGCGTGTCGTTCAGATCCAGCATGCGGCCCAGCAGCAGCGGCCCCATGTCGCTGATGGTGGCGCGCACCGGATGGCCCTGCTGGCCGAAAACGTCCCACAGCGTGACCGGGCAGGCGGTGGGCTCGGGCAGCGGCAGGCCGCGCTCCTTCAGGATGTCGGCCATCTTGCCGCCGATGCTGCCGCTTTGGCTGATGCCGGTCAGGTCGCCCTTGACGTCGGCCATGAACACCGGCACACCGATGGCCGAAAACGACTCGGCCAGCTTTTGCAGCGTCACCGTCTTGCCGGTGCCGGTGGCGCCGGTGATCAGGCCGTGGCGGTTGGCCAGGCCGGGCAGGATGGCGCACTGAATGTCACCGTGCTGGGCAAGCAGAATGGGGTCGGCCATGGGTCAAGGTCCGTGAAACGTAAAATCGTCACATTATCAAGCGACTTTCAAGAGGGTTTTCTCGTCATGGCCGGCCACAGCAAATGGGCAAACATTCAACACCGCAAGGGGCGCCAGGACGAAAAACGCCAGCGCATCTGGACGCGCGTGGTGCGCGAGATCATGGTCGCCGCGCGCACCGGCGGCGGTGACCCGGCGGCCAACCCGCGCCTGCGCCTGGCCATCGAAAAAGCCAAGGCCGCCAACATGCCGGCCGACACCGTCAAGCGCAACATCGACAAGGCCACCGGCAACCTGGAGGGCGTGAGCTACGAGGAAATCCGCTACGAGGGCTACGGCATCGGCGGCGCCGCCATCATCGTCGATACCATGACCGACAACCGCGTGCGCACCGTGGCCGAGGTGCGCCATGCCTTCAGCAAATACGGGGGCAACCTGGGTACCGAGGGCTCGGTGGCGTTCCAGTTTCGCCACGTCGGGCAGTTCTTCCTCGCCCCCGGCACCAGCGAGGACCAGGTGATGGAAGTCGCCCTGGAGGCCGGTGCCGACGACGTCCTGACCGACGACGAGGGCGCCATCGAGGTGCTGTGCGACCCGGGCGCCTTCGAGGCCGTCAAGCAGGCCCTGGAAGCCGCCGGCCTGACGCCCGAGATGGCCGAGGTCACCCTGCGCGCCGACAACAGCATCGATCTGGCGGGCGACGACGCCGCCAGGATGCAGAAGCTGCTGGACGTGCTGGAAGACCTGGACGACGTGCAGGCGGTCTACCACAACGCCAGCCTGGAGCTGGCCTGAATGTCCCGCGCGCTGGCCGCCGCGCTGCTGCTGGCCGCTGTGCTGGCGGGTTGCGGCGGTGGCGAGGTGTCCTGGTGCATCCAAAGCGGCTCGGTCTCGTTGTCGGCCGGCTACCACAGCGCGGACTGCCCGCCTGATTCTAAGAAGAATCAGCCATTGCCGGTGTCCTGACAGCGCCAGCAGCTATTGTTTTTGAAGTTATTCCATGAAAATCCTCGTCATCGGCTCCGGCGGCCGCGAGCACGCCCTGGCCTGGAAGCTGGCGCAGTCGCCCCGGGTGCAGCAGGTCTTCGTGGCGCCGGGCAACGGCGGCACGGCGCGTGATGCCAGTCTGCGCAACGTGCCCCTGACCGACGTCGCGGCGCTGCGCGACTGGGCGCTGGCCGAGAAGATCGCGCTCACCGTGGTCGGTCCCGAGCAGCCGCTGGCCGCCGGCGTGGTGGACGACTTCCGCGCCCACGGCCTGCGCATCTTCGGCCCGACGAAGGCGGCGGCGCAGCTGGAAAGCTCCAAGGCCTTCAGCAAGGACTTCATGCAGCGCCACGGCATCCCCACCGCGGCCTACCAGACCTTCACCGACGCCGCGGCCGCGCGCGCCTACGTCGACAAGCTGGGCGCGCCCATCGTCGTCAAGGCCGACGGCCTGGCGGCCGGCAAGGGCGTGGTGGTGGCGCAAACCGTGGCCGAAGCGCACGCCGCCATCGACGACATGCTGGGCAGCAATGCCCTGGGGGTGGCGCACAACGAGGGTGGCGCGCGCGTCGTGATCGAAGAATTCTTGCAGGGCGAAGAGGCCAGCTTCATCGTCCTGTCCGACGGCAAGCACGTCGTCGCGCTGGCCAGCAGCCAGGACCACAAGCGGCTGAAGGACGGCGATGAGGGCCCCAACACCGGCGGCATGGGCGCGTATTCGCCCGCGCCGGTGGTCACGGCCGACGTGCATGCGCGCGCCATGCGCGAGGTCATCTGGCCCACCATCCGCGGCATGGACCGCGACGGCGTGCCCTTCACCGGCTTTCTGTACGCCGGCCTGATGATCGACGCCCAAGGGCGGCCCAAGACGCTGGAGTTCAACACCCGCATGGGCGATCCCGAGACGCAGCCCATCTTGATGCGCCTGAAGTCCGACCTGCTCGAGGTGCTGCTGGCCGCCACCGCTGGCAAGCTCGATGAGGTGGAGCTGCAATGGGACCGCAGGGTGGCGCTGGGCGTGGTGCTGGCCGCTGGCGGTTACCCGCAGGCGCCGCGCAAGGGCGATCTGATCACCGGCCTGCCGCCGCCGCAGGAAGACGCCATGGTGTTCCACGCCGGCACGGTGGCCGACGGCGAGCAGGTGCGCACCGCCGGCGGGCGGGTGCTGTGCGTCACCGCGCTGGCCGACTCGGTCAGGCAGGCGCAGGCGCGCGCCTACGACGTGGCGCGCGGCATCCACTTCGAAGGCGTGCAGTACCGGCGCGACATCGGGTTTCGAGCCCTCAGATCCAGCCCATCCCATGACTGACTTCAACACGCAGGTGCGCGACTACCTGAGCGGCCTGCAAGCGCGCATCACCGAGGCCATCGAGGCGGCCGACGGCCAGGCGCGCTTTCTGCGCGACGACTGGCGCAAGGGCCCGGGCGAGCCGCTGCAGGGCGAAGGCACCACCAAGATCCTGGAAGGCGGCGCGGTGTTCGAGCGCGCCGGCGTGGGGTTTTCGCACGTGCGCGGCCCCCGCCTGCCGCCCTCGGCCACGCAGCACCGGCCCGAGCTGGCCGGCGCGCCGTTCGAGGCCATGGGCGTGTCGCTCGTCTTCCATCCGCTCAATCCCTACGTGCCGACGGTGCACATGAACGTGCGCATGATCTCGGCCGGGCACCCCGGCGCCGAGCCGGTGCGCTGGTTCGGCGGCGGCATGGACCTGACGCCGTACTACGGCTTCGATGAGGACTGCCAGCATTTCCACCGCACCTGCCGCGACGCGCTGGCGGCCTTTGGCGACGACAAGTACCCGCGCTTCAAGGCCTGGTGCGACGACTACTTCGTCAACCGGCATCGCGGCGAGCCGCGCGGCATCGGCGGCATCTTCTACGACGACTTTGCCGAAGGCGGCGCCGAGCACGGCCTTGCACTCACGCGCGCCGTGGGCGATGCCTTCCTGCAGGCCTACCTGCCCATCGTGCAGCGGCGCCTGGCCATGCCCTGGGGCGAGCGCGAGCGCCAGCACCAGCTCTACCGGCGCGGGCGCTACGTCGAATTCAACCTGGTGTGGGACCGCGGCACGCACTTCGGCCTGCAGTCGGGCGGTCGCACCGAATCGATTTTGCTGTCCATGCCGCCGCTGGTGCGCTGGGCCTACCAGCACCAGCCCGAGCCCGGATCGCCCGAGGCGCGGCTGACCGAGCACTATCTGGTGCCGCGGGCGTGGGTGTGAACCTTGAAGCGAGAACGCACAGGACGCAAAGATGACGCAGAAGACGCAGAAAAAACCTTCTTGCTCAAAGACCTCTTCTGCGCCCTCCGCGAATCCTCTGCGCCCTCTGCGTTCGGTTTTTGATTGAATGCTCCAGCCCCTTCGCATCGGCCTGTTCGGCGGCGCCTTTGACCCGCCGCACGACGCGCACCTGGCGCTGGCGCGCGCCGCCATCGACCAACTGGCGCTCGATCGCCTGCACGTGCTGCCCACGGGCGACGCCTGGCACAAGTCGCGCCCGCTCAGCCCCGGGGCCGACCGCCTGGCCATGTGCCGGCTGGCGTTTGCCGATCTGCCCCGGGTGCGGGTCGACGACCGCGAACTGCGGCGTGATGGCGCCACCTACACCATCGACACCCTGGCCGAGCTGCACGCCGAAGAACCGGCTGCGCAGCTGTTTCTGGTCATCGGGGCCGACCAGGCGGCCGCGTTTCACCGCTGGCGGCGGGCCGCCGACATCCTTCGATTGGCTACTGTTTTGATAGCTGTTCGCGCTGATCCATCGGGCGCTAGCGCCATTTTTGATCCTAACAACCCGCTGCCCGGCATGGCCGTCGACGCGGCCCGCGTGCAAGCCCTGCGACTGCCCGCCATGCCGCACAGCGCCACCGCCGTGCGCGGCCTGGTCGCGGCGGGCCAGCCGGTCGGCCACTTGGTTCCCGCCCCGGTCGCGGGGTATATTGCCACCCACCACCTCTACCAAAGCCCTGCCTGATGAGCGAAACCGCCGCCAAGAAAGACCTGCTGAAACTCCAGCGCGCCATCGTCGATGGCCTGGAAGACATCAAGGCCCAGGACATCCGCGTGTTCAACACCGAACACCTGTCGCCGCTGTTCGAGCGCGTGATCGTCGCCACCGGCAGCTCCAACCGCCAGACCAAGGCCCTGGCCGCCAGCGTGCGCGACAAGGTGCGCGAAGCCGGCTTTGCCAAGCCGCGCATGGAGGGCGAGGACAACGCCGAATGGATCATCGTCGACTGCGGCCCGGCGGTGGCCCATGTCATGCAGCCGGCCATCCGCCAGTACTACAAGCTGGAAGAGATCTGGGGTGAAAAGCCCGTGCGCCTGAAGAGCGCCGCGCCGGTGGTGCGCAGAGCGTCGGACGCCGCGCCTGCCGCCAGGAAGACCGCGGCCAGCCCGCCCGTCGCGAAGAAGACCGCCGCCGCCGCCGCCGCCAAGCCATCGGCAGCCGCCAAGACGCCGGCAAGCAAAGCCCCCGCCAAGAAGGCCAAGGCCACCGCGCCGGCCACCGAAACGCCGGCGAACAAGGCGCCTGCCAAGAAGGCTACGGCGAAGAAGGCACCGGCCAAGACGTCCGCCTCAGCCCGGGCGCCGGGCAAGGCCGCTGCCCGCCCGACCGGCGCAACGGCCGCCGCCAAGCGCCCGACCACCGCCAAGAAGGCCGCTTTGCGCAAGAAGCCGGTCTGAACGCTGTGTCCCAGGCACTCAGCCGGGGGTGTTGAGGCGCCATGAAGCTCATCGTCATCGCCGTCGGCCAGCGCGTGCCGGGCTGGGCGCAGACGGCCTGGGACGACTACGCCAAGCGCTTTCCGCCCGAACTGCGGCTGGAGCTGAAGGCCATCAAGACCGAGCCGCGCGCCGGCGGCCGCACCCCCGAGCAGCTGATGGCGGCCGAGCGCCAGCGCATCGAGGCGGCGACGCCCAGGGGCGCCCACGTGGTGGTGCTGGACGAACGCGGCAGTGCGCTGAGCACCGTGGCGCTGGCGGCCCGGCTGCGCCAGTGGCAGGGGCAGGGCGGCGACGTGGCCCTGCTCATCGGCGGCCCGGACGGACTGGACCCGGCGCTGCGCCAGGCGGCCCACGAGCGCATCCGCCTGTCCGACCTGACCCTGCCGCACGCCATGGTGCGCGTGCTGCTGGCCGAGCAGCTGTACCGGGCGTGGTCGGTGAATGCGGGACACCCGTACCATCGGGAATGACTGAAGAGGTTTAGCGTTGGGCGTTGGGCGTTCAGCGTGAATACCGGAACCTTTGACCGCCGCTTCAACCTGTCAGCCGCCCAACGCCCAACGCCCAACGCCCAACGCCCAACGCCCAACGCCCAACGCCCAACGCCCAACGCCCAACGCCCAACGCCCAACGCCCAAC
>MKTG01000092.1:135001-136771 GCA_001897615.1 Burkholderiales bacterium 68-10
CGCCAGCTGCTCGACCAGCTCGGCATCGCGCATCGCCTGCTGCTGCCCGACGACCACGCGGCGGCCGAGGCGCTGGAGGCGGTGCACCCTGGCGAGGCGCCGGCCGCCTATGTGCGGCGCGTCACGCGGCTGAAGCTGGACGCGGCCGTGCGCCGCCTGCGCGAGCAGGGGCTGCCACCGGCGCCGGTGCTGTGCGCCGACACCACCGTGGCGCAGGGCCGCCGCATCCTGGGCAAACCGGCCGACGCCCACGAGGCGGCGGCCATGCTGCGCCAGCTGGCGGGGGCCACGCACCGCGTGATCACCGCGGTGGCGCTGCAGGCGGGTGAGCGGCGCCACGAGGCGGTCAGCGACTCGCGCGTGCGCTTTGCGCCGCTGGACGAGGCCGACATCGCCGCTTACGTCGCCAGCGGCGAATGGCAGGGCAAGGCCGGCGGCTACGCCATCCAGGGGCGGGCCGCGGCCTTCGTGGCCCACATCAGCGGCAGCTACAGCGGCATCATGGGGCTGCCCTTGTTCGAAACACATCAGATACTGCGTCTGGCGCGCTTGTAACCAGCGCCGGCAGCTATACAAAATGCAGCAAGATATTCTCATCAACTGGTCGCCCCAGGAAACCCGGGTGGCGGTGGTCGAAAGCGGCGCGGTGCAGGAGTTGCACGTCGAGCGTGCGCTGGAGCGCGGCCTGGTCGGCAACATCTACCTGGGCAAGGTGGCGCGCGTGCTGCCGGGCATGCAGTCGGCCTTCATCGACATCGGGCTGGAGCGCGCGGCCTTCCTGCACGTGGCCGACCTGTGGCAGAAGCCCGTCAATGGCGACGGCCTGCCGGCCAACCGCACCGGCGCGCCGCCCAAACCCATCGAAAAGCAGGTGTTCGAGGGCCAGACGCTGATGGTGCAGGTCATCAAGGACCCGATCGGCAGCAAGGGCGCGCGGCTGTCGACGCAGATCAGTCTGGCGGGGCGCATGCTGGTGTTCCTGCCGCAGGACGACCACGTGGGCGTGTCGCAGAAGATCCCCGCCGCGCTGCGCGACGAGCTGCGCGGGCGGGTGCAGGCGCTGGCGACCGAGGCGGCCCAGGGCGCCCGCAGCGGCGGCTTCATCCTGCGCACCAACGCCGAGGACGCCACCGACGCCGAACTGTCCGAGGACATCGCCTACCTGCGCAAGGCCTGGTCGCGCATCCGCGAAGCCGCCACGCGCCAGCCGCCGGCCAGCCTGTTGCACGAAGACCTGAACCTGCTGCAGCGCGTGCTGCGTGATCTGGCGGGCGAGGCCACGCAGTCGATCCGCATCGATTCGCGCGAGCAGTTCGACGCCCTGCTGGCCTTCGGCCAGGAGTTCATGCCCGCCGCCGCGGCGCGCCTGTCGCACTACAGGGGCGAGCGCCCGATTTTTGATCTGTTCAACGTCGATGAGGAAATCACCAAGGCGCTGGGCCGACGGGTGGATTTGAAGTCCGGCGGCTACCTGATCGTCGACCAGACCGAGGCGCTGACCACCATCGACGTCAACACCGGCGGCTTCGTCGGCGCGCGCAACTTCGACGACACGGTGTTCAAGACCAACCTGGAAGCGGCCCTGGCCATCGCGCGCCAGCTGCGGCTGCGCAACCTGGGCGGCATCATCATCATCGACTTCATCGACATGGTGCAGGCCGAGCACCAGCAGGCCGTGCTGGCCGAGCTGCGCAAGCAGCTGGCGCGCGACCGGGTGAAGACGCAGGTGGGCGGCTTCTCGGCGCTGGGGCTGGTGGAGATGACACGCAA
>MKTG01000092.1:136945-137090 GCA_001897615.1 Burkholderiales bacterium 68-10
CGACATGCTGCTGGACGAGGAAAGCCAGCACCTGGCGGGCCTGCCGGACTTCATCGGCAAGCCGATCTCGCTGCAGGCCGAAAGCAGCATCGGGCCGGATCAGTACGACATCGTGTTGTTGTAGGGCACCCCCTGAGCCGCCTGC
>MKTG01000093.1:0-362 GCA_001897615.1 Burkholderiales bacterium 68-10
AAGACGAAATTCGATGGGCACCTCAGCTTGCCGTGTGATTTTGGTCGCGCATTCAATCTCTTTGCATGAAAATTGACCTGATCCGGAGGGGAGTTTGCTGGGTTCCCGTATTTTTATGGTAGCGATCAGCGCGCCGCCGGGTCGCAGGTTCATTCAGGCTTGTCTTTTCAGTCAGGAGAGTGGATATGAAGAATTCTTTGTTGGCCCGCCGCATGGGCCGTGTCCTGGTGTCGCTGGGATTGGCCTGTGGCGGCGTGGGCGCTTCGGCCGCTTACTTTGATTCACCGGTCCCCGCCAGTGCCTACATCACCAAGGGCGGGCTGGACTGGGCCTGGGCTTATCCCTTGCCGGCTGGCAGTGGC
>MKTG01000093.1:368-10000 GCA_001897615.1 Burkholderiales bacterium 68-10
GATCTTGCCTACCAGTCCACCCAGGGCTGGCGGCTGCCGACGGCTGCCGAATTGGCTGGCGCGCCGCTGGCGACCGAGTTCATGAAGCCGGGTGGCAACGTTCCCCTGGGTGGGGCCGACCCGGTCAGTGGCGCGACCTTCCAGGCCACCAACGCCAACCTGACCGGGCCGGCGGCTTGCGCGACACCGTACTTCTCCACCAGTATCCGGCACTGCGATTGGGACAATGGTCTGGGGCAGCCAACCGGGCCGTGGGCGGGCATGCCCGGTGCGTCGCATTATGCCGAGCAGTTGGTGGTGCGCCCGTCCGCAGCCCCGGCGCCGGTGGTGCCGGTGCCGACGCTCGGTCTGGAAGCCCTGGCTCTGCTCAGCCTGGGGCTGGCGGGCGCGGGTTGGCTGCAACGGTCCAGGCGACGCTGAGCCTGACCGGTTCCATGTGGCGCCGCGAGGGGCGAGTCCCCCTCCTGCGCGCCGAGGATGCCAGGGCGCGCGTTGTCGCGCCACATGACCCAAGAAAAAACGCCCGCTGGCGCTTGTCCAGCGGGCGCGGGCAGCTAAAAAAATAGCAGCAACCGAGCGGGTGCGATCACATGCGCTCGAAGATCGCGGCGATGCCCTGGCCGCCGCCGATGCACATCGTCACCAGCGCGTAGCGGCCCTGGATGCGCTGCAGCTCATACAGCGCCTTGACGGTGATCAGCGCGCCCGTGGCGCCGATGGGGTGGCCCAGCGAGATGCCCGAGCCATTGGGGTTGACCTTGGCCGGGTCGGCGCCCAAGCCCTTGGTGACGGCGCAGGCCTGGGCGGCAAAGGCCTCGTTGGCTTCGATCACGTCGATCTGGTCGATCGTCATGCCCAACTTTTTCAGCAGGATCTGCGTGGCCGGCACCGGGCCAATGCCCATGGTCTTGGGCTCCACGCCGGCGTGCGCGTAGCCCACCAGGCGCGCCAGGGGCTTGAGGCCACGTGCCTTGGCGGTGCCGGCCTCCATCAGCAGCACGGCGGCGGCAGCGTCGTTGATGCCGCTTGCGTTGCCTGCGGTGACGGTGCCGTTCTCCTTAAGGAACACCGCCTTCATCTTCTGGAAGTCCTCCAGCTTGGCGCCGGGGCGGAAATGCTCATCCTTGTCGAAGGCCACATCGCCCTTGCGGCTCTTGAGCATCACCGGGACGATCTGGTCCTTGAAGCGGCCCTCGGCCCAGGCGACCTCGGCGCGGCGGTGGCTCTCCAGCGCCAGGGCGTCCTGGGCCTCGCGGCTGATGCCATGTTCGGCGGCCACGTTCTCGGCCGTCACGCCCATGTGGATGGTGTGGAAGGGGTCGTGCAGGGCGCCGACCATCATGTCCACCATCTTGGTGTCGCCCATGCGCGCGCCAAAGCGCGTGGCCTGCGATGCGTAGGGTGCGCGGCTCATGTTCTCGGCGCCGCCGCCGATGGCGATGTCGCAGTCGCCCAGCAGGATGGACTGGCTGGCGCTGACGATGGCCTGCAGGCCCGAGCCGCACAGGCGGTTGACGTTCATGGCCGGCGTTTCCTTGGCGCAGCCGCCGTTGATGGCCGCCACGCGCGACAGGTACATGTCGCGCGGCTCGGTGTTGACGACATGGCCGAACACCACATGGCCCACGTCCTTGCCGTCCACGCCGGCGCGGGCCAGTGCCTCCTTGACGACCAGCGCGCCCAATTCGACGGTGGGCGTGTCCTTCAGGCTGCCGCCAAAGGTTCCGATGGCGGTGCGCACACCGCTGACAACGACGACTTCACGGGACATGGTTCATGACTCCTGGGTTGAGGGAAGGGAAAAGGTCGCACATCAGGCAGCAAGTATGCACCTTCCACGGGCGTCGGCGGCGTGGGCGCGCCGGTGGTAACCTGCGCGCTGGCCGGTGGTCCGGTGGCGATGGCGCCCACGCGGGCACCGGCATGAAGGACGGAGGTTTGACGATGACACGCTGGCTGCGTTGGTTCAATATGGTGTTCCTGTTGGCTTGCACGGCCATGACGCCGGCCGCCTGGGCTGCGGGCGAGGAGGCCATCAAGGTGGTCTACCACATGAGCGAGGGCATTCCACAGGCGTCCCGGGCCATCAACAACATCCGCAACCATCTGGGCGCCGATCCCCAGGCCAGGATCGTGGTGGTGGCCCACGGTCTGGGCATCGATTTTCTGCTGGACGGCGCCACCAACCAGATGGAGCAGCCGTTCGCCGGCGCCATCGGTGAGCTGGCGGGCCGGGGGGTGGAGTTCCGCGTCTGCCAGAACACACTGACGGCGCGCAAGCTCGACGCCAGCAAGGTGGCGATGGAAGCGAAGATCGTGCCCTCGGGCGTGGCCGAGGTGGCGCGGCTGCAGGCGCGCGAGGGCTTCGTGTACCTGCGGCCCTGACCGGGCGCGTGGCGGCGCCCAGCCTCAGGTCGGCGCGGCGTCGCGCACGTCGGCCACCGGGTTGGCGCCGAAATCGGCGCGGTCCAGCCAGGCCAGCACCCGGTGCGCCGCGTCCCGCGGGCTGCTTAGCGCGCCACCCTGCTTGAGTTGCTCGAAGCTGCCGCGGTCGGGGAACGCCGCCGCGTCGGCGCCGCGCAACTGCACCTGCATGTCGGTGTCGATCACGCCCGGCGCCAGCGAGCACACGCGCGCCCCGTTGGGTAGACGCGCCTCGTCCAGCGCCAGACAGCGCGTGAAATGGTCCATGCCGGCCTTGGCCGCGCAGTAGGCGGCCTGCGAACCCATGGCGCGCCGGCCCAGGCCTGACGAGATGTTGAGCACCCGGCGCGCGCCGCGCCAGTCGCGCGTGGCCGACAGGAAGGCGGCGCACAGCTGCATCGGCGCCTCCAGCCCGACGCGCAGGGCGCTGGCCAGCTCGGCCGGGTCGGCGTCGCGCAGCGGCACGATGGCGGGGATGGCGCCGGCGTTGTTGATCAGCGTGGCGCTGGCCAGGGCGGCGCCATCCTGCGCCCGCAGCCAGTCGGCCAGGCGCGCGGCCACCGGCGCGGCGTCGGCCAGGTCCACCGCCCACTGCACCAGCGTGGCGCCGACGGCGCCGGCCTGGGCGGCCAGCGCGGCATCGGGCCGGCGCGCCAGGGTCAGCAGGGTGTGGCCGGGGGCCAGCAGCTGCTCGGCCATGGCGCGGCCCATGCCGCGCGAGGCGCCGGTGAGGATGTACAGGTGATGCGGAGTGGTCGGGGTCATGGCGCAGAGGAATGACAAGGGCATGCGGCGCGCCCCGGGCGGGGGCGCCCCAGGGTGCCGCGCCTGGAGCGGCGGGGGGTCTACGGCAGGGCGATCGGCACGATGCGGCTGCCGCCGACCGACACCCCGGCCTCCAGCCCGACGTTGGTCAGCACGAAGCTGGCGATCGGCTGCTGCACGGTGTGCGTGTCGACACGGCCGTTGGCGCCGACGTTGCCGATGGCCACGGTGGCGTCGGCGTCGGCGGTCCAGCCGTTGCTGTTGCGGAATTTCTGCAGCGCGTCGCGGGTGTTGAACACGTAGATCACCGAGCGCGACTGGCCACCGGCCTGAAAGCCGACGGAAGCGCCGGTGGTGCTGTAGTAGTTCGTCGTCTGGCCACCGACGCGCAGCGCGCCCTTGCCGTGTTCGGCGCCGACCACGAAGGAGCCGCCCAGCACGGACGGAAACACCAGCACCCCGGCGGCCTTGGTCACCATTTCCTGCGAACCGGGCACGGTGTTGTACAGCCGGGACAGGGTTTCGTTGACCGCCGATTCCATGGCCGTGCGGGTGGCGCCCGGCGCGGCCTGCGATTGCGGCGTGCTGGTGATGGTGCAGCCCGGCAGCGACAAGCCGGCCAGGGCGATGGCCAGGGCCAGGCCGGCGTGGCGTGTGTTGATTCGTGTCATGACAATTGCCTTTCGTGTGGGATACCGCCCCACCTCCGGCACTGTAGCGCGCTTTGCCGGCGGCGCGGCGCTTCAATTGTTGCCGTCAGAACGGCACGGCGCTGACCAGCTCCAGCCGCTGGCCGGTCACCGGGTGCGTCAGTTGCAGCGCGCCGGCGTGCAGCATCAGGCGGGGCGCGCCATCGGGCGGGCCGTACAGCGTGTCGCCGACGATCGGGTGGCCGAGGGCCAGCAGGTGCACGCGCAGCTGGTGCGAGCGGCCGGTGACGGGCTCCAGGGCGAGCCGGGTCTGCTGGCCGCTGGCATCGAAGGCCAGCGGGCGCCAGCGCGTGCGGCTGGGCTTGCCGGCGGCGTGGTCGACCTTGCTGCGCGGGCGCCGCGGCCAGTCGATGATCAGTGGCAGATCGATCAGCCCCCAGTCGTCGGTGGCATCGGCCGGCAGCGCCAGTTGTCCGTGCACCAGCGCTTCGTAGCGCTTGCTCACCTGGCGCTGGGCGAAGGCCTGGCTGAGCGCGCGCTGCATGGCGGCGCCGCGTGCCAGCAGCATCAGGCCGCTGGTGGCCTGGTCGAGCCGGTGCACCACCAGCGCGTCGGGCCAGCGGCACTGCGCGCGCGCGCTCAGGCAGTCGCTCTTGTCGGCGCCGCGCCCGGGCACGGCCAGCAGGCCGGCCGGCTTGTCGAGGGCGATCAGATGGGCGTCCTCGTGCAGCACGCGCAGCGGCGCGGCGGCGGGCGGCGGGGCGGGCGGCGCGCTCATGCGTCCGGTCCGCGCCCTTGCGTTCGATGGAAAAAGACCTTGTGGCGCCCGTCTGGCGAGCGCGAGCAGCTATTAAAACAATAGCTTATCGTCACATCACCTTGCACAGCTCGAACACCAACGCCGGGCCCAGCGCCTGGTTCAGCGAGCCGGCGGCGATGTGGCCGGTGGACACCGAGCCGATGGTGGAGGTGTGGAAGTCGGCCCTGCCATCGTCGTCGTCGTGGATCTCGATGAAGGCCGCCGGCGTGCCGGCGCGCGCTTCCAGGCTGTCGCGCAGGCGATCGATGGCGCTGGGGTTGAGGCTGCCGTCATACACCACGGCGTCGGGCAGGTGCCGCGTCGCCAGGCGCTCGGCCTCGGCCATGTCGCTGGCGTTGTCCAGGATCAGGCCGTAGCCGGTCAGGGCCTGCAGGCTCTGGGCGCGCCGCTGGGCGCTGTCCGAGATGATCAGTACGCGGCAGCCCTGGATCACGGCCGACACGCTGGACGGGCCGACCGATTCCTCGATGCCGGTGGCCAGCTGATCCTCGGTGACCGCCGCCAGGTTGAGGGTGACGCGCACGTGGTCGGCATGGGTTTCCATGCGCGCGACCGCCCCGAGCGAGCGCGCCAGCTGGTGCCACAGCATCCAACGCATGCCGTGCCAGGCGGCATCCGGCACCTGCGATGGATCGCACCAGGCCAGCATGCTCAGTCGCGGGCGCCCGGTGCGGCGCGAGCGGTCGACCATGACGGCGATGCTGGGCGCCAGCTGGGCGGCCCACAGCAGCAGCTCGTCGACCAGCATGTACAGCATGCTGGAGTCGACATACACCTGGGTTTGCGCCAACCCGTGGCGAACGCTGACCTGCCGGCGGGTCAGCCAGTCGGCGCGGGCGGTGAGCACGGCGCGCACCACGTCGTCCATGCCCAGCAGCTCGCGGTGCTGGGCCGGCGGGTCTTCGCTCAGGCGCAGCACGTGCTGCGCCGCCATGCCGGCCTGGCGGGCGCGCTCGACGGCTTCGCTGACCGCTTGCAGGCTGCCCACCAGGCTGGGCTCCAGCTGGCTCAGGCGCTCCAGCTGGTCGGACGCGCTGTTCAGCGCCATCGCCACTTCCTGGCCGAAATGGCGCACCACGTCGGGCCAGTGCAGCTCCTGCGTATCGGGGGCGGAGCTGGCGTCGGCGGCGCCGGCCGAAGTGGGGTGGCGGGCCCCGACGTCTTCGGTGTCCGGGCGCTGCCGGACACGCTTGGATAAGAGCCAGTTCAGTGCCATGGTGTGGTTTTCTCTCCCGCTTTGGTGTGCAGTGGCTCGCGGCGGCGGTGGACGGTGCGCGTCAGGGCCGGGCCATGCGCGGAAGTATAGGGGGCCGCCAGTGACAATATGTAGTGGTTGCGCGGCAGACGTAACAATGTCACGGTAATCCGGTCTGGCTGTCGTGGCGCATCCTCACCACGTCCAGCGGCGCCACTTCGCTGGCGCCGTGGCCCCAGGCGCCGCGAAGGTAGCTCAGCAGCGCCGCGATCTCGGCGTCGCTCAGGGTCAGGGCGAACGGCGGCATGCCAAAGGGCCGCAGGCGAGCGGCGGTGGCCGGCCCGAAACCGCCGAACAGCACGATCTGCAGCAGGTTTCGGGTGTCGGGCATGGTGACGGCGCGGTTGCCGGCCAGCGGCGGGTAGGCGCCCGGCACACCTTCGCCGCGCTCGCCGTGGCAGCTCGCGCAGTGCTGCTCGTAGAGTTTTTCGCCGCTGGCCGTCAGCCGGGTGCGCGATCGTGGCGCTTGGGCGGCCGGGCGCTCGTGCTGCGGCAGGCGCTGCAGGTAGGCGGCCACGGCCTGCAGATCGGCCGGGTTCAGGTACTGCGTGCCCTGGAACACCACTTCGGCCATCGGCCCGCTGGCCACGCCTTGCGCGGCGGCGCCGCTGGCCAGTAGTTGCACGATCTGCTCGGGCGGCCAATGGCCGACGGCGGCCTCGTCGCGCGCGGTCAGCGAGGGCGCGTACCAGCCGGTGCCCGGCACCGGGCCGCCGCCCAGATTTCGCCAGTCGGCGCCGCCCAGACGGTCGCGCGGCGCGTGGCAGGCCGAGCAGTGCGCCACCGCCTGCACCAGGTAGGCGCCGCGGCGGAGGGTTTCGTCCTGCGTCGGATCGGGCTGCAAGCTGCCGGGCCGGAAGTACAGCGCGCGCCACACGGCCAGCGCCGCCTGGGTGCCGTAGGGCCAGCGCAGCTGATGCGCCGGCACCGCCGTGGCACTGGGCGGCAGGCTGGCGAAATAGCTGAACAGCGCGTCGCTGTCGCCGCGCGTGAGCCCGGTGGTGTGGGTGTAGGGGAACACTGGATTGAGCAGCCGCCCATCGGCCGAGCGGCCATGGTGCAGCGCGCGCCAGAAGGCGGCGGCGCTCCAGCCGCCGATGCCGGCGCCGGCGTCGGGTGTCAGGTTGCTGCTGTAGACGGTGCCGAAGGGCGTGGCGATGGGCCGCCCGCCCGCCGCCGTCGGCCCGCCGCGCGCCGTGTGGCAGGCCAGGCAGTTGCCCACCCGCGCCAGGTAGGCGCCGCGCGCGCGCGTGGCCGCGTCGCTGGGAGCCGGCGTGGCGGCTGTCACGTCGACGCCGTCATTGAAGTTGAGGTGCCACAGCAGGCCGGCCGCCAGCAGCGCCAGCACGGCCACGCCGATGAGCGCGCGGCGCAGCAGGGTCATCGCGCGGCTCCTGGCTCGGGCGCGCTGCCGCAGCGCAGGTCGGCCCATTCGGGGGACAGGGGTGGGCGTTCGGGCGCCGGGCGGGCGTCGGCCGGCACCGGCTGGCTGGCCAGCCAGCTGACCACGGCGTGGGCGTCGCGATCGCTCAGGCGCTGCACGATGCGGGCCATGCAGTCGGGCGCGTGGGCGCGGCGCTGGCCGGTGCGCCAGCCGCCCAGCTGCGCCGTCAGGTAGTCGGGTGGCAGGCCCAGCAGGCCGGGCACTTGGGGCAGGGCGCCGGTCAGCTGCTGGCCGTGGCACTGCACGCAGGCCGGCACGCCCTGTGCAGCGTCGCCATGCAATGCCAGCGTGCGGCCGCGCTCAAGCACGGCGGCCGCCGGCGGGTTGGCCAGGGGCGCTGGTGGCGGGTAGGGTGCCTGCAGGGCGGCGAAGTGGCGCGCGATGTCCATCAGGTAGGCGTCGCTCAGCACGTCCACCATGCGCGTCATCAGGCCGTAGTGACGCCGGCCGTCGCGGAAATTCAGCAACTGGTTGTACAGGTAACCCGCCGGCTTGCCGGCCAGGCGCGGGTAGTAGCCGTCGGGGCCGGCGCGGCCCTGCTCGCCGTGGCAGGCAACGCAGGCCAGCGTGCGCTGGGCCATGTCGTCGCGGAAGGGCGCGGCTGCCTGGGCCGACAGCGCCAGCAGCAGCGCGCCGGTCAGCAACCAGAGCCGTGACAGGGCACGCATGCGGGGCGACGTGGTGGCGCGCGGCGCTCAGCCTCTCAGCGCACCACGATCTCGACGCGCCGGTTGCGCGGCTCGTCGACTTCGTCGTCGGTGGCCACCAGCGGCTGGCGCTCGCCGCGGCCGACGGCGCGCACGCGTGCCGCCTCGAAGCCGCGCTCGATGATCAGCGCGCGCACCGCCTCGGCGCGGCGCAGCGACAGCGCATCGTTGGCTTCCAGCGTGCCGACCCGGTCGGTGTGGCCAATCACCACCAGCTCGCCGCCGGCGCGCGCGATGGCGCGCGCCAGCACGTCGGCCAGCGCGGCGGTGGATTCGGGCGTCAGTTCGGCACCGCCGGTGATGAAGTTGAGCGTGAAGCGCTCGGCCGGCGGCGGCATCACCGCCAGCAGGGCGGGGTAGCGCTTTTGCACGGCGGCGGCGTCGAGTTGTTCCGGCTCGGGGCCCTGGTTGCGCACGGCGGCCGAGGCGTAGGGCCGTGACAGCACGGTGCTGCGCTGCCCGGCGGTGACTTCGACCGCGGCTTGGGGGTTGTCGGCCTGCGGCAGCAGGGTGACCCGGGTGGCCGGCGCGCAGCCGGCCACCAGCAGGGCCGCGGCCGTTAGCAGGGTGGCGATCCTCATGGGTTTTCCTCCACGATGAAATCGGTGCCGCGCACGCCGATGACCGTGGTGGGCGTGGTCACCTTGACCTGTTCGGGCTTGAGCCTGGCGATCGCGCCGGTGGCCATGCGCAAGCTGCCGCGCAGCAGGCTGACCAGCACGCTGCCTTCCTGCGTGGTGGCGTTGAACTGGAACTGGCTCAGGTCCAGCGCGCTGTCCGGACCGATGGCCAGCACCGTGCCGTCCTGCAGCGTGAGGGCGGCGGCGCTGCCCGCGCCGGTCAGGATGCGGTCGGGCGACTTCACGGCGGCGCCGACGATGGCGGCGATGCGGGCGTTGTCGCGCACCACGGTGACGTCGCCCTGCACCGTCTTGAAAGTGCCCTGGCGCGGGTCAGCGGCCGCCTTGTCGGGCGCCTGCGCCATCGCGGCAGCGGCCATCAGCAGGCTGGCGCCGGCCAGGGCGCGGGCGACGGCACGGCTTTGAAGCATGGGCATGGATCGATTCCTCCGAAACATCACACCTGACGGCCGATCGGCCGAACCAAGAATCGTACTGCAAAGTCTGCAAGCACTGACTTGGCGCTTCCGGCGGGGCCTCGACAGCGAAGATAATCGCTGCCGGCCCGCGCGAGCCCGGGCGGGCCGAAGCGGTCTGCTGCGCCGATGCCCCGCCTTCGACAACCCACCCCACACCCGACATCCCCATGGCCACCAGCCTGCTCGCCCTGCTCGACGACATCGCCACCGTGCTCGACGACGTCGCCGTGATGTCCAAGATCGCCGCGCGCAAGAGCGCCGCCATGGCCGACGACGTGGCGGTGCTGACCAAGGTATCGGCGCAGAAGACCGCCGGCGTGCTGGGCGACGATCTGGCGCTCAACGCCCAGCAGGTCACCGGCGTCAGCGCCAACCGCGAGATCCCGGTGGTGTGGCAGGTGGCCAAGGGCTCGCTGCTCAACAAGGCGATCCTGGTGCCGGCGGCGCTGCTGATCAGCGCCTTCGCGC
>MKTG01000093.1:10031-33244 GCA_001897615.1 Burkholderiales bacterium 68-10
TGGCGCACAAGCTGCTGCATTCGAAGGCCGAGGACGACCGCCACGACGCCGAGCTGGAGGCCGCGCTGGCCGACCCGGCGGTCGACCTGGTGGCGCTGGAGAAGGGCAAGATCAAGGGCGCCGTGCGCACCGACTTCATCCTGTCGGCCGAGATCATCGCCATCACCCTGGGCGCGGTGGCGCAGGCCGATTTCTGGACCCAGGTCGCCGTGCTGGTGGGCATCGCGCTGCTGATGACCGTGGGCGTCTACGGGCTGGTGGGCGGCATCGTCAAACTGGACGATCTGGGCCTGTGGCTGAGCCGGCGCGCCAGCGGCGCCGCACAGGCGATGGGCCGCGCCATCCTGGCGCTGGCGCCCTGGCTGATGAAGGGCCTGTCGGTAGCCGGCACGGCGGCGATGTTCCTGGTCGGTGGCGGCATCGTGGTGCACGGCGCGCCGGCGCTGCACCACCTGCTGGAAGGTTGGGCCGGGAGCCTGGGCGGCGTCGCGCGCGTGCTGGCCGACATGGGCTTCAACGCCACCGTTGGTGTGATCGTGGGGGGCGTGGTGGTGGCGGCGGTGACCCTGTTTCAGCGCCTGCGCGGGGCGGCGCATACCGGTTGATTACTATTATTTCGATAGCTGTTTGCGCTTGATGGACGGGCGCTGAATCTTGATATCGCTCACGCGGCGGGGCTGCACACACTGATGGCCGCGGAGTATGCCGGGCCAGCGGACGACGTGGCCGGGCTTGTACCGGCCACTGGCGTCGTCCCCCTTGGGGGGAAGGCGCGCAGCGACGCAGGGGGGTCAAACATGCATTTGGCGCAGCTGGCGCTTGAGCAGCTTGCCGCTGGGGTTTTTGGGCAGTGCATCGGTGAAGATCACGCGCTTGGGCGCCTTGAAGGCCGCCATGTGCGTGCTGCAGTGGGCGATCAGCGCGTCCTCGCTCAGGGTCTGGCCGGCCTTGAGCACCACCACCGCCGTCACCGCCTCGACCCACTTGGCATCGGGCAGGCCGATCACCGCCACTTCGCTCACCTGCGGCAGGCGGTAGATCATCTCCTCGACCTCGCGGCTGGCGACGTTCTCGCCGCCGGTCTTGATCATGTCCTTCTTGCGGTCGACCACGCTGATGTAGCCCTCCTCGTCGATGACCCCCAGATCGCCCGAGTGAAACCACTCGCCCGTGAAGGCCGCGGCGGTGCGTTCGTCGTCGTGGAAGTAGCCCAGCATCAGGTGCGGCGAGCGGTGCACGATCTCGCCCACTTCGCCCACGGCGACGTCGCGCATGTCGTCGTCGACCACGCGCGTCTCCACGTTCAGCACCGCGCGGCCGGCCGAGCCGGGCTTGCGCAGCTGGTCGTCGGGCCCGAGCATGGTCGCCAGGGGCGCGATCTCGGTCTGGCCGTACAGGTTCCACAGCCGCACCTGCGGCAGGCGGCGGGCGATTTCCTTGAGCACCTCCACCGGCATGATCGAGGCGCCGTAGTAGCCCTTGGCCAGCTGGCTCAGGTCGGTGGTGTCGAACAGCGGCGAGCGCAGCAGCGCGATCCACACCGTGGGCGGGGCGAAGAAGCTGGTGATCCCGTGTGCCGCCATCATCGGCAGCAGGTTGTCGGGCGTGGGCTTGGCGGTGATGACGTTGGTCGAGCCGATGTAGACGGCGGGGCCGAAGAACACGTCCAGCTGCGCGCAGTGGTACAGCGGCAGCGCGTGCAGCGCCACGTCGTGCTCGGCCACCTCGGCGTTGATGCAGCAGCTGACGTACTGCCACAGCACGGCGTCGTGCGTCAGCATGGCGCCCTTGGGGCTGGACTCGGTGCCGCTGGTGTAGACGATCTGCGCCAGGTCGGTGCTGGCCAGCGGCGTGTCGGGCAGCGGGTCGGTGCAGGCCGCCAGTTCGTCAAAGCTGGCCATGCCGGGCGCCGGATCGCTGGGGTCTTCGGAGGGCAGCCACACGAAGTCCTGCACCTGGGTGTCCAGCGCGGCGGCGGCGCGCGCCAGTTCGGCCAGACCGCTGTCGGTGGCCAGCAGCCGGGCGCCGGCGTGGCGCAGGATGTAGGCCACTTCGTCGGCCTTGAGCATGAAGTTGATCGGCACCAGCACCGCGCCCAGCCGCGCCAGCGCAAAGCGCATGGCGGCGAAGCCGTGCGAGTTGCGCGCCAGGATGGCCACGCGGTCGCCGTGGCGGATGCCGCGCCCGGCCAACCCCGCCGCCAGGCGCGTGACCAGGGCGTCGAATTCGGCGTAACTCCAGCGCGTGTTGCCGCATTGCACGGCCAGCTTGTGGGGCAGGCGCTGGGCGGTGCGGCGCAGCAGGTCGCCGATGGTCTGGCGGCGGACGATGGGGTGCATGGCGTCTCCTTGTATTGATATGTTTTTGGCCTCTGGCGCCCGACTGGTGAGCGCAAGCAACTATCGTTTTGATAGTTTCAAAAAACGTGCCCGATCAGTCCAGGAACGGCCCGAAGCCTTGCGGCGGCTCGAAGCGCTTGCCCCGCCACACCACGCGCGTGGGCACCGGTTCGGGCAGGACGCGCGCCGGCAGGCTGTGCGCCGGATCGCCCGGGTAGCACAGCACGCGGGTGTCGCCCTGCTCCACCGGCTCGGGCTCGATCAGCGGCGGGCGGCGCGTGCGCGCGTCCTGCATGGCGTGTGCCAGGTCGCGGTAGTGCAGCAGGTGCAGCAGGCCGACGATCTGCGGTGGCGCCATGTCGATCTGGTGGTCGCGGTATTGCCGCAGCGCGGCGCGCGGCGTGAGCCAGCGCGCTTCGGTGACTTCGAAATCGTCGTGCCGCGCCTCCTGCGCCGGCGGCACGCCGGCCAGGAAGAAGCGCGTGTCGAAGCGCTTGCTCATCACCGAGGGCCGACGCGGCGTGATCCAGCGCGACCACGGCGCCAGCGCGTCGGTGTCCAGCAGCGCGCCGCGCTCGGCCAGCAGGGCGGCAAACGATTCGCCGGCGCGCAGGCGCGCGCAGGTGGCGGCGCTGTGGCTGGCGACCTCGTCGGCGCCCAGCTGCAGATACAGCACGCCCGATTCCTCGGCCGCCTCGCGCGCGGCGGCGATATAGAAGGCCGCCGCCTGCGTCGGGCTGAGCGCCGGCTCGCCCAGGCGCGCGTGCAGCTCGGCCGGCGCGCGGTCCAGCAGGGCCAGCGTGTCGGCGCTGGCATCGGCCGCGTCCACCTTGCCGCCGGGAAACACGTAGGCGCCGCCCAGCACCGACGAATTGGCGTGGCGGCGCAGCAGCAGCACCTCCAGCCCCTCGGGGCCGTCGCGCAGCATCACCACGCTGGCCGAATCGAGCGGTGGGGTGTCGATGATTTCGTGGTTCAGTTCCATGGCGCGCATTGTGAACGCAGGCTCGGCCGGCCCGCTGTCGCCTGCGTGGCGGGCCGCGGGAAAACTGCGCCGCAGCTTGGGTACAGTTGACACGACGTCAAGATTCTTTCAAGAGGAGTTGCAACAACATGAGCCAGATCGATTTCACGGGCCGCGTGGCCATCGTCACCGGCGCCGGCGGCGGCCTGGGACGCCTGCATGCGCTGGCGCTGGCCGAGCGCGGTGCCAAGGTGGTGGTCAATGACCTGGGCGGCGCGGTGGACGGCAGCGGCGGCTCGGCCACCGCCGCCGAGCGCGTGGTGGAGGAAATCCGCGCCCGCGGCGGCCAGGCCATGGCCAGCGGCGCTTCCGTCACCGATTTCGAGGCCATGCAGGCCCTGGTGCAGCAGGCGCTGGACGCCTGGGGCCGCATCGACGCGCTGGTCTGCAACGCCGGCATCCTGCGCGACAAGAGCTTCGCCAAGATGGATCTGGCCGATTTCCGCCTGGTGCTGGATGTGCACCTGATGGGCGCCGTGCACCTGGTCAAGGCGGCCTGGCCGCACATGGTGGCGCAGAAATACGGGCGCATCCTGATGACCACCTCGTCCACCGGGCTGTACGGCAACTTCGGCCAGAGCAACTACGGCGCCGCCAAGCTGGCGCTGGTCGGCCTCATGCAGACGCTGGCGCTGGAAGGCGCCAAGCACGACATCCGCGTCAACTGCCTGGCGCCCACGGCGGCCACCCGCATGACAGAAGGCCTGCTGCCGCCCGAAGTGCTGGAGCTGCTGCGGCCCGAGGCGGTGGTGCCCGCCATGCTGGTGGGCGTGTGCCAGGACGCGCCCACGCGCACCATCCTGTGCGCCGGTGCCGGCACCTACGAGGCGGCGCACATCACCCTGACCCAGGGCGTGCACCTGGGGCTGACCCCCGATACGCCGGAGCGCCTGCTGGCGGCGCTGGACGAGGTGCGCGAGCGTGCCGGCGAGAGCGTGCCGCAAAACGGCGGCGAACAGGGCGGCAACGAGGTGCAGAAAGCCCTGGCCGCCCGCCGCTGAACATCCGGCACGCGGCGACGCGGCGCATTTCCCGTGCCGGGGGACAGGAATGGCCTGCCTGTGATACCTTCGCCACCCCGGCAAGACGAGGACAAGAGCACATGGATTCGCTGAGCGATCGCGTGGCGGCGCTGTCGCCCGACCGACTGCGAGGTATCCGCCGCGGCATCGAGAAGGAAAGCCTGCGCGCACAGCCCGACGGCCAGTTGGCGCTGACCCCGCACCCGACGGCGCTGGGCTCGCCGCTGACGCACCCGCACATCACCACCGACTTCAGCGAATCGCAGCTGGAGCTGGTCACCGGCGCGCACGCCAGCGTCGAGGCCATGCTGGCCGAGCTGACCGAGATCCACCAGTTCGTCCATCACGAGCTGGCGGCGCTGGGCGATGAGATGCTGTGGGTGTCCAGCATGCCCTGCGGGCTGCCGACCGACGAGACCATTCCGCTCGGGCGCTACGGCACGTCCAACGTCGGCCGTGCCAAGAGCGTCTACCGCATGGGGCTGAGCCACCGCTACGGCCGGCGCATGCAGACCATCTCGGGCATCCACTACAACTGGTCGCTGCCCGGGGTGGACAACGACGGCTACTTCGCGCTGATCCGCAACTTCCGCCGCCACGCCTTTTTGCTGCTGTACCTGTTCGGCGCCTCGCCGGCGGTGTGCTCCAGCTTCGTGGCCGGTCGCCAGCACGAACTGCAAGCCCTGGGCGAGCACGCCATGCACCTGCCGTGGGCGACGTCCCTGCGGATGGGGCGGCTGGGCTACCAGAGCGACGCCCAGGCCACGCTGGCGGTCAGCTACAACGGCCTGGAAAGCTACGCCGCCTCGCTGGAAGAGGCGCTGACCCGGCCCTATCCCGCCTACGAGGCGGTCGGCATCCAGAACCCGGGGGGCGACTACAACCAGCTGGGCACCACGCTGCTGCAGATCGAGAACGAGTTCTACGGCACCATCCGCCCCAAGCGCGTGATCGGCTCGGGGGAGCGCCCGCTGCACGCGCTGCGCGAGCGCGGCGTCGAGTACGTCGAGGTGCGCCTGATGGACCTGAACCCGTTCGAGCCCGTCGGCATCGACGCGCCGACGGCGCGCTTTCTCGACGTGTTCCTGCTGCACTGCCTGCTGACCGACAGCCCGCCCGACACGCCGCGCGAGATCGCCGCCCTCAAGGCCAACCAGCACCTGACCGCCGCGCGCGGGCGCGAACCCGGGCTGTGCCTGGATCGGGGTGGCGAAGCGGTGCGGCTGGTGGACTGGGCGGCGCGGATCGTGGCCGAGCTGGGGCCGATCGCCGAGGCCATGGACGCCGTGCATGGCGGCAGCGCCTATGTCGACGCCGTGGCGCGGGCGCGCCAGCGCCTGGCGGCGCCGGGCGAGCTGCCGTCGGCTCGGGTGCTGCAGGCGGTGCGCGACGAGCACGGCGGCAGCTTCGTGGCCTTCACGCGCGCGCACTCGCTGGACACACGCGCGCGCCTGCTGGCGCTGGACTATCCGGCCGCGATCAAGTCGCGTTTCGATGCGCTGGCGGCCGAATCGGTGCAGGCGCAGCTGGATATCGAGGCGGCCGACCGCGTGCCGTTCGAGACCTTCCGGCGCGAATACCTGTCGTCACGGCACCTGCGGCTGTCGGGCGCGGTGGGGTCGGATGCGGCGGCGGCCTGAGCACCTCGCGATGGCGGCGTCGCCGGCGCCCCGCCCGCCGGTTTTCTGGATCAAATCAACCCCTGACGTTGGGTGGATGCGCGCAAATGGCTCTTATATTGATAGCTATCTGGACGTCATTCCATTTCCATATCAAAGCAATAATAGTTGTCATGTTCAGGATCCATCAAGGAGACAGACATGGCAAGGATCGCAGGAGGTGCAGACAAGCTGCAATGGGCGCGTGAAGTGCTTGCCCGCGCGCAGACGGCCGAGCAGCTGCGCCAGGCGCAGGCCGTGGTGCTGCCGCTGGAGTACGGACTGAGCCTGGAGCAAACGGCGCAGGCCATTGGCCGATCGGTGACCTGAACCTGCCGCCTGCGTAACCGCTTGTTGGCCGGAGAGGTCGCAGGCGACGACGGTTGCTGGCCCGAGCCGCCACACCTTAAGACGTGTAGAACGAAGACGCTGGTACTGATTTCCTGTAGATCCAGTGCAGTGCAGTGCAGCCAGCCCAGCCGCCAGCGCAAAGTCAAGCTGCTTCTCGGCATGGTCGCGGGCGGCGCGGGTCAGCTTGCGCGGATCGGTAGGCAGCGCACGCGCGTGGCCATGCGATCGGGTCGCCAGCGAATGCCCTCCAATGATTCGTCATATGACGGTCCGGGGGCTCAAGGGCAGCGGGTTCCTACAATCGACAGATGCTCCCTCCAGCCATCGTGCTGCCAGCTGGTGATTTGCCCCTGCTGGCTGGCCTCAATCCTGAGCAAAAAGCCGCCGTCACCCTGCCGCCCGGACATGCGCTGATCCTGGCCGGCGCCGGCTCGGGCAAGACGCGGGTGCTCACCACGCGCATCGCCTGGCTGCTGCAGACCGGGCAGGTGTCGCCCGGCGGTGTGCTGGCCGTCACCTTCACCAACAAGGCGGCCAAGGAGATGCTGACTCGCCTGACGGCCATGCTACCGCTGAATGTGCGCGGCATGTGGATCGGCACCTTCCACGGCCTGTGCAACCGCTTCTTGCGCGCCCACCACCAGCTGGCGAGCCTGCCGCAGGCCTTCCAGATCCTGGACACGCAGGACCAGCTGTCGGCCATCAAGCGCCTGTGCAAGCAGTACCAGGTGGACGAGGAGCGCTACCCGCCGCGCCAGCTGCAGTGGTTCATCGCCGGCTGCAAGGAAGACGGCCTGCGCCCGCGCGATGTGGAAGCGCGCGACGCCGAATCGCGCCGCAAGGTGGAGATTTATCAGCTCTACGAAGACCAGTGCCAGCGCGAGGGCGTGGTCGATTTTGGTGAGCTGATGCTGCGCAGCTACGAGTTGCTGCGCGACAACGATGCCGTGCGCGCGCACTACCGGCGGCGCTTTCGGCACTTGCTGATCGACGAGTTCCAGGACACCAACCGCCTTCAGTACGCCTGGATCAAGCTGATCGCCGGCCTGCCGACCGAGGGCGGTGGTGGCGCCATCCTGGCGGTGGGTGATGATGACCAGAGCATCTACGCCTTTCGCGGCGCGCGCGTGGGCAACATGCAGGATTTCGTGCGCGAATTCGGCGTGCAGCACCAGATCAAGCTGGAGCAGAACTACCGCAGCCACAGCAACATCCTGGATGCGGCCAACCAGCTCATCAGCCACAACCAGCGCCGCCTGGGCAAGAACCTGCGCACCGATGCCGGCGCGGGCGAGCCGGTGCGCGTGCTGGAGGCGCCCACCGACTTTGCCGAGGCCGAATGGGTGGTGGACGAGCTGCGCCAACTGGTCAGTTCAGAGAACTACCCACGGCGTGAAGTGGCCGTGCTGTATCGCAGCAACGCGCAAAGCCGCGTGCTGGAGACGCAGTTGTTCAACGCCGGCGTGCCGTACCGGGTCTATGGCGGCCTGCGCTTCTTCGAGCGCGCCGAGATCAAGCACGCCCTGGCCTATCTGCGCCTGCTGGAGAACCCGCGCGATGACACCAGCTTTCTGCGCGTCGTCAACTTCCCGCCCCGCGGCATCGGCGCGCGCAGCATCGAGCAGTTGCAGGACGCCGCGCGGGCGAGCGGGCAGTGTCTGTACGAAGCCGCGCCTTTGCTGGGCGGGCGTGCGGCGGCCAGCGTGTCGGCTTTCATCGCCCGCATGGACGTGCTGCGCGAGCAGGTCGCCGGCAAGACCTTGCGCGAAATCATCGAGCTGATGCTGGACGCCAGCGGGCTGATCGAGCATTACCGCGGCGAAAAGGAAGGTGCTGACCGCATCGAGAACCTGGAGGAGCTGGTCAACGCGGCGGAGAGCTTCGTCACCCAGGAAGGCTTCGGCCGTGACGCCGTGGCCCTGCCGGTGGATGAGCAGAGCCAGGCGTTGACGCAAAGTCCGGCCAGCCAGGGCCTGGATCCCGATGCGCCCGTGCTGAACGAGCCGCTGCCGCCGCGGGTCGATGCCGCCACGGGCGAGACGCTCAGCCCCCTGGCGGCCTTTTTGACCCACGCCGCGCTGGAAGCCGGCGACAACCAGGCCCAGGCCGGCCAGGACGCGGTGCAGCTTATGACGGTGCACGCCAGCAAGGGCCTGGAGTTCGACGCCGTGTTCATCACCGGGCTGGAGGAGGGGCTGTTTCCGCATGAAAACGCCCTCAGCGACCAGGGCGGACTGGAGGAGGAGCGACGCCTGATGTACGTGGCCATCACGCGCGCGAGAAAGCGCCTGTACCTGAGCCACGCGCAGACGCGCATGCTGCATGGCCAGACGCGCTACAACCTGCGCAGCCGTTTTCTGGACGAATTGCCCGAGGAGGTGCTCAAGTGGATCACGCCGCAGCGCGGTGGCTTTGCCTCGATTGCTCCTGTAATGAGAGCTGCTGGCGCCGACTGGACGGGCGCAACAGCCTTTTATGACCGTGGAAAACAGAAGACTGCGCCTGCCATGTCAGCGGGCGGCCCCGCCATTCGTGCCGGCATGGCGGTGTTCCACAACAAGTTCGGCGAAGGCCGCGTGCTGGCGGTCGAGGGCAGCGGCGACGACGCACGCGCCCAAGTCAACTTTCCGCGTCACGGCGTCAAGTGGCTGGCGCTGGCGGTGGCCAAGCTGACGGTGGTGGAGTAGCGGCTGTGACGCCGCTCAGCCGAAGCTCGGCGTTTCGGTATCTTGCATGAACTGAGCGCGCAGGCTGCGCGCGCCGCCTGGTACTGGTCGTTGAAGCGCTGCACCAGCTCGCCCACGGGCGGCACGTCGTGCAGCACGCCGATGCCCTGGCCGCAACCCCAGACGTCCTTCCAGGCCTTGGCCTTGAAAGTGTCTTCGCGGCTGTCGAACTTCATGCGCGACGGGTCGGCTCCGGGCATGTCGTGCGGGTCCAGGCCGGCCGCCACGATGGACGGACCCAGGTAGTTGCCCCACACGCCGGTGAAGAAGTTGGTGTAGACGATGTCCTCGGCGCTGCCCTCCAGGATGGCTTGCTTGTACTCCGGCCGCGCGTGGGCTTCCTGGGTGGCGATGAAGGCCGAGCCGATGTAGGCGAAGTCGGCGCCCAGGGCCTCGGCCGCCAGGATCGAGGCGCCGTTGGCGATCGAGCCCGACAGCGCGATCGGCCCGTCGAACCAGGCGCGCGTCTCCTGCATCAGGGCGAAGGGCGACTGGCGCCCGGCGTGGCCGCCGGCGCCGGCGGCCACCAGGATCAGGCCGTCGGCGCCTTTTTCGATGGCCTTGTGCGCGAACTTCTGGTTGATGACGTCGTGCATCACCAGGCCGCCGTAGGAGTGGACGGCATCGTTGATCTCGGGCTGTGCGCCCAGCGACGTGATGACCAGCGGCACCTTGTATTTGACGCAGACCTCCATGTCGTGGTGCAGGCGGTCATTGGTCTTGTGCACGATCTGGTTGACGGCAAAGGGTGCCGAGGGCCGATCGGGGTGCTGCCGGTCGTGTTCGGCCAGCTCGCGGGTGATGCGCTCCAGCCACTCTTCCAGCATGTGGGCTGGGCGGGCATTGAGCGCCGGAAACGAGCCGATGATGCCGGCCTTGCATTGCGCGATGACCAGTTCCGGGTAGGAGACGATGAACATCGGCGAGGCGATCACCGGCAGGCGCACGCGCGCCTTGAGTTCCTGCAGTGTCATGAGAGCTCTTTCGTGGATGGATGGACGGGGCGTAGGGAGATCAGCGGCCCTTGAACTGGGTCGGGCGCCGCTGCAGGAAGGCGGCCACGCCTTCCTTGAAGTCCTCGCTGGCCACGATGCGCGCCAGCAGACGGTTGTTGCGAAAGTTCTCTTCCATCGGCCCTTTGGTCACCGTGCTCAGGGCCAGGGCCTTCATCGCCTGGATGACCAGCGGGGCGTTCTGGTTGATCTTTTCGGCCAGCGCCAGCGCGCGCTCGGTGGCGCTGCCGTCGGGCACGACCTCGTTGACCATGCCGATCTCGCGCGCCCGCGGCGCCGCCATGGGCTCGCCGGTCATGATCCACTGCAGGCCGGCCTTGTACTGCAGGCGTCCGGGGAAGCCACCCATCATGCCCTGGAAGGCACCCATGCGGCCTTCTGGATAGAGAAAGTAGGCGCTCTCGCCAGCGATCACCATGTCGGACAGCAGGCAGAACACTGCGGCATAGCCAATGGCTCCACCCTCGACCGCGGTGATGATCGGCTTGTCGCAGGTCACCGACAGGTTGGGCATGGCCAGCGGAGCTTGATTGACGGGCGGATCTTTCAGGTCGAGCCCAGCGGAAAAGAACGGGCCGGTTCCGGTGACGACGCAGCTCCACAGCTCGTCGTCGGTGACCAGGCGCTGCCAGGCTTCGTGCAGGCCCTGGGCCAGTTCGGGGTTCCAGGCGTTGCGCACCTTGGGGCGGTCGAGCGTCACGAGCAGCGTGCGCCCCTTGACTTCCAGTTTGATCATGTCTGCTCCTTGTCGGTCATGGGTGGGGGAGGGGTTCGATGGAGGTCAGCGCGCATCCAGCTCGGCCAGCACCTGCGCGGTGTGCTCGCCCAGGCCGGGCAGTCGGCCGGCCTCGCGCCGTACGCTGGCCAGGCCAAAGGGCAGGGCCGGCAGACGCACCGGCGCCGCGCGCCCAGCGGCCTGGACGTCGACGAACAGGTCCGCGCTGACGCCACCGCGGCCGGGCTGCACGTCGGCCATGGTGCGCACCACTCCGGCGACGATGCCGCCTTCGGTGAGCTTTTCCACCAGGGTCTCGGCGTCGAAGTGGCTCATGGCCTGGTGCAGCGCTTCGAGCAGAGCCGGGCGGTTGGCCACGCGTGCGGCGTTGCTGGCAAAGCGCTCGTCGGTCGCCAGTTCGGGCCGGCCGATGGTTTCGCACAGGCGCACGAAATGCGTCTGCATGTAGGCTGACAGGATGATCTGGCCCTGGTGCGTGGTGATGATGTCAGCTGCCGGCGCGACCAGCGGCTGGGCGTTGCCCTGGCGCAGTGGCACGGTGCCGGTCTGCTGGTACTGCGCCCAGGGCGCGGCCAGGGCGTAGACGGCGACGTCGATCAGGGTGACATCGACAAGGTCGCCGGCACCGGTCACGCCGCGCTGCAGCAGGGCCGCCAGCACCCCCATGGTCAGCATGTCGGAGGCCAGGATGTCGACCACGGTGAAGCCCACGCGGGTGGGATCCTGGGCCGGGTCGCCGTTCAGGCTCATCATGCCGCTTTCGGCCTGCGCCGCGGCGTCAAAACCGGGGCGACGGCTGAACGCGCCGCTGTGGCCAAAGCCGCTCACCCGGCCGTAGACCAGGCGTGGTGCCTCGGGGCGCAGCTGCTCGGCACCCAGGCCCACCTTCTCCAGCGCGCCGGGCCGGGTGTTGGCCAGCACCACGTCGCAGCTCAGTGCCAGCCGGCGCGCCTGCTGGCGCTGCCCCGCGTCCGCCAGGTCGAGCGCGACCGAGCGCTTGCCGCGGTTGTAGGCGCTGAACATCGGCCCGTAGGCGTCGGCCGACCAGCCGGCCTGGCGCGCCGCGTCGCCGCCGGGCGGCTCCAGCTTGATCACGTTGGCGCCCAGGTCGGACAGGATCTGGGCCGCGGCCGGGACCGCGATGAATTGCCCGATTTCCAGGATTCGCAAACCGGCCAGCGGCTTCTTGGCTCCGTGGGTGTTGATCATCTCTTGCTCCTTGCCTTGGCCAAACGGTCACCATTTGCTTGCAGCGGCCGCCCATCGCAGAAAAAACGGCACCACGACGGCCGGGCTGGTGCCCGTGCCCCTTGGTACCGAGCGGTATTCAGATATGGATGTTGGCGCGCTTGATGACGTCGCCCCAACGCGCGCGTTGCCCTGTGATGAACTTCGACAGATCGTCCGACGACCAGGGCTTGAGCGGTTCCAGGCCAAAGTTCCTGGCGGCCTGGAGGTATTTTTCGGACGAAAGGGCGGCGTCCACCGCGGACTTGATCCGGGCCCGTACGTCCGGCGGCAGGCCCTTGGGCGCGACGAGGCCGGCCCAGACGATGGCCGAGTCGAAGGCCGGATAGCGCGCATCGATGGTCGGTACCTCGGGCAGCAGGGCAAAGCGCTGCGGGCTGGTCACCGCAATCGGGCGCAGCTTGCCGGCCTGGATGTGGGGCAGGGCGCTGGTCGGGGTATCGAACATCATGTCGACCACGCCGCTCATGACGTCGATCAGGGCCTGGCTGCTGCCCTTGTACGGCACGTGGGTCATCTTGATGCCGGCGATCTCCTGCAGCCGCTCGAAGGCCAGCTGGTATACCCCGCCAACGCCGACCGAGGCAAAGCTCAGTTGGTTCGGGTTGGCTTTGGCGCGCGTGATCAGATCGTCGAAATCCTTGATGGCGGACTTGGGCGACACCACGGCGATCAGCGGGGAGACGCTGAGCATCTGCACCAGATCCAGATCCCGGTCGGCGTTGTAGGGAATGTCCTTGTAGAGGAACTGGTTGGTCACCAGGGTGCCGGGCGTGGCCACCAGCAGGGTGTAGCCGTCGGGCTTGGCCCGGGCGACCTGCTGCGCGCCGATGATGGTGCTGGCGCCCGGCTTGTTCTCGATGATCACCGGCTGGCCCAGGGTGCGCGTCATGTCTTCGGCGACGATGCGCGCGATGGTGTCGGTCGGTCCGCCAGCGGTGAAGGGCACCACCAGGGTGATCGGGCGTTCCGGATAGCCGGCCGACCAGGCAGCGCCAGGCAGGGCGCTCGCAGCCATGGCCAGACTGGTGGCCAGCAGCTGGCCGAGGTGGGTGCGACGTTTCATGGCTTGGGTCTCCGGTTCGGGGTTGGCGGATATCACTGGATTCGGCCGCGGATTCGGTCTTGATCGCCGTCATGCAGGGCGATTTGCTGCGGTGCGAGGCGCGTGTTCAGAGCTGATCCGATGCAGAGTCTAGGGAAGAATTGATCACATTGGTCTATATGGCTATAGACTTAACCAATGAATATCACCTTGGTTCAGATGCGTGCATTTCTTGCGCTGGCCGAGTCGCTCAGCTTCACCCGAGCGGCCGACAGTCTTGGGGTGACCCAGCCCACACTGAGCGCTGCCATCCGCAATCTGGAGGCGGCGATTGGCGGCAAGCTGTTCGACCGCGACACGCGCAAGGTGGCCCTCACCGTGCTCGGTCTCGACTGCCAGCGACTGGCTCGGCAACTGCTCGACGAAGTCGATCGCGTCGAAGTCCAGTTGCGCAGCCACGTGCTGGGTCGGCGTGGCACGGTGCGCATTGCGGCGCCGGCCAACCTATATCCGGGTCTGCTGCTGCCAGGCCTGCTGGCCTTCCGCAAGGCGCATCCGGGCGTGCGGCTGGAGTTCGCGGACGTCACCAGCGACGAGGCCGTGCATCGCCTGCGCCTGCATCAGGCGGATTTGGCCATTGGCGTGCGCGTCGTCAAGGAAACGGATCTGCGCTCGCGCCCGCTGGGCCCCTACCCCTACGCGGCGATCTTGCCTGAAGCCCATCCACTGGCCGATCGGCGCGCCATTCGCTGGCGTGACATCCAAGCGGAAGACGTCGTGGTGCTGCAGGCGCGTGATTCGCTCACCGTCCGCATCGCGCGCGCGCTGGGTGAGGCAGGTGTCACGCCGCAGGCGGCATACCGCGTCAACGAGTTGTCGACTGCGGCGGGCCTCATCCATGGCGGCTTCGGCATTGGCCTGATGGGTTATTGGTCCGCGCATCACATATTGAAGCCGGGTTTCGTGATCCGCCTGCTCACGGAACCGTCATTCAACGGCGTGATCAGTTTGCTGACCTTGCCCAGCATCGAACCGCCATCTCAGGTGCGCCAGCTGCAGGATGCCCTGCGACGTCATGCGCCCGTGTTGCCGCGGTTGTAGGAGAAGTCGCCACCTGGGGTCGCCTGTGATCGAGCGGTGATTGACGCGCCGCTGTCGCAGGCGGCCCGCATGCGCTGTACCTGCCGCGCGATGTCGTGTCCCTGAGTGCGCACAGCCAGGCGTCGTCGTGGGACCTATCCGGGCAGTGCTTGCCGCCATCGCAAGTCGGTTGCAGTGCACGGACGACGGCTCTGTCCGGGACCCGATGTCTCCCATGAACGATCGGCAGCCGTGGGTGATGCGTGCGGTCGGTTCGCCCAGGCCGCGCATGAACATCGAGCGGCGCGGGCACGCCGCACGGCCAGACGCGCTACAACCAGTCGCTTTTTCGACGAGTTGCCGCCCGAGGCGCGCTCCACTGGATCGCGCCGTCAAGGATTCAGCGGAGCCCGGCCATAGCCGCCACTGGCATCCGCGTGGGCGCGCAGGTGTTTCACAACAAGGTCGGCGAAGGGCGCCTGCTGGTACTGTGGTGGCCAGGCTGACGCTGATGGAACGGGGCGTTACCCAGCGGTCCACCAGCCGCTGCCGCAAGCCGCCTGAAGGCGCTGCACCCAGGGCGCGATGTCATGCCCCTGCGCTTGCAGCCAAGCGTCGTCGTAGTAAGTGTCGAGGTAACGCTCGCCACCGTCGCAGGCCAGCGTGACGATGGAGCCGGCCTGGCCCTGCGCGCGCAGCTCGCACGCCAATTGCAGCGCGCCGCAAAAATCGGTGCCGGTGGAGCCGCCAAAGCGCTTACCCACGCGCTGCTCCAGCACGCGCAGGGCGGCGTAGCTGGCCGCGTCGGGCACGCGCAGCATGCGGTCGATGACGCCGGGCACGAACGAGGGCTCCACGCGCGGGCGGCCGATGCCCTCGATGCGCGAGGGCTGCTCACTGGTCACGTCGGGCCGCGTGCGGTCGTGCCAGTAGTCGAAAAACACCGAGCGCTCGGGGTCGACCACACACAGCTGGCTGGCGTGGCCCTGGTAGCGCAGGTAGCGGCCAATGGTGGCCGAGGTGCCGCCGGTGCCGGCGCCCACCACGATCCAGCGCGGCACCGGGTGCGGCTCGGCGCGCATCTGCTGGAAGATGGAATCGGCGATGTTGTTGTTGCCGCGCCAGTCGGTGGCACGCTCGGCGTAGGTGAACTGATCCATGTAGTGGCCGTTGCACTCGCGCGCCAGGCGCTCGGCTTCTGCATAGACCTGGTCGCCGCGCTCGACGAAATGGCTGCGCCCGCCGTAGAAGGCGATCTGCGCCACCTTGGCGGCCGAGGTGCTGCGCGGCATCACGGCGACGAAGGGCAGGCCCAGCAGGCGCGCGAAGTAGGCTTCTGATACCGCCGTGCTGCCCGACGATGACTCGATGATGGTGGTGTCTTCGCGGATCCAGCCGTTGCACAGTCCGTACAGAAACAGCGAGCGCGCCAGCCGGTGCTTCAGGCTGCCGGTGGGGTGGGTGGATTCGTCCTTCAGGTAAATCTGCACGCCGGCCAGCGCGGGCAGCTCGATCGGGATGAGGTGCGTGTCGGCCGAGCGCTGGTAGTCGCGCTCGATGCGGCGCACGGCCTCGGTGATCCAGGCGCTGGTCATGGGGCGCTGCCTTCCAGGTCGGTGGCAAAGCTGTCGCGGAAGGTGAACCACAGCGAACAGAAGAACATGGCCGCGATCCACAGCGCCAGCGGCAGCAGGCCGACCGAGGCGATGGTGGCACTGCCGGTGAGCGCTGTCAGCACCATCAGGCCCAGGCCGGCGCCGAACGACAGCGCCAGCCACAGCGCGCCATACGCCAGGTAGGCCCGCGTGTTGCGCAAGATGGCCACCAGGCTGAAGAACAGGCTCTTGATCGGCGCCACGTCGTGCCAGTACACCAGTGCCGGCGCATGCCAGAACGCCAGCGACAGCGGCAGGTACAGCAGGCTGGACAGCCACATGGCGGTGCGAAAACCCGGCTCCATCACCATCTCCGGCGTCAGGCCGCCGCCTTGCACGTAGATTTGCGCGAACTGGCCGCCGTCCACCAGCGCCGACAGGCCCATCACCAGCAGCACGCCGATGGCATACAGCACGCCCAGCATCAGCATGGCGCGCGTGACCTGCGGGGTCTTGCGCAAGGCCACGAACAGGGTCAGGGGCATGGGAAAGCGGCCCTCATCGGTCTCGCGCGCGGCCGCCATCAGACCCAGCGTGAGGGCCGGCACGGCCACCAGCGCCAGCACGCCACCGACCAGCGGCACGAAAGCCAGCACCGACACCACCGCCATGAACATGAAGAACAGGCCGGTCAGCGCCAGCGGCTGGCGAAAGAACGTGCGGATGCCGGTGCGCACCCAGCGCACGCCGGTCAGGCCCGTTACCAGGTTGAGCTTCATGTCGTCAGCGGCGCGGCCAGGCGCTGGCGCAGCACGCGCTCGAAGTGGCGCGGGTCATGGGGTTTGAGCAGGCTGGCCTCGCGCGGCAGGTGGAAGTCCCACAGGCGCGACAGCCAGAAGCGCAGCGCGCCGGCGCGCAGCATGGCTGGGAGCAGGCGGCGCTCGGCGTCGGTCAGCGGGCGCACGGCCTGGTAGGCGTCCAGCAGCGCGGCGGTGCGCGCGGCATCGGTGGCGCCGCTGGCCAGGTCGATGGCCCAGTCGTTGAGTGTCACCGCCAGGTCGAACAGCCAGCTGTCGACGCCGGCAAAGTAGAAGTCGAAAAAGCCCGTCAGCACGGGTTGTTCGGCCGTGCCCTCGAACATCACGTTGTCGCGGAACAGGTCGGCGTGCACCGCGCCGCGCGGCAGTGCGGCGTAGGCACTGCTGGCGGCCACGTGGTTCTGGTAGGCCAGCTCGCCGCGGATCAGCGTGGCTTGCGACTCGTCCAGGTACGGCAGCACCACCGGCACGGTTTCGTTCCACCAGGCCAGGCCGCGCAGGTTGGGCTGGTGGCGGTCGTAGTCGCGCGCCGCCAGGTGGGCGCGCGCCAGCATGTCGCCCACGGCGGCGCAGTGCGCCGGCCCGGGGTGCAGCTCGCTCTTGCCGCGCAGCCGGTTGACCAGGGCTGCCGGCTTGCCGCACACGGTGTGCAGCAGGTCGTCCTCGCCGGCGGGGACGGGGGCGCCGTCCGGCTTGGCCCGCGGCTCGGGCACCGGCACGCCGTGCTGGGCCAGGTGCTTCATCAGGTGCAGGTAGAACGGCAGCTGGGCGTGCGTCAGGCGCTCGAACAAGGTCAGCACCCAGTCGCCTTCGGGGGTGCTGGCGAAGTAGTTGGTGTTCTCGATGCCGCCCTCGATGCCGCGCAGCGAGCTCAGCTCGCCCAGGCCCAGCCGGTGCAGCAGGGCGCGGGCCTCGTCTTCGGAGACTTCGGTGTAAACCGCCATGTCGCGCTCGTGGAGTGTGCGGCGGGCGCTATCAGAATTGGAGCATCTTCCAGACCCGCGGGCCGGCGCTGCCGGGGCCGGCTTCGCGGCTGCTGGCGCCGGTGCCGCTGGGGTCGGCGGGCCGCACGTCGTAGGCTGGCACGCCGGACTTGGGCTGCACGCTGATGCTGCGGGTTTCGCCGCCCACGCGCAACTCGTTCACGCGGTTGCTGGCGTCTTCGTGCTGGATGTGCTCGACGCGTTGCGTGCGGCTGTCGAGCACCGGGGCATCACGCAAGGGCGCGGTGGCGGCGGCGGCAGGGCCCTGGGCGATCGCCAGCGTGCCGACCAGCAGGCCGCAGACAGCGAGCGCGGACTTGAATGCAGAGGGTAGGTGCATGGCGCCATTCTAGGCCGCGATACACCGCAGGCGGCAGGCACAATGCCGACATGAGCGACCCCACCTCCGCCGCCACGCCGCGCCTGCTGCTGGTCGATGGCTCCAGTTACCTGTACCGGGCGTTCCACGCCATGCCGGATTTGCGCGCCGACCCGAATGACCGCGGCAGCCAGCCCACCGGCGCCATCCGCGGCATGATCAACATGCTGAACGCGCTGCGCAAGGAATACCCCGACGCGCCGTACGCGGCCTGCGTGTTCGACGCCCCCGGCAAGACCTTCCGCGACGCGCTCTACCCCGAGTACAAGGCCCAGCGCGCGCCGATGCCCGATGACCTGCGCAGCCAGATCGCGCCCATCCACGAGGTGGTGCGCCTGCTGGGCTGGACCGTGCTGGCCGTGCCCGGCGTGGAGGCCGACGACGTGATCGGCACGCTGGCCCGGGCGGCGGCGGGGCAGGGCGTGGAGGTGGTCATCTCCAGCGGCGACAAGGACCTGGCGCAGCTGGTCACGCCCCACATCGTGATCGTCGACACCATGACCGGCAAGCGCCGCGACGAGACCGGCGTGCAGGCCGAGTTCGGCGTGCGGCCCGACCAGATGCTGGACTACCAGGTGCTGCTGGGTGACGCCATCGACAACGTGCCGGGGGTGAACAAGGTCGGCCCCAAGACGGCCGCCAAGTGGCTGGGCGAATACGGCCCGCTCGACGCCATCGTGGCGCAGGCCGGCCAGATCAAGGGCGCCGCCGGCGAGAACCTGCGCCAGGCGCTGGCCTGGCTGCCAACCGGTCGCGAGTTGCTGAAGATTCGCACCGACTGCGACCTGGCCGGTCATGTCGACGGCCTGCCCGCTCTTGATTCGATAGCTGCTGGCGCAGGTGACACAGGCGCTCTGGCCGAGTTTTACGAAAAATACGGATTCAGGACGCTGGCCCGCTCGCTGCAGGTCGCGGCGCCGGCTGGCGACATGGCACCGAGCGCGCCGGCCGCGCCCGTCGGGCACGAGGTGGCATACGAGACGATCCTGGACTGGCCCGCGTTCGAGCGCTGGCTGGCACGCCTAGAGGCCGCCGAACTGACCGCGCTGGACACCGAGACCACCTCGCTCGACGAGCGGCAGGCGCGCCTGGTCGGCATCTCCTTCAGCGTGCGGCCGCGCCAGGCGGCCTACATTCCGCTGGCGCACGAAGGCCCGGACGCGCCACGCCAGCTGCCGCTGGAGGAGGTGCTGGCGCGCCTGAAACCCTGGCTGGAAAACCCCGCGCGCGCCAAGCTCGGCCAGCATGTCAAGTACGACCGCCACGTGCTGGCCAACCACGGCATCGAGGTGGCCGGCTACGTGCACGACACCATGCTGCAAAGCTACGTGCTGGAGGTGCACCGCCCGCACAACCTGAGCAGCCTGGCCGAGCGCCACCTGGGGCGCGCCGGCATCGACTACGAGGCGCTGTGCGGCAAGGGCGCGCACCAGATCCCGTTTGCCCAGGTGCCGGTGGACAAGGCGGCGTACTACGGCTGCGAAGACGCCGACCAGACGCTGGAGGTGCACCTGGCGCTGTGGCCACGCCTGCGGGCCGAGCCGGGGCTGGCGCGCGTCTACGCGCTGGAGATTGCCACCAGCGAGGTGCTCTACCGCGTCGAGCGCCACGGCGTGCTGATCGACGGCGCGCTGCTGCACAAGCAGAGCCACGAGCTGGGCCGGCGCATCCTGCAGCTGGAGCACGAGGCGCACGAGCTGGCCGGCCAGCCCTTCAACCTCGGTTCGCCCAAGCAGATCGGCGAGATCTTCTTCGACAAGCTGGGCCTGCCGGTCATCAAGAAGACCGCCACCGGCAAGCCCAGCACCGACGAGGAAGTGCTCGAAAAACTGGCCGAGGACTACCCGCTGCCGGCGCGCATCCTGGAACACCGCGGCCTGGCCAAGCTCAAGAGCACCTACACCGACAAGCTGCCGCAGCTGGCCGACCCGGCCAGCGGCCGCGTCTTCACCCACTACGCACAGGCCGTGGCGGTGACCGGGCGGCTGGCCAGCAATGACCCCAACCTGCAGAACATCCCCGTGCGCACGGCCGAGGGCCGGCGCATCCGCGAGGCCTTCATCGCGCCGCCGGGCCATGTCATCGTCAGCTGCGACTACAGCCAGATCGAGCTGCGCATCATGGCGCACCTGAGCGACGACGCGGCCTTGCTCCAGGCCTTCCACGAGGGCATGGACGTGCACCGGGCCACGGCCAGTGAGGTGTTCGGCGTCGCGCCGGATCAGGTCAGCAGCGAGCAGCGTCGCTACGCCAAGGTGATCAACTTCGGCCTGATCTACGGCATGAGCAGCTACGGCCTGGCGCGCAACCTGGGGATCGACAACACGGCCGCGCGCAACTACATCGAGCGCTATTTCGAGCGCTACCCCGGCGTCAAGCGCTACATGGACGACACGCGCCAGCTCGCCAGAAAGCAGGGTTATGTCGAGACCGTGTTCGGCCGCCGCCTGCAGCTGCCCGAAATCAACAGCCCCAACGGCCCGCGCCGCCAGGCCGCCGAGCGCGCCGCCATCAACGCGCCCATGCAGGGCACGGCGGCCGACCTGATCAAGATGAGCATGGTGGCCGTGCAGCAGGCCATCGACGGGCAGCGGCGCGCCTCGCGCATGGTCATGCAGGTGCACGACGAGCTGGTGCTGGAGGTGCCGCAGGCCGAGCTCGACTGGGTGCGCGCCGAACTGCCGCGCCTGATGGCGGGCGTGGCCGAGCTGAAGGTGCCGCTGGTGGCCGAGGTTGGCGTCGGCCAGAACTGGGAGCAGGCCCATTGAGCCTGCATCAAAATCAGCACCCAACGCCCGTGCAGCAAGCGCTGGCAGCTATTCTTTAAATAGCAATCCGGTTCAGCCCGCGGCGTCGGGTTCGAGGTGGTAGCGCGTCACGCGCTCGACCTCGTTCTTGCTGCCCAGGATCACGCTGACGCGCTCGTGCAGCTGCCGCGGTTGCACGTCCAGGATGCGCTCGCGCCCGTTGGTGGCGCTGCCTCCGGCCTGCTCGATCAGCCAGCTCATGGGGTTGGCCTCGTACATCAGGCGCAGCTTGCCGGGCTTGTTGGGCTCGCGCTTGTCCCAGGGGTACATGAAGATGCCGCCGCGCATCATGATGCGGTGCACATCGGCCACCATGCTGGCCACCCAGCGCATGTTGAAGTTCTTGCCGCGCGCGCCGTCCTTGCCGGCCAGGCACTCGTCGATGTAGCGGCGCACCGGCGCGTCCCAGTGGCGCATGTTGCTCATGTTGATGGCGAATTCCTGCGTGTCCTCGGGGATGCGCAGGTCGTCCTGGGTGAGCACGAAGCTGCCCAGCTCGCGGTCCAGCGTGAACATGGCCACGCCGTCGCCCACCGTCAGCACCAGCGTGGTCTGCGGGCCATAGACGCAGTAGCCGGCCGCCACCTGGTGGCTGCCCGGTTGCAGGAAGTCGCTTTCCTGCACGCCGCGGTCGCCCTCGGGCATCTTGAGCACGCTGAAGATGGTGCCGATGCTGACGTTGACGTCGATGTTGCTGGAGCCGTCCAGCGGATCGAACAGCAGCAGGTATTCGCCCTTGGGGTAGCGGTTGGGCACGACGTGGATGGCTTCCATCTCCTCGCTGGCCATGGCCGCCAGGTGGCCACCCCATTCGTTGGCCTCGATCAGCACCTCGTTGGCGATGATGTCCAGCTTCTTCTGCACCTCGCCCTGCACGTTGGCGCTGCCGGCTGAACCCAGCACGCCGCCCAAGGCGCCCTTGTTGACGGCGTGGCTGATGCTCTTGCAGGCGCGCGCCACCACTTCCAGCAGCAGGCGCAGCTGCGCCGGGATATGGCCGGCGACGCGCTGCTTTTCGACCAGGTAGCGCGAGAGGGAGATGCGCGTGCTCATGCTTGTCCTTTCAGCTCGGTGTCGGGGGTGGCGGTGGTGCGGGCCTCGGCGTTGGCGGCGCAGGCCGCGTCCGCCGGGTCGCCGGCGAGGGCGCGCGTGACGACTTCGCGCACATCATTGCTCAGATCGGGCTTAGCGGCCACCCGGGCGATGGCCTCGCGCGCGGCGCCGCGGTAAGGCTCGGCCAGGCGCGCCCAGGCGTCCATGGCACGCGCCAGGCGCGCGGCGACCTGCGGGTTGATGGCGTCGAGCTCCAGCACGCGGTCGGCCCAGAACAGGTAGCCGGCGGCGTCGCGCCGGTGAAAGCCGGCCGGGTTGCCGTGGCAGTAGGCAAAGATCAGGCTGCGCGCCCGGTTGGGGTTGCGCAGGCTGAAATCGGGGTGCTTCATCAGCAGGCGCACCATGGGCAGCACGCCGCCGTTGCGCTCGGGCGCATGGGCTTGCAGGGCGAACCACTTGTCCAGCGCCAGCGGCTCGTCGCGGAACAGGCGGTGAAACTGCACCAGCGCGCGCGCCGCCAGTGCGTGGCCGCTGTCGACCAGCGCGCCGAGCGCGTTCAGGCGGTCGGTCATGTTGCCGGCGTCCTTGACGCGCTGGTAGGCCTTGCCGGGCCACACGCTGTCGCCGCTGGCGGTGGCGCCCAGGCACAGCATGTCCAGCGCCAGGCCGGCCAGCGCGCGGCGGCCGCTGGACACCGGATCGGGTGTGTAGGCGCCGTTGTCCTGGTGCTGGGCCCAGGCCCATTGCCAGTCGTCGTGCAGCGTGGTGGCCAGCTGCATCTGCATGGCCTGGCGCACCGCGTGGATGCGCTGCGGATCGACCACGTCGAGCTGGTCGGCGATGTAGTCCTCGTCGGGCAGCTCCAGCACCAGGGCCTTGAAGGCGGCGTCCAGCTGGGGGTGGCGCAGCACCGCCCGCAGGGCTTCGACGTATGCATCATTCAGCGGCGTGGCGCTTATCTGGTCCGCGCCGGCAGCTATGTTTTCCAGAGCAATGCGCAGACCCAGGCGCTGCCCGGCTTCCCAGCGGTTGAAGGGGTCGCCGTCGTGCGCCAGCAGGTGCAGCAGCTGGGCGTCGTCATCCATGCCTTCCAGTTCCACCGGGGCCGAGAAGCCGCGCAGCAGCGAGGGCACCGGTTCTTCGTCGACGCCGGTGAACACCAGCGTGGCTTCGGCCTCGGTCAGCACGGCCGTGTCGCCGTGCAGCAGCGCGCCCTGCGCCAGCGCCAGCGGCAGCGCGCGCCCGTCGCGGCCGACCAGGCCCAGGCGCACCGGGATGACGAAGGGCTCCTTGCGCGGCTGGCCGGGCGTGGCGGGGCAGCTTTGCGACAGTGTCA
>MKTG01000093.1:33271-37678 GCA_001897615.1 Burkholderiales bacterium 68-10
CTGCGGCAGCAGGGCGCTCAGCGCGCTGCCGGGGTTGGCGTCGGCCATGGCCTGCGCGAAGTCGTCGCAGGTGACGGCCTGGCCGTCGTGGCGCTCAAAGTACAGATCCATGCCGCGCCGGAAGCCCTCGCGGCCCAGCAGGGTCTGGACCATGCGCACCACCTCGGCGCCTTTTTCGTAGATGGTGGTGGTGTAGAAGTTGCTGATTTCCAGGTATTCGTCGGGGCGTACCGGGTGCGCCATGGGGCCGGCGTCCTCTGGGAACTGGGCGGCGCGCAGGGCGATGACATTCTCGATGCGCTTGACGGCGCGCGCGCTGGGCGTGCCGGCCAGGTCTTCGCTGAATTCCTGGTCGCGGAACACCGTCAGGCCTTCCTTGAGCGACAACTGGAACCAGTCGCGGCAGGTGACGCGGTTGCCCGTCCAGTTGTGGAAGTACTCGTGGCCGATGACGCTCTCGACGGCGTCGTAGTCGCTGTCGGTGGCGGTGGACGGCTTGGCCAGCACGTACTTGGTGTTGAAGATGTTCAGGCCCTTGTTTTCCATGGCGCCGGCGTTGAAGTCGCTGGTGGCCACCACCATGAAGCGCTCCAGGTCCAGCGGCAGGCCGAAGCGGGCCTCGTCCCACAGCACGGCGTGGATCAGCGAGCGCAGGGCGTGCTCGGTCTTGTCCAGGTCGCCCGGGCGCACGTAGACCTGCAGCAGGTGCTCGGTGCCGGCGCGCGTGGTGATGCGCTGCTCGCGCGCCACCAGCTTGCCGGCCACCAGCGCGAACAGGTAGCTGGGCTTCTTGTGCGGGTCGTGCCAGGTGGCGTAGTGGCGGCCATCGTCCAGGTCGCCGCTGGCCACCAGGTTGCCGTTGGACAGCAGCACCGGCCAGCGTGCCTTGTCGGCGCGCAGGGTGACGGTGTAGATGGCCATCACGTCCGGGCGGTCCAGGAAGTAGGTGACGCGGCGAAAGCCCTGCGCCTCGCACTGGGTGAAGAAGTCGCCGCCGCTCATGAACAGGCCCATCAGCTTGCTGTTCTTCTCGGGCGCGCAGGTGGTGAAGATCTCCAGCTCGAACGGTTCGTCGCCGGCCGGCAGGTTTTCCAGCACCAGGGTCTGGCCGTCCAGGCGGAACGAGCAGGCCTGGCCGCCCAGCATGACGCGCGAGAGGTTCAGCTCGTCGCCATCCAGCCGCAGCGGCTGCGCCGGCACGCCGGGGTTGCGGCGCAGGCGCATGCGGCTGAGCACGCGGGTCTTGGCCGGGTCGAGGTCGATGGCCAGCTCGACGCTGTCGATCCAGAAGGCCGGCGGGGCGTAGTCCTGGCGCCGGGTCACGGCGGCTTGTCCTTCACGCATGGGTCATCCTTTTTGCTTTGTTTTTTATAGCTGCTGGCGCGCTCCCAGAAAGCGCCAGCGGCCTGAAATACTTGAAGAACGGGTCAGACACCCTGCTTCAGGCTGGCCTCGATGAACGGGTCGAGATCGCCGTCCAGCACCTTCTGCGTGGCGCTGATCTCGACGCCGGTGCGCAGGTCCTTGATGCGGCTGTTGTCCAGCACGTAGCTGCGGATCTGGTGGCCCCAGCCGACATCGGTCTTGCTGTCTTCGAGCTTCTGCTGGTCTTCCATGCGCTTGCGCATTTCGTGGTCGTACAGGCGCGAGCGCAGGCGCTGCCAGGCGACGTCGCGGTTGCTGTGCTGGCTGCGGCTGTCCTGGCACTGCACCACGATGCCGGTGGGGATGTGCGTCAGGCGCACGGCCGAGTCGGTCTTGTTGATGTGCTGGCCGCCGGCGCCGCTGGCGCGGTAGGTGTCGGTGCGCACGTCGGCCGGGTTGATGTCGATCTGGATCGAGTCGTCCACCTCGGGGTAGACGAACACGCTGGCAAAGCTGGTGTGGCGCCCGCCGGAGGAGTCGAACGGCGATTTGCGCACCAGCCGGTGCACGCCGGTTTCGGTGCGCAGCAGGCCGTAGGCGTATTCGCCCTCCACCTTGATGGTGGCGCTCTTGATGCCGGCGCTGTCGCCCGGGGTTTCTTCCTGGAGCTCGGTGCTGAAGTCCTTGCGCTCGGCGTACCTCAGGTACTGGCGCAGCAGCATGCTGGCCCAGTCGCAGGCCTCGGTGCCGCCGGCGCCGGCCTGGATGTCGATGAAGCAGTTGTTGGGATCGGCCGGCTGGTTGAACATGCGGCGGAATTCCAGCTCTTCCACCGTGTGGGCCAGCTGCTCGACGTCGGTGCCGATGGCTTGCAGGCTGGCTTCGTCGTCTTCCTCGCGGCTCAGCTCGAACAGCTCGGCGTTGTCGGCCAGGCCCTGGGTCAGCTCGTCGAGCGTGAGCACCACGCCGTCGAGCTGCTTTTTTTCCTTGCCCAGGTCCTGGGCCTTCTTGGGGTCGTTCCAGACCGCCGGGTCTTCCAGCGCGGCGTTGACGGTTCTCAGGCGCTCGGCCTTGCCAGCGTAGTCAAAGATACCCCCGTAGCGCGTCGGTGCGGGCGCGCAGGTCGTCGATCTGGTCGCTGATCTGGTTGAGGCGTTCTGCTTCCATGGTGTGTGTTCCTGTAGTGTGGCTGGCCGCGCCCCCGACGGGGCGGCGCGAGCGCGAGGCGGTGGGTGTCGGAAAACGGGCCGGACGCGGCGCATCGGCGCCCATCAGCTTGCCGCCTGCAGGTCGGGGCAGGGCGGGCCGTCGTCAACCCATGAGGGCGGCATTTTCTCACGGGGCGCCGGGCTCGGCCGCGCGCCTTCCTCGGCGGCTCTAGGGCACGTCCAGGAAGGCCTCCAGCGCGCGCGCCAGGCGCTCGGGCTGGTCGTGGTGCAGCATGTGGCCGCTGTCGGGCAGGACCTGCCGGCTCAGGACGGGCACGGCCTTCAGGCGTTCGTGGAACTCGCCCAGCGAATAGCGCCCCTTCCACCACTGCGACAGGCTGTCGTCGCTGCCCTCGATCACCAGCACCGGCGCCGTGATGGCCGCGTACAGCGCCAGCATCTCGTCGACCCGGAACAGGCTGGGGTTGACGATCTTGTGCGCCGCGTCGCCCAGGATCCGCCACTGGCCGTCGGCCCCCGGTCGCGCCCACTGGCGCGCCAGCCAGGCGGCCTTGTCGGCTGGCAGGCGCGGGTTGGTCTTCGTCAGGCGCCGGGCCACGGCGTCGGCGTCGGGGTAGGTCTTCAGGCTGATCTCGCCCTGGCGCAATTGCTTCAGCTCGTCCAGCCACTGCGTCAGCCGGCGCGGTGCCTGCGCCGGCCGGCTGGCCGGCATGCCAAAGCCTTCCAGGTTGACCAGGCGCCGGATGCGTGTCGGCCGCGCGCCGGCGTACTGCATCACCACGTTGCCGCCCATGCTGTGGCCGAGCAGATCGACCGGCTGGCCATCTGGCGCGTAGTGGTCGATCAGCGCGTCCAGATCGCCCAGGTAGTCGGCGAACACGTAGTGGTCGCAGGGGGCGGCCAGCGTGGTCTGGCCGAAGCCGCGCCAGTCGGGCGCGATGATCAGGCGCCGATCGGCAAAGTCGGCGCTGAGCGCGTCCACCATGAACTGGTAGGACGCGCCCACGTCCATCCAGCCGTGCACCAGCACCAGCGGCACGCTGCCGGGCGCGGGCTGGCCCCAGCAATTGACATGGACATTCAGCTGGCGCAGCGGCAACTGCTCGCTGCGCGCGGGGCGTTGGGGGACATAGCTCATGGGCGGCGATTATTTCGCCTGTGCCGCGTGGCCGCTGGCCTGGGGGTTAACCCGCTCGAACTTCGCCGGCTTGTCACGTAAAAACCCGGCGTGGCGGATCGGGCCGGCGCGGCAGCGCGGACGTCCCGTCCGACAACACCGATTTCGAGAGGAGATGGAGCATGAAACGCAAGATTCTGGCAATCGCCCTGGGCGCGGCACTGGCGGCACCGGCCGTCAGCGCCGGCACGGTGACGGTGCTGACCTCGTTCCCTAAGGAGCTGACCACGGCCTACAAGAAGGCGTTCGAGGCCGCCAACCCCGGCATCACGGTGGAGATCCTGAACAAGAACACCACCGCGTCGGTGGCCTACGTGCGCGAACTGCCCGAGGGCCAGCGCCCCGACGTGATGTGGGCCAGCGCGCCGGACGCCTTCGAGGTGCTGGCCAGCTACAAGCTGCTGCAGTCGGCGCCCGAGGTGATCAACAAGAGCGCGCCGGCCAAGATCGGCAGCTATCCGCTGAACGACCCCAAGGGCATGTACTACGGCCAGGCGCTGGCCGGCTACGGCATTTCGTGGAACACGCGCTACCTGAAGGCGCACAAGCTGCCCGAGCCCAGGCAGTGGACGGATCTGGTCAAGCCTGAATACTTCGGTCACATCGCCATCTCCTCGCCCTCGCGCTCGGGCACTACCCAGCTGACGGTGGAAACCATTTTGCAGGGTGAGGGCTGGGCAAAGGGTTGGTCGCAGC
>MKTG01000093.1:37924-55855 GCA_001897615.1 Burkholderiales bacterium 68-10
ATCGCGCGCCTGCCGATCCTGCCCTATTCGATGCTCAAGCCCCCGGCCGGCTACCCCGTGCCGCAGGACATCGCGGCGCGCGCCAAGGTGCAGTTCGACTCGCAACTGTCGGGCCGGCGCTATCCGGTGGTGATCAGCCTGTTTGATCAGATGGTGACCTTCCGCCTGAAGGAGCTGCAGGCGGCCACCAAGTCCATCCACGAGGCCACGGCGGCGTTGAAGGCCAGGCCCAACGCCCGTGGCAGCGAGCTGCTGGCGCAGGCGCGCAACCTGGCCTACACGCCGCTGGTGGGTGCCGAGAACGTGAAGAACGAGGAATTCCTGGAGCTGTTCCGCAAGAGCCGGCGCGACGTGGCGGTGTCCAAGCAGCTCACCGGCATGGAGCAGATGTGGTCGGAAAAGGCGCGCGCCAACTACGAGCGCGCCCGGCAGCTGGCCGACGAAGCGCGCGGCCTGGTCAAGTGAGCCTTTGTCGCCGCTGAGGCTGTCGCGCCTGCTGCCGCGTGGCGGCGGGCGTCCACGAGGAATTGCATGACCGCATCCACCGTTTCGCCGGGCAGTCCGGCGTCGCCTGGGACGCCGCGCGCGCTGGCGGGCCCGCGCATCGGGCTGGGCGCCTGGCTGGCCTTCGGCCTGATCCTGGCGTTCTTGCTGCTGTTTCTGATCGTGCCCGTGGGCGCCGTGATCTACACCGCCTTCGTCAACGAGACGGGCTCGCTCACCGTGGGCCACTTCGCCAATTTCTTTGGCCAGCTGGTGTTTCGCGAGTCGTTTTTCAACAGCCTGGGGGTGGCGCTGGCCAGCACGCTGTTTGCCAGCATCGTCGCCGTGCCGCTGGCCTACCTGACGGTGCGTTTCGAGTTCCGCGGCGCGGTGCTGATCCAGACCCTGGGCGTGCTGCCGCTGATCATGCCGCCCTTCGTCGGCGCGGTGGCGCTGCAGCTGATCTTCGGGCGCAGCGGCTCGGTGAACCTGCTGCTGGACGACTGGCTGGGCTTCACGATTCCCATCATGGACGGCCTGGTGGGCGTGACCTTCGTGGAGAGCATCCACTACTTCCCGTTCATCCTGCTCAACCTGGTGGCGGCCATGCGCAACATCGACGGCGCCATGGAGGAGTCGGCGCTCAACCTGGGCGCGCGCGGCTGGCGGCTGTTCCGGCGCGTGATCTTTCCGCTGGCCATGCCGGGCTACCTGGCCGGCGCGGCGCTGGTGTTCGTCAAGGTGTTCGACGACCTGGGCACGCCGCTGGTCATGGGCGTGACCAACATGCTGGCGCCCCAGGCCTATCTGCGCATCACCTCGGTGGGGGTGGACGACCCGCTGGGCTACGTGATCAGCGTGATCATGATCGGCTTTTCCATCCTGGCGCTGTGGCTGGCCGCGCGCGTGATGAAGGGGCGCGACTACGCCACGCTGCAAAAGGGCGGCGGCGCGCTGCAAAAGCGGCGCCTGTCGGCCTGGGAATCGGTGCTGGCCTACGGCTGGATCGCCCTGGTGCTGGCCGTCACGCTGGCGCCGCACGTGGGCATCCTGCTGATGTCGTTTGCCAAGGTGTGGAGCTTCTCGGTGCTGCCCGACGCGTACACGCTGGAGCACTACGCCACCGTGTTCAGCGACGCCAGCGGCATGATCGGCAACACGCTGCTTTACTGCGTGCTGGCGGCCGGGCTGGACGTGGTGCTGGGTACCGCCATCGCCTACCTGATCCTGCGCACACGCCTGCCGGCGCGCCAGTGGCTGGACTGGCTGGCCTCGGCGGCGCTGGCGATCCCGGGGCTGGTGCTGGCCATCGGCTACCTGCGCCTGTTCAAGGGCGTGCACGTGCCGTTCACCGACAAGCTGGTGATTCACAGCTGGGTGCTGATCATGCTGGCCTACGCCGTGCGGCGCCTGCCGTACGCGCTGCGCTCGTGCATGGCGGCGCTGCAGCAGGTGCACGTGTCGTTGGAGGAGGCGGCGCAAAGCCTGGGCGCCTCGCGCCTGTCGACCATCCGGCGCGTGGTGGTGCCGCTGATGACCGGCGGCATCCTGGCGGGCTTCGTCACCAGCTTCATCACGGCGGCGGTGGAGCTGTCGGCCACGCTGCTGCTGGTGTCCACCGAAAGCCAGGCGCCGATGAGCCTGGGCATCTACCTGTACATGCAGAGCATCGCCGGCCGCGGGCCGGGCGCGGCCCTGGGCGTGCTGGCCGTGGTGGTGGTCGGCCTGGGCACCTACTTCTCGCACCGTTTCGTGGAGCGCTCGCGCGTGACCACCAGCACATCGATCAAGGCAGGAGCATGAACAAGGCCTCCCTCGAATGCCGGCACATCAGCCTGAGCTACGGCAGCACCCCGGTGCTGCGCGACATCAACCTGAAGATCGAGCCGGGCGAATTTTTCGCCCTGCTGGGGCCTTCCGGCTCGGGCAAGTCCACCCTGCTGCGGCTGATCGCCGGCTTCAACCAGCACCAGCGCGGCGAGCTGCTGGTCGACGGGCAGGACATCAGCGGCGTGCCGCCGCACCTGCGCCAGATCGGCATGGTGTTCCAGAACTATGCGCTGTGGCCGCACATGACGGTGTGGGACAACGTGGCCTTCGGCCTGGTCGAGCGACGCGAAAGCCGCGACGCCATTCGCCGCAAGGTGGGGGCGGCGCTGGACCTGGTGGGGCTGGGCGACTACGCCAGGCGCCGGCCAGCCCAGCTGTCGGGCGGGCAGCAGCAGCGCGTGGCGTTGGCGCGCACCATCGTCATCGAGCCCAAGCTGCTGCTGCTGGACGAGCCGCTGTCCAACCTGGACAAGAACCTGCGGGTTCAGATGCGCGAGGAGCTGAAGAACCTGCAGCGCACGCTGGGGCTGACCACCATCTTCGTCACCCACGACCAGGAGGAGGCCATGACCACCGCCGATCGCATGGCGGTGCTCGACCAGGGCATCCTGCAGCAGGTGGGCTCGGCCGCCGAGCTGTACGACTACCCGCAAAACCGCTTCGTGGCCGGCTTCGTCGGCACCGCCAACCTGCTCGATGGCGAGGTGACGGCGGTGGACGCGGCGGGCCTGAACTTTCAGGCGCACCGGCTGGGCGCGCTGCGCCTGCCGCCGCCGGCCGAGCCGCTGGCAAGCGGGGCGGCCACCCTGGCCCTGCGGCCGCACCAGGTCAGCATCGCCGCGCCGCAGGACGCCACCGACGCGTCGCGCCTGTGGCTGGACGGCCAGGTGGAGAGCGCGGAGTTCCTGGGCGAGTTCTCGCGCTACCGCGTGCGCGTGGGCGAGCTGGCCCTGCTCAGCGATCACCCGCATTTTGCCGGCGTGCCCTTGTTCGCCCCCGGCGCGCCGGTGCGGCTGGGCATCGATCCGCGCCAGCTGCGCCTGCTGACCGCTTGAGCTGGCGGCGCCGCGGCCGGCAGCGCGGTGACAATCGCGGGCAGCCGCACGATCCTGCCCCGCAAGCCATGGCCAAGACCAAGTCCGCCCACGTCAGCGAAACCCCCGCCACCGCGCTGCTGCGCGCGCAGGGCGTGCCGTTCACCGAGCATCCCTACGAATACGTCGAACACGGCGGGGCCGAGCACAGCGCCGAGGTGCTGGGGTTCGACCCCTTCGCCGTCGTCAAGACCCTCGTCATGCAGGATCAGGACGCGCGCCCGCTGATCGTGCTGATGCACGGCAACCGCAAGGTCAGCACCAAGAACCTGGCGCGCCAGATTGGCGCCAAGAGCGTGGAGCCTTGCAAGCCCGAGGTGGCCAACCGCCACAGCGGCTACCTGGTGGGCGGTACCTCGCCATTTGCCACGCGCCGGGCCATGCCGGTGTACATCGAGTCGAGCATCCTCGAGCTGCCACGCATCGGCATCAACGGCGGGCGGCGCGGCTACCTGGTGGCCATCGACCCGCAGGTGTGCGTGCGGCTGCTGGGCGCCAAGCCGGTGCAGTGCGCGATCGACCTGTGAGCCGCATTTGTTGGCAAAATACGCCCTTGGCGCTTGTGCAATCTGCGCAAGCAGCTATTGATTCAGGAGTGCGTTTTTCATGATCTGGCCCTTTCTGGCGACGCTGGCCGCCTACCTGATCGGCTCGCTCAGCTTTGCCGTCATCGTCAGCCGCGCCATGGGCCTGGCCGATCCACGCAGCTACGGCAGCGGCAACCCCGGCGCCACCAACGTGCTGCGCTCGGGCTCCAAGGCGGCGGCCATCGTCACGCTGCTGCTGGACGCCGCCAAGGGCTGGCTGCCGGTGGTGCTGGCGCAGGCGTTCGGCGCCGACTTCGGCCTGGGCGCGGGCACGCAGGCGCTGGCGGGCCTGGCGGCCTTCCTGGGGCACCTGTACCCGGTGTTCTTCCGCTTCCAGGGCGGCAAGGGCGTGGCCACGGCGCTGGGCGTGCTGCTGGCCTTCGAGCCGCTGCTGGCACTGGCCACGCTGCTGACGTTCGCCATCATCGTGGTCTTTTTCCGCTACGTGTCGCTGGCCTCGATGGTGGCGGCGGTGTTCGCGCCGGCTTACTACCTGCTGGGCGACGGCGTCGCCTGGACCGCCTCGGGCTACAAGACGCTGGCCCTGATGGCCATGGGTGTGCTGCTGATCTGGCGCCACCGCGAGAACATCCGCCGCCTGCTGGCCGGCACCGAATCCAAACTGGGGAGCAAGAAGAAATGAGCGCCATCCAGCGACACGGGGTGGGCGCGCGCCTGTCCGAGGCGGCGGTCTTCAACGGCGTGGTCTACCTGGCCGGCATGGTGCCCGAAGGCGGCGCCTCCGATATCCGCGGCCAGACCGCCGACGTGCTGGCGCAGATCGACGCCCAGCTGGCCGCCTGCGGCAGCGACAAGACGCGCATTCTGCGCACGCAGATCTTCCTGGCCGACATCACCGACATCGGCGCCATGAACGAGGTCTGGGACGCCTGGGTGGCGCCCGGCCACGCGCCGCCGCGCGCCACGGTGCAGGCCGCGCTGGCCGATCCGGCCTGGCGCATCGAGGTGGTGGTGACGGCCGCCCAGGCCTGAGAGTTGCTATTGTTTGAATAGCTGCTGGCGCACGCCAGTAAAGCGCTAAAACCCTATTTGGTTTTGATTTTCAGCGCTTGACCAGCAGCATGGTGTCGCCGTCGCGCCGCATGCTGAAGCGGTTCAGGAAGCTGTTGCCCAGCAGCACCGCCGGCATGGCCGACGGGGTGACGACGGCGTCCACCTCGTAGGCCGTCACGTCGCCGATGCGCAGGGTGGCCAGCTTCAGCGCCCAGCCCGGCGCCGTGCCGTTGGCGGTGCGCAGCGTCACCGGCTGGCCGGTGCGGTAGCTCAGCCCCAGCCGGTCGGCCTCGGCCTGGCCGATGGCGACCACCGACGCGCCGGTGTCCACCAGAAACTGCGTCGGCCGGTTGTTGATGCTGCCGGGGGTGATGAAGTGGCCCCGCGCATCCGCCGACAGTGCCACCCGGTCGCTGCCGCCGGGCGCGGGCGCGCCGCCCACGCTGACTGGCGATTCGCCCACGCGCAGCGTCAGCCGCTGGCCACCGGCCAGCGCCAGCACGGCGCGGTCTTCATCGGTGGACAGCACCGTGACCCCCAGGTGCGTCTGGCCCGGCGCGACGGCGCGCGGCGGCTTGCCGTCGACGATCAGCAGCGCCTGCCTGCCCAGCAGGCCATGCAGCGACACGCTTTGCGCCCAGCCCAGCACGGGCAGCAGCGCGGCCAGGGCCAGCATCAGTCGCGGCGTCATGGCGACGTCGGCCTCTTCAGTCGCGGAAGTTGTCGAACGACAGCGGCAGATCCGCCATGTCCTTGCGCAGCAGCGCCATCACGGCCTGCAGGTCGTCGCGCTTGGCGCCGGTCACGCGCACCGCGTCGCCCTGGATGGCGGCCTGCACCTTCAGCTTGCTTTCCTTGATCAGCTTCTGGATCTTCTTGCCGTCCTCGGTGGCGATGCCGCTCTTGACCTTGACGAGCTGCCTGACCTTGTCGCCGCCGATCTTCTCGACCTTGCCCTTGTCCAGAAAGCGCACGTCCACGCCGCGCTTGGTCAGCTTGCCCCGCAGGATGTCCTCGACCTGCTGCAGCTGGAACTCGGCGTCGCCCAGCAGGGTGATCTCCTTGTCCTTCAGCTCGATGGCGGCGCTGGTGCCCTTGAAGTCGAAGCGCGTGCCGATTTCCTTGGCGGCGTTGTCCACCGCGTTGCGGACCTCCACCATGTCGGGGTCGCAAACCGTGTCGAAAGAGGGCATGGGCTTACCTTTGCATGCAAAAACCGGATGCGACAATTGTCCCATGTTCATCGAGCGCAACGTCTCCCTGCAGCCCCTCAACAGCTTTGGCATCGCGGCGCGCGCCGCCCGCATGGTGCGCGTGCGCGGCGAGGACGACGTGCGCGCCGTGCTGGCCGACGCCGAACTGGCCGCGCAAGACCGCTTCGTGCTGGGCGGCGGCAGCAACATCGTGCTGACCGGCGACGTCAAGGGCGTGGTGCTCAAGGTCGAGGTGGCCGGCCGTCGCGTGCTCGGCCAGACCGCGCGCCACACCATCGTCGAGGCCGGCGCGGGCGAGAACTGGCACGACTTCGTCGGCTGGACGCTGCAACAGGGCCTGCCCGGCCTGGAGAACCTGGCGCTGATCCCCGGCACCGTGGGCGCCAGCCCGGTGCAGAACATCGGCGCCTACGGCGTCGAGTTGCAAGACCGCTTTCACGAGCTGGACGCCATCGACCTGGCCAGTGGCGAAGTCTTCACCCTGAACGCCGCGCAGTGCGGTTTTGGCTATCGCGACTCGGTGTTCAAGCACGCGCCGGCGCAGCCGGGCGACTTCGGCCTGGCCGGGCGCGCGCTGATCCTGCGCGTGCGCCTGGCGCTGCCCAGGGCCTGGCAGCCGGTACTGAGCTACCTGGAGCTCGAGCGCAAGGCGCAGGACAGCGGCATCAGCGCGCCCGACGCGCGCCAGATTCACGACTGGATCGTCGCCATCCGCCGCGCCAAGCTGCCCGATCCGGCCGTCATCGGCAACGCCGGCAGCTTCTTCAAGAACCCCACCGTCACGCCCGAGCAGTGCCAGGACATCATCGGCCGCGACCCCAAGCTGGTGCATTACCCCATGCCCGACGGCAGCGTCAAGCTGGCCGCCGGCTGGCTGATCGACGCCTGCGGCTGGAAGGGCAAGAGCGTGGGCAACGCCGGCGTCTACGACAAGCAGGCGCTGGTGCTGGTCAACCGCGGCGGGCGCGCGCACCCGGCCACCGGCGGCGAGGTGATGACCCTGGCCGGGGCCATCCAGACCAGCGTCTACGAGCGCTTCGGCATCCGGCTGGAGCCGGAGCCGGTGGTCATCTGACCGCCGTCGTTCGCGCCGATGCGCGCCATCGAGCTGTTTCACCTGCGCCGTGTGCGCGACAAGCCGCGCGCCCTGGGGCTGATCGCGGCGCACGCCGGCCTGCCCGCCGGCCAGGCGCTGGCCGTGCTGCATGCGGCCATCGGCGGCGGGCGGCCGCAATTGCGCCTGGCGGACGACGCGGCGGCGCGCGCCTGCATCGTGGCACTGGCGCCGACCGGGTTCGTGGCGCGCTTTGCCGCCGCCGATGGCTACGATCCCGCCCGCCATGCGCAGCAGGCGCTGTCGGCCGTCCTGCCGCGCTGCGCGCCCGGCCTGGCGGCGCAAGCCGGCGCCTTGCTGCTGCACGACGACTGGCCCGAGGCACTGGCGCTGGCCGTGCAGCACCTGCGGGTGCATCGCCTGGCGCTGGACGCCGATCGGCGGCGGCTGGAGCAGGCGGCCATCGACGCCGGGCAGGTGTGCGGCGTGCCGGGGCGGGTGTGAGCGGCGGCGCTGCCGCCTGTCATCGCGCCAGCGATTCAATAAAAAAGGAAAGGTCACCGTGTCATGCGCTTGTCCACCGTGATGACCGTGCTGCTCATCGGCGCGCTGCTGTACTTCGTGATGGCCGTCATCCGGGCCGTGGTCATCGGCCGCATGCCCGGCATGCAGGACGAGGCGCTGGCCTACCGCCGCAAGGCCCGGCGTGCGGCGGTGTTCGGCGCCGTGGTGCTGCTGGCTTCGTGGCTGACCGGATGGTGGTAGGGCGCAACGGCGCCCGTACGGTTCGCTGATTTTGAGTTTTTTGAGGCTTCAGCCCTTATCTGGCGTGCGCAAGCAGCTATTAAAACAGGACTGAATACAAGGACCTGGGGCCGTTGGCCAGCGTTCTGCCGGCGTCCCGTGGTGCCGCGCTTGCTGCGGGGGGAGCAACGCGGCGGCGGTATCCTTGCCACCGTGAATCCTGCGCACCCGTCCAGACCCTTGGCATCCACGCTGCTCGGCGAGCATCCGCGCATCGTGGCGTTGCGTCGCCTGATTGATCGGGTGGCGGCCAGCAAGGCGCGGACCGTGCTCATCTATGGCGAGACCGGCACCGGAAAGGGCCTGGTGGCGCGCATGTTGCACGCAGGGTCGAACCGCGGCCAGGCGCCTTTCGTGGACATCAACTGCGCGGCGATTCCGGGCGCGCTGCTGGAGTCGGAGCTGTTCGGGCACGAGAAGGGCGCCTTCACCGGTGCCGTCGGCCACAAGCCGGGCCTGATCGAGGCGGCCGATGGCGGATCGGTGTTCCTGGACGAAATCCGCGAGCTCGACCCGGTGATGCAGGCCAAGCTGCTGACGCTGCTCGACTCGCGGCGCTTTCGGCGCGTGGGCGCGGTGCGCCCGATCGAGGTGGACGTGCGCTTCATCGCCGCCACCAACCGCATCCTGCTGGGTGAGGTCAAGGCGGGATTGTTTCGAGACGACCTGTACTACCGGCTGCAGGTGGTCGCCATCAACATCCCGCCGCTGCGCGAGCGCGGCGACGACATCTTCGTGCTGGCCCGGGCGTCGCTGGAGGTCTTCAACCGCCTGCATGGCAGCCGGATGACGAGCTTCGAGCCCGAGGTCGAGGACGTTTTTCGCCGCTACGCCTGGCCCGGCAACGTGCGCGAGCTGGAAAACCTGCTGGAGCGCATCTGCCTGCTGGAGGACGGCGAGCGCGTGCGGCTGGAGCACCTGCCCGACCGCATCGTGCGCCAGGCCCGTGGGCAGCCAGCAGCGCCCGCGGCCGCCGAGGTTGCGCCATCCGACTACCACGCAGCCACGGAGCGCTTCCAGCGCCAGCTCATCGACGGCGCGCTGCGAACGGCGGGACAGAACCTGGCCGAGGCGGCCCGCGCGCTGGGGCTCAGCCGCCACGCACTGCGCCACCAGATGAAGAAGCTCGGTCAGGATCCCGAGGCGTCGACTGAAACTGCGTGAAAATCACGCGTGCGCGTGGAATGCGCGCATTTTCATCGTCGACGCGGAAGGCGACCGCATGGCAAGCTGTTGATTTGCAAGGAATTCGTCCCCCGGCCGGGGCTGGCACGCTTGCTGCATGACTGGCGAGGTATTCACGACCTTCGCAAGGAAAGCAGGATGGATTCGCTCAAGATCATCTGCCCCAACGGGCACCTGGGGTTTGCGCCGCTGCGCGTGGAAAGCTTCGAGCTGGGGGTGGCGGCGCGGCCCGACTACATCGCGGCCGACTCTGGCAGCGACGATGTGGGGCCGGTGCCGCTGGGCTCGGACACCTCGACCAGCCCCGAATCCTGGCAGCGGCACGACCTGGAGCACATGCTGCTGGCCGCCCGCAAGCTGGGCGTGCCGATGGTCATCGGCTCGGCCGGCGACACCGGCAGCAACAGCCGCGTGGACCGGTACGTGGCCATCATCCAGGAGCTGGCGCGCCAGCACGGACTGCCCCGCTTCAAGCTGGGCTACTTCTATTCCGAGGTCAACCCCCAGGCGCTGCGCGCGCGCATGGCTCAGGGCGCCGTGGTGCGCGGACTGGACGGCTTTGCCGACCTGACGCCGGCCGAGTTGGACGCCACCGACCGCATCGTGGCCATGGCGGGCGTGCACCCGTACCTGCGGCTGCTGGAGCAGGGGGCCGACGTCATCATCGGCGGGCGCAGCTCCGACGCGGCCGTGTTCGCCGCGCCGGCGCTGCACCACGGCTTCGCGGCCGACCACGCCTACTACCTGGGCAAGGTGCTGGAGTGCGCGTCCTTCTGCGCCGAGCCGTATGGCGGCAAGGAAACGGTGATGGGCGAGATCTCGCGCCAGGACGTGCGCGCCACCGCCATGCACCCGCAGCAGCGCTGCACCATCGCGTCGGTGTCGGGCCACGCGATGTACGAGCGCTCCAACCCCTACGAGGAGTTCTTTGCCGGCGGCAAGCTGGACATGAGCGACTGCCATTACGAGCAGATCAGCGAGCGCACCACCCGCATCACCGGCTCGCGCTTCCTGCCGGACGAGCGCGTGCGCGTCAAGCTGGAGGGCGCGGGCAAGGTCGGCGAGCGCTACGTGGGCCTGTGCGGCATCCGCGACCCCTACACCATCGCCCATGTGGATGCCGTCATCGGCTGGGCGCGCGAGCAGGTGAAGGCGCGCTTCGGCACGACGGGCTACGAGCTGCACTACAACGTCTACGGCCGCGACGGCGTCATGGGCGCGCTGGAGCCGCTGCGCGACCAGCCAGGGCACGAGCTGTGCATCATGGTGCAGGGCGTGGCGCCGACGCGCGAGATGGCCGAGGAAGTCACCATGATCGGCCTGCGTCAGATGTTCTACGCCCGCCTGCCCGACGTGAAGGGCACCGCCGGCTCGGTGGCGTTCCCGCTGGACGAGGTGCTGCACGCCAGCCCGGCGTATCGCTGGACGCTCAACCACACGATCGAGGTCGATGACCCGATGGCGCTTTTCTCGACCCACCTGGTCGAGGCTGGAATCTGATTGGAGAGCCTGTCATGAACACCACCCCCCTGAGTCAGCTGGCCAAGACCATCCGCAGCAAGAACGCGGGCGTCAACAAGATCACCTTCGACATCATCTTCCGCGAGCGTGCCGAGTACGAGCGCGTCAAGCGCTCGGGCGCGCTGACCCGCGCGTCGATGGCGGCGCTGTACCGCATCGATCCGGCGCGCATCAGCGACTTCGTCGAGTACGAGCCGGGCCTGGCGATCAAGTTCACCATCTACCGAGAGCGCCCCAGCGGCAGCGCCGGCGACGGCGACATCTTTGGCGCCCAGCAGTACGCGCCGCTGCTGGATCTGCCGATTCCGGCTTGAGGCCTTTCACCCATCACCACCCACAGGAGACACTCATGCCACGCTTCATTGCTCGTCGCGCGCTGCTCATCGCCTCGGCCATCCTGCCCATGCTCGCGCTGGCGCAGACCGATGCCGAGCCGAAGTTGCCCGCCATGATGAAAATCGTCGTGCCGTTCGGCGCCGGCGCCAGCAACGATGCCATCGCGCGCGCGGTGGCGCCGCTGCTGGCCAGGCGACTGGGCAACACGGTCATCGTCGAGAACAAGCCCGGCGCCGCCGGCGTGATTGGTTCCGATTACGTGGCCAAGAGCCCGGCCGACGGCTCGGTGTTGCTGCTGAGTTCGTCCACCTTCGTGACCGCGGCCGTCACCCAGCCCAGGCTGCCCTACGACCCGCTGACCGCGTTCGTGCCGGTGTCCATGGTGGGCAATGGGCCGATGCTGCTGGCGGTGAGCGCCGCCACGCCGATCAAGTCGGCGGCGGAGCTGGTGGCCGCGGCCAAGGCCAAGCCCGGCAGCCTGACCTACGGCACCTCGGGCACCGGCTCCATCGCCCACCTGGCCAGCGAAATGCTGTCGGACGCGGCGGGCATCAGGATGACGCACGTGCCCTACAAGGGCGCGGCCAACGCCCTGATGGACATGGCCGGCGGGCAGATCGACATGATGATCTCCAACTACACCTCGCTGGTGGCGCAGATCAAGTCGGGCAAGGTCAGGGCGCTGGCCGTCACCTCGGCACAGGCCAGCCCGGCGTTTGCCGACCTGCCGCCCCTGTCGAGCGTGGCGCCCGGATTCGCGGCCGACATCTGGGTCACCGTGTTCGCGCCCGGCAACACCCCGGCGCCGGTGGTGGCGCGCCTGAACCGCGAGCTCAACCAGATCGCCGCGTCGCCCGAGGTGAAGGCGCTGCTGGAGCCGGACGGCGCCACCCCCATGGCGCTGTCACCGGCCGATCTGGCCAGGCGCGTGCGTGACGATCTGGCCATCTGGAAGAAGATCGCCGTCGAGAAGAAGATCCTCGCGGACTGAGCCAGAGTCAGGCCAGGGCCGCCCGGACTTGCAGGCAGACGGACGGGCCCGCGCGACCGCCGGCCCGGGCTGCGCCGGCGGCGCGTGCTCAGCGCCCGGTGTAGACCGGCGCGCGCTTCTCGCGGAAGGCGGCCACGCCTTCCTTGATGTCGGCGCTGTCGCGCACCACGTTGAGCTGGCGGATGGTCTCGGACATGGCTTCGGCCGGGCTCTTGGGCAACACGTGCTGGTTGACGAAGCGCTTGATGGTGGTGAGCACCAGCGGCGCCGACGCGGCCAGGGTCTGGGCCTGCTCCATGGCGACTTCGAGTTGCTTGCCGGTGGGCACCACGTCGCTCACCAGGCCGATGCCGTGGGCGCGCCGCGCGTCCATGGCGCGACCCAGCAGGATCAGGTCCATGGCGGCCTTGTGGGGGATGCGGGCCGCCAGGCCGGCGATCATGCCGCCGGTGAAGCCCAGGCGCGCTTCCGGATAGGAGAACTTGGTGTTCTCGGCCGCGACGATGAGGTCGCACATCATGGTCAGCACCATGGCGCCGCCCACCACCCAGCCGGCGGTGGCGGCGATGATGGGTTTGTCGGTGGTGAAGCCCGAGCCCGGGATGCAGCGCCACAGCTCGGGCAGGTTGCTGACGTCGGCGCCGGATGAGAACGCGTCGTTGCCGGCGCCGGTGATCACGGCCACGCGCTGCTCGGAGGCGTCGAATTCGGCGAAGCCGGCCTGCAGTTCCAGCGCCGTGTCCTTGCAGATGGCGTTCTTGCGCGCCGGGCGGTTGATGGTGAACAGCGTGACCTTGCCATGTTGTTCGATGGTGATTTGCGCCATGGATGACTCCTGATTCCTGGGTGGTGAAATAACGCGGCGATCGTCAGGCCTGCCCGATGCGGGCCCGGGCGTCGACCGCCACGGCGCCCTGGCCCTGCTGGCGCAGCTTGAGCGGGTTGACCTCGATCTCGAAGTCGCGCCCCGCGCTGCCCGCCAGCTCGTGCGCCAGCCAGCCCAGGCGCACGATGACGTCCACGGCAGCGTCCACATCCAGCGCGCCGCGGCCGCGGTAGGCGCCCAGCAACGGGGCGATCTTCAGGCCTTCGACGGCGCGGCGGGCGCTGGCGGCGTCCACCGGGGCAGGCAGCACGGCCACGTCCTTGAGCAGCTCCACCAGCACGCCACCGGCGCCGACCACCACCTGGGGGCCGAACTGCGGGTCGTGGCGGGCGCCGACGATCAGTTCCAGCTCGCCGCCTTCCTGCCGTTGCAGCGAAAAGCCGTCGACGCGGGCCTGGGGCGCGGCGCGGGCGATGCTGGCCTGCATCAGGGCCAGGCGCTGGCGCAGCTCGTCGGTGTCGTTGATGTTGAGCGCGACACCGCCGACGTCGGACTTGTGGACGATGTCCGGCGACACGACCTTGAGCACGAGCGGAAACCCCAGCTCGGCCGCCGCCTGCGCCGCGTCGTCGGCGCTGCGCACCAGCCGCTCGGCGTTGACGGGAATGCCGGCCTGCTCCAGCAACGCCTTGGAAGCCGCTTCACCCAGGGTGCCGGCGGCCAGAACGGGCGTGGCGGCCATGTCGGCAGGGCGCGCAGGGGCGTCGGGCTCCTGGTAGGTGGACCAGGCCTTCCAGCCGCGCAGCACGGCCATGGCTTCGGCCAGTGTGTCGACGTAGGGCAGGCCGCGTTCCACCAGGAATTCGCGCGCGGGTGTCGCCACGCGGCCGGGCAGCATGACGTACAGCGTCGGCTTGCCGCCGGCGGCCGGGCGGTCGGCGCCCTCGGCCATCTGCCGGGTGAGGCCGGGCACGTCGGGCGCCGTGGTCAGCACCATCAGACCGAGATCCACGCCCGGGTCGGCGAGGGCGAGCTCGGCCGTGACGGCGCCGATGTCGCCAGTGGCGTCGGGCTTGCGGCCGCCGACGTCGATGGGGTTGGCGCCCTGGCCTTCGGAGTAATGCTCGGCCAGACCGGCCATGGTGGCCTCGCTGAAGGTGCTCAGGCCGATGCCGGCGCGCGACAGCTGGTCGGCCGTGATGGCGCCGCCGCCACCCGAGGTGGTGAACACGGCCACATCGCGCACGCGACGACGCGGGTAGCGCACCATGGCCCGCGCCAGGCTCAGCATGTCGAGCGGATCGTCCATCAGCACCACGTTCTCACGCTCGCAGATCGCCTTGAGGGCCGCAAAATCGCCCGCCAGGCTGGCGGTGTGCGAGTAGGCGGCGCGACGCCCGTCGTCGGTGGCTCCCGCCTTGACCATCAGCCAGGGCTTGCCGGCAGCGCGCGCACGGCGCGCCAGCTCGACAAAGCGCTGTGGTGTCTTGATGCCCTCGACATAGCTGCAGATCACCTGCGTGCGTTCGTCCTCGATCAGGAATTCGACGAAATCGTTCAGCTCCAGGTCGGCCTGGTTGCCCACCGACACGCAGTGTGAAAACCCGATGCCCATGCCGTAGGAGCGGTCGAACAGCGTGCCCATCAGGGCGCCGCTCTGGCTGATGAAGCCGATCGGCGCCTCGATCAGGCGCGGGACGTTGACCGCGGGCGAGGAACACAGCACCAGCTTGTTGGCCGGGCTGATCAGGCCCAGGCAGTTGGGGCCGATCAGGCGCATGCCGTGCGCCGCCGCGGTCGCCACCACTTCGCGCTCCAGCGCCAGGCCTTCGGGACCGGCATCGGAGAACTTCGAGGTGATGATGATGCCGGCCTTGGCACCGCGCGCCGCGCAGGCGGCGATCTCGTCCTTCACCTTGTCGCGCGGCAGGGCCATCACCACCATGTCGGGCGCCTGCGGCGTGTCGGCGACGCTGGGGTAGGTCTTGAGGCCGAAGAGCTGGTCGCGGCCAGGATTGATCGGGTACACCGCGCCGTCGTAGTGGTGCTGCAGAAGGGTCTTGTAAAGACGGCCACCGAATTTGGTCTGGTCTTCCGAGGCGCCGATGACGGCCACCGAGCGAGGGTTGAGCAGGGCTTTGAGCGAAGGGCTGGAGGCGGGCGTGGTCACGGTGAAGGTCCTGGAAACTACAAGAATGCGGTGTCAGCGCGTGCGCTGGGCTGCGCGGTAGGCGGCGATGCGATCGCGCAGGCCGGGGCGGGCGGCCGAGCGGACCAGGCGGGCGAGATCTTCGGCATCGCCGGCATCGCCACGCGGGCGGCGTCCGGCCGCGATGGCGGCCCGGATGGCGCGCTGGGTGGGCCCGTCCAGCCGGCTCACGCGCGCGCGCAGTCGCTCCAGCTCGGCGTCGATGGTGTCGGTGGCCAGATGGCGCGTGGCCAGGCCACTGGCGGTGGCGGTGGCGGAATCGATCGGGCCACCGCCTTCGATCCACTCGGCAGCGCGCGACGCGCCGACCTGCTCGGTCAGGCGCGAGGTGCCCAGCACCAGGCCGAAGCCGGCGCCTGGGAAGGCGAAGCTGGCGTCACCGGCAATCCAGCGCTCGGTACAGGCCGCGAACAGGTCGGCGCCGGCCCCCATGGTGCGGCCGTGGGCTAGCGCGAGCGTGGCAAACGGGGCCGCATGCACGGCCTGCAGCAGCAGTTCGACGCGCGTGAAGCGCGCCAGCAGGCTGTCGTCGGTCTCGCGGTCGAGGTCGGTGAGATCGAACCCGGTGCAGAAATGGCGGCCGGCGCCCGACAGCACCAGCAGCCGCACGTGGGCATCGTGCGCGGCCGCTTCCACGGCCTCGGTCAGTGCCTGCACCAGCGAGGCCGACAGCGCATTGCCGACCTCCGGCCGGTTCAGCTGCAGGTGCAGCACATGGCCCTCGCGCCGAGCCAGCAGTTCGGCGTCGCTCATGGCAGCCGCCGGGCCCACAGGTTGGGCGACAGTGCGTTGGAATAGCCGGAGACGAAATCTTTCACCGTTTCGGTGCCCGGCACGAAGACGTGGCGCGAGATGCGGCCGATGTTGCCGCCGTACAGGTGGATGCTGATCGACACCTGGTCGTCCAACCCGTTGCGCACCACGTGGATGTCGCCCAGGGTGGGAGAAACCGTGTCGATGTCGCCGGGCCGCAGGGTGGCTTCGGCGCCGCTGGCGACGATCCGGCCCTGGGCGTCGCGCGTGTAGCGCTGCGCGCACTCGGTACCGCGCAGCATGCCGATGACGCCCCACACCGTGTGGTCATGCACCGGCGTCTTCTGGCCCGGACCCCAGACGAAGCTGACCAGCGAGAAGCGATCGAGCGGATCGCCATACAGCAGATGCTGCTGGTAGTACTGGGGGTGCGCCGCCGCCATCGGCTCGGGCAACCAGTCGTCGTGCGCCACCAGCGCCTTCATCAAGGGTTGTGCGCCTTCCAGCAACCGGGCTTCGTCGGGCGGTCCGGCCTCGACCAGCCGCGTCATCGCGGCGACGAAGTGCAGCAAACGGGTTTCAGCGGCCATCAGGAAACCTCCTTTTGGGCGTACTCGGCACGGATCTCGTCGCTGTGCTGGCCCAGTGCCGGGGGCGAGCGACGAATGGGAAAGCCCTTGCCGTTCAGGCGCACCGGTGAACCGAAGGTCCTGGTCAGTTGGCCGCCCGGCAACTCCAGGGGTTGCACCCAACCCATGTGCGCCGTCTGCGGGTCGGACAGGGCGGCGGCGTAGTCGTTGATGCGTGCGTGCGGCACCCCGGCGTCGTTGAAGGCGGCGATCCAGTGCGCCACCGGCTGGCGGGTGAAGACGGCTTCGAGCAACTGCTTGAGCGCTTCCTGGTTGTGCGCGCGGTCGGTGGTGCTGATGAAGCGCGGATCTTCGGCCAGCGCCGGCAGGTCCACCACGCGAAGCACGTCCAGCCACAGCTTGTGGTTGCCCGCCGCGATGGCGAAGTAGCCATCTTGGGCCTGAAAGGCCTGATACGGCGCATTGCGCGGGTGGGCCGAACCGAGCTTGACGGGGCTGCGGCCGTTGCCGAAGTACTCGCTGGTTTGCAGTGCGGCGATGCCCAGGGTGCAACCGAACATCGGGATGTCGATGTGCGCGCCGCGCCCGCCCGAGCGGACATGCACCAGCATGGCGGCGATGGAGAAGGCGGCGTAGAGCCCCGAGGCGAAATCCGACAACGGCACGCCGCATTTCACGGGGGCGCCCGAGGGTTCGCCGGTGACGCTCATCACGCCCGCGGCGGCTTGAATCGTCAGATCGAAACCCCCTTCGCTGGAGCGCGGGCCGCTTTGCCCATAGGCCGAAATGGAGCAGAACAGCAGCCCGGGCTTTTCGGCCGACAGCGCGGCGTAACCGAGACCCAGGCGGTCCATCACGCCGGGGCGATTGTTTTCGACCAGCACGTCCGCCTCCAGGATCAGGCGGCGCGCCAGCGCGACGTCCTGCGGGTCCTTGAGGTTGAGCACGGCCGAACGCTTGTTGCGGTTGAGCGAGGCGAAGTTCTCGCTGTAGCCCTGGTTGAGCGGCGGCCACTGGCGCAGGCCGTCGCCAGCGGGCGGTTCGATCTTCACCACCTCGGCCCCCATGTCGGACAGCAGCATGGTGGAGAAGGGGCCTGACGCGGTCGTGCAGAACTCCACCACGCGCACGCCGGCCAGCGGCAAGACAGCCGCAGCGGGATCGTTCGCGGTGGAGTGATCAAGGGAGGATGTGGTCATCGCGTTCGGGGTTCCGTGAAGATGGAGGGGATGATATTTAATTCACAAATGGAAAACTATGATTCCACAAATAAGAATTTACATACCCGGCGAACGGCCTCAATGCGTCAGCGCGGCATCCAGCAGGCGCTGTGCCTCGGGGTGGTGCAGGGTCGCGCCACGCAGCTGGTCGCGCGTCAGCACATCGGTGAACCGACCGCCGACCATGAAGGCGATCCGATCGCACATGTGGGCCACCACA
>MKTG01000093.1:55903-56145 GCA_001897615.1 Burkholderiales bacterium 68-10
AGGCGCGACAGCAGGTTGAGCACTTCGGCCTGCACCGATACATCGAGTGCCGAGGTGGGCTCGTCCAGCAACAGCACCTGGGGTTCGACCAATAGGGCGCGCGCGATGCGCACTCGCTGGCGCTGTCCGCCGGACAGTTGCCCCGGAAACCGGAAGCGCGCGGTGAGCGGCAGGGCGACGGTTTGCAGTGCCTGCACGATGCGTGCTTCTTGCTCCGCCATGCCATGCACGATCAGCGGTTC
>MKTG01000094.1:0-3081 GCA_001897615.1 Burkholderiales bacterium 68-10
CTTTCGCAATTGCTCGTCGTTGATCCAGTCGAGGGTGAAGAGGGTTCGTTCAATCCGTCCCATCTGGCGCAACGCCTGGGCAAGACCGCTTTGCCTCGTTGTCGCCGACAATCGCTTCAGCATGAGCGAGGCGCTGACGGTGCGCGTGCGTAGCGAGGTCATCAGGCGCAAGATATCATCCCAATGCGTCCGGATCAGATCGGCGTCAATCCGGTCACCCATGACATTCTGAAGAATTCCGTATTGTTTGGCCAGTCCGAAGGCGTAGAGGCATCGCCCGTCGAGATCGGGGATGCGCGGCACGAATGCGAAGCCGAGCGCATGACAGAGGGCGAATACAAGATCGCTGACGCCGCCGCCATCGACGTGGTGTCGGACAATATTAAGGCCAGCGTCGGTTTCCAGCAATGCGTCAAGCACGTGAACGGCTTCACTTGCCGTTGCGGCGATGATTTTGGTATGAAAGGGCGCGTAGCGACCAGAGATTGCGGTGTAGAGCTTGATAATCGGGTTGTTTCCATACCTGCCATTGACGCCGCCTGCGACTTCGCCGCCGTCGCCAAGATGGATATGTTGTCCGTCCGACGAGGAAACAGCGTGCGAGCCGAACACTGTTGAGAACGGGGCAGAGTGTTGAGCCTCAACCAGTTTGGCGAGCGCCAGAGCGAATGTCTCCTCGCGAAAATGCCAGATTGCCATCTGCTGTAGCTGGCGGCGCGTGATGCCGGGACAGGCATGCGCCATCTTCGAGAAGCCGAGATTTGTGGCTTCGGCGATCAGCGCCGCATAGAACACCCGCAGATCGGAAGGTGACCGACCGGTCTGGAGGTGCTCGAATAACGAACTGAAGCCGGTCATCCGGTCGATATCGGCCACAAGGTCCGTCAACCGGATTGGCGGCATGGCTGTCGCCACCCGCCTTGCGAACGCGATTGCGGCTTCGGTTTCCGTGCTTCTGACCGCTGGGACCCGCAATCCTTTTGCGCCGATGCGGGTATCGCCTCGACTAGTTTCCAGGCGACGTGTCGCCTCACGCAGCTTTTGATCCAGAGCGTCGGCCTTCTGGGCGAGATAGGTCTCGACATCGATCGGAATCGCGACCGGAATGCGGGCCTCGGCTTTGATGACGGCAAACGTCTGGTGCGAGATCATGTACTCGTCGAGTGCGCGGTAGGCGCGGGAACCCCTGATCCATATGTCGCCGGCGGCAATCCTGTTTTTCAGCTCGACGATGAGAAAGAGTTCCAGCATCTTCCGGTCGATCACGTCATCAGCGCCGACGATTTCCTTGCGCCATCGCGCATTCGCCAGCAGCAACGCCTTGCGGATCCAGGGCCGATCGTTTGATCTGGCCCCTTTCCTCCAGGCAGTTTCCATCTGCACAATAGCTTCAATGATATGTACGTTTCGGCGGTTTCCTTCAAAGGTGAACGAGGCCAGAAATGCAGCCGCGAACCGCCGGATGCGAGCATATTGAGCCGGCAGGTAGGTGATCAAATCATCCTCGCTGCGAGGCCTTCTCACTGCCTTCGCCGAAGCTGTTGCCTGAATGAGCTCTTCCCAGCTCGCGACAGTGGTCACCGCCTCATCAAGAGAAAGCCCAGCTTCGCGTTGGGCGGTTATGGCTTCGCCAAAATTGACGAAGAAATCGAGTGCGGATGTCGCCGACGATGCGGTTTCGAGGAGTTGCTTGTCACGGGCTGCCTCTGCCTGCCGAAAACTCTTGCCAATCAACGTCTCGAACATGCTGATCGCCGCGTCGGTGAGTGCTATTTCCATTTCCAGAAAAAACGCGGCCAATGTCGCGTGACGGCGGCCTGGCCGCATCTGCTCAAAATTCTGGGCAGTCAGACGACGACCTTCCTGTGCCATCCGACGAACACGGTGAGCCGGGATCGCTTGAAGCACATCATTGGGGACACCGACATGACGCACGGCCTCCAGTCGATCTATCAATCCCCGCATGGCCGTTGCCCCGGCTTTACCGGGAGGTTCTCGCAACCAGGATATGCCGCTCTGTTTTGCGCGTCGTCCCGCGCCGAGCAATGTTTCCATCCGAAGAACAAGGTCCGGCGTCAATCTTCCGGCGACATCGGTATACAGCGCCTCCTCGGCTTCAGTGCAAGCCTGCCCCGCCAACCGTTCGAGCACGGTAATGCCGGGAATAATGATGCGCCTCCGCCGCATCTCGTCAGCCAGTGTTGCAACGACAAATTTGTCTTTCGTCGAAGCGATCGCAATGCCGCGTGCAAATGCAAGCAGATCGGCGCGCAACGGGTGTGACAGTTCAGTGAAGCCATAGTGCTGGCGCAGGATGGCGAGCTGCTCATAGCGGGTTGGTGCTCTCCGTGCAAAAGTGGAAAGTGCCTCTGGCTCGATCCCGAGTTGTTCGGCCAGAAACGACAGCGCCACAGAAGGGATGACTTCCCCCCGCTGAATCAGGCGGCCGGGATAACGAAGAGCAGAGAGCTGAAGCGCTAATCCCAACCGAGTGTCATCATGGCGTCGAGTTTCGATAAGATGGCGATCATCGTCATCGAGGCACCAATGCCGGATCAGAGTGTCGTCATCAATGGGAAGAGCAAGGAAATTCTGCCGTTCGGCATCCGTCAAAATCATCCGGCGGGGCATGGGTACTCCGTTCGTCACAAAAAGATCGGAGATAACCGTTCATGGAGCTTACATTGCAAGACGGGTTATGTGACAATCTACAGACTTTGGCGCGACCAAATGAAGAATGTCACACAAACGGACGTATAAATGACATTGTTGATCGGATACGCACGGGTCTCGAAAGCTGATGGCAGTCAAGCCCACGACCTGCAGCGCGACGCCCTGATCAGGGCCGGCGTTCTGCCTGACCATATCTATGAGGATGCAGCCTCGGGCCGCCGCGACGACCGACCCGGTCTTGAGGCATGCCTGAAGGCGCTGCGTGTTGGCGACACACTCGTGGTTTGGAAACTGGATCGGCTCGGCCGTGATCTACGTCATCTGGTCAACCTGGTCGGCGATCTAACCAAACGCGCCATTGGTCTGAAGATATTGGCTGGCGAAGGCGCATCGATCGACACCACCACT
>MKTG01000094.1:3102-5066 GCA_001897615.1 Burkholderiales bacterium 68-10
GGACTAAGGCAGGCCTGGCGTCAGCCCGCGCCCGAGGGCGCAACGGCGGCCGCCCCTTCAAGATGACGCCAGCCAAGCTGCGGCTTGCCGCCGCATCCATGGGACAACCGGCAACCAAGGTGCGCGATCTCTGTGCCGAACTCGGAATTACCCGGCAGACGCTCTACCGGTTTGTCGGGCCAGAAGGCGAGTTGAGAGCCGATGGTGAAAAGCTGCTCAGTCGTCGCAAGCGCGAAACCTGAAGTATGCGAGGGGGACAGCTTCGTGCCTTCTCCGGCCGCTCCCGGACCCCTTTCGGACCTTGGTTCGAGAAAGTTGTACGGCAAGCCATGAGCCACTGCGGCCTTTTCCGGCAGAGGGCAGGAACGTCGCGGTGGAGTGGAATTCTGCGCTTTCGATTGGTTGCCGAGGGCGGCTTGGTTGCCACTTTGCGGACATTCGCCACAGGAGAAGCTAGCCAGATCGACTAAGAAACACGAACCCATGACATGGGTTGATGGAGCTGGGCCGCCTTCAGCTGACCGCAGAGCGCATGCGAAAACAGATCGCCTGTACCCACGCTCTTTGACGTCGCATTTAAGCTCCTCACTCAATCATCGAACCGGTTGAGCGACCGCTTAGACCGTGCGAAATACGCGTTCATGACCAACAAAACGCGCATGTAGCCGATTCGAGAGGCGCTGACGTCAGCGAGCGGATACCGTCTCATTGCAGTGAGCGTTCAATAGATGCTGGGCGAAGGCCGGTATAGGCATGCCCGAAATGCCGGTGCGCCAAGCGACAAACAGGTCCTTTCGTAGCGGCGGGTCAGGGAAGGGTAAGGCACGCAGGCTTCCGGCCCGCACCTCGTCCGATACGGCTGACGCCAGAACTAGAGAGATGCCAACTCCAGCCTTTACCGCCTGCTTGACAGCCTCGGTGCTACCCAACTGTAGGGAAACCCGCGGCATTTGAGCGTGATCGCCGAAATATTTCGCAAGCATCCGCCCGGTCCCGGTGCCAGGTTCGCCGCCGAGAAGCTCAAATGCGGATAACTGAACCGGATCAATGTGGTCTTGAGACGCCAATGGATGATCGGGCGGAACGATGACGACGACGGGCTCGCTTCTCCAGCGCTCGACTTGGCAGCCGTCGCGGTTGTCCCACCATTCCAACACGGCCACATCTATTTCGACATTCTCCAGTTTCTCGACGATGGACGGATTGCGGTCAATCACCATATCAAAAGCCGCTGGATCGCGGCCTTCCAGATATGACCGGACATAGGGCTGCAGCAGATAGATTCCGATATTGGAACTGGCACCGATCCGCGTGCGCTCCCCAGAGACCGCGGCGAGTGCACGCTCGTTAACCCTAAGGATGCTCTGGGCATAAGGCAGAAAGTTCATCGCTTCCCGCGTCGGCTCGCACCCCGTTCGGGAGCGATGGAATAGCAGGACACCCAGCTGCTCCTCAAGCTTCTGGATATGTGATGAGGCCGTCGGCTGAGCGATCCGAAGATATTCTGCGGACGCTTGAAAGCTCTTATGCTTCGCCAGGGCCAGAAATGTCCGCACCCATACTAGATTCAGCATTGCCGATCTAAGCCACTTGTCTCGGATTGTTGACGGCATCCATTGGCGGCTTACCCGAAAGGGCCTGCAGGATATTTTCTGCAGCGCGCAGTTCGATTGCCAAGCGAACTTTCTTAACAGCAGAGCCAATATGCGGGCTGAACATCGTGTTTGGGTGACCCAGCAAGCCCGGAGCGATCTCCCGCGGTCTGTCTTCGCGAGCCCAATCCTCCAGCTCGAACACGTCGGCGGCATACCCGCCGAGCTGACCGCTGGTGAGCGCAGTTAGAACAGCAGCTTCGCTCACGACAGAGCCGCGGCATGGATTCACGAGGTATGCGCCTGGTTTCATCAGGGCGAGCGTCCTGTCGTTGATCAGATGGATGGTGTCTGGGGCCAGCGCCAGGGCCA
>MKTG01000094.1:5101-7874 GCA_001897615.1 Burkholderiales bacterium 68-10
GGATCGGCACCCGGTCGTTGTATAGCAGCGTTGCGCCCCAGCCATTCAGCCGTTCGGCGATGGCTTGCCCAATCGCCCCCATTCCGAGAATACCAATGGCGGACCCCGCGATGCCCAGGCCGAAAAACTCCGGCCGCCAACCGGCGAATTTGCCGCAGCGGACCCTGGCATCGGCCTGGATCATCTTGCGGGTGAGGCCGATGGTAAGGCCGATGGCCAACTCAGCCGTCGGCACGGTCAGGAGGTCAGGCACGATGCTCAGCCAGATGCCCCGGGCCGTACAGGCCGCGACATCGAAGTTATCGTAGCCCTTCAAGGCCGCGCCGATGACCTTCATCTGCGGGCAAGCTGCCAGGAAATCGGCGTCGACCCAGTCCGGCATGAAGGCCATCATTGCATCCGCCGTGCCGACACGGCGGCGAATCTCTTCGCGGGGCAGGGTTTCCATAGTTTGATTGGGAGTGACTTCACAATGGTCACAGAGGAGATCCAAGGTTTCCTGATGCACTTTGTGGGTGATGACGACGCGCGGTTTCACGATGGCCGGTCCTTACTTGAATTTCTTCCGCAAATAGCCGCTCAGGCCATCGACGATTGTCACCATTATCAGGATGACGAGTAAAATGGCGCTGACTTCTTGATACAACATGATTCGAAGCGATCCCATCAGCTCAAACCCAATACCGCCTGCGCCAACCATTCCCATTATCGTGGATGCGCGGAAGTTATATTCCCAGCGATAGACGGATACGTCTGCGAACTGCGATGACACTTGTGGCAGGACGGCGTGGAACAACACTTGAACCGGAGTTGCACCTGCGGCGCGCGCAGCCTCTATGGGGGCCTCATCGACATGCTCAATTGCTTCCGCAAAAAACTTGCCGACCATACCGACCGAATGCAGGCCTAATGCCAGAACGCCGGGTAAAGCACCAAAGCCTACGGCAGCAACGAAAATGATGCCCATAATCAGCTCCGGGACCGAGCGAAGAGCGTTTAGCAGGGTACGGGCGACATGAAATACGATCGTGTGCGGCGACGTGTTCCGGGCAGCAAGAAAAGCCAGCGGAAATGACAGAAGCACCGCTATTGCCGTTCCGGCAATACTCATTGCCAAGGTGTCCACCAGCGGCTTGAGCCACGCGCGCGCATTGGTGAAATCCGGCGGCATCGCCTCGCGGGCCAGCGTTAAGATGGCCGGAACCCCGTTTGCCAGGGTCCCGAAATCCAGAAGACCAACATACCAGAATGCAACCAGCACAATAGCGAGTACCGCAGCAACCTGGGCAGACTGCCGGATCCACGCCCGACTGTACTGATCGAGATAATGGTTTGTTGTGTTGATTGTGGTTGCGCCGAGCGTCGTCATCACGTCCTCACATCGCTCCGAAGTCGATTCCAAGCAACTTTCCCATATCGCGGATCACGTCGTAATCATTGTCCGTGATCGGGGCGAAACCGTCCGCCTTGAAGTTCTTCAGAACTGCGGGGTCCTTCAGGTTCACGAAAGTGGTGCGGATCTTGTCCTTCAGCTCCGGCTTCAGGTCGGAGCGCATCGTCCACGGGTATTGGGGATATTCCTTGCTGTAGGCGATGACCTTGACCTTGCCTGCGTCGACGAGCTTTCTCTCAAGAAGAGTTTTCCAGATCACCTCGGAAAGGCCCCCGACTTCCGCATTGCCGTTGGCGACATTCACCGCAACCGCATCGTGGCTGCCGACGAAGTGCTGCTGGTAATCGCGATCATTCACGACACCGGCTTCCGCCATCAACGTCTTCGGAATCAGATGGCTGGAGGTGGAAGCGCGATCGCCGAAAGCGACCTTCTTGCCCTTGATGTCGCTGAGCGAATTCACATTGGCATTCGCGTTGGCAATGACGACAGAGCGGTAAGTCGGCTTGCCGTCGCTGACCATTGCCGCAAACGGCTCGATATCGGCTTTGCCCTTGGCAAGCACGTACGAGAGCGGACCGAAATAGGCTATGTCGATCCGGCCGAAACGCATTGCCTCGATCATCGACGAGTAGTCTGTTGTCACAACCAGATCGACCTTCTTGCCCAGTTCCTTCTCGAGGTAGTCCTTGAGCGGTTGATTGCGCTTGATCAACTCGGACGCATTCTCATCCGGTAACAGTGCGACCTTTAAAGTCTCTGGATTCGGATTGGCGGCGTGGGCTGGCGCTGCCAGCCCCATGGCAAGGGCGGCAGCAATGGCAAATTTCAGCAGGCGGTTCATAGGGACATCTCCATCTCAGGCGTAAACGGTGGCTGGGCGTAGGCGGGGTTACTCGTCCGGCTGGGTGCGATTGGCTCACGGCGGTGCCCGGCGTATATCGCGGCGAAATTGTCGTCATTGAGCTCATCAGGAGCGCCGTCAAACACAACATGTGCACCGGCAAGGCCAATGATCCGGTCTGCAAAGCGCTGCGCGTATTCCAGCTGGTGCAGCGACACGATGGCGGTGATGCCGTCTTCTTTGCACACCTGGCGAAGCAGTTCGAGGATCTTCTCCGAGGTGGCGGGATCGAGGCTGGCGACAGGCTCGTCGGCCAGAATGATGTTGGGCTGCTGCGCCAGCGCGCGGGCAATCCCGACACGCTGCTTCTGGCCGCCAGAGAGCTGATCGACACGCGTCATGGATTTGTCGGCCAGACCGACGCGCTCGAGGCAGTGGAGAGCCAGTTCCAGGTCCGCGCGGGGCAGCGGGAAGAAACTGCGCAAGGTATTGTGATAGCCGAGTCGGCCGGTGAGGACGTTGGCGAGGGCCGTATG
>MKTG01000094.1:8164-8408 GCA_001897615.1 Burkholderiales bacterium 68-10
AGAGATTGCGTTTCGCAATACAGTAGGGCTCGTGGATGACACTTCGATGTCAAGGTCGCGAAGGTTTTGTGACTCTATCCGTCAGTGAAGTGACCCTTCGCCGCGTGCAAGGCGGACGATGCTGCATTGCGGCAAGGTTGTTACATCCGCAAATGTCTCATTTCCGCGTTCAAACCTAGGTGCTTGTGTTGTGAATGGCGTCTCGTTCCGATGGGCGAGACGAACGGCAAAGTTCCACCCTTCT
>MKTG01000095.1 GCA_001897615.1 Burkholderiales bacterium 68-10
CTGGCCATCATGCCGCCGTGCAGATTGCCCATGGGATTGCAGTGGCGCCGCTGCACGCGCAGTCCGAAGCGCACGTCGTCTCCCTGGTGCAGCAGGTAGACCGGGCCGTTGAAGGCCATGAAGTCGCCGCCGGCCTGCAGCGCGGAGAAGCCAGTCGGGACAGTCGGTGAGATCGAATCATCCATACCCACAGAATAAGCGCCCCAGGCTCGGCCGTGCCGCACCACGCGTGCCGCAGGCGACAGCTGCCACCCCGTCAGGGCCATACGCCGCGCCGCTGCGCCGGCTGCGGGGCGGCCGGTAAAATCGCGGGTTTCCCCCCTTCCGCACCGCTCTCCTGGAGCCACTCCATGGCAAATCCTTCCCGCATGGCCAACGCAATCCGCGCCCTGGCCATGGACGCCGTACAGCAAGCCAAGTCGGGCCACCCGGGCGCCCCCATGGGCATGGCCGACATGGCCGTGGCGCTGTGGGCCCGGCACCTGAAGCACAACCCGGCCAACCCGCGGTGGCCCGACCGCGACCGCTTCGTGCTGTCCAACGGCCACGCCTCGATGTTGCTGTACGCGCTGCTGCACCTGAGCGGTTACGAGCTGCCGCTGCAGCAGCTGAAGGACTTCCGCCAGCTGCACAGCAAGACCGCCGGTCACCCCGAGGTCGGGCTGACGCCCGGCGTGGAAACCACCACCGGCCCGCTGGGCCAGGGCGTGACCAACGCCGTCGGCATGGCGCTGGCCGAAAAGCTGCTGGCCGCCGAGTTCAACCGGCCCGGCCACGCCATCGTCGACCACCACACCTATGTGTTCCTGGGCGACGGCTGCCTGATGGAAGGCATCAGCCACGAGGCCTGCGCCCTGGCTGGTGCCTGGAGATTGAACAAGCTGATCGCCCTGTACGACGACAACGGCATCAGCATCGACGGCCGCATCGCCCCCTGGTTCGTCGACGACGTGCCGGCGCGCTTTGCCGCCTATCAGTGGAACGTGATCGGCCCGGTGGATGGTCACGACGTCGATGCCGTCGATCGCGCCATCGCCCAGGCGCGCCGCAGCAGCGACAAGCCGACGCTGATCGTCTGCAAGACCCACATCGGCAAGGGCAGCCCGAACCGCCAGGACACGGCCAAGGCGCACGGCGAGCCGCTGGGGGCCGACGAGATCGCCCTCACCCGCGCCGCGCTGGGCTGGGATTGCGCGCCGTTCGACATCCCCGCCGACATCCATGCCGACTGGGACGCCCGCGCCGCCGGCCAGGCGCGCGAGGCCGACTGGACGCAGCGCCTTGCCGCCTACCAGGCGGCCTACCCCGAACTGGCCGGCGAGCTGATGCGCCGCCTGCGCGGCGAGCTGCCGCGCCAGTTCGCGCAGGTGGCGGTGGACGCCGCCGTCGATGCGCACACCAAGGCCGAAACCGTGGCCAGCCGCAAAGCCAGCCAGATCGCGCTGGAGGCCTTCACCGCTCGGCTGCCCGAGTTGCTGGGCGGCAGCGCCGACCTGACCGGCTCCAACCTGACCAAGACCGCCGCCACGCCCGACCTGCGCTTTGACGCCCAGGGTCAGGTGGTCAAGACCGAGGACGGCCGCATCGGCCGCCACATCAACTACGGCGTGCGCGAGTTCGGCATGGCCGCCATCATGAACGGCGTGACGCTGCACGGCGGCTTCATCCCCTACGGCGGCACCTTCCTGACCTTCAGCGACTACAGCCGCAACGCCATCCGCATGGCGGCGCTGATGAAGCAGCGCGTGATCCACGTGTTCACGCACGACTCCATCGGCCTGGGCGAGGACGGCCCCACGCACCAAAGCGTGGAGCACGCCGCCAGCCTGCGCCTGATGCCCGGGCTGGACGTGTGGCGCCCGGCCGATACCGCCGAGACCACGGTGGCCTGGGCGGTGGCGCTGCAAAACCGCGACATGCCCACGGCGCTGCTGCTGAGCCGCCAGAACCTGTCCTACCTGCCCAAGCGCGACCTGGGCGACATCTCGCGCGGCGCCTACGTGCTGAGCGAGCCGTCCGATCTGGGCCTGAGGCGCAAGGCGCAGGCCGTGATCCTGGCCACCGGCTCCGAGGTGCAGCTGGCGCTGAAGGCGCAGGAGCTGCTGGCGCGCCAGAAGATCGCCGTGCGCGTGGTCTCCATGCCCAGCACCACCGCCTTCGACCGCCAGGACGTGAAATACCAGAAGGCCGTGCTGCCGGCCGGCCTGCCGCGCATCGCCGTCGAGATGGGTGTGAGCGGCGGCTGGTGGAAATACGGCTGCGCGGCGGTGGTCGGCATCGACCGCTACGGCGAATCGGCACCGGCCGACAAGCTGTACGACTTCTTCGGCTTCACCCCCGAGAACGTGGCGAACACGGTGCGGGCGGTGCTGGCGCGGCGCCGTTGAGCACCCGCAAAACACCCATGCGCATCGGACACCGGGATGGCGCAGCGGACGCAGAAGAGTCACTCAAGGATTCCTGAATTCTTTGCATCCTTTGCGTCCGGCAGTTGAATTTTTATCGAATCGCACTGCAGCGCTTGATGGGCAAGCGCAAACAGCTATCAGTTAACTAGCAAAAAGGAAACCACCATGACCATCAAGATCGGCATCAACGGCTTCGGGCGCATCGGGCGCATGGTATTTCGCGCGGCGGCGGCCAACTATCAGGACATCGAGGTCGTCGGCATCAACGACCTGCTGGAGCCCGACTACCTGGCCTACATGCTCAAGTACGACAGCGTGCACGGCGTGTTCCCCGGCGACATCGCGGTGGAAGGCAGCACCCTGGTCGTCAACGGCAGGAAGATTCGCCTGACGGCCGAGCGCGACCCCGCCAACCTGAAGTGGGGCGAGGTCGGCGCCGACGTGGTGATCGAGGCCACCGGCCTGTTCCTGACCAAGGAAGCCGCGCAAAAGCACCTGGACGCTGGCGCCAGGAAGGTGATGATGAGCGCCCCCAGCAAGGACGACACGCCCATGTTCGTGTTCGGCGTCAACCACGAGCAGTACGCCGGCCAGGCCATCATCAGCAACGCCAGCTGCACCACTAACTGCCTGGCCCCGGTGGCCAAGGTGCTGAACGACAAGTGGGGCATCAAGCGCGGCCTGATGACCACCGTGCACGCCGCCACCGCCACGCAGAAGACCGTGGACGGCCCCAGCAACAAGGACTGGCGCGGCGGCCGCGGCATCCTGGAAAACATCATCCCCAGCTCCACCGGCGCCGCCAAGGCGGTGGGCGTGGTGCTGCCGGCCCTCAAGGGCAAGCTGACCGGCATGAGCTTCCGCGTGCCGACCTCCGACGTCTCGGTGGTCGACCTGACGGTGGAGCTGGACAAGCCGGCCAGCTACGACGAGATCTGCGCCGAGATGAAGGCGCAGTCCGAGGGCAAGCTCAAGGGCATCCTGGGCTACACCGAGGACAAGGTGGTGGCCACCGACTTCCGCCACGACGCGCGCAGCTCAATCTTCGACGCCGACGCCGGCATCGCGCTGGACAGCACCTTCGTCAAGCTGGTGAGCTGGTACGACAACGAGTGGGGCTACTCCAACCGCTGCCTGGACATGGTGCGGGTGATGGCCAAATAAGCGCCTCGCGTCACGCCAACCAAAAACGCGCCCTCAGGCGCGTTTTTTCATGCCCGGCCGCGGTGCGTCACACCGGCTCCAGCACATGGATCACCCGGCCGGCCAGCCAGTCCTTGGTGAGCGCGCCATAGGCCTGCATGTGCGGCGAGGCGGCGTGGGCCTGCAAGTCGGCCAGCGTGGCCCACTTCTCGATCACCACGAAGCTGTCCTCGCCAAAGCTGCCCTTGGACGGCGGCACGCCCTGCGCATCGACGGCGGCGCCGTATTCGATGCAGCCCTGCTCGGCCAGCACGGCCGGGCGATTGGCGGCAAAGGCCTCGAGCACCCGCGCGCGCAGGCCGGGCTTGGCGGTGATGATGGCAAGGACGTGGATCATGGCGCGAATTTTCCTACTGAGACGACCGACGCATGCACGTGACAGTCACCGGTCATTATGCGTCCATTACAGCCCTGGGGCGCTCCCGGCGAGTGTCGGCAGCTCCTAAAATCGAAGCACACCGAAAGTCCGAGCCACGCAACGCACCGCCGGCATGCTAAAAATCGTGCCATGCGCACACACCACTCCCACCTGATTTCCGCCCTGGCCCTGGGCGCCGCCCTGCTGGCCAGCCTGTCCGCCCAGGCCGCCGACGCCATGGTGGCGCGCGGGCTGATCGTCACGCTCAAGGCGCCGGCCGACGGCGGGCGCGAATCGCCCCAGGCCACGCGCGAGCGCCTGAAGGCCGTGGCCGCCGACGCCGGCCTGGCCAGCGCCACGGCGCCGATGCCGGTCGGCCCGCGCGCCCACCTGCTGCCGTTTGCCGCCCCGCTGACCGGCGCCGCCGTGCAGGACGCCGAGCGCCGCGCGCGCCTGAACCCGCAGGTGGCCAGCGTCGAGCCCGACGTGCGCCTGAAGCGCCAGGCCGTGCCCAACGACCCCTACTACACCGACGGCATCCAGTGGCACCTGCGCACGCCGGCCGAAGGCGGCGCGGCCGCCCTCAACCTGCCGCCGGCCTGGGAGCGCACGCGCGGCAGCGCGGCGCAAGTGGTGGCGGTGGTGGATTCGGGCGCGCTGCACGGCCATCCCGACCTGGCCGGCAAGCTGCTGCCGGGCTATGACCTGATCAGCGACCTGGACACCAGCAACGACGGCAACGGACGCGATCCCGATGCGTCCGACCCGGGCGACTGGATCAGCCCGTCCGAAGCCAACAGCGCGCGCTACCCGCTGTGTCCGGCCGAGGACAGCTCCTGGCACGGCAGCTTCATCGCCGGCGAGATCGCCGCCGCCACCCACAACGGCCTGGGCGTGGCCGGCGTGGGCTGGGACACGCGGGTGCAGCCGGTGCGCGTGTCGGGCAAGTGCGGCGCCTGGCTGTCGGACGTGGTGGACGGCATCCGCTGGGCGGCCGGCCTGCCGGTCAGCGGCGTGCCGGCCAACCCGACGCCGGCGCGGGTGATCAACGTCAGCTTCGGCGGCAGCTCCAGCTGCACGCCCACCTACCAGAACGCCATCGACGACGCCGCGGCGGCCGGCAGCCTGGTGGTGGTGGCCGCCGGCAACGAGAACGGCCCGCTCACCCGCCCGGCCGACTGTGCCGGCGTGCTGGCGGTGGGCGCCGTGCGCCAGGACGGACTGAAGACCTACTACTCCAGCCACGGCCCCAACGTCGGCATCATGGCGCCGGGCGGCCCGGGCGCCGCCGACACCGGCCCGCGGCTGTATTCCACCTCCAACGCCGGCAAGCGCGGCCCGGCCGAACACATCTACGACGGCAAGGACGGCACCAGCTTCGCCGCGCCGCTGGCGGCCGGCGTGGCGGCGCTGATGCTGTCCGTCAACCCGGCGCTGACGCCGGCGCAGTTGGTCTCGCGCATCCAGTCCGGCGCGCGGCCGTTCCCCAGCAGCGCGGCCTACCCGACCTGCAACGTCAGCACCCCGCTCAACAGCGCCTGCAACTGCACGCGCGAGACCTGCGGTCCTGGCCTTCTGGACGCCGACCGCGCGCTGCAACTGGCCACCAGCCCGTCGGCGGTGATCGCGCCGATCGGCAGCGTGCCGGCGGGCAGCACCGTCACGCTGGACGGCCGGGGCAGCGCGGCGGTGGCCGGCGCCAGCATCGCCAGCTACCAGTGGAGCCAGGTCTCGGGCAGCCCGATCGGCATCCGCGATGCGGGCGCGCCGGTGGCCAGCGTCAGCCTGCCGGACGCACGCGGCGACTGGGTGTTCCGCCTGCTGGTGACCGACACGCTGGGCCGCTCGGCCGACAACTACGTGACGGTGAGCACCTTCCGCCAGGACGATGGCAAGGGTGGCGGCGCCACCGGCCTGGCCTGGGGCGCGGGGCTGTGGGCGCTGGCCCTGCTCGCGCTGTGGCGGCGGCGCGCCGGCTGAGGCCGCGTCGCGGTGTGGTGACGCAGCCCCGTTTGCTATTGAATAAGTAGCTCCTTGCGCTTGTCAGGCAAGCGCGCGGACCCTATTTCATCCTCATTCATCGTCCGTCATTCGACGACGGGTTCGCGTCAAGGGCGGTCTGGCGCTGCGCCCGTCTCGCGCGCCACGTCGGCCAGAAAATCGTCCTGCACCAGGTCGCTGCGCAGACTGCCGGCCGGCAGCCAGTTGCCGTACACGCGGTGGAAGTCCGCCACGATGCGCGCCAGCGGCAGGTCGTCGAACGTGCCGCGGTCATTCACGTATTCCATGTGGCGGTTGCCCGCGGCGTCGAACGGGTGGTAGATGGAGTCGTGCACGCCGTCAAAGTCCAGCGGCAGCAGGCCGAACTTCTGGCACAGGCCGAGGTTGAAGGCCGGCGTGGCCTTGCGCCAGGCGCCCTCCAGCCACAGCTCGGCGTAGCCGTGCCAGATGAACAGGTCGGTCTGCATCGTCTGGCGCATGCGCTCGGTCGAGAGGTGGTTGCGCACGTCGGCAAAGCCCAGGCGCGCCGGAATGCCGGCGGCGCGCGCCACCGCCGCCAGCAGCGTGGCCTTGGGCACGCACCAGCCATGGCCATTGGCAATCACCGTGCTGGCGCGCATGCCCTGCGGCGACAGGTCGATGCGGTAGGGGTCGTAGCGGAAGGCGTCGCGCACGGCGTGCGTCAGGGCCACGGCGCGCTCGCGCTGGCTGGCACCGCGGTCGTGCTGGCGCACGAAGTCCTGCACGGCCGGATGCTGGCTGTCGATGGCGTCGGTGGCGGCCAGGTGCGCGGGGGTGGGGGTATCGCTCATGGGCGCATCTTAGGCCGACCGCGGCGCGCGCCCGGCCTGCCACAGCGCCGGCAGCCCGGCCATCGAATCGAACAGGGCGTGCGCGCCGGCAGCGATCAGCGCGTCGGCCTCATCCGGCCGCGGGCAGTAGGCCCACACGGTGGCGCCCGCGGCCACGCCGGCCTGGATGCCGGTGGGCGTGTCTTCAATCACCAGGCAGCGCCGGGGCGCCGCGCCCAGCGCCGCGGCGGCGGCCAGGTACACGTCCGGAAAGGGCTTGCTGCGCGGCAGCTCGTGGCCGCTGAACACGTGCGGGCCGAACCATGGCGCCAGGCCGGTGTGGGCCAGTTGCAGCACCAGCTTGCCGCGGTCGGCGCCCGAGGCGCAGGCGATGCGTCCGCCGGTCAGCGCGTGGGCGGCGCGCACCGCCTGCGCCGCGCCGTCGATGGGCTGCAGCTGCTGGCGCAGGCGGGCATCGCGGCGGGCGTAGAACTCGGCCATCCAGGCATCGGTCAGCGGCCGGCCGGTGCGCGCCTCGATCAGCGCCGCCTGGCTGCGCACGGTGCGGCCGATGAAGTGGCGCATGCACTCGGCCAGCGGCATGTCCCAGCCGCTGTCGGCCAGCAGCTCGCGCAGCACGCCGTGCGTGATCGGCTCGCTGTCCACCAGCACGCCGTCGCAGTCGAACAGGATAGCTTCAAATTTCATAGCTTCTTGCGCACGTCCATGGCGCGCTGGATCGGTATTTGAGGCTCTACTCGCGAATGATGGTGAGGTACTGGATAAGTGCCGCACCGCGACACAACCCATGGGAAAAATGAACAGTCATACGCAGAGGACGCAAAAAAAGCCGATGGATCTTCTTGTTTTCTGCGCCCTCTGCGAAATCTCTGCGTCCTCTGCGTTCGGGTGTTGGCGGCTTCAAGTCATTGACCATTTTTGATCCACAACCCGGGGGCTCGAACGATCTGCGCGGCAAGCCAACCCAGGGCAGCCGTGGCCGGACCCGCGCCGGTCACTGGCGGCTCAGGGGGGAGCCCACTACCTCCTCCAGAACTGCGGCGTGAACAGCACCATCACCGACAGCAACTCCAGCCGCCCCAGCATCATGGCCAGGCTGCACAGCCAGATCTGGAAATCGGTCAGCACGGCGTAGTTGCTGGCCGGGCCGACCTTGCCCATGCCGGGGCCGATGTTGTTCAGGCAGGCGATGATGGCCGACACCGCCGTCACCACGTCCAGTCCGCTGGCCAGCATCAGCAGCGACAGCCCGACCAGCGTGGCGCCATAGGCCAGCATGTAGGCGATGACGGCGCCGATCACGCGCCCGGCACGGTCATGCCGCCCAGCGTCACCGGATTGATGACGCGCGGGTGGATCAGCCGCACCAGCTCGTGCGAGGCCACCTTGGCCAGGATCAGCACGCGCACCATCTTGATGCCGCCGCCGGTGGAACCCGCGCAGGAGACGATGCCGCCCAGCAGCAGCATCAGCACCGGCACGAAGGTCGGCCACAGCAGGTAGTCGGTGGTGGCATAGCCGGTGGTGGTGGCCACCGACACCACCTGGAACGCCGCGTCGCGCAGCGCGTGGCCGGCGTCCACGTGCTGACCCTGGCGCAGCAGGATGACCCACACCACCGCGATCGCCGCCAGCAGCACCAGCACGTAGGCGCGCACCTCGGTGTCGCGCCACAGCGGCCGCGGCGAGCGCGTGCGCCACACCATGAAGTAGCGCGCGAAGCTGATGCCGGCCAACGCCATGAACAGCACCGCCAGCCATTCCAGCGTGGGCGAGTTCCAGTAGCCGAAGCTCTGGTCATGCGAGGACAGCCCGCCCAGCCCGACCGTGGTGCACATGTGCATGAAGGCGTCGTCCCAGCTCATGCCGCCCCAGCGGTACGACAGCAGGCAGGCCATCGACAGCACGAAGTACACGCCCCACAGGCCGCGCGCGGTCTCGGCGATGCGCGGCGTCAGACGCGTGTCCTTCATGGGGCCGGGCATCTCGGCCTTGAACAGCTGCATGCCGCCCAGGCCCAGGAAGGGCAGCACGGCCACCGCCAGCAGCATGATGCCCAGGCCACCGATCAGCTGCAGGAAGCAGCGCCAGATGTTGACCGACGGATCCAGCAGGTCCAACCCCGCCAGCGCGGTGGCGCCGGTGGCGGTCAGCCCGCTCATGGCCTCGAAGTAGGCGTCGGTCCAGCTGATGCCGGGCACGGTGAACATCAGCGGCACGGCGGCCAGCGCGGGCAGCACCGTCCACACCAGGTTGACCAGCAGGAAGCCGTCCTTCACCGACAGCTCGCGCTTGTAGCGGTGCGTCAGCGCCCACAGCAGGGCGCCGGCGCCCAGCGCGCCGCCAAAGCCCAGCAGCCACACATGGGCCTGGCGGTACTGGTCGCCGAACAGGCTCCACGCCGCCGGCACCAGGAAGGCCAGCGAAAAGCCCATGATCAGCCACGACAGCACCAGCAGCACGTGCACGTGGCGACGCATCAGCATCTGCATGTCGGCGGCTCTCAGAAGAAGGTGGCGCCCACCTGGAACAGTTTTTCCACCTGCGGCAGCAGGCGCTTGTGCGGCACGAAGATGATGACGTGGTCGTCGGCCTCGATCACCGTGTCATGGTGCGGCACCAGCACCTGGCCGGCCTCGCCCTCGCCGCGCACGATGGCGCCCACGCGCGCGCCGGCCGGCAGCTCCAGCTGCTCGATGCGCCGGCCCACCAGGCGCGAGGTGCGGGCGTCGCCGTGGGCCACGCCCTCCAGCGTCTCGGCCACGCCGCGGCGCAGGCTGTGCACCGCCGCCACCGCGCCGCGGCGCACGTGCGCCAGCAGCTCGCCGATCACCGCGTCGGCCGGCGAGATGATGATGTCGATGGCGCTGCCTTGCAGCAGCTCGGCGTAGGCGCGGCGGTTGATCAGCGCCATCACGCGGCGCGCGCCCATGCGCTTGGCCAGCAGGGCGGACATGATGTTGTCCTCGTCGTCGCTGGTCAGCGAGATGAACAGGTCCATGTCGCCCACGTGCTCGGCCAGCAGCAGCTCCTCGTCGGCGGCGTCGCCCTGCAGCACCAGCGTCTCGCTGGGCAGCTCGCCGGCCAGGTACTGGCAGCGCCCGCGGTCCTTCTCGATCAGCTTGACCTCGCACAGGCCGATCAGCGAACGCGCCACGCCCAGCCCCACCTTGCCGCCGCCGGCGATCATCACGCGCTGCACCGGCCGCTCACGCGGGCCGATGGCCGCCAGCGCGGCGTTGACGTGCTCCCGCGCCACCAGCACGAACACCTCGTCGCCGGCCAGCACGCGCGTGCCGGCCTCGCAGGGCGTTTCCTCGTCGCGCCGGTAGACGGCCACCAGGCGCATGGGCACGTCGGGCACCCGGGCGATGAATTCGGCGATGCTGCGCCCGTCCAGCGCGCTGCCGGCCGCCACCCGCACGGCCACCAGGTGCGCGCGGCCCTGGGAGAACTGCAACACCTGCAGCGCCTCGGGGTGCTCGATCAGCTCGTGGATGGTGCGCGTCACCGAGGCCTCGGGGCAGATCACGCGGCTGACGGCAAAACCCTCCGGTCCCAGCAGGCGGTCGTCCTGGCGAAAGTCGGGCAGGCGCAGTCGCGCGATGGTGGTGGGGATGCCGAACACGTCGTGCGCCACCTTGCAGGCCACCAGGTTGGTGGCGTCCAGGTCGGCGCAGGCGATGAACAGGTCGCAGTCGTCGGCGCCGGCGTGGCGCAGCACCGAGGGCTGGATACCGTTGCCGGCCACGCCGCGCAGCTCCAGCCGGTCTTCCAGCGCGCGAAGGCGCTCGGGGCTGGGGTCGATGACGGTGATGTCGTTGGCTTCGGAGGCCAGCGTTTCGGCCACGCTCTCGCCCACGCGGCCGGCGCCCAGAATCAGGACCTTCATCGTGTGCGCACTCCGTACGCGCTGAAATGACTCATGTTTTTGTAGCTGCTGGCGCTGGATGGACGAGCGCAAAGCGCCAAAAATATCTACAGAAAATCACCGTCCACATAAAACCAGCGCCAAGCGCCCTGCGTATTTTCGCGCACGAAGCGGCTGCGCTCGTGCAGGCGCGTGGCCGGCCCGCCGCCGACGCGCGAGCGGGCCACGAACTCGACCTCGGCGCGGGTGTCGTCCAGCAGGCGGTGCGCCCGCACCTGCAAGCCCAGCCAGTGCGTGCCGGTCTCCAGCGCCAGCTGCGCCGGTCGCGTGGACGGGTGCCAGGTGGCGCGCAGATAGGCCGCGTCCTGCCGCGCGAAGGCGCTGTAGCGCGAACGCATCAGCGCCTCGGCGTCGGGCGCCGGGGCATCGTCGAAGTGGCCCAGGTAGCGCCCGCAGCAGGCCTCGAACGGCGCCCCGGCCGGGCGGCCGCCACACGGGCAGGGCGCAGCGTCGGCTGAGCGGGCGCGCCGGGCGGCGTTCACAGCGCGCGCGTGATGATGATTTTCTGCACGTCGCTGGTGCCTTCGTAGATCTGGCACACGCGCACGTCGCGGTAGATGCGCTCGAGCGGGAAGTCGCTGACGTAACCGTAGCCGCCCAGGGTCTGGATGGCGGCGCTGCACACGGCCTCGGCGGTTTCGGTGGCGAACAGCTTGGCCATGGCGGCTTCCTTCAGGCAGGGCTGGCCGGCATCGCGCAAGGACGCGGCATGCCAGATCAGCTGGCGCGCCGCTTCCAGCCGCGTGGCGCAATCGGCTAGGCGAAAGGCCACGGCCTGGTGGTTGATGATCGACGTGCCGAAGCTCTCGCGCTCCTTGGCGTAGGCAATCGCCACGTCGAGCGCGCTGCGCGCCATGCCCACGCTTTGCGCGGCAATGCCGATGCGCCCGCCTTCCAGCGCCGACAGGGCGATCTTGTAGCCCTCGCCCTCCTCGCCGATCAGGTTGGCTGCCGGCACGCGGCAGTCGACCAGGTTGATCTGCGCCGTGTCGCTGCTGTGCTGGCCCAGCTTGTCTTCCAGCCGCGCCACCTGCCAGCCGGCGTTGCCCAACCTGTGCGTGGGCACGATGAAGGCGCTCATGCCGCGCTTGCCCGCCGCCTTGTCGGTGACGGCGATGACGATGGCCACGTGGCCGTTCTGGCCGCTGGTGATGAACTGCTTGACGCCGTTGATGACGTAGTCGCCGCCCTCGCGCCGTGCCGTGGTGCGCAGGCTGCTGGCGTCCGAGCCCACGTGCGGCTCGGTGAGCGCAAAGCCGCCCAGGTAGTCGCCGCGCGCGGCCGGTGCCAGCCATTGCTGCTTCTGCGCTTCGTTGCCATAGCGCATCAGGATGGCGTTGAAGGGGCAGTTGGTGACGCTGATGGCGGTGCTGGTGCCGCCATCGCCGGCGGCGATCTCTTCCAGCACCAGGGCCAGCGTCAGGTAGTCGAGGCCGGCGCCGCCGTATTCCTCGGGCACGCAGATGCCGTAGGCGCCCAGTTGCGCCAGGCCCTGGTGCGCCTCGGCCGGGAAGGCGTGCGCCTTGTCCCAGGCCGGCGCGTGCGGCCACAGCTGCTCCTGCGCGAAGGCGCGCACGGCGTCGCGGATCAGGCGTTGGTCTTCGGTCAGGAGCATGGTCGCGTCACTTCTGGTTGGACAAATCCATGATCAGCCGCGTGGCCAGGTACAGGCGCCGCGGGATGGCGTCCAGGTCGACGTATTCGGCCTGGTTGCTGTGGTAGCCGAAGCCGGGCAGGCCCAGGCTTTCGATGACGGGCTTGCCCGACAGCGCGGCATAGGCCGCGTCGGTGCCGCCGCCGGTGCGCGGGATCACGGTCAGGGTGCCGCCCGCCTCCTTGTAGATGGCCACGGTCTGATCGACCAGCCGGCGCCCGCCCTCGCCCGCGTTGAAGGCCGGACGACCACGCTCGGGCGCAATGGTGATCTCGGACTTGGGCAGCTTCTTCTTGCCCTGGATGCGCGCCTCCAGCGTCTTCAGCAGCTGGTCCAGGTCCTCGGGCCGGGCGTAGCGGATGTTGGCTTCCAGCTTGGCGGCGTCGGGAACGATGTTGGGCTTGTCGCCGGACTGGAAGATGGTCCAGTTGAAGCGCAGGTCGCGCCCCTTGTCGTCCAGATCCATCGTGCGCGCGATGATGTCGGCGCCTTCCACCGCGGCGTTCACGCCCAGCTCGGGGTTGGCGCCGGCGTGCGCCGCCAGGCCCTTGACGCCGACGCGGTAATAGACGATGCCGGATGTCCCGAGGGTCAGCCCCTCGCGCCCGGCCGCCGTGGGCTCGAACGACAGCACCTCGTCGGCCTGCGCGGCCAGCTGCTGGATCAGCGCGCGCGAGCCGAAGGAGCCCATCTCCTCGTCGGTGTTGAACATCACCGTCAGCTCGCCAAAGCCGTCGAAGCCGCGGGCCTTCAGCAGCCTGAGCGTGTGCAGGATCACGGCCACGCCGCCCTTGTCGTCGGCGATGCCCGGACCGTAGGCCTTGTTGCCCTCGATGCGGAAGGGGGCCTTGGCCAGCGTGCCCCTGACGTACACCGTGTCCATGTGCGCCATCAGCAGCAGCTTCCTGCCGCCCTTGCCCGGGATGCGGCCGACGATGTTGTCGCCCACCCGGCCCTCGGCCGCCTTGTGGCGCGTGACGGTGGCGCCGAGCGCGCGCAGCTCGCCCTCCAGCAGCTCGGCCATGGCGGCCATGCCCTGGGCGTCGCCGGTGCCGGTTTCGATGTTGACCAGGCGCTCCAGTGTCTTGATGGTGGCTGCCTTTTCAGCCTGCGCGGCGGCCAGCAGGGCCTGATCCGGACTGCGAGCCGCCGCTGCGCTGACCTGCGCCGCGGGTGCGCTGGCGCCCGGGCCCGGCTGGGCGCAACCGCCCAGCCCTACCAGGCAACTGACGGCGGCCGCGGCGGCGCTGAATCGACGTACCAGAACCATGTGATGCTCCTCGTGAACCCATCGGGTGGACACCACACTGTAGCGCCGCCGCCGGCGCCCGCCGGGCCGTCGGCGCGAGCCGATCAAGTGGCGCGGCGCGCCCGCACCGCCGCCGCCAGGGCCTGCAGCACCGGCACGGTCTGCGCGAAGCTGATGCAGGCGTCGGTCACCGAGACGCCGCGCCGCAGCGGCTGGCCGGGCACGATGTCCTGGCGGCCTTCTTCCAGGTGGCTTTCGATCATCACGCCCATGACGCGGCGCTCGCCCGCCGCCAGCTGCGCCGCCACGTCCTGCGCCACCTCGATCTGCCGCCGGTGCTGCTTGCTGGAATTGGCGTGCGAGCAGTCGATCATCACCTGCTCGCGCAGGCCGGCGGCGCGCAGCAGGGCGCAGGCGGCATCGACGTCGGCGGCGCTGTAGTTGGGCTGCCTGCCGCCGCGCAGGATGACGTGGCAGTCGTCGTTGCCGCGCGTCTCGAACACCGCCGCCTGCCCCATCTTGGTCAGGCCCAGGAAGGCGTGCGGCGCCTGCGCGGCGACGATGGCGTCGGCCGCCACCTTGACGCCGCCGTCGGTGCCGTTCTTGAAGCCGACCGGGCAGGACAGGCCGCTGGCCAGCTGGCGGTGGCTCTGGCTTTCGGTGGTGCGCGCGCCGATGGCGCCCCAGCTGACCAGGTCGCTGATGAACTGCGGGCTCAGCAGGTCCAGGAACTCGGTGCCCACCGGCAGGCCCAGCGCCAGCACGTCCAGCAGCAGCTGGCGCGCCATGCGCAGGCCTTCGTTGATGGCAAAGCTGCCGTCCAGGCGCGGGTCGTTGATGTAGCCCTTCCAGCCCACGGTGGTGCGCGGCTTCTCGAAGTACACGCGCATCACCACCAGCAGCTCGTCGGCGTGGCGCTCGGCCTCGGCCTTCAGGTGGCGGGCGTAGTCCAGCGCCTGGTCGTGGTCGTGGATGGAGCAGGGCCCGACCACCACCACCAGGCGGTCGTCCTGGCCGTGCAGCACGCGCGAGATGGCGGCGCGGCTGGCTTCCACCAGGTCCTGCGCGGCGTCGGACGCCGGCAGCCACTCTTCGAGCAGGGCCGGGGTGAGCAGCGGACGCACGGCGCGGATGCGCGTGTCGTCGATGCGGGTGGTGTCGTGGGTGGAGGGGTTTTCGATGTCCAGCATGGCCGGATTATCGGTGTTTTCCAACCAAAGCCAGCGCGCAACCAGCGCCAGCAGCTATCAAATTCATACCGAATCCGAAGACCCCGGCGGACGCCGCACCATGCGGATGGCGTCGAACGGGCAGCGCAGCGCGCACAGGGCGCAGCCGGTGCAGCCGGCCTCGTCGTCCAGCGTCGAGGTCTTGCGGCCGGCGCCGGCCTGCAAGGACAGCACGTGCGGCTCACACACCGCCACGCACCAGCCGCAGCCGGTGCAGCGCGCCGGGTCGATCCGCGGCAGGCCCGCGCCGCGGCGGGGCGCCGTCATGGCACGGGCCGGCGCCAGCGCACCTCAGGCCCCCCACGCCGATCGACTGGCGCGACGGCGCGGCCGTCCACGACGTCCGGATCCGCGCCACGGCCTGAAGTCATCGCGCGGCCGCCAGCGGCGCCACCCCGATCCAGGCCGCGTGCAGCCAGAACGCGAACGCCGCCCAGGCCAGCACGCCCACCAGCAGCGCCAGCAGCGTGGCGCCCGCCCGACCCGGCGGGTACACCGTGCCCTGCGCGCGGTCGCGCGCCAGCGCGGCGCGCCCGTCCAGCAGCGCCCACAGCGCAAAGGCGCCGAACAGCACGGCGTTGGCCAGCGTGCCGGTGGCCAGCAGGTGCCCCAGCCCCCACAGCGCCACGCCCAACACCATCGGGTGGTGCAGGGCGGCCTTGAAGTGATTGCGCGGCACGTAGGCCGCCGCCAGCAGCACGAAAGCGGCCAGCGTGAACAGCGAGTTCAGGTGCCGCAGGCCGGCGGGCGACGCCCACAGCGGCACCGGCTGGCGCCGCGCCAGCGCCCAGCCCCAGACGATCAGCACCAGGCCCAGCAGCGACAGCAGTGAGTACAGCCCCTTCCAGCGCCGCTCACCCAGGCGCCCGATGGCGCGCGTGCGCCAGTCGTCGGCCACGATGCGCGCCGAATGCAGCCCCAGAAAGATCAGCAGACCCAGCACCAGCATCCACATCGCGCAACTCCTTTGCGTGCGCCTGGGCACGCGGCCCATTATGAAACCCGGCGCGGCGCCCGTGCGAAGATCGTGCCACGCCGCCCACGCACCAGGAGCCCCGCCTTGGACACCGCCGCCACCCCGCCCGCAGCCATCACCCTGATCGGCGCGCCCACCGACGTCGGTGGCGGCGCGCGCGGCGCCAGCATGGGGCCGGAAGCGCTGCGCGTGGCCGGCCTGGCGCAGGCCCTGCGCGAGCAGGGCGCCGACGTGCTCGACGCCGGCAACCTGCCCGGCCCGCCCAATCCCGGCCTGCCGCCGGTGCGGGGCTTTCGCCACCTGCCCGAGGTGACGGCCTGGAACCTGGCGGTGCACGAGGCCGTGCTGTCCACGCTGCGCGCCGGCCGGCTGCCACTGCTGCTGGGCGGTGATCACAGCCTGGCCATCGGCTCCATCAGCGCCGTGGCGCGCCATGCGCGCGCGCGGGGACGCCCGCTGCGCGTGCTGTGGTTCGACGCGCACGCCGACTTCAACACCGCCGCGCTCACGCCCAGCGGCAACCTGCACGGCATGCCGGTGGCCAGCCTGTTCGGCGACGGGCCGCCCGAGCTGGTGGCCATCGGCGGCTTCTCGCGCCAGCAGCCGGCGCTGCGCGCGCACGAGCTGCGCCAGATCGGCATCCGCAGCGTCGACGCCGGCGAAAAGCGCCTGGTGCACGAGGCCGGCATCGAGGTGTTCGACATGCGCGCCATCGACGAACTGGGCATGCGCGAGGTGATGGCGCGCTGCCTGGCCGGCATGGACACCGACGCCCACCTGCACGTCAGCCTGGACGTGGACTTCCTCGACCCCGACATCGCCCCCGGCGTGGCCACCACGGTGCGCGGCGGCCCCGGCTACCGCGAGGCGCAGCTGTGCATGGAGATGGTGGCCGACAGCGGGCGGCTGGGCTCGCTGGACATCGTCGAGCTGAACCCGGCCTTCGACAGCCGCAACCGCACGGCCGAGCTGGCCGTCGACCTGGTGGAAAGCCTGTTCGGCAAGAGCACCCTGATGCGGCAACGGACAAGCCAATGAGGCCCTGGCGCCCGATCCACCTGCGCCAACAGCTATCATTTTTGACATGAACAAGAAAGCCGTGCGCCCGCCGACGCCAACGGCTAGACTGGCGCCATGAAGCTGATCGAACCCCTCCTGGCGCAGGCCGCGGCCATTACCCAACTGCGGCGCGACATCCATGCCCACCCCGAGCTGTGCTTCGAGGAGGTGCGCACCGCCGACCTGGTGGCGGCCCGGCTGACGGCCTGGGGCATCCCCATCCACCGCGGCATGGGCACCACCGGCGTGGTCGGCATCGTGCACGGGCGCGACGGCGGCAAGTCGGGCCGCGCCATCGGCCTGCGCGCCGACATGGACGCGCTGCCGATGACCGAGTTCAACACCTTCGCCCACGCCAGCCGGCACCAGGGCAAGATGCACGCCTGCGGCCACGACGGCCACGTGGCCATGCTGCTGGCCGCCGGCCAGCACCTGGCGGCCACGCGCGAGTTCGACGGCACGGTCTATCTGATCTTCCAGCCGGCCGAGGAAGGCGGCGGCGGCGCGCGCGAGATGATCCACGACGGCCTGTTCCAGAAGTTCCCCATGGAAGCCGTCTTCGGCATGCACAACTGGCCGGGCATGGACGCCGGCAAGTTCGCCATCTCGGCCGGGCCGGTGATGGGCTCCAGCAATGAGTTCAGGATCGTCATCACCGGCAAGGGTGGCCATGCCGCCCTGCCGCACACCGGCATCGACCCGCTGCCCATCGCCTGCCAGGTGGTGCTGGGCTTGCAGACCATCGTCTCGCGCAACAAGAAGCCGGTGGACCCGGGCGTGATCTCGGTCACCATGATCCACGCCGGCGAGGCCACCAACGTGGTGCCCGATGCGTGCGAGATCCAGGGCACGGTGCGCACCTTCAGCTTCGAGACGCTGGACCTGATCGAGCAGCGCATGAAGGCCATCGCCGAGGGCGTCAGCGCCGCCTTCGGCGCGCAGTGCGACTTCGAGTTCACGCGCAACTACCCACCCACCATCAACACCCCCTACGAGGCCGAGTTCTGCCGCCGCGTGATGGCCGGCATCGTCGGCGAAGGCAACGCCGTGCCGCAGGAGCCCACGCTGGGCGCCGAGGACTTCTCCTACATGCTGCTGGAAAAGCCCGGCGCCTACTGCTTCATCGGCAACGGCATGGGCGCGCACCGCGGCCGCTACGAAGGCGGCGGCCATGACGCCGGCCCCTGCACGCTGCACAACCCGCACTACGACTTCAACGACGAGCTGATCCCGCTGGGCGGCACCTACTGGGTGCAGCTGGCGCAGCAGTGGCTGGCACACCAGCCGCCGGCCGACCGCCCCATGCCCCGCAAGGGCTGATCCCGGTCAGCCCGCCATGGTCCCGATCCCCCAGGCCTTCTCGGCCAGCTACGCGCAGGCGCGCGTCAAGTTCCTCGAAGCGGCGGCCAGCGCCGGCACGCAGATCGAGAGCCACCGCCACCCGCTGCCCGGCCGCGACGGCGAGGTGCTGGCGCTGGACGTGGCACTGGACGGCGACGCGCAAAGCGAGCGCCTGCTCATCGTCAGCAGCGCCTGCCACGGGGTCGAGGGCTTTTGCGGCTCGGGCGTGCAGGTGTTCGCCCTGCACGACGCCGACTGGCGCCAGCAGGCGCGCGAGGCCGGCGTGACCGTGCTCTACCTGCACGCGCTCAACCCCTACGGCTTCTCCCACCTGCGGCGCGTGACGCAGGAAGGGGTGGACCTGAACCGCAACTTCCAGGACTTCAGCCGGCCGCTGCCGGTCAACGCCGCCTACCGCCGCGTGCAGCCGCTGCTGCTGCCGCCGGTGTGGCCGCCCGACGCCGCCAACCGCGCCGCCGTGCAGGACTTCATCGACCGCGAGGGCGTGGCCGCCTGGCAGGCGGCCATCTCGGGCGGTCAGCACGAGTTTCCCGAAGGCCTGTTCTACGGCGGCTTGGCCCCCACCTGGAGCCACCAGACGCTGCGCGGCGTGCTGGCCCGGCACGCCGGCCACGCGCGCCGCGTGGCCTGGATCGACCTGCACACCGGCCTGGGCCCCAACGGCGTGGGCGAGCGCATCTGGGCCGGCGGCAACGACGCCGCCGGCGTGGCGCGGGCGCGCCGCTGGTGGGGTGAACAGGTGACCTCGATCTACGACGGCTCGTCCACCAGCGCTCTGCTGACCGGCCTGATGTGGTCGGCCATCGACGACGCCGCGCCGCAGGCCGAATACACCGGCATCGCGCTCGAATACGGCACCGAACCCATCCTGGAAATCCTCGACGCCCTGCGCGGCGACCACTGGCTGGCCCGGCACCCCGAGGCACCGCCCGCGCTGGCGGCCGAAATCAAGGCGCGGCTGCTGCGCGCCTTCTACACCGACACCGACGCCTGGAAGGGCCAGATCGTCAGCCAGGCGCGGCAGGCGCTGCACCAGGCGGTGCGGGGTTTGAGCGAAACCGCCCCGGACACGGCAGCCGCGTAGCGCGCCCCGGCTGCTACGCCGGTCCGGCCGCCGGCGGGCACAAGCCCAGTTCGCGCAGCAGACCCACGCTTTCCTGCGCCGCCTGCTCGCCTGCGGCAATCGCTTCCTGCGCACGGTGAAAGTCCAGCAGCGACAACTGCGACAGGCGCGGCGCGATGGTGAATTCGGGCGGATCGCCGCTCATGCGGCTGCGCGTGATACGCACCTGCATGATCTGGATGCCGCTGGTCATCACCTCCAGCACCGACGGAATGGGCGGTGGCGCGGCGGCCGCGGCCGCCACCGCCGCCTCGTCCTTGCGCCAGCCCAGGTTGCGCTGCAGGTTCTGCAGCCAGCCGATCGAAGGCTCGGCGGCGGGCGGCGGCGACACTTCGGGCAGGCCATGGCGCAGGTGGCGCCCCAGCAGGTCGGCGTTCAGGTCGACCGCGATCACGATGTCGGCACCCAGCGCCCGCGCCAGCGACACCGGCACCGGGTTGACCAGCCCGCCATCGACCAGCAGCCGCCCGCCGTGCCACACCGGCGTGAACAGCCCCGGCAGCGCGATCGAGGCGCGCACCGCCTCGACCACCGAGCCCTCGCGCAGCCACACCTCCTCGCCCGTGTGCAGCGCGGTGGCGACGGCGGCAAACGGCGTCTGCAGCGACTCGAAGTCGCGGTCGGTGAACTGGCTGCGGAAAAAGCGCATCAGTTTTTCGCCCTTCAGCAGACCGCCGCCGGAGCTGAAGTCCATGAACGACATCACGTCGCGCCGGCTCAGGCCCAGCACCCAGTGCTCGAAGCGATCGCCCATGCCCAGCACGTGGGCCGCGCCCACCAGCGCGCCGATGGAGGCGCCGCACACCACGCCGGGGCGGATGCCGCAGCGCGTGAGCGCGCGCAGCACCCCGAAATGCGCCCAGCCGCGCGCCGAGCCGCTGCCCAGGGCCAGGCCGATGACGGGTTCGCGCCGCCGGGCGGCGGTGGCGGGGTACGGGGGGGTGGTCATGGCGTGCGGGCCGACGGTGGTGGCGGAAAGCTTCGCATTGTCGGCGCAGGGCGAGCGGCCCGGCGCGCGCGCTTCAGCCCGCCGCCGCGCGCCGCGCCACCTCGGCCAAGTAGCGTTCGGTGGCGTCGCGCGCCATGGCCACCGAGCCGAGCACGCGGCCGTCGTCGTGCTTGACGACGCCGAAGCTCATGTCGACGTACAGCTTGCGGCCGTCCTTGTGCGTGCCGCGCGTGGTGCGCACCTCGGCGCCGCCGCGGGTGGCGCCGCGCGCCATGGCGCGGCGGTAGGCCACCCAGTGCGGCTCGCGCAGCCGCTCGGGAATGATCAGGTCCAGACTGACGCCCAGCGCCTCGGCCGCGCTGAAGCCGAACAGCGCCTCGGCGCCGGCGTTCCAGGCGCGGATGACGCCCTCGACATCGGCATGGATCAGCGCATCGGGCACGTCGGCCAGGATGCGGCGCCAGGGCACTTCGGGGTGGGCGGTCGGCTCGGTCATGGGGCGGGACTCGGTCAATTCACATGGCCGCATCCTGCCCACGGGCCGCGGCCATGGCAAGCGCAGGGGTTTGTCACCGGCAGCCGGGCCGATGGGCGCGCGCCGCCGGACAATCCGGCAACATCCAACGCACCACCTGCCGCCATGCCGACCGCTGCCCACCCCCGCATGCCCACCCTGTTCATCCCGCACGGCGCCGGGCCGTGCTTCTTCATGGACTGGCACCCGCCGGACGCCTGGGACCGCACCGCCGCCTTCCTGCGCGCCATCCCGGACAGCCTGCCGGCGCCGCCGACGGCCATCGTGCTGGTCACGGCGCACTGGCTGGCGCCGCAGCCCAGCCTGGGCAGCGCCGCGCAGCCCGGGCTGCTGTTCGACTACCACGGCTTTCCGCCCCACACCTATGCGTTGACCTACCCCGCGCCCGGCGCCCCGGCGCTGGCCGAGCGCGCGGCCACCCTGCTGGCCGCTGCCGGCTTCATGCCGCGGCTGGACGACGAGCGCGGCTACGACCACGGCTGTTTCATCCCGCTGAAGGTGGCCTTCCCCGCCGCCGACGTGCCGGTGCTGCAACTGTCGCTGCTCGCCAGCCTGGACGCCGCCGAGCACCTGCGGCTGGGCCGGGCGCTGGCGCCACTGCGCGACGAGGGCGTGCTGATCATCGGCAGCGGCATGAGCTACCACCACATGCGCGGCTATGGCGATCCGCGCTCCACCCCCGTGGCGGCCGAATTCGACCGCTGGCTGGGCCAGACGGTGGCCCTGCCGCCGACCGAGCGCCAGGCCCGCCTGGCCGACTGGGCGCGCGCCAGCGGTCCGGCCGGGCGCCTGTGCCATCCGCCGCGGGCCGAGGAACACCTGCTGCCGCTGCACGTGGCCGCCGGCGCGGCGGGCGACGGCGTCGGGCGCTGCGTGTTCACCGACCGGGTGATGGCGGTCGACATCTCGGCGTTCCGTTTCGACTGAACCGACTGAACCCTCAGCGCCCCAGCGCCAGGCCCGCCGCCAGGGCCAGGGCATGCAGGTTGGCGGCGGCGATGCTCAGCCCGATCGCCGGTCGCAGCCGCTGCGGCATCCGGCCATGGCGCAGCAACTGCCAGGCGGCGGCCAGCGACAGCGGCAGCGACAGCAGGCCCGCCAGCGCCCCGGTCGGCATCCACCCGGCCAGCACGGCCAGCGGCGCCACCGCGTGCGCCAGCAGCGCCAGCCCCAGGTACAGGCGCGCCGCCGCGGCCGGCCCCAGCCGCACCACCAGGGTGCGCTTGCCGACCTGTGCATCGGCGCGGGCATCGGGAAAGCCGTTGACCAAGAGCAGGCCAGCCACCAGCAACGCCAGTCCGGCGCCCAGCAGCGCCGGCAGCGCGGCCAGCGCGCCACGCTGCACGTAGTCCGCCCCCAGCACCACCAGCCACCAGCAGGTGGCCACCGCGGCTTCGCCCAGGCCGCGCGCCATCAGCGCCAGCGGCGGTGCTGAATAAGCCCAGGCCAGCGCCAGCCCGGCGGCGCCGATCAGCCACAGGGCCGGGCCACTCAGGCTGGCCAGCACCAGCCCGCCCGCCACGGTGGCCAGCAGCAGCAGCGCCGCCCAGCGGCCGGTGTCGCGCTCGGTCACCCAGCCGCCCTGGATCAGCCGCGCGCCGCCGGTGAAGGGCAGCAGCGCGTCCCGGTTGGCGGCGTCGGCGCCGTTGCGGGCGTCGTGATAGTCGTTCAGCACGTTGCCGCCAGCGTGCGCCAGACAGGCCAGCAGCACGGTGGCCAGCACGCGCGCCGGCGCCAGCGCCGCGGCCGTGGCGGCGCTGGCCAGCCCCAGCACGACGGCCGACAGCGTCAGCAGCAGGAAGGCCGGCCGGGTCATGCGCCAGTGCAGCCCGGCCCGACGGCGCCAGGCCGCTACGGCGGAAACGAAAACCATGGCCGCGATTGTGGCGGCATCACCGCCGCCGGGCACCGCGCGCCCCGGGTTGCCGCCCATGGCCGCCGCGGCGGGCCGTCGGTAAGATGGCGTCTGGAGCGTTTATACTATTATTTTGATAGCTGTCTGCGCTCGATACGCAAGCGCTAGATGCCGATTTGATGTCAGAACTGGATCCGGTCACCGCGTCCCCTTCGGAGCGCGTGCTGCTGCGCCGGCGCATCGCCACCCTGCTGTGGCGCGCCCTGGCGCTGGTGAGCCTGCTGCTGGGCGCCATCGGGGCCATGCTGCCGGTGCTGCCGACGGTGCCCTTCCTGCTGCTGGCCGCCTGGGCCGCCAGCAAGGGCTGGCCGGCGCTGGAGCTCTGGCTGCTGAACCACCGCCGGCTCGGCCCGCCGCTGGTGCAGTGGCGCGAACGCGGCGCGGTATCGCGGCCGACCAAGTGGGTCAGCTCGGTGATGATGGCGGGCAGCGCGCTCGGCATGCAGTTCGTGCCGCAGCTGCCGCTGGCGCTGCGCATCGGCGTGCCGGCCATGATGCTGGCGGTGGCGATCTGGCTGTGGCGGCGGCCCGAGCGCTGAGCACGCCCGCCTACACTGGCGTTCATGAGTCCGATCCAGCTCTTCGACCCCGCCAGCGGCAGCTACACCTACCTGCTGAGCGATCCGGCCACGCGCGAGGCCCTCATCATCGACCCGGTGGACAGCCAACTGGAGCGCGACCTGACCACGCTGGAGCGCCTGGGCCTGCGGCTGCGCTGGACGGTGGAAACCCATGCCCACGACGACCACATCACCAGCGCCGCGCGCCTGGTGGAGCTGACCGGCGCCCACAGCGCCGCGCCGGCCGGCTGCGCCGTCGGCACCGCCGCCGTGCAGCTGCACGACGGCGACACGCTGGCCTTCGGTGGCCAGACGCTGCGCGTGCTGCACACACCGGGCCACACCGCCGGCAGCGTGTGCTACCTCTGGCAACCGGCGGCGCCCGGCCTGCCGGCGCAACTGTTCACCGGCGACACGCTGCTGATCGGCGACTGCGGGCGCACCGACCTGCCCTCGGGCGACGCCGGGCGGCTGTACGACAGCATCACCACCCGCCTGTTCACGCTGCCCGCCGACAGCGTGGTCTGGCCCGGGCACGACTACCAGGGACAGACACGTTCGAGCATCGGGGTGGAACAACACAGCAACCCGCGCCTGGCCGGCCGCTCGCGCGAGGAGTTCATCCGCCTGATCGAGGCGCTGCAGCAAACGCCCGCGCCGCCGCGCCGGGCCGACGCGCTGCTGGCCAACCAGCGCTCCGGCCTGCGGCAGGACGCCGGCACCGCGCTGCCGCCCGGCCAGCCCGTGCGGCCGGCGCTGGGCTACGCGGGTGACGTGAGCCCGTGCACCGCCCACGCCTGGATGCGGGCCGGGCGCGCCGTGCTGGTCGACGTGCGCACCGACGCCGAGCGCGAATGGGTCGGCTTCGTGCCCGGCGCCGTCGCCGTGGCCTGGAAGCAGTGGCCGGGCATGGCGCCGAACGGCGATTTCGACGACCAGATCCGCGCTGCCGCCGCCGACGGCCAGCCGCTGGTGCTGTGGTGCCGCAGCGGCGTGCGCTCGGTCGCCGCCGCGCGCCGCGCCACCGAACTGGGGCTGACGGCCTACAACATGCTGGAAGGCTTCGAGGGCGACCCGGACCAGCAGGCGCAGCGTGGCCATCTCGGCGGCTGGCGCCAGGCCGGCCTGCCCTGGCGACAGAACTGACGCGGCAGAAAAGGGCGCGCCCGCGCGGGCCCTCAGCGCCGCCGGGCGCGGGCCACGCCGCCCAGACCGACCAGCAGCGCCAGCGCCGCCAGGCTCCACTCGGCCAGCGTGGGCACGGGCGCCACCGCCAACGGCGCCGCCGCCTGCGTGAGGGTGAACTGGCCGCTGTTGTCGCCAAAGGCGGTGTCGGCGACGATGAAGGTGATGGTCGGGTTGGCCTGCGAAAAGGCCGGAAACCCGAGCGCCGCCAGCGTCGTGGTGGGCAGCGTCAGCCCGGCGGGCGGCGTGCCGGAGCCGAGCCCGTTGGCGGCATTGGCCGGCCAGATTTGCACCGTGCCGACGCCCGAGATCTGCATCAGCAGCGCCCCATAGGTCCAGCTGCCGGCCGGAATGCTGCCCGACGGACCGGCGAAACTGGTTGCGCCCCCGACAGGCGACGAGCCGGCCACGACGAGCACGCCGGCGCCGTTGACGCAATACACATTGCCAGGCTGCAGGCAGGGATTGCCGGTCTGGCTGAAGCCGATGGTGTCGGCCTGCGTCAGCGTGCCGCTGTAGCTGAACGAGATGCCCGTGCTGCTGGTACCGGGGACCACCAGGGTGCTCCCCGGCAGGTTGACATTGGCGGCTTGCGCGGACGCCGTGATGAGGCTGGCGCATGCCAGCGATGCGATCCGGCTTGGCTTCATGAAGGGGTCTCCAGTCGAACCGGCGATGAGCCGGCATTTCGGGTGGGGCCGCAGGCACCTGGAGGACGGCGGCAGCCGCTGATTCATGGTATCGGCGGCGCTGGCCGGCGACAACAGCCGTCACATCTCATCACAAATTCGCCGTTCGCGTGCATCCATCGCGCAACACCGCAGGCTGCACCGCCAGCCAGTCGCCGATGACCTGCTCGTACGCCGCCGCCAGCCGCAGCAGCGCGGCATCGCCCTGCGGGCGACCGATGAGCTGCATGCCCATGGGCAGACCCTGGGCGTTGAAGCCCACCGGCACGCTGATGCAGGGCAGGCCGGCAAAGCTGGCGTAGATCACCACCTCCATCCAGCGGTGGTAGGTGTCCATGGCGCGGCCGGCGATCTGGCGCGGCCAGCGCTCGGCGGCGTCGAACGGCCACACCTGCGCCGTCGGCAGGGCCAGCACCTCGTGCCGCTCCAGCAGCCGCAGCATCTGCTGGTAGAAGCTGCTGCGGGTGACGCTGGCGGCCATGAACTGGGCGGCGCTGCACGCCTGGGCCTGCTCGTGCTCCCACAGCGCCTCGGGCTTGATCCGGGCGCGGTGGGCCGGCTTGAGCAGCAAGGGCGCGATGCGCGCGGCCACCAGCACCCGGCGCCAGACCAGCCAGGCGTCCCACACGCGCTCGGGCGCCATGCCCAGGCGCAGCGGCTGCACGGCGCAGCCCAGCGCCTGCAGGCGCGCCAGGCCCTGGCCGCAGGCGTCCAGGATGCCGGCTTCCATCGGCAGGTAGCCGTCCAGGTCGGCCAGCCAGCCGATGCGCACCGATTTCGCATCAAATTCGGCATCGGCGCTTAGCTGATCAGCGCCAGCAGCTATCGAAAGAGGAGCTTTTTCCGACCAGCCGGCCTGCGTGGCCAGCAGTCGCGCCACGTCCCGCACGCTGCGGCCCATGGGCCCTTCGGTGCCCAGCTGGCTGAGCCACAGGTCCTGCGCCGGCCACATCGGCACCCGGCCCTGCGACGGGCGCAGGCCAAACAGGTTGTTCCAGGCCGCCGGGTTGCGCAGGCTGCCCATGAAGTCGGAGCCGTCGGCCACCGGCAGCAGGCGCAGCGCCAGCGCCACGGCGGCGCCGCCGCTGGAGCCGCCGGCCGACCTGGCCGGATCGTAGGCATTCAGCGTGGTGCCGAACAGCTCGTTGAAGGTGTGCGAGCCGAGGCCGAATTCGGGCGTGTTGCTCTTGCCAATGACGATGCAGCCGGCGGCCTTCATGCGCGCCGCCATCAGGCCGTCTTCCCGGGCGATGAAGTCCTTCATCAGCGGCGAGCCCAGGGTGGTGGGCAGACCGGCGGCGTTGGCCAGGTCCTTGATGGCCTGCGGAATGCCGTGCAGCCAGCCGCGCGAATGGCCGCGCGCCAGCTCGGCGTCGCGCGCGTCGGCCTCGGCCAGCAGCTCGGCCTCGGGGCGCAGCGACACCAGGGCGTTGTAGCGCGGGTTCAGCCGGGCGACGCGCGCCAGACAGGCCTGCATCAGCTCGCGGCACGAGACGTGGCGGGCGTGGATGGCGGCCGAGAGGGCGCTGGCGTCCAGCGCGGTCGGGTCGGTGGGCAGGGCGGCGGCGTGCATCGCCTCACTCTACGCCAGCCGCGTCCATGAAAAAAGGCATCCGAAGATGCCTTTTCGCATGATCAAAAACAGCTTCAGCGCCCGACTGGTGAGCGCGAACAGCTATTGAAATCAGAGCGCCGGGATGCGCAGCTTCTGACCCGGGTAGATCTTGTCCGGGTGCGTCAGCATGGGCTTGTTGGCCTCGAAGATCACCGGGTACTTGTTGGCGTCGCCGTAGAACTTCTTGGCGATGGCGCTCAGCGTGTCGCCGCGCACCACGTCGTGGTATTGCGAAGCGGTGCCGGCCGGGTATTGCAGGTTGTTGTCGACGCCGCTGACGCTGGCGACGTTGCCGGCGGCCAGGCCGGCTTTCTCGGCCGCTTCCTGGCTGGGCGCGCTGCCCGCCAGGGTGACCTTGCCGCTGGCGCCGTCAAACGCCACGTCCAGCCCGATCACGCCCAGGTTCTGCTGCTCGATGTAGGTCTTGATGGCGTCGCCGGCCTTCTGGTTGAGTTCGGCCAGGTTGGGCGCGCTGGTGGCGGCGGCCTGCTCGACCTCCTTGTGGCCAAACAGCTTTTCTCCGGCTTCCTTGATGAAGCTGAACAGTCCCATACAGATTCTCCTTGGTTCGGGTGACAGGAAGTCGTGACTCTAACCCAGTCATTTCCGGTGGCACGGCGGGGTCTGCGCTCATGGCCGGAAAAATGCGCTTATATTGCGAACCCATGACTTTTTTGGCGATTGACGTCGGCAACACGCGGCTGAAGTGGACGCTGTACGAGCGGCCCGCCGTGGGCGCACGGGTGCTGGCGCAGGGTGTCGAGTTCCTGGAGCAGCTGGACCGGCTGGCCGAGGGACCCTGGGCCGAGCTGCCCGAGCCGACCCGCATGCTGGGCTGCATCGTCGCTGGTCAGGCCGTCAAGCACCGCGTGCAGGAGCAGATGGAACACTGGGGGGTGGAGCCGCGCTGGGTGGTTGCCTCCGAGGCCGAGGCCGGCCTGATCAACGGTTACGACTTTCCCTCGCGCCTGGGTGCCGACCGCTGGGTGGCGATGGTCGGCGCGCGCCATCACATGCTGCAACGCGGGCCGGCGCGCCCCGTGCTGCTGGTCATGGTCGGCACGGCCGTGACGGTGGAGGCGCTGGACGCCAACGGACGCTTTCTGGGTGGACTGATCATCCCCGGCCACGGCATCATGCTGCGCGCGCTCGAATCCGGCACCGCCGGCCTGCACGTGCCCACCGGTGACGTAGTGGAGTTTCCCACCAACACCAGCGACGCGCTGACCAGTGGCGGCACCTTCGCCATCGCCGGCGCCTGCGAGCGCATGTTCCAGCACCTGTTCAAGCGCTGCGCGGCCGAGCCGCTGTGCCTGATGACGGGTGGCGCCGGCTGGAAGATGCTGCCGACCATGACCCGCCCCTACGAGCTGATAGAAAGCATGATCTTCGATGGCCTGCTGGTCATCGCGGAGGAACGCGAAGCCCTGACCAACGGGCTGTAGCTGTCGAACCATCGCCGTCAACAGGGCCCATGCGACAGATGTCGGGACACGCGTGGCATGCATAGCCACGCACGGCGCCAGGTGCGGCAGGCAGCCGCCCACGCGCGCCGCCGAGCGTCAGCCGAGGGCATCGCCGGCCAAACAGCAGTTGCTTAGCCGGTTCCACCCACCGTCAATCCGTCGATGCGCAGAGTGGGTTGGCCCACGCCGACCGGCACGCTCTGGCCTTCCTTGCCGCAGGTGCCGACGCCGGAGTCCAGGCGCATGTCGTTGCCTATCATGCTGATTTTCTTCAAGGATTCGGGCCCGCTGCCGATGATCGTCGCGCCCTTGACCGGATACTGGATCTTGCCGTTCTCTACCCAGTAGGCCTCGCTGGCGGAAAACACGAACTTGCCGCTGGTGATGTCCACCTGGCCGCCGCCGAAGTTGGTGGCATAGAGGCCCTTCTTGATGCTGGCGACGATCTCGCGCGGGTCCTGATCGCCGCCGAGCATGTAGGTGTTGGTCATGCGCGGCATCGGAATATGGGCATAGCTCTCGCGCCGTGCGTTGCCGGTGGGCCCGACCTTCATCAGTCGTGCGTTCAACGCATCCTGCAGATAGCCCCTGAGGATGCCGTCCTCGATCAGCACGTTGCGCTGCGTGGCATGGCCTTCGTCGTCGATATTTAGACTGCCTCGCCGGTCGGCAATGGTGCCGTCGTCCAGCACCGTCACGCCTTTGGCCGCCACGCGTTGGCCGATGCGACCACTGAAGGCGCTCGAGCCCTTGCGGTTGAAGTCCCCTTCCAGTCCATGGCCCACCGCCTCGTGCAGCAGCACGCCCGGCCAGCCCGGCCCCAGGACCACGGTCATCTCTCCGGCCGGCGCCGGCCGGGACTCCAGATTGGTCAGCGCCGCAGCCACGGCCTCATCGACATACCGGGCCACCAGCGCATCGTCGAAATGTGGCAATCCAAAGCGTCCGCCACCACCAGACGAGCCGATCTCCCGTCGCCCCTGGTGCTCGGCCACCACCGTCACCGACAGGCGCACCAGCGGCCGGACATCCGCCGCCAGCGTGCCATCCAGGCGCGCAACCAGCACCACGTCGTACTCGCTGGCCAGCCCGGCCATCACCTGAACCACCCGCGGATCCTTGGCGCGCGCGCGTTGCTCCAGCTTTTCCAGCAACGCCACCTTGGCGCCGCTGTCCAGCGTAGCGATCGGATCGATCGGCGCGTACAAGGCGCGGCCGTGCCCGGGCACGCGCCGGGAGTGGCCGACCCGCGCGTCGGACGCCGCCGTCGAGATTGCCCGCACGGTCCGTGCCGCATCCGCCAGCGATCTCGGTGAAATATCGTCCGAATAGGCGAACGCCGTGCGTTCACCGGTCACCGCCCGAACGCCCACGCCCTGGTCGATCGAAAAGCTCCCGGTCTTGACGATGCCCTCCTCCAGGCTCCAGCCTTCGGCACGGGTGTACTGAAAGAACAGATCGGCATCGTCGACGCGGTGACTGGCGATCATGGCCAGGGTATTGTCCAGATCTCGCTCGGCAAGGCCGAACGGTTCGAGCAGCAGCTCCCGGGCCGTGGCCAGATGTCGATGCATGGTATCGGGTGTGGTCATCAGGGGATTTTAGGCGGTGTGACCGCGTTGCGCAGGGCAAGCAAGCATGCGGCAAGTGAGGAAGTGATCGCCCAAAAGAAAACGCCCAGTCATTGCTGACTGGGCGTTTCTCGCTGTAATAGCCTGACAATGTCCTACTTTCACACGGGAATCCGCACTATCATCGGCGCTAAGGTGTTTCACTGTCCTGTTCGGGATGGGAAGGAGTGGGACCACCTCGCTATGGTCATCAGGCATAACTTTTTGCCATCCAGTCGGAGACTGAACGACCAATTCATAGAGCAAATCAGCTTGATTCGACTGCGTCACTTGGCATAACAACCTTGATCGACGATCAAAGTTATAGGGTCAAGCCGCACGAGCAATTAGTACTGGTTAGCTTAAAGCGTTACCGCTCTTCCACACCCAGCCTATCAACGTCCTGGTCTAGAACGACTCTTCAGGGGGCTCAAGGCCCCGGCAGATCTCATCTTGAAACGAGTTTCCCG
>MKTG01000096.1:0-432 GCA_001897615.1 Burkholderiales bacterium 68-10
TCTTGTCGGCACTGCTCGGCTCGGGATTCCCGCTCGGATGATTGTGCGAAATGATGACTGCCGCCGCGTTTTGCCGCAGGGCCGCCTTGACCACTTCGCGCGGATGCACTTCGGCTGAGTCGATGGTGCCGCGGAACATCTCAGCGTACTCGATCAGGCGATGCTGCGTATCGAGGAACAGCACCGCGAACACCTCATGCTCGAAGCCGGCCAGCTTGGCGCGCAGGTACTCCTTGACCGCCGCCGGCGAACTGAACGACGCACCGCGTTGCATCTTGTGCTCGATGGCCTGGCGCGCGGCCTCCAGAATCTGGTCGGCTGTCGCCAGCAGGTAGTGACCCTGTGCATCGCGCACCATCAGCGAGGCATCGAACGAGGAAAAGGACAGTTGCGACATGATCGTGCTCCGGTTGCTCGGGCGGAATTGCCCGG
>MKTG01000096.1:518-1068 GCA_001897615.1 Burkholderiales bacterium 68-10
ACGCCGTGATACGGTGAAGGGAACAGCAAGACCGCCCACACCCCGCCCACTGCACACACCCGCTTTTCGGCAAGCGGAGCGCGCAGGCTCGGATCAACAAGCCGGGCCGGAGGCGTCAGCCGAGCAAAGCGAGGAAACGATGGAAGCCCGACAGGGGCGAGACGCCGCAGGCGGCTTGATGCGCAGCACGACAGCGCGACGGCGGCACGCCGGGACGCACGAGCATTTGGCAATCCGCACTGCATATGCGCCCATGAACGCACGGAGTTCGCCCTTCTACGCCGCAGCAAGTTGTTCCGATAGGTATTGAACTTCACCATGTCTCCATGCAGCAAGTTCATGGAGTCCGAGGTGGAACAGCTATCGCAAGCATCCAACACCGCCGGCATCGACGCCGACCAGCCCCTTCCCTTGCCGGGCACGGAAGCCTACGAGACACTGCCGCAATTTCCGAAGCGCGGCCCCCTTCCCTTCCGTCGCACCATCCGCCGGCACGAGTTACACCAGATCGTCCCCCTGGCAGAGACAACGGTCTACGAAATGGAGCAGC
>MKTG01000096.1:1305-5104 GCA_001897615.1 Burkholderiales bacterium 68-10
TCGGCTGAAGGCCAGCGCGACATACCCAGGTCGGCCCCAGCCCACCGTGACATCGGCACAGTCGCTGGCGGCCAGCCGGTGCAGTACTTCATCCAACGAATCCACCTCCGGATTCAGCGTGCAGACCAGTGTGAAATCGTGAACCATCGCCATCGCTCCATCTGCTTTTCTTCCCACCGCATCAGCGCGCCATGATGCGCGCCAGGGCGTCCGCCAACTGATCACGATCCGCGGCGCGCTTGGCCGCCGTGCGCTGCGCCAGGTTGTGCAGCTTGCGCCGCACGCCGGGCAGATCGGCCGCATGGGCAAGCCCGATCAAGCTGAAATCTGGCCGCTCATCCTCGACCGATTGCAGAAAGGCCAGCGACGGCTCATCCAGCCACGCTGCCACGCGCGACAACAGGCGCTCGCGGCTCTCCAGCAAGGCCCCTACTTCGATGGGATCGGTCGTCATGCCCTTGAAATGGGCCTCGAAGGTGGCCGCGAAATCCGCGGGCACTCGTGGCGCCAGCATCTCCCAGGCCGGCTTGGGACTGCACGTCAGGTACACGAGGAAGGTGCGCCAGAGCGCTGCGTCCGCACGCTCGTCCTGAAGTAGCAAGCCCACGTCGAAAAGATCGCGCGGATGCTGCCGCGACAGCGCTGCTGCCAGCTTGCCGGCGTACAGGTCGGCGAAGTCCAGCACCCGCACCTCGGCGAAGCCGAACGCCTCTTCTACCCTTGGTCGCACGACCATAGTGCGCACCGGATGCACTGTGCCGCGCATGACCGGCGTGGTCTCGATCTGCACGCGCGCACGGCCACGGCTGGCTACCAGCCGCGTGACCGTTCCTGTGCCCTCGCCTGCCGAGGTCTGTACCTGCAGTTGCAACGGGCGGGCACGCAGCACATCGGCCAATCGCCCAAGGGCTTCCTCGATCAGCTTCGCATCCTCGGCATAGTCATGTACCGGCAGCCAGGCCAGATCAATGTCCACCGACAACCGCGGCAGGTCATGCTCGAACAGGTTGATGGCCGTGCCGCCCTTGAGCGCGAAGCGCGGCTCCTGCGCCAGCACCGGCAGGATTTCGACCAGCAGCCGCACCCTGTCTGTATAGCGCCGGTCCCAATGGTTAAGCAAGGTGCTCATCGAGGTCTCCCGGCAAGGTGATCTGGTAGGTCGGATGCAAGCGCCCGCCAGGCACCAGCGCGCGCTTGCCCCGGCCCAGATCGACGCCATCCAGCGGTACATGCGATCGCCACGCATGTCGATGGCGATCGGCCAACGCGAGGAACAACCGCTTGGCCTTGATGCTGCCGCAGTGGCGCAGCAGCAGGCCGACCCGCTGCGGCCGCAGCGTGGTCATGGCCTGCATCAGCGCATCGGCCTCGTAGACCCCTGCCGCATCCGATACGCCGTCGCACAGTTCCAGCATGGCCCGCTCAGGCGTCGAGCAAACCAGGGCATCGATCCCAGGCGCCGCGGAATGCCAAGCCAGGCCCGCTTCCGACAGCGCCTTCTCGGAGACTTCCGCAGTGACGGACACGGCCGGCAGATCGAGCGGCCCCTTGCCCAGGAACGCGAAGCGTTGCTCCAATGACAGCTTGCCCAACCAGCCCGGCGGCTGCTGTGGCCCATACAGCGTGATCGTCCCGGCATCGCCCAGGCGCAGGTAGTGCTCATGTCCCTGCAGGGCCAGCGCAAAACGCCCCCCGACATGCAGCGGCACCCCCTCCCCAACCTGCAAGCTGCGCACCACGCCTTCCCATTGCAGGCGCCCGCCCTTGCGCATGTAAACGCCGCGCGCTGGCGACACCAGCCAGCCGCTGCCCACATAGCGCGCGACAAGGCTGTTTGAGTAGCCGTGCGCGCGCAGCCAGCGGCTGGACACCAGGCGCGTATCGCCCAGTTCGGCCAGCAGGCGGTTCAGTTTTCCTGAATTTTGAGCATTCATAGTGCTCAAAATAACATATTTATAAACTATCGCCAAGGCTGAATAGTTTGACAAGAGCTTGAAAGGATCATCCAGAGTGATCTTTCCTCGATGAATGCAAACCTCGCGCTGTCCACCGACAGCATGCCCTGATGAAGTCATCATGCGGCCCTCCCTCACAAAGCCGCACTGAGCACTGGGACCGGCACGTTCTCCGGCAGCAGCTTCGGCACGTGGGTACGCCCGTCGATCCAGGCATCGACCATGTCCGCCCACTCCTGCAGCATGTGGCGCCGCTGCTCGGCGTACTCGGCCTTGTTGTACACCGAACGCGAGGAGCGCCCTTCCTCGTGCGCCAGGCACTTCTCGATCCAGTCACCGTTGAAGCCCACCTCGTTGAGCAGCGTCGCGCCGGTACGGCGCAGGTCATGCACTGTGAAAGGCTCCAGAGGCAGGCCCGCAGCCTTGGCCCGCTCGGCAATGAGCTGGGTGACGCGGTTCAGGGTCGCATGCGACATGCAACAGCTTGGCTCGTAGCGCGAGGGCAGCACGAACTTCGAGCCCGCAGCGCAGGTATGCAACGCCACGAGAATGTCCAGGGCCTGCCGCGACAGATAGACCACGTGCGGATTGCGCCCCTTCATGCGCTGCTTCGGAATCGTCCAGGTGGCGTTCTCGAAATCGACCTCATCCCAGGTGGCCTCAATCAATTCGCTCTTGCGCACCAGGGTCAGCAGGACCATGCGCAGGGCCAGGCGGATCGTCGGATAGGTCGCGATGGATTCCAACTGGTGGAACGCCAGCCGGATCTCTGTTGGTGAGAGCGCCCGGTCCTTCGGCACAAAGGTCGCGATCGAGGCGGCCGCCACATCGCTCGCCGGGTTGTCCACCTTCTCGCCGTGCAGGGTGGCGAAGGCATAGACCTGCTTCACGATGTCGCGGACATGCACCGCCGTGGCGGGCGCCCCGCGTGCCTTCACCTTGTTGCACAAGGCCCGCAGGTCATCCGCGGTGATTTCGTTGAGCAGCCGGTTCTGGAACGCCGGCAGGATGTCGCGATCGACGACGTGTTTGCGCATCGCGCGCGTGCTGTCGGCCATCCGGGCGTCCGCCAGCCATTTGACGGCGATATCGCCGAAATTCTTGGCAGCGGTCAGCCGGCGCTTATCACGCTGCTTTTCCAGTGCCGGGGAACGGCCGTCGGCGACGGCCTTCTTGGCGTCGAGCAGCTTTTCACGGGCTAGCGCCAGCGAGATACCGCCAGGGCCATAGCGGCCAATCGTCAGGGTCTCACGGCGCCCGTTGAGACGGTAATCGTAGCGGAAGGTGACGGTACCGGCGGCCGATACCGTCACGTACATCCCATCCCGGTCAGAAACCTTATAAGTCAATGACTTAGGTTTCAGATTGCGCAGTGCTGTGTCAGTAAGCATCGAGGTTTTTCCTCCTGTTCGCGACGGCTTTTACCGTCAGGGGTCAGGAGACCTGCTGATGCCTGGAAAGCCGCATGAAACAAGCTTTCCAGAAGAGTGATTTACCGTCAAAGACCGATTTGGTCTCAATAGTAAACGGGAGGGTCTTAATCCGACCCCCGGTTCTTACCGTCAGTTCTACCGTCAACCCGTTTTGCTGGCCGGCGATAGCCACCGATAACTGCCATGACGTATTTCCTTCTAAATCAACACGTTACAGCGGTTTTTCGATACCTGGCGATAGTCCCCGAAGGACCTGATTTCACTCCCACTCTATCGTCGCCGGCGGCTTGCTGCTCACGTCATACGTCACGCGGTTGATGCCGCGCACTTCGTTGATGATGCGTGTGGATACCTTTTTGAGCAGGCTGTAGGGCAGCTCGGCCCAGTCGGCGGTCATGAAGTCGGTGGTCT
>MKTG01000096.1:5128-7007 GCA_001897615.1 Burkholderiales bacterium 68-10
AGTCGTAGGTGCGGCCATCGCCCATCACGCCCACGCTCTTGACCGGCAGGAAGACGGCAAAGGCCTGGCTGGTCAGCTCGTACCAGCTCTTGCCGCTGGCTTGATCAACGGTGCCGCGCAACTCCTCGATGAAGATGGCGTCGGCGCGCCTAGCCAGGTCGGCGTATTCCTTTTTCACCTCGCCCAGGATGCGCACGCCCAGGCCGGGGCCGGGGAAGGGGTGGCGGTAGACCATTTCGGGCGGCAGACCCAGGGCCAGGCCCAGTTCGCGCACTTCGTCCTTGAACAGGTCGCGCAGGGGTTCCAGCAACTTCAGGCCCAGTTGTTCGGGCAGGCCGCCGACGTTGTGGTGGCTCTTGATGGTGACGGCCTTCTTGCCCTTGCCGCCGCCCGACTCGATGACGTCGGGGTAGATGGTGCCTTGCGCCAGAAAGGTGGCGCCCTTGTGTCCGTGCGCGCCGGCCTTCAGCTTGGCGGCCTCGGCCTTGAAGACTTCGACAAATTCGCGGCCAATGATCTTGCGCTTTTGCTCGGGGTCGTTCACGCCCTTGAGGTGGCCCAGAAACTGCTCGCTGGCATCGACGTGGATGACGCTGGCGTGCAGCTTGCCGGCAAACATCTCCATCACCATCTGCGCCTCGTTAAGGCGCAGCAGGCCGTGGTCAACGAAGATGCAGGTCAGCCTGTCGCCGATGGCGCGGTGGATCAACGCCGCGGCAACGCTGGAATCGACGCCGCCGGACAGGCCCAGGATCACTTCCTCCTCGTCGCCGACCTGCTGGCGAATGGCCTCGACCGCTTCGGCCACATGGTCCTTCATGCTCCAGTCGGCGCGGGCGCCGCAGATGTCCAGCACAAAGCGCTCCAGCAGCGCCCTGCCCTGCACGGTGTGGGTGACTTCGGGGTGAAACTGCACACCGTAAAAACGCCGCGCCTCGTCGGCCATGCCGGCGATCGGGCAGCCGGCCGTGCTGGCCATGAGCTTGAAGCCCGGCGGCAGCTCGGTCACCTTGTCGCCGTGGCTCATCCAGACCTTGAGCATGCCGTGGCCTTCTGCGGTGGTGAAGTCGGCGATGTCGTTCAGCAGCGCCGTGTGGCCGCGCGCGCGCACCTCGGCGTAACCAAATTCGCGCGTGTTCGAGCCCTCGACCTTGCCGCCCAGCTGCTGCGCCATGGTCTGCATGCCGTAGCAAATGCCCAGCACCGGCACGCCCAGCTCGAACACCGCCGCGGGCGCGCGGTCGTCGACCTCGTACACGCTGGCGTGGCTGCCCGAGAGGATGACGCCTTTCAGGCGGCCATCGGCGGCGTAGGCGCGCACCCAATCGTCGGTGCCGTCGCAGGGGTGGACTTCGCTGTAGACATGGGCCTCGCGCACGCGCCGCGCGATCAGCTGGGTGACCTGGGAGCCGAAGTCGAGGATGAGGATCTTGTCGTGGGACATGGCGCTGAACGGGTGAATCTGCAATCAAATTATCTTCCAGCGCTTGCCTGACAAGCGCCGGAAGCTATCAACTCAATAGCGTTGGCGGCGATCAGTCGGCCCGGTAGTTGGGCGCTTCCTTGGTGATCTGCACGTCGTGGACATGGCTTTCGCGGATGCCGGCGGCCGTGATCTGCACAAATTCGGCCTTGGCGCGCATGTCCTCGATGGTGGCGCAGCCGCAATACCCCATGGCGGCACGCAGGCCACCGGCTTGCTGGAACATGATGGCGACCACGCTGCCCTTGTAAGGCACGCGGCCCTCGATGCCCTCGGGCACCAGCTTGTCGGCGTTGGGGTTGCCGGTGCTGCTCTCTTGAAAATAGCGGTCGGCACTGCCCTGCTGCATGGCGCCGATGCTGCCCATGCCACGGTAGCTCTTGTAGCTGCGGCCCT
>MKTG01000096.1:7023-9070 GCA_001897615.1 Burkholderiales bacterium 68-10
AACATGCCGCCCATCATCACGCTGTTGGCGCCGGCGGCGATGGCCTTGGCGATATCGCCCGAATAACGCACGCCGCCGTCGGCGATCATGGGCACGCCCGTGCCTTCGAGCGCCTGCGACACGTCGTGAATGGCTGTGATTTGCGGCACGCCCACGCCGGCCACGATGCGGGTGGTGCAGATGCTGCCCGGGCCGATGCCGACCTTGACGCCATCGGCGCCGGCCTCGACCAGCGCGCGCGCCGCCGTGCCGGTGGCGATGTTGCCGCCAATGACGTCCACCTGCGGGTAGTTCTTCTTGACCCAGCGCACGCGCTCGATCACGCCGTGGCTGTGGCCGTGGGCCGTGTCCACCACCAACGCATCCACGCCGGCCTTGACCAGCGCCTCCACGCGCTCCTCCGTGCCCTCGCCCACGCCCACGGCGGCGCCGACGCGCAGGCGCCCATGGTCGTCGCGCGCGGCGTTGGGAAAGGTGGTCTGCTTGGTGATGTCCTTGACGGTGATCAGCCCCTTCAGGCGATCCTGGCCGTCGATCACCAGCAGGCGCTCCAGGCGATGCTTGTTCAGCAGCGCCTTCGCGGCCTCCAGCGTGGTGCCCTCGGGCACGGTGATCAGCTTGTCGCGCGGCGTCATGATGTCGCGCACCGGCGCGTCATAGCGGGTCTCGAACCGCAGGTCGCGCCCGGTGACGATGCCCACCACGCGCCCTTGATCGATGACCGGAAAGCCGCTGATGTCCAGCTCGTCCGACAGCTGCATCACCTGGAGCACCGTGTGCTCCGGCGTGATGACCACCGGATCGCGCAGCACGCCGCTTTCGTAGCGCTTGACCTTGGCCACCTGCGTGGCCTGCTCCTGTGCGGTCAGGTTCTTGTGCACGATGCCGATGCCGCCCTCCTGCGCCATGGCGATGGCCAGGCGCGCCTCGGTGACGGTGTCCATCGCCGCCGAGACCAGCGGCAGCTTCAGGCGGATGCGACGGGTGAACTGCGTGGAGAGGTTGACGTCCTTGGGCAGGACCTGGGAGAACGCTGGCACCAGCAACACATCGTCGAAGGTCAGCGCTTGGCCGATCAGGCGCATGGGAAAGGGCTCCAAAAGACGGATTGTAAACAGCGCCCGCCCTTCCCAGGGCCGACCGCGACGCCAACCCAACACCCTTGCGCTGCGCAAAAGACCCGTCGCAGCGCCAACTTTTATCGCTCCAGGCGCTTCGCTGTGCGTTGAGAGGCCGGATGCGCCTCACCCACCGTTACACTGCTGCCCCATGAAAGTCGCCCACGCCCTGCTTCTCGGTTTGACTTTGACCGCCGCCATCGCCGCACAGGCCCAGTACCAGTGGGTGGACAAGGATGGGCGGCGGGTGTTCAGCGACCGCCCACCGCCCGCCGATATCCCGGCCAAGAACGTGCTCACGCAGCCGCGCGGCGCGCGCGCACCGCAGGCTGCGCCAGTTGCCGGCCCGACAGCAAGCGCCAGCGAGCCGGCCAGCGCGGCAGCCGCGGCTGCCGCGCCGCGGCCACCTGCTGCCGGTGTGGACAAGGCGCTGGAAGAAAAGAAGAAGCAGAACGAGGCCGCCGAGGCGGCCCGGAAAAAGGCCGACGAAGAGCGCGCGGCCGCGTCCCGCGCCGAAAACTGCAAGCGCGCGATGAGCGCCAAGGCCACGCTGGAGTCCGGCATGCGCATGGCACGCGTCAACGACAAGGGTGAACGCGAAGTGCTCGACGACGCCCAGCGCGCGGCCGAGCTCAAGCGGGTCAACGCCATCATTGCCAGCGATTGCAAATGAAATAGGCGGCTGACGCCCTGGGGACATGCGTCAGAAGCTATTGAATCAGTAGCGACTCGAAGCGCCCCCGCGCGCCCGGCAGTGGTGCCTGACAAGCCCGCTGGTGGCAGGCATCAATAGCCCGGTTTGGCGCCCGGGCGGCGTTGGGCAAACAAGCCCGCGGCGCGAGCGCCCTGCCGGCCGAAGCGCTCGCGCCGGGCCAGTTTGGGATCGACGCGCAACGGGCGCCACAGCTCGATGCGGTCGTGCGCACGCA
>MKTG01000096.1:9142-9272 GCA_001897615.1 Burkholderiales bacterium 68-10
TGCGCGCCTGGCGCATCATTTCGGGAATGGCCTCGGCACCCTTCCTGCGATCGACCTCGATGCAGTCGAGCGAACGCGCGGCCCAGCCGAAGAAGGGAATGCGCATCAGTTCCTTCTTGACGATATAGGC
>MKTG01000096.1:9675-9917 GCA_001897615.1 Burkholderiales bacterium 68-10
GAGCCGCTCGGACTCGAACAGCAGAAATACGCGTTTGTCCTCTGTCCAGCGCTTGAAGTGGCTCCAGGGCATGGCGAATTGGCCATATTCGCTGTCGAAGGCCAGTTGATCGCGGCTCCAGGAGAGACCCAGTTCGCCCTGCAGCGAGCGTTGCTGGCGATAGGTGCGCCGGGCCAGCAACGGATTGAGGACGACGCCGAGAGCCAGCACCACAGCGAAGGGCAGGAGGCTGAGGCCCAGAA
>MKTG01000097.1:0-626 GCA_001897615.1 Burkholderiales bacterium 68-10
GTAGCTATCCGGGGTGAGAGAGGTAGCTATCCGGGGTGAGAGAGGGAGCTACAACGTACCAGTCGCGGTTGGCGCCGGCGGCGTTGAGTGTAGCTATCCGGGGTGAGAGAGGGAGCTACAACAGGCAGCGTGAACACCCCCCGGCCCCGCGGGAGTGTAGCTATCCGGGGTGAGAGAGGGAGCTACAACTGCGCACGGTGTCCACCAGCGCGCGGAACTGAGTGTAGCTATCCGGGGTGAGAGAGGGAGCAGTGACTTTGGTCAGGCGGGATAACCCGCCTGACCAAAGTCAGCGCTTCGCGCAGGTCGACCAAGGCCATAGCATCCGCCTGCCCCTTCGGTCGCGCTCTGCCATTTGTAGCTGCTGGCGCCGCACACATATACCCTGACAGCACATTGGCGACCTGATCGCCGCCACCTCACCGTCGCGCAGCGCCCACGAAAAAGCGGCCCTGGGGCCGCTTGTGCTTGGGTCTTCTGGCGGAGACGGAGGGATTCGAACCCTCGATGAGGCTCTACACCCCATACTCCCTTAGCAGGGGAGCACCTTCGGCCACTCGGTCACGTCTCCAGAAGCAATCCTGCATTATGCCACCATCAGGTGGCGGCGGGCGGCTGGTCGAGGT
>MKTG01000097.1:641-1333 GCA_001897615.1 Burkholderiales bacterium 68-10
GAGCGCGCACGGCCAGTTCCATGTATTTCTCGTCGATCACCACCGAGGTCTTGATCTCGCTGGTGGAGATCATCTGGATGTTGATGCCCTCCTCGCTCAGCGCGCGGAACATCTGGCTGGCCACGCCCACGTGGCTGCGCATGCCGATGCCGACGATGCTGACCTTGCAGATGCGCGGGTCGCCCACCACGTCGGCGGCGCCCAGGGCCGGGGCCACCTTGTCCTTCAGCAGGTCCATCGCGCGGGCGAAGTCGCCGTGGTTGACGGTGAAGGAGAAGTCGGTCTTGCCGTCCTTGCTGATGTTCTGGATGATGACATCGACCTCGATGTTGGCGTCGGCCACCGCGCCCAGGATTTGGTAGGCGATGCCGGGCTTGTCGGGCACGCCCAGCACCGAAATCTTGGCTTCGTCACGGTTGAAGGCAATGCCGGAAACGACGGCTTTTTCCATGTGTTCGTCTTCCTCGAAAGTGATCAGGGTACCGGAGCGCGCCTCTTCGGCGACGTCGATGTCCCAGGGCGTGAAGCTGGACAGCACGCGCAGGGGCACCTTGTACTTGCCGGCGAATTCGACCGAGCGGATTTGCAGCACCTTGCTGCCCAGGCTGGCCATCTCCAGCATTTCCTCGAAGCTCAGGCTGGACAGGCGCCGCGCCTCGGGGACGATGCGCGGGTCGGTGGTGTAGACGCCG
>MKTG01000097.1:1397-13246 GCA_001897615.1 Burkholderiales bacterium 68-10
ACGCCCTGAAAGCCGGTGATGATGACCACCTTGCCAGCGTCCAGGTCGGCGCGCACGCGCTGGTCGTCGATGCTGTCGATGCGGGCCTTGGTGTAGGCGTTGCTGGTGCGGATGGGCACCTGCCAGCCGGCGTAGCTGACGGCCGGCCGCCCTTCAGCCTGCAGCGCGATGGCCAGCAGCGCCGACGAGGCCTGCTCGCCAGTGGCGGCCAGCATGTCCTGCTCGCGGTAGTAATCCTGCGTCGGCTTGCCGGGCGCCAGCTCCTTGGCCAGGGCCAGCAGGCGGTTGGTTTCGCCGCTCATGGCGCTGGGCACCACCACCACCTGGTGACCGGCGCGCGCCCACTTGGCCACGCGCTTGGCGACCTGGGCAATGCGCTCGGTCGAGCCCATCGAGGTGCCACCGTATTTCTGAACGATCAATGCCATGGAATTCTTCGGGGGAGACGAGGTCGGCGCACGCGACGCCGGTCGCGGCAAACTGCTTATTTTAGCGTTGGCCACCCGGGGCCTCGGGCGTGGCCTCGGGCGCCTGGGGCGCCACCACCCAGTGCAGCGCGTCGCCGTGCCGCAGCACTAGGCCGCTGCCCACCTTGAGGCGGATGTGATGCCCGCGCGTGCGGGCGGCGGCAACCTGGGCCAGCAGCGCCGCCAACTGCGCGCTGCTGGGCGTCTCGGCGTGGGCGGTGGCCAGCCAGTGGCGCAGCAGGTTGGCCTGGCGCGGCGCCGACAGCGCCCGCAGTGCCGCCAGCCGCGGCGGCACACCACAGCGCGCCAGGTCCTGTGCCGCCACTTCGTCCAGGATCTGCTGCGCTTCGGCGGCATGGGCGGCGCTGCGCGCAAAGGTGGCGCGGAACGCCGGAAAGCTGGCCTGCAGCGCCGGCAGCAGGCGCGCGCGGATGCGGTTGCGCGTGTAGCGCTCGTCGGCGTTGCTCGGGTCTTCCACCCAGGGCTGGCCGCGCGCGCGCAGCCAGGCGCGGATGGCCGCCGCCGGCACCCCCAACAGCGGGCGCCGGTACGCCACCTCGCCACGGCGCCAGCGCGCCGGCATGGCCGACAGGCCCGGCAGCCCGGCGCCGCGCGACAGCGCCAGCAGCAGGGTCTCGACCTGGTCGTCCGCGTGCTGCGCGATGACTACTGTTTTGATAGCTTCTGGCGCTCGTCCAGCAAGCGCCAGAGCGTCAAAAGCCTCATAGCGATGGTGACGCGCCGCCGCCTCGGGACTCTGGCCGGGCGCCGGTCGCGCGTCCACCCGGCGGACATGCAGGGGCACGCCCAGGCGCGCGCACAGGTCGACGCAATGGCGCTCGAAGTCGTCGGCCGCCGCCTGCAGGCCATGGTGCACATGCCAGGCCTGCACCTGCCCCGGCCAGCGCGCGGCGCAGGCCAGCAGCAGCGCGCTGGAGTCGGCGCCGCCGCTCAGCGCCACCGCCAGCGGCAGCGCCGGCCGGTCGGCCGCGAAGGCGTCCATGGCGGCGTCCAGGCGAGCCGGATCGGCATCGGCGGGGCGAGGGTCAGAAGTGGGGCGGGACATGCGGGACAAGGCAGCGGCGGGGGCCGGCCAAGGCGGCATGGTATCGGCCCTGGGGCGGGCCGAGTCCGACAAGTGCCGCCATGTCGGCTTTCGGCAGAACCAGGGCGATCGAATCAAGCCGCCGAGCCGCGGATCGTGGCCGATGGCCGGGCCGACAGGGTCGGCTCACTGAAGCTGGTCACCGCGCCGGTGCACGCGCAGGCCATGCGCGAACGCGGCGCGCCCGATGAATCACGGATCAAAAAAGCCCGACACGAAATCATCCGTGTCGGGCTTGGCATCTGGTAGGCGCGATTGGATTCGAACCAACGACCCCCACCATGTCAAGGTGGTGCTCTAACCAACTGAGCTACGCGCCTGAAAATCGATCCGAAGCCCGCAAGTATAACGAATTCCGCCGTCAACGGCGTTTGGCCACGCGCACGCCGGCCACGTCCTGCACCTGACGCAGCACCTGCGCCAGGCGCTGGGTGTCGCTGACTTCGACGGTGAAGGTCATCCAGGCCCAGCCCTTGACGGACTGCGTCTGCACGCCGATGACGTTCATCTTCTCGCGCGCGAAGACGTCGGAGATGTCGCGCAGCAGGCCCTGGCGGTCCAGCGCCTCCACCGCCACGTCGACCGGGTAGGCGGGCGCATGGCCGGTGGCGGGCGTGCTCCAGCCGACTTCGATCACGCGCTCGGGCTCGCGCGCCTGCAGGTCGCGAAAGCTGGCGCAGTCGCGCCGGTGGATGGTGACGCCGCGCCCACGCGTGACGTAGCCGGCGATGTCGTCGGGCGGCGCCGGCTTGCAGCAGCGCGCCGGCTGCGTCAGCAGCGAGTCGAGGCCGACCACCAGCACGCCGCCGCGCTGGCCGTCGCTGTCGGGGCGCGCCTTGCGCAGCAGCACCTGGTCGTCGGCCGCCGGTGCCGGCTCGGGCGGGCGCAGCACGGTTTCGATGGCGCGCAGCGACAGCTCGTCCTTGCCCACGGTCTCGAACAGGGCGTCGGATGTCTTGAAGCCCAGCTCGCTCGCCAGGTGCTCCAGCGACAGCGCGGTGCGGCCTTCGCGCTGCAGCAGCTTTTCGACCATCTCGCGGCCGCGCGCCACGGTTTCGCGCGTGTGCTGGGCGTTGAACCAGGCGCGCACCTTGGCCTTGGCGCGCGAGGACGCCAGGTAGCGCAGTTCGGGGTTGAGCCAGTCGCGCGAGGGCCCGCCTTCCTTGGCGGCGATGATTTCCACCGTCTGGCCGTTCTTCAGCGGCGTGTGCAGCGGCAGCATGGCGCCGTCCACGCGGGCGCCGCGGCAGCGGTGGCCCAGCTCGGTGTGCAGGGTGTAGGCGAAGTCCACCGCGGTGGCGCCGGCGGGCAGCTCGACGATCGCGGCCTCGGGCGTCAGCACGTAGATGCGGTCGTCGAACAGGCCGTGCTGCGGCGCCGCGCCCGACAGCTCGCGCTCCCAGGCCAGCAGCTGGCGCAGCACGGCGATCTTGGCGTCGTATTCGCCCGCCGCGCTGACCCCGGCATAGCCCTTGGTGCCGGCTTCCTTGTAGGCCCAGTGCGCGGCCACGCCGTGCTCGGCGTGCTGGTGCATGTCGTGGGTGCGGATCTGGATTTCCCAGGCGCGGCCATCGGCGTCGCGCACCACGGTGTGCAGCGAGCGGTAGCCGTTGGGCTTGGGGCGGGCGATGTAGTCGTCGAACTCCTCGGGCACCGGGGTGAAGTGCTGGTGCACCCAGCCCAGGGCGGTGTAGCAGTCCACCACCGTGGGCACCAGGATGCGCAGCGCGCGCACGTCGAACACCTGGTCGAAGTCCAGTGCCTTGCCGCGCATCTTGCGCACGATGCTGCTGATGTGCTTGGGCCGGCCGCTGACGCTGGCGTCGATGCCTTGCGCGCGCAGCGCGGACTCGATGGCGGCGCGGCGCTGCTCCAGCGCCAGCTCGCGCTCGACGCGCTTTTCGTCCAGCAGGCCGGCGATGTGGCGGTAGGTGTCGGGCTCCTGGGCGCGGAACACCAGGTCCTCCATCTCCCACTTGACCTGCCAGATGCCCAGGCGGTTGGCCAGCGGGGCGAAGACTTCGTGCGATTCGCGCAGCAGGCCAGGCGGTGGCGCGCGGCGCGCGGCGGCGTAATAGCGCAGGGTCTGCAGGCGCGAGGCCAGGCGCAGCAGCACCACCCGCAAATCGCGCGAGAAGGCCAGCAGCATCTTGCGCACGAATTCGGTCTGCTGGCTGGCCTGCTCGGTGTCGGCCGACAGCTCCTGCCGGCTGGCGCGCGAGCGCTGCTGCAGCTGCTCCAGCCGCGAGGTTTCGATGGCCAAGCGCGCCCCGCTGTCGCCAAAGGCCTTGCCGATGACCTCTTCCGGCCGGTTGAGCTGGGCGCTGGCGTAGCTCAGGTAGGCCGCCGCCTGAAGCGCCTCGGAGCCGCCGATGCCCGCCAGGATGTCGGCCACCGCGTCGGCGTGGCTCAGCACGTTTTCGCCCGAGGCGGTGGTCTCGCCCGCCAGCAGCGGCTCGGCAAAGGCGCGGGCGCGGGCACGCAGCTCGCCCCCGTCGGGCTGCCCGCCACCGGTGGCGACGACGACGTCGGCCACCGGCTGGCGCGTCCCGGCAGGCGCCACCGCCAGCGTCTTCATGGCGCGCGGTCCGCCCGCAGCAGAAAGTCGCACACGGCGGCGACCTGGTCGTCGGCCACCAGGGTGGGCGCATGGCCGACGCCGGCGAATTCCAGCACGCGCGGGCGCGGGCCGCGCGCCTGCATGGCGCGGGCCGTGGCGGCCGACAGCAGGTCGGAGTCGGCGCCGCGCAGCACCAGCGTCTCGGCCGTCACCTGGTCGTAGAGCTGCCACAGCAGCGCTTCGCCCTGCGCGGACGACTCCTCCGTCACGGCGGCGTAGGGCACGGCGATGGCCGGGTCGTAGTGCAGGCGCCAGCCGCCTTGCGGCGCCGGCCGCAGCATGGGGCGCGACAGCGCCAGCCATTGCGCGTCGGTGTGCGGGCCGAAGCCGGGCGCCAGCTCGCGCAGGCGCGCCGCGCCCGCCTCGACCGACTCGAACGGGCCGCTCTTGCCCAGGTACTGGCCGATGCGCTGCAGCGCCTGCCATTCGATCACCGGGCCGACGTCGTTGAGCACCAGTCGGCGCATGGGCAGCGGCAGCGGCACGTCGGGCGCGCCGGCCAGCATCAGGCCGATCAGCCCGCCCATGCTGGTGCCCACCCAGTCCAGCTGGCCGATCGGCGCCTGCTGCGCCAGCGTGCCCAGCAGGGTCAGCATGTCGCCCACGTAGGTCGGGAACTGGTAGCCCATCGGCTCCTTCAGCCAGTCGCTGTCGCCGCGCCCCACCACGTCCGGGCAGACCACGCGCAGCGCCTGGCCCTGCGCCGCGGCACGCGCCAGCAGTGCCCGCGCCAGCACGTCGAAGTCGCGCCCCTGGCGCGACAGGCCATGCACGCACACCACCAGGTGCGCGGCGGCCGCGTCACCCCACTGCCAATAGGCCATGCGGTGCCCCCCGCTGGCGTCGGGACAGCTGACGTGGTGCAGGACAGGCTCGGTCATGGCGGACTTTCGGTCGATGGGTGGGGGCCGGAATCGGCTCATGGTAAATCAAGTGCCGCCTCGCGGCGCGGCGCCGGGGCAGTCCAGGCGCCATTGATTACTATTAAATATATAGCGTATGACGATTGCCGCGCAAGGGCTGGCGACCTAAAGACCGCTTGCCGGGCGTCAGCGTGCCTGCACCGTGCCGGACACCGTGACCTGCACCAGGGCGCGGCCCGGCTCGACCGGCACCGGGGCGTCGGCGGCCATGGCGCGCGCCGGGCTGGCCATGCCGACCATGCGCGGGGCGATGTCGCCCGCGTCGCCGCTGACGCTGACCTCGCGCAGCGTGTAGCCGGCAAAGCCGAAGGCGCGCGCGATGTCGGCCGCGCGGGCCTTGAAGCGCTCGATGGCCTGCGCCTGCGCCTCGGCCTCGACGCGGGCGCGCTGCTCGCGGCTCAGGCCGAACGCCAGCTGGCCGATGCCCATCGAGCTGGCGCGCGCGGCCGCCTGCGTGATGCGGGCGAAGTCGCGACCTTCCAGGATCAGCTCGGCGCGGCCCTGCCAGCCGCCGATGCGGCCATTGCGGTCGTAGCGGGGGTACACGCTGAAGGCGCCGGTTCGCACGTCCATCTGGCCCGGCTGGGCGCTGGGCCGCACCTGCTTGAGCGCCTCGTCCAGCACCTGGCGCAGGCTGGCCTGCGCACTGGCGGCGTCGGCGCCCTCGCGCGTGGCGCCGAGCGACAGGGTGAGCAGGTCCTGCTCGACCTCGACCTGGCCACTGGCCGACAGCTGGAGCACGTTGTGGGGCGCGTTCTGGGTGGAGGTCATGGGCGCGGGCACCGTGGTCGTCTGCGCACTGGCCGGGGACATGCCGGCGCCGAGCACCAGCAGGCCCAGGGCGGCGACGCGAACAAAGCAGGCGGTCATGATGGATCGAAAAAGCGGTCGGCGCGCCCGGTGGCGCGGGGCGCCATGATGACACGCGCGGGCGTCGCGCCTCAGCGCGGCTCCAGCTGGGTGACCTCGGCCACGCCGCGGCGCTCGCCGCGCGGGGCGGCGCGGCGGATCTGCTCGCGCAGCTGCTGGCGCTGCTCGGCGTTCAGGCGCCGGTCGACGACCGGGACGGGGACCGCGTCGCGCTGGCGAAACGCCGACTCCACCGCCTGCCACAGGGGACTGCGCGCGATCGCGGCCGCGGACACCGTGGCCGGCGCGGCGGTCGGCCCGGTCTCGGCCGATTCGCCCGCGGCCTGCGCGCGCGCGCAGGCCGGCAGCGCAACGGCGCCCCAGGCCCACAGCAGCAATGTCCAGCGGTTCATGTCCATATCAACCCGCGACCATCCCACGTGGATGACGTGTGCGTCCGCCAGATAGCTGACCAGCGAGGCAACACGTGTAACACTGTGAAAAGCTGGCCGGGAAAACCCCGAATTCGTCACGCTTTCAAGGTCAAAATGGGCCTGTTACAAATACGCCTGAAAGGTGCTGGATGAACCAGACTGCCAACCGAGTCGACAAGATCGTCATCGTCGACGACGATGCCCGCATCCGCGACCTGCTGCGTCGCTACCTGGCGCAGGAGGGTTTCGAGGTCATCGTCGCCGAGGACGCCAAGGCGCTGTCGCGCGTGATGCTGCGCGACACCATCGACCTGATCGTGCTCGACCTGATGATGCCGGGCGAGGACGGCCTGTCGGTGTGCCGCCGCCTGCGCGCGGCCGGCGACAAGACGCCCATCATCATGCTGACCGCCAAGGGCGAGGACGTCGACCGCATCGTCGGCCTCGAAGTCGGCGCCGACGACTACCTGGGCAAGCCCTTCAACCCGCGCGAGCTGCTGGCGCGCATCCACGCCGTGCTGCGCCGCCGCCCGCCGATGGAGGCGCCCGGCGCGCCGTCGGCCGAGAACGAATCGGTCAGCTTCGGCCCATTCGTGTTCGACCTGGGCGCGCGCACGCTGCACAAGAACGGCGAGGAAGTGCCGCTGACCACCGGCGAGTTCGCCATGCTGAAGGCGCTGGTGCGCCATCCGCGCCAGCCGCTGTCGCGCGAGAAGCTGGCGCAGCTGGCGCGCGGGCGCGAGTTCGAGCCCTTCGACCGCAGCCTGGACGTGCAGGTCTCGCGCCTGCGCAAGCTGATCGAGCAGGACGCCGCCAGCCCGCGCTACATCCAGACCGTGTGGGGCGTGGGCTACGTGTTCGTGCCCGACGGCACCAGCTGACGGTCATGCCCGAGCGCGCCTTCGGCATGTCCGCGGGCCCGACGCTGCCGCCGCCGATGGCGGATGTCGGGGCGCCCTGCACGCGGCCCGATCAGCTCGCCGACTCCAGCAACGCGCCGCTGGAGCCAGAGCTGGAGCAGCAGCGCGCGCCGTTCGGCTTCAGCCTGTTCTGGCGCACCTTCTTCCTGCTGGCGCTGCTGCTGCTGGGCACCACGCTGGGCTGGTACCAGATGTTCCGCGCGCTCGAATACGAGCCGCGCGTGATCGACAACGCGCGCCAGATCGCCTCGATGGTCAACCTGTCGCGCGCGGCGCTGATCCACTCCGACGCCATCGCCCGCGTGTCGCTGATCAAGACGCTGGCCGAGCAGGAGAAGGTGCGCATCGCCCCGCGCGAGCCGGGCGACCGCTTCGAGCTGTTCAACCACACCGTGCTGGAGCGCCGGATGAGCGGCGAGATCGTCGCCCGCCTGGGCCTGGGCACGGTGGTGGCGCGTCGCGTCAACGGCGAGGAAGGGCTGTGGGTCGGCTTCTCGATCGAGGGCGATTCGTACTGGCTGCTGATGGACCGCTCGCGCATCGGCACCCTGCTCAGCGGCAGCGCCTGGCTGCTGTGGCTGGCCACGCTGGGCGCGGCCTCGCTGCTGGGCGCGGCGCTGCTGGCGGGCTACATCAACCGGCCGCTGCGCCAGCTGGCCAACGCCGCCGAGCGCGTGCGCGAGGGCGACTACCGCCAAGGCCGGCTGGACGAATCGACCCGCGCGCGCGAGATCCGCGCCGTCAACATCGGCTTCAACCGCATGGCCGAGGAGCTGTCGCGCATCGAGCAGGAGCGCGCCGAGATGCTGGCCGGCATCTCGCACGACCTGCGCACGCCGCTGGCGCGCCTGCGGCTGGAAACCGAGCTGAGCGTGCCCGACGCCGAGGCGCGCGAGCACATGGTGGCCGACATCGCGCAGGTCGACACCATCATCGACAAGTTCCTCGACTACGCCCGGCCCGACCATGTGAGCCTGCAGGCGCTGCCGCTGGCGGCGCTGGCACAGGCCGCGGCCCAGCCCTTTGCCAGCCGCGACGACATGCAGGTGCAGATCGACGTGGCGCCCGAGCTGCAGGTGATGGGCGACGAGGTCGAGCTGTCGCGCGTGCTGGCCAACCTGCTGGAAAACGCCCGCCGCTACGGCAAGAGCGCCGACAGCGGCATCGCCCGCGTGCGCATCGCCGCCACCGCGCGCGAGCACGGGGTGACGCTGCGCGTGCGCGACCACGGCCCCGGCGTGCCCGAGGAGCAGCTGGCCATCCTGACGCGGCCGTTCTTTCGCGGCGACACCGCGCGCACCGAGGCCACCGGCGCCGGCCTGGGCCTGTCCATCGTCGCCAAGATGGTGCGCCACATGGGCGGCGAGCTCACCCTGGCCAACAGCCCCAGCGGCGGCCTGATGGCGGTGATCCGGCTGCAGCCGGCCCCCGACGGCCGCCCCGCCCCGTCCACCACGCGCAAGCGGCGCGGATGACGCGCCTGGCGACGCATGACGGGGTTACTTCAAGAAAAAAGCGGGCCTGGCGCTTTCCTGGTCAGCGCCAGCAGCTATCTGAACAATAGCACTGCGGCGCGCGCCTCGATCGCCGCGCCCTGCCCCACGGGCCCCAGGCGCTCGGCCGTCTTGGCCTTGACGTTGACCTGATCTGGCGCCAGCGCCAGCAGCTGGGCAATGCGCGCCACCATGGCCGGGATGTGCGGCGCCAGGCGTGGCGCCTGGGCGATGACGGTGCTGTCGATGTTGCCAACGCGCCAGCCGCGCTCGCCCACGCGGCGCGCCGCCTCGGCCAGCAGCAGTCCCGAATCGGCGCCGGCAAAGCGCGCGTCGGTGTCCGGAAAATGCCGCCCGATGTCGCCCAGCCCGGCCGCGCCCAGCAGCGCGTCGGTGATGGCGTGCAGCAGCACGTCGGCGTCCGAATGGCCCAGCAGCCCGTGCGTGTGCGGAACGTGCACGCCGCCGATCAACAGCGGCCGGCCGGGCACCAGAGCGTGCACGTCCCACCCCTCGCCGATGCGAAACGGCGGCACGGCGGGCGTTTGAGGAGTGGGCGCGCTCATGATGCGCGCGCCTGCAGCACGGCCTGGGCCAAGGCAAAGTCCTCCGGGTAGGTGATCTTCACATTCTGCGCGCTGCCGCGCACCAGCAGCGGGCGCTGGCCGGCCGCCTCCATGGCGCTGGCCTCGTCGGTGATGCCGGCAAAGCCGCTGGCGGCGTGCGGCGCCAGCGCGGCGCGCAGCGCGCCGATGCGAAACATCTGCGGCGTCTGCGCCAGCCATTTGTCGGCGCGCTCCACCGTGGCGGCCACGCGGCCGTCCTGCGCGCGCTTGAGCGTGTCGGGCAGCGGCAGCGCCAGCAGGCCGCCCACGGCGTCGGGCAGGCAGGCGTCGATCAGTGCGTCGACCAGCGCCGGGGTGAGCAGGCAGCGCGCGGCGTCATGCACCAGCACCCAGTCCTGCGGCGCGGCGCCGCTGGCCAGCAGGTGGTCGAGGCCGTTGCACACGCTCTCGGCGCGCGTGGCGCCGCCGCAGTCGGCCAGCTGCCAGCGCGCGCCGGGCTGGCGCAGCGTGTCGTCGCCCGGCGCCACCACCACCAGCAGGCGGTCGATGCGCGCCACCGCGCCCAGCGCCGCCAGCGTGTGCTGCACCAGCGGCCGCCCGGCCAGCGGCTGGTACTGCTTGGGCTGCGCCGTGCCGGCGCGCGAGCCGCTACCGGCACAAGGCACCAGGGCGTGGCAGCGGGGTGAAATGTCGCTCATGGAATACTACTGAATTGATAGCTGCTGGCGCTTGTCAGACAAGCGCCAGACCCGCATTTTGCTTGAAGCGCCACCCTTCATGCGCCGCCAGGCACGTCATCCAGGCGCAGCGCGGTCATGCTTCATGCAGCAGCGTCCACAGCCGCGCTGGCGTGAGCGGCATTTGCAGGCGCGGCGCCAGATCGGCCCGGCCGGCGCGCGCCAGGGCGTCGGCCACGGCGTTGACCACCGCCGGCGTGGCGCCGATGGTGCCCAGCTCGCCCACGCCCTTGACGCCCAGCGGGTTGTTGGCGCAGGGCGTGGATTCGTCCATCTCGGTGCGAAACCAGGTGGCCAGATCGTGCGCGCGCGGCACGGCGTAGTCCATCAGGCTGCCGGTGAGCAGCTGGCCGCTGGGGTCGTCGTACACCAGCTGCTCGCACAGCGCCTGGCCGATGCCCTGCACCGCGCCGCCGTCCAGCTGCCCGCGCACGATCAGCGGGTTGATGACGCGCCCGACATCGTTGACGCTGGCGTAGCCCACGAGGGCCACGGCGCCGGTCCGCGGGTCGAGCTCCACCTCGCAGATGTGGCAGCCGTTGGGCCAGGTGGGGCCGCTGACGCGGTGCGTGTGGTCGACGAAGATGTGGCCCTCGAGCTGGCGGCCGGCCAGCTCGAACAGGCCGATGGCGTGGTCGGTGCCGGCCACGTGAAAGCGCGCCGCCGCGTAGCGAATGTCCTCGGGCGCGGCCTCCAGCTCGCGCGCCGCCAGCTGCCGCGCCTGCGCCAGCGTGTGCTCGGCGCCCGAGCGCATGGCCGAGCCGCCGGTGAACAGCGAGCGCGAGCCGGCGCTGCCAAAGCCGTTGCCGCGCTCGGTGTCGCCCAACACCACGCGCACGCGCTCGATCGGCACGTCGAAGGCGTCCACCACCAGCTGCGCCAGCGAGGTGGCAATGCCCTGGCCCATCTGGTTGACGGCGGAATAGACCTCGATGAAGCCATCACTCTTGACGTCCACGGTGACGCGCTCCTCGAACACGTTGCCGCCCGTCCATTCCAGGAAGGTGGCGATGCCCAGGCCACGCCACAGCCCGCGCGCGCCCGACTGCGCCGCGCGCGCGGCAAAGCCGTCCCAGTCGGCCAGCGGCAGCGCCTGCTCCAGCACCCGCTCGAAGCGGCCGACGTCGTAGGTCTGGCCCATGGGGTTGGTGTAGGGCATCTGCTCGGGGCGGATGAAGTTGCGCCGCCGCAAGGCGACGCGGTCGATGCCGGTCTGGCGCGCCGCCTCGTCCATCAGGCGCTCGATGTTGAAGATGGCCTCGGGCCGGCCGGCGCCGCGGTAGGCGCCGGTGGGCGCCTGGTGCGTCAGCACGGCGCGGAAGTGAAAGTCGATCACTGGCACGTGGTAGACGCTGGTCTGCACCCAGGGGCCGATCAGCAGCTGGATCGCCACCCCCGTGGGCAGGGCGTAGGCCCCCACGTTGGCGTGCGACTGCACCCGCAGCGCCAGAATGCGGCCATCGGCCGCCAGCGCCAGCTCGGCGTGGGCCTGCACGTCGCGCCCGTGGGTGGTGGAGAGGAACTCCTCGCCGCGCTCGCCGCTCCAGCGCACCGGCCGGCCGGTGTGGCGCGCGGCCCAGGCGATGACCACGTCCTCGGGGTAGAAGCTGGTCTTCATGCCGAAGCCGCCGCCGACGTCGCCCACGCGCACGCGCACCGCCTCGGGCGCCAGGCCCAGCGCGCCGGCAATGGCGCCGCGCACCGCCGTGGGCATCTGCGTGCTGGCGTGCACGTC
>MKTG01000097.1:13571-21267 GCA_001897615.1 Burkholderiales bacterium 68-10
CCAGCGGCGGCATGCCGGCGGCCACCAGCTCGGCGCCGGTGATGATGGCTCGCACACCGGACAGGGCGCGCGCGGCATCACAGTCGATCGCGCCGATGGCGGCATGCGCATGAGGTGAGCGCACGAACACCAGCCAGCCATCGTCCGGCGTGGCCAGATCGTCGGTGTAGCGACCCCGGCCCTGCAGCAAGGCCTCGTCCTCCAGCCGGTGCACGGCCTGGCCGCTGCCGAAGCGCTGCGGGTGGATGGGGCGGTCGGTGGCGGGCATGGCATGGGCTCCTGTGGTGTCCGGCAAGCACTATAGACCGCCTGCCGCGCCGCGTGCCAGTGCCGGGTTAACTATTATTTTGATAGCTTCTGACGCACGACAGGTGGGCGCCGAGACCAAAACATTCATGATTCAACGGACGTAAAATAGCCCGCCCACCCCCTGCCCGAGCCGGCCGGGGGTTTTCGTCGTTTCCGCCGCCCTCGTCATGCACCTGCCCAAGCTCGCCCCCGGCAAACGCCACGCCCTGCCCCGCCCGCCGGCCTCCAGCGACGCGCTGCTGCTGGCGCGGCTGGCCGAGCGCGAGGCCGGCGAGCGGCGGCTGACGGCCATCGTCACCGCCGACGCCGGCGACGCGCGGCGGCTGCTGGAGGAGATCGCCTTCTTCGCGCCGCGGCTGCGCGTGGTGCTGTTTCCCGACTGGGAGACGCTGCCCTACGACACTTTTTCTCCGCACCAGGACCTGATCAGCGAACGCCTGGCCACGCTGTGGGCGATCCGCCAGGGCCAGGCCGACGTGGTGCTGCTGCCGGCCACCACGGCGCTGTACCGGCTGGCGCCGCCCGCCTTCATGGCCGGCCACACCTTCCACTTCCGGCAGGGGCAGAAGCTCGACGAGGCGGCGCTCAAGAGCCAGCTCACCCTGGCCGGCTACCAGCACGTCACGCAGGTGGTCGGCCCGGGCGAGTACGCGGTGCGCGGCGGGCTGATCGACCTGTTTCCCATGGGCAGCGCGGTGCCCTACCGGGTCGACCTGTTCGACGACGAGATCGACTCCATCCGCGGCTTCGACCCGGACACCCAGCGCAGCCTGTACCCGGTGCCCGAGGTGCGGCTGCTGCCGGGGCGCGAGTTTCCGCTGGACGAGGCGGCGCGCACGCGCTTTCGCCAGCGCTGGCGCGAGCTGCTGGAGGGCGACCCGACGCGCAGCCGCATCTACAAGGACATGGCCAGCGGCGTGGCCACGGCCGGCATCGAGTACTACCTGCCGCTGTTCTTCGACGACACCGCCACGGTGTTCGACTACCTGGGCAGCCAGGCCACGCTGGCGCTGCACGGCGACCTGGAGGCGGCGTTCCAGCAGTTCGCGCAGGACACGCGCGAGCGCTGGCGCATGGCCCAGGGCGACCCCGAGCGCCCGGTGCTGCCGCCGGAGGCGCTGTTTTTGAGCGCCGAGCAGTTCTACCTGCAGGCCAAGGCGCACGCCCAGGTGGCGCTGCGCCCCGGCGTGGACGACATCGACCACAGCGCCTTCGCCCAGCCGCTGCCCGAGCTGACCGTGGTGCGCGGCGCCGACGACCCGCTGGCGCGGCTGCACGCCCACCTGCGCGGCGCGGCGCGGCGCGTGCTGGTGCTGGCCGAAAGCGCCGGCCGGCGCGAAAGCCTGCTGGACTTTTTGCGCGCCAGCGGGCTGAACCCGCCGGCCTTCGACACGCTGGCCGAGTTCGAGACCGCCAGCGAGCCGGTGGGCATCGCCACCGCCGCGCTGGCCCAGGGCTTTGCCTGGATCGAAGGCGGCATCGACTTCGTCACCGAGACCGAGCTGTTCGCCACCGGCCCCGGCACGCGCCGGCGCAAGCGGCAGGAGCAGGTCAGCGACGTCGACGCGCTGATCAAGGACCTGTCGGAGCTGAACGTGGGCGACCCGGTGGTGCACACCCAGCACGGCATCGGCCGCTACCGCGGCCTGGTGCACCTGGACATGGGCGAGAAGAACCCCGACGGCACGCCCGCGCTACAGGAGTTCCTGCACCTGGAATACGCGCAGCAGGCGGTGCTGTACGTGCCGGTGTCGCAGCTGCACCTGATCGGCCGCTACACCGGCGTCAGTGCCGACGAGGCGCCGCTGCACCGGCTGGGCAGCGGCCAGTGGGACAAGGCGCGGCGCAAGGCGGCCGAGCAGGTGCGCGACACCGCCGCCGAGCTGCTGAACCTGTACGCACGCCGCGCCGCGCGCGAAGGCCACGCGTTCCGCTATTCGCCGCACGACTACGAGCAGTTCGCCGCCGACTTCGGTTTCGAGGAAACGGCCGACCAGAAGGCCGCCATCCACGCCGTGATCCAGGATCTGGTCAGCCCGCAGCCGATGGACCGCCTGGTGTGCGGCGACGTCGGCTTCGGCAAGACCGAGGTGGCCCTGCGCGCCGCCTTCGTGGCCGTCACCGGCGGCAAGCAGGTGGCGTTCCTGGCGCCCACCACGCTGCTGGCCGAGCAGCACTACCAGACACTGATCGACCGCCTGGCCAAATGGCCGGTCAAGGTGGCGCAGATGAGCCGCTTTGCCTCCGGCAAGGAAACCACGGCTGCCCTCAAGGGCCTGCAGGACGGCAGCGTGGACATCGTGGTCGGCACGCACAAGTTGCTGTCGGAAAAAACCCAGTTCAAGAACCTGGGCCTGCTGATCATCGACGAGGAGCACCGCTTCGGCGTGCGCCACAAGGAGGCGATGAAGAAGTTTCGCGCCGAGGTCGACGTGCTCACGCTCACCGCCACTCCCATCCCGCGCACCATGGGCATGGCGCTGGAAGGGCTGCGCGATCTGTCCGTGATCGCCACCGCGCCCGAGCGCCGGCTGGCCATCAAGACCTTCGTGCGCGACGAAGGCACGGGCGTGATCCGCGAGGCGGTGCTGCGCGAGCTCAAGCGCGGCGGCCAGGTCTACTTCCTGCACAACGAGGTCGAGACCATCGAAAACCGCCGCCAGGCGCTGGAAAAGCTGCTGCCCGAGGCGCGCATCGCCATCGCCCACGGCCAGATGCCCGAGCGCGAGCTGGAGCGCGTGATGCGCGACTTCGTGGCGCAGCGCTTCAACCTGCTGCTGTGCTCGACCATCATCGAGACCGGCATCGACGTGCCGACCGCCAACACCATCGTCATCGCGCGCGCCGACCGCTTCGGCCTGGCGCAGCTGCACCAGCTGCGCGGGCGCGTCGGCCGCAGCCACCACCAGGCCTACGCCTACCTGCTGGTGCCCGAGATGCAGAGCCTGACCAAGCAGGCCACGCAGCGGCTGGAGGCGATCCAGCAGATGGAGGAGCTGGGCTCGGGCTTCTACCTCGCCATGCACGATCTGGAAATCCGCGGCGCCGGCGAGGTGCTGGGCGAAAGCCAGAGCGGCAACATGATGGAGATCGGCTTCCAGCTCTACAACGAGATGCTGGCCGAGGCCGTGCGCAGCCTGAAGGCCGGCCGCGAACCCGACCTGCTGGCGCCCATGCAGGCCGCCACCGACATCAACCTGCACGCCCCCGCGCTGCTGCCGGGCGACTACTGCGGCGACGTGCACCTGCGCCTGTCGTTCTACAAGAAGCTGGCCACCGCGCGCAGCAACGAGCAGATCGACGCCCTGGTGGAAGAGATCGTCGACCGCTTCGGCAAGCTGCCCGCGCAGGCGCAGACGCTGATCGACGTGCACCGCCTGCGCGTGCTGAGCGCCCCCTATGGCGTGCAGAAGGTGGACGCGGCGCCGGGCGTGATCCACATCACGTTCAAGCCCAACCCGCCGATCGAGCCGATGGCCATCATCGGGCTGATCCAGAAGAACCGCCACATCAAGCTGGCCGGCAACGACAAGCTGCGCATCGAGCGCGCCCTGCCCGACCCGGCGGCGCGCGCACACCTGGTGCGCGACGTGCTGCGCAGCCTGGGGCAGCCGGTGGCGACGCCCCAACCCGCCGTGGCTGCCGTATAAACCGGGCATCACCCATGCCGCTGCCCCCCATGACACGCCCCATCCGCCTGGCCCGATGCGCCGCCGCCTGCCTGGCCCTCGCGGCCATGGCAGCGCAGGCCGTGGGCGAGGACGCGGCGCGCCGCTTTGCCGACGAGGTGGTGCGTGCCGGCGACGCCGGCGGCCGCGCCTTTGCCGTGGTGGACAAGCCAGCGGCCACCGTGTGGGTGTTCGACCGCGGCGGCCGGCTGCTGGACAACAGCCCGGTGCTGCTCGGCCAGGCGCGCGGCGACGTGGCGCCGGCCGACATCGGCACGCGCCCCCTGTCGCGCGTGCGGCCGCACGAGAAGGTGACCAGCGCCGGCCGCTACGTCACCGAGCCGGGGCGCAACCACCGGGGCGAGGACATCGTCTGGCTGGACTACGACGCCGGGCTGTCCATGCATCGGGTGCGCGACGTGCCGGGCGAGCGCCGACCCGAGCGCCTGCGCTCGCCCGGCACGGCCGACAAGCGCATCTCGTTTGGCTGCATCAACCTGCCGGCCGATTTCTACGACCGCGTGATCGACCCCCTGTTCGGCCGCGCCACCGGCGTGGTCTACGTGCTGCCCGAAACGCAGCCGGCGGTGCGCCTGTTCCGCTTTCTCCGCGGCCCGTCCTCATGAATCGAAGTGATTTTGGCCGGCAGCGCTTGTCTGGCAAGCGCAAGCAGCTACATTATCAATAGCAAATGAACCTCGCCCAACTGCCCGATGACGCCCGCGAGATCAGCCCCGGCCTGGTGCTGCGCGGCATCCAGCCGCCCCTGCGCCTGTCCGACTACCGGCTGATCGCCTTCGACATGGACTCGACGCTGATCAACATCGAATGCGTGGACGAGATCGCCGATGCCGTGGGCCGCAAGGCCGAGGTGGCCGCCATCACCGAGGCGGCCATGCGCGGCGAGATCACCGACTTCAAGGACAGCCTGCGCCGCCGCGTGGCGCTGCTGCGGGGCGTGTCGGTCGACGAGCTGGCGCAGGTCTACCGCGCGCGCCTGCGCCTGAACCCCGGCGCCGCCGAACTGGTGCTGGCCTGCAAGGCGGCGGGGCTGAAGGTGCTGCTGGTGTCGGGCGGCTTCACCTACTTCGCCGACCGCCTGCGCGACCGGCTGGCGCTGGACTTCGCCCGCAGCAACCTGCTGGAGATCGAGCACGGGCGCCTGACGGGCCGCATCCAGCCGCAGAGCTGGGGCGACATCTGCGACGGCGCCATGAAGCGCGAGACGGTGCTGTCCACGTGCAGCCTGATCGGCTGCTCCCCCAGCCAGGCCATCGCCATGGGCGACGGCGCCAACGACCTGGAAATGATGCGCGCCGTCGGCCTGTCGGTGGCCTACCGCGCCAAGCCCCGCGTGCGCGACCAGGCCAGGGTGGCGATCGACATGGGCGGGCTGGACCGGCTGCTGGAAGTGTTCGGCGCCGACATCTGACCCCACCCTCGACACCTCCAGCCCCCTTTCGCAGCGCCAGCGATCGTCCTACACTGGGTTTCCTCATCCGTCACTCGGGAGGACATCATGGCTCTGATGCAAGTCCTGGCGCGCAGGTGCTGGTGGGCATGGGCGCTGTCGGTAGTGCTGCTGGGCGCGGCTGCGGCGCGCGCGCAGCCAGCGGTCGTCACCAGCCTGGCCGACGGCCCCGGCAACGGGGTCTACGCCTTTGCCAGCTGGACGCCCAAGACGCTGGGCGAGCTGCTGCAGGGCAACAAGAGCGGCGAGGCGGTCAACATCCTGGGCCACCTGTTCCTGCCGCCGGGCGCCGACAAGGTGCCCGCCGTGGTGCTGGTGCACGGCTCTGGCGGCGTCTATCCGGCCCAGCTGAACTACTGGCCCAAGCAGTTCAACGGCGCCGGCATCGCGGTGTTCGTGATCGACATGTTCGGGCCGCGCGGCGTCAGCAGCACGGTGGAGGATCAGTCGCAGACGCCCTTCAGCGCCGACGTCGCCGACAGCTTCGCGGCGCTGCGGCTGCTGGCCACGCACCCGCGCATCGACCGCAACCGCAACCGCATCGCCATCATGGGCTTCTCGCGCGGCGGCACCGCCGTGCTGCGCACCGCCGTCGAGCGCCTGATCGGCGCGCAGAAGCTGCCCGACGGCCTGCGCTACGCGGCCTTCATCCCGACCTATGCCGGTGGCTGCACCAACATCTTCCGGCTGGTGGTCAGGCCGGGGGTGTTCTCCAGGGCGCCGATGCTGTTCCTCCACGGGACGGCCGACGACTACACGCCGATCCAGCCTTGCCAGGACTACGCCGACAAGATCCGCGCCGCCGGCACGCCGGTGGAGTTCGTCGCCATCGAGGGCGTACACCACAAGTTCGACGGCGACGACACCCGGCGCCACTTCCTGGCGCGCGCCACCAAGACCACCGCGGACTGCCCGATCGAGATCGACATCGACAACTTCCAGGCCTTTGACCGCGGCACCGGGGCCCGGCTGCAGGGCGAGGAGTACAACGCAGCGCTCAAGAGCTGCCGGGCCATGGGCGCCAACGTGGAAGGCAACACCAAGGCGCGCGACCAGGCGGCCTCCGCCGCGGTGACGTTCCTGAAGAAAGTGTTCGCGCTCTAAGTCAGTCCCGGCGGCACCCTGCCCGCCGGGTGGCAGCCCCTTGGGAATGCGGGGCCGTCGGTGACTGTGCAGCGCGGGCCGACGCCCGCTTCGGCCGGCTCAGGCCGGCACGGCGGGCAGGCCCGACAGGGCCTGCGCCAGCTCCTTCTCGTCGTAGGCCTCGTCCTTCAGCTGGCCGGCAAAGTAGGCCTGGTACGCACCCATGTCGAAGTGGCCGTGCCCGCTCAGGTTGAACAGGATGGTCTCGGCCTTGCCCTCGCGCTTGCAGCGCAGCGCCTCTTCGATGGCACCCTTGACGGCGTGGTTGGCCTCGGGCGCGGGCACGATGCCTTCGGCGCGCGCAAACTGCACGCCGGCGGCAAAGCACTCGCCCTGGGTGTAGGCCACGGCGTCCAGCAGACCCAGTTCCTTGACGTGGCTGACCAGCGGCGCCATGCCGTGGTAGCGCAGGCCGCCGGCGTGAAAGCCCGGCGGGGTGAAGGTGCTGCCCAGGGTGTGCATCTTGGTCAGCGGCGTCAGGTGCGCCGTGTCGCCGAAGTCGTAGGCGTACTTGCCGCGCGTCAGGCTGGGGCAGGCCGCGGGCTCGACCGCCACCACGCGCGGCATGGCGCCGCCGCGCAGGCCGTGGCCGATGAACGGGAAGGCCAGACCGGCGAAGTTGCTGCCGCCGCCGGTGCAGCCCACCAGCACGTCGGGCCAGGCGTCGGCCATGTGCATCTGCTCCATGGCTTCCAGGCCGATGATGGTCTGGTGCAGCAGCACGTGGTTCAGCACCGAGCCCAGGGCGTACTTGGTGTCGTCGTTCTTGGCCGCCACCTCGACCGCCTCGCTGATGGCGATGCCCAGGCTGCCGGGGTGGTCCGGGCGCTGGGCCAGCACGGCGCGGCCATACTCGGTCTCGTTGCTGGGCGAGGCGACGCAGCGCGCGCCGTAGGTTTCCATCAGCGCGCGGCGGTACGGCTTCTGGTCGTAGCTGACGCGCACCTGGTAGACGGTGACGTCGAGCCCGAAGATCTGCCCGGCCAGCGCCAGCGAGCTGCCCCACTGGCCGGCGCCGGTCTCGGTGGACAGCCGCTTGACGCCCTCTTGCGCGTTGTAGAAGGCCTGCGGGATGGCCGAGTTGGGCTTGTGGCTGCCGGCGGGG
>MKTG01000097.1:21280-27515 GCA_001897615.1 Burkholderiales bacterium 68-10
GTGGGCGCGAAACAGCGGCGCCGGGCGCCACAGGCGGAACACCTCGCGCACCGGCTCGGGGATTTCGATTTCGCGCTCGGTGGCCACTTCCTGCTGGATGATGGCCTTCGGGAACAGCGGCGCCAGGTCGGACGGGCCGATGGGCTGCAGGGTGCCGGGGTGCAGCACGGCCGGCATCGGCTGCGGCAGGTCGGCCTGAATGTTGTACCAGAACTTGGGCATCTGGCTTTCCTGCAGCAGGTACTTGGTCGGTGTGCTCATCGGCGCGCTCCTGGGTGACGGTGGGACAGGCCCGCCAGCCAGCGGGTCAGCACCCGGCAGCGGGAAAAGCGTCAATACTATCGGTTTCGACCGCGCCTGCCGCCCCGTGCCTTCCCTATCCCGCGCCCCCCGGCCATCGACCGCCCCGCCCTGGCGCGCGCGCCTGACACGCTGGGCGCGCGACGGCGCGCTGCTGCTGGCGCTGCTGTGGGCGGTGCAGGCGTGGCAGACGCGCGATGTGCCCCGCGGCGCCGCACCGGACTTCAACGCCGCGGCCGTCAGCGCGCGGCCGGACGCCCAGCTGTCGCTCGCCCAGTGGCGCGCCGCCCACCCCGGCCAGCCGGTGGCGCTCAACTTCTGGGCCGAATGGTGTCCGGTGTGCAAGCTGGAGCAGGACAACGTCAGCCAGGTGGCCGGGCACTGGCCGGTGCTGACGGTGGCCATGCGCTCGGGCGACGTGACCGCCGTGCGACGGGAGCTGGAGCGCCGCCAGCTGCCCTGGGCCACCGTGGTGGACCCGGACGGCGCGATCGCGGCGCGCTACGGCGTCCGAGCCGTGCCGGCCTTCATCGTGATCGACGCCGAGGGCCGGGTCAGTGCCGGCAGCGTCGGCTACACCACCACGGCAGGCATGTGGCTGCGCCTGGTCCGGGCCGCCTGGGAATTGCCGTGATTATGAAACATTCCGGCTCAAGGCCTTTTCCAATCAGCGTCAGAAGCTCTGTTTTTGATAGCTAATCGGGTGTCGGCGCGATCTGCTCGGCCCACTCGTAAAGGGCCCCCAGCACGGCCTGCTGGCGCTCATCGAGGTCGGACTCGGCCAGCGCGTCGATGCGATCGAACAGGCCCTGCACGGTGAGCGCGCCGTCCGCGCCATCCAGCAGACGCCTGGCGCGACGCGCTTCCCAGCGCGCGCGCTCCTGCGTCGTCAGCGTGTCGGGGAAGTTGCGCGCGCGGTAGCGCCACAGCAGCTCGGCCAGCCGCTCGTCGTCGAAACCGGCCCGCGCCAGCGCCAGTTCGCGTGCATCCAGCGTGCGCAGGCGCTCCAGCCGGCGGCGGTCGGCGTCGCCCAGAAAGCCGCCATACAGATCCTCGTCCACGTCCACCGGCTCGGCGGCGGCTGGCCGCGCGTAGACCTGGGGCCACAGCGCGCTCAGGTCGGGCAGCGCGCGCAGCCGCTCGAAGTTCGCCTGCGCCGCACCGAAGTCGATGCCCCAGCGCTCGGCCAGCTCGGGGCGCAGGGTCTTCAGGTTGCCGATCACGATGGGCGATTTGTTCAGGTGCACGCCCTTGATCGGCAGGCGCGTCACGCCCTCGGGCAGATCGGCGCTGGCGGTGAACAGGCGCGCGCGCAGCGCGTCGGGCTTCAGGTCGGCCAGCTCGCTCGGGTCGGCGGCCAGATCCCAGGCCAGCAGCTCGTTCTTGTTGGTCGGGTGCATGGCCAGCGGCGCCATCACGGCGATGCAGCCGCGCGCGGCACCGAAGCGGCCGCTCACATGCAGGAACGGCCGCGCGTCGCGCAAGGTGGTGGGCAGGCCAAGCTCCTCGGCCACGCGGTCCTTCCTGCGCAGCGCCAGACAGAAGTCGAACAGCTTGGGCTGGTGCTGGCGCAGCAGGCGCGCCAGGGCGATGGTGGCGCGCACGTCCGACAGCGCATCGTGCGCCATCTCGTGCGCCAGGCCGTTGGCGGCCGTGAGGCGTTCGAGCTTGAAACTGGTCAGGCCGTCCTCGCCCTGGGGCCACTCGATGGCCTCGGGCCGCAGCGCGTGGGCGCAACGCATGACGTCGAGCAGGTCCCAGCGGCTGCAACCGTCGCGCCATTCGCGGCCATAGGGCTCGATCAGGTTGCGCCACAGCAGAAAGCGCGTCACCTCGTCGTCGAAGCGGATCGAGTTGTAGCCCACGCCGATGGTGCCGGGCTGCGCCAGCGCGGCGTGAATCCGCGCCGCGAACTGGTGCTCGGGCAGGCCCTTGGCCGCGCATTCCTGCGGCGTGATGCCGGTGATCAGGCAGGCCTCGGGCTCGGGCAGACGGTCCTGCGGCGGCTGGCAGTACAGCATCAGCGGCTCGCCGATCTCGTTCAGCTCGGCATCCGTGCGGATGGCGGCGAACTGCGCCGGCCAGTCGCGGCGCGGGTGGGTGCCGAAAGTCTCGTAATCGTGCCAGACGAAGGTGGGGACGCTCATGCTGAGAGCATAACGAGTGCGCCACCACGGTTTGCAGGATCGGGCGATGGGTTCATGATGGCGCCCAGCAGGAAACGGAGCCACTGCCATGCCCCAGATGCACCACCTCATCATCGGCGACGGCGCGATCGGCCGCGCCACCGCCCTGGCGCTGCGCCAGGACGGCCAGGACGTGGTGCTGGCCAGCCGCGGCAGCCAACCCGCTGGCCACGACGACGTCCCGCATCAGGCGCTCGATGCCCTGGACGGCCGCGCGCTGCGTGCCGCCGCCCAGGGCACGAGCCACCTGTATCTGACGCTCGGCCTGGCCTATCGCAGCGCCGTGTGGGAGCGCGACTGGCCGCGCATCATGGACCACGCGATCGACGCGGCGCTGGCACACGACGCCGGGCTGATCTGGTTCGACAACCTCTACGCCTACGGACCACGGCCCCTGAAGGTGCCGATGCGCGAGGCCCACCCGATCGACCCACCTTCGCGCAAGGGCCGTGTGCGCGCCCGTCTGCTCGAGCTGCTGCGGCAGGCCGGCGCGCAGCGCGGCCTGCGCTGGCTGGTCGCCCGCAGCGCCGATTTCTACGGACCTCACGTTCGCCTGTCGATCCTCTACTCGGCCGCCATCGAAAGGCAGTTGCAAGGCCGCGCGGCCTTCTGGCTGGGCGACCCGGACGCGCGCCACAGCTTCACCTACACCCTGGACGCGGGGCGTGCGCTGGCGCGCCTGGCGCTGGATGAGGCGGCGTGGCAGCAAAGCTGGCACCTGCCCACCGCCAGCCCGGCGCCGACGCCGCGCGAGCTGCTCATGGAAAGCGCCCGCCTGCTGGGTGCGCCGCCGCGTGTGCAGCGCTTGCCCGTGGCCCTGGTGCGCGCACTGGGCCTGGCCATGCCGCTGCTGCGCGAGGTCGGCGAGATGCTGTACCAGAACCAGCAGGACTACGTCTTCAGCAGCGAAAAGTTCATGGCGCGCTATCCGGACTTTCGCGTCACGCCCTACCGCGAAGGGCTGGCGACGATGGTAGCGTCGCTGCGCGCGCCCGGGCCGCCCTGAAAGCGCGACAGCCCGCCAGATCGCTGGCGGGCTGCCCGGTGGTCAGGCCCGACCGCTCGGGTCAGTCGGCTGCCAGTTCCTCTTCCGGCTCGGCCGGCTCGGCGCCTTTGCTGCGCTCCTTCTTGGGCAGCGGCGTGATGTCGAGCAGCACCTCGTCCTTGTCGTCCAGGTCGACCTCCAGGCGCCCGCCTTCGGTCAGGCGGCCGAACAGCAGTTCGTCGGCCAGCGCCTTGCGGATGGTGTCCTGGATCAGGCGCTGCATCGGCCGCGCGCCCATCAGCGGATCGAAGCCCTTCTTGGCCAGGAACTTGCGCAGCTTGTCGGAGAAGGTGACTTCCACCTTCTTCTCGGCCAGCTGCTGCTCCAACTGCAGCAGGAACTTGTCGACCACGCGCAGGATGACGTTCTCGTCCAGCGGCTTGAAGCTGACGATGGCGTCCAGCCGGTTGCGGAACTCGGGCGTGAACAGGCGCTTGATATCGGCCATCTCGTCGCCCGCCTGGCGCGGGTTGGTGAAGCCGATGGTGGCCTTGTTCATGGTCTCGGCACCCGCGTTCGTCGTCATGATGATGATGACGTTGCGGAAGTCGGCCTTGCGCCCGTTGTTGTCCGTCAGCGTGCCGTGGTCCATGACCTGCAGCAGCACGTTGAAGATGTCCGGGTGCGCCTTCTCGATCTCGTCGAGCAGCAGCACGCTGTGCGGCTTCTTGGTGATGGCCTCGGTCAGCAGGCCGCCCTGGTCGAAGCCGACGTAGCCCGGCGGCGCGCCGATCAGGCGACTGACGGCGTGGCGCTCCATGTACTCGGACATGTCGAAGCGAATCAGCTCGACGCCCATGATGAAGGCCAGCTGGCGCGCCGCCTCGGTCTTGCCGACGCCGGTGGGACCGGAGAACAGGAACGAGCCGATCGGCTTGTCGCCCTTGCCCAGGCCCGAGCGCGCCATCTTGACCGCGGAAGCGAGCACGTCAAGCGCCGCATCCTGGCCGAACACCACGCTTTTCAGGTCGCGCTCCAGCGTTTGCAGCTTGCCCCGGTCGTCGTTGCTGACGCTGGCCGGTGGAATGCGCGCGATCTTGGCGACGATCTCCTCGATCTCGTGCTTGCCGATGGTTTTCTTGCGCTTGCTGGCGACGGCGATGCGCTGCGCGGCGCCGGCCTCGTCGATCACGTCGATGGCCTTGTCGGGCAGGTGGCGGTCGGTGATGTACTTGGCCGACAGCTCGGCCGCCGCCTGCAGGGCGGCCGCCGCGTACTTGACGGCGTGGTGCTCCTCGAAGCGGCTCTTGAGACCCTTGAGGATGTCGATCGTCTCGGCCACCGTTGGCTCGACCACGTCAACCTTCTGGAAGCGCCGCGACAGCGCCGCGTCTTTCTCGAAGATGCCGCGGTACTCGGTGAAGGTGGTGGCACCGATGCACTTGAGCTGGCCACTGGACAGCGCCGGCTTGAGCAGGTTGGACGCGTCCAGCGTGCCGCCCGACGCCGCGCCGGCGCCGATCAGGGTGTGGATCTCGTCGATGAACAGGATGGCGTTCGGCCGGTCCTTGAGGTTCTTCAGCACGCCCTTCAGGCGCTGCTCGAAGTCGCCGCGGTACTTGGTGCCGGCCAGCAGCGCGCCCATGTCCAGTGCGTACACCGTGGCTTCGGCCAGGATCTCGGGCACCGTGCCCTCGGTGATGCGCCAGGCCAAGCCTTCGGCGATCGCCGTCTTGCCCACGCCGGCCTCGCCCACCAGCAGCGGGTTGTTCTTGCGCCGACGGCACAGGATCTGGATGGTGCGCTCGACTTCGTAGTCGCGCCCGATCAGCGGGTCAATCTTGCCGTCCTTGGCGAGCTGGTTGAGGTTCTGCGTGAACTGCTCCAGCGGCGAGGCCTTTTCGGATTTTTCGCTGACCTCCTCGCTTTCGCCGGGGCTGGCCTGACCCTCGGCGGGCTTGCTGGCCTCGGGGGTGTCGGTCTTGCGGATGCCGTGGGCGATGAAGTTGACCACGTCCAGGCGCGTGACGCCCTGCTGGTGCAGGTAGTAGACGGCGTGCGAATCCTTCTCGCCGAAGATCGCCACCAGCACGTTGGCGCCGGTGACTTCCTTCTTGCCGTTGCCGGTGGACTGCACGTGCATGATGGCGCGCTGGATGACGCGCTGGAAGCCCAGCGTCGGCTGGGTGTCCACCTCGTCGCTGCCCGCCACCTGGGGCGTGTTGTCCTTGATGAAGTTGGTCAGCGACTTGCGCAGATCGTCGATGTTGGCGGCACAGGCGCGCAGCACCTCGGCGGCGCTGGGGTTGTCCAGCAGCGCCAGCAGCAGATGCTCGACGGTGATGAACTCGTGGCGCTGCTGCCTGGCCTCGACAAAGGCCATGTGGAGGCTGACTTCCAGTTCCTGGGCAATCATGGTGTGGTTCCTTTAGCGCCTCTAGCTTACGACTTTCGCGAGGCTTTGACAGCGACAGTTGGGGGAAGTTCGGTGATATTCAACGCCATGGCCCTAGTCCACCGGCTCGCTGACACACTGCAGCGGGTGTCCGGCCTGGCGCGCCGCGTCCAGCACCTGCTCGACCTTGGTGGCGGCCACGTCCTGCGAATAGACGCCACAGACGCCTTTGCCGTCCAGGTGGATCTTGAGCATGATCTGGGTCGCGCTCTCGCGGTCCTTGCCGAAGAATTCCTGGATGACGACCACCACGAACTCCATCGGCGTGTAGTCGTCGTTGAGCATGACCACCTGGTACATCTGGGGCGG
>MKTG01000097.1:27534-33493 GCA_001897615.1 Burkholderiales bacterium 68-10
TTGTCGGACGGGGGCCACGGGACCCGGCGGCGCCGGGGTACGTGTCGGAGGGGTAGTTGCCATGAAAATCATTCTAATGAGGCCGTTGGCTGGCGGGCGCCGTCGGGGTTTCGGACACCCGGCGTGCCGGCACCGGCATGGATCACCGGCGACGGACGGCGCTGGTTGACAAGGACAAAATCCTTCCCGCACACTCGCAGCCGGACGGAAGACACAAGGAGACAAGACATGCCCGAAGGAAAAGTCAAGTGGTTCAACGACCTGAAGGGGTTCGGCTTCATCGAGCCGGACGGCGGCGGTCCGGACGTGTTCGCGCACTTTTCGGCCATCGACATGGACGGATTCAAGACGCTGAAGGAAGGTGCCCGCGTCAGCTACGAGGTCAACCAGGGTCCCAAGGGCCTGCTGGCGACGCGGATTCGCGCTGATCCGCTGGGCGCCCTGACGGCGCCACTGCCGGGGTCGTCGATCGCGGCCGACCCGACGGCGCTGCCCCACTGAAGGCCGCGCCGCCCGGCACCCGTCCCGAGCCTGGCTCGGGATTTTTTTGGGCTCGTGGCGGCCGATGCGCCGCCTGCCGTCACATGTGGTCGATCATCACCTGACCGAAGCCGGAGCAGCTGACCTGCACGGCACCCTCCATCAGACGGGCGAAGTCGTAGGTGACGCGCTTGCTCTGGATGGCGGCCTCCATGCTGGCGATGACCAGGTCGGCCGCCTCGGTCCAGCCCATGTGGCGCAGCATCATCTCGGCGCTGAGGATTTCGGAGCCGGGGTTGACGTAGTCCTTGCCGGCGTACTTGGGCGCCGTGCCATGGGTGGCCTCGAAGCAGGCCACGCTGTCGCTCAGGTTGGCGCCCGGCGCGATGCCGATGCCGCCCACCTGCGCCGCCAGCGCGTCGCTGATGTAGTCGCCGTTCAGGTTCAGCGTGGCGATCACCGAATACTCGGCCGGGCGCAGCAGGATCTGCTGCAGGAAGGCGTCGGCGATGGCGTCCTTGATGACGATGGCGCGGCCCGTCCTCGGGTTCTTGAACTGGCACCACGGCCCGCCGTCCAGCAGTTCGGCGCCGAACTCGCGCCGCGCCAGCCCGTAGCCCCAGTCACGAAAGCCCCCTTCGGTGTGCTTCATGATGTTGCCCTTGTGCACCAGGGTGACGCTGGGCTTGTCGTTGTCGATGGCGTACTGGATGGCCTTGCGCACCAGGCGCTCCGTGCCCTCGATCGACACCGGCTTGACGCCGATGCCGGAGGTGTCGGGAAAACGGATCTTGCCCACGCCCATTTCCTCGACCAGGAAGCGGATCAGCTTGCGCGCATTGGCGCTCCTGGCTTCCCACTCGATGCCGGCGTAGATGTCCTCGCTGTTCTCGCGGAAGATCACCATGTCGACCTTCTCGGGCTCCTTGACCGGCGAGGGCACGCCCTTGAAGTAGCGCACCGGGCGCAGGCAGACGTACAGGTCCAGCTCCTGGCGCAGGGCCACGTTGAGCGATCGGATGCCGCCGCCCACCGGCGTGGTCAGCGGCCCCTTGATGGAGACCACGTATTCCTTGAGCGCCGCCAGCGTCTCCTCGGGCAGCCAGACGTCGGGGCCGTAGACGCGGGTGGATTTTTCGCCCGCGTAGACCTCCATCCAGTGGATCTGGCGCCGCCCGCCGTAGCATTTGGCCACCGCCGCGTCGACCACCTTGATCATCACGGGGGTGATGTCCACGCCCGTGCCGTCGCCCTCGATGAAGGGGATGATCGGCTGGTCCGGGACCTTGAGCGAGAAATCGGCGTTGACGGTGATCTTCTGCCCGCCGGCAGGCACCTGGATGTGCTGGTACATGGGTGGGGTCTCCAAGCTGGATGGGCCAGACGCTGCGCGCCGATGTCCGCGGGCATGGCGCACTGGGCGGAATCGATTCTAGCCACCGCCCGGCGGCGGCGGCCTGGGCGGCGCGCGTGGCGGCGACAATGCGGCTGGCGCGCCGGCGCGGGTGAACCATCAGCTCGCCGCCGGCTCTCATGCCCCGTCCCACTTCTCGTTGCCACCATGCCTGCCTTCCTGCGTCGCCACCTGTCGATCGTCCTGACCACGCTGGCCTGCCATGCCGCACTCGCCCAGGGCGCGCCGGCCGGCCAGCCGCAGCTCGATCTGCCGCGCACCACGCTCACGGCCGGCATGCACCGCATCGACGCCCAACTGGCCAGCAGCCCCGCGCAACGACAGATCGGCCTGATGCACCGCAAGGACATGCCGACGCACGAGGGCATGTTGTTCAGCTTCGAGGAGCCCGGCGTGCAGTGCTTCTGGATGAAGAACACGCTGATCCCGCTGACCGCCGCCTTCGTGGCCGACGACGGCACCATCGTCAACCTGGCCGACATGCAGCCGCTTCAGGAGACCAGCCACTGCTCGGCCAAGCCGGTGCGCTACGTGCTGGAGATGAACCAGGGCTGGTTCGCACAGCGCCATGTGAAAGCGGGGCACCGCCTGGGCGGGGGGCCGTTCAGCAAGTCGGGGCCACGATGACTATTAATTTTGTAGCTGCTGGCGCATGTCTGACCTGGCCAACAGCCCAAAAAGGCCTGATTCCTGTAAGCAGCAGAACGCACTGCCGGTAACCGGCGACGCGCACGAAAAATGGCGCGGCTGACGCCGCGCCCCGGGTCTCACGGCCGCCACGGCGGCGTGCGCCCCGTCAGCCGGCCAGCGCGGCCAGCGCCTGGTTGAAGGTGGCGCTGGGACGCATCACCTGGGCCAGCTTGGCAGCATCCGGCATGTAGTAGCCACCGATGTCCACCGCCTTGCCCTGAATGTCGGCCAGCTCCTGCACAATCTTCGCCTCGTTGTCGGTCAACACCTTGGCCAGCGAGGCGAACCTGGCCGCCAGCTCGGCGTCCTCGGTCTGCGCGGCCAGCTCCTGCGCCCAGTACATGGCCAGGTAGAAGTGGCTGCCGCGGTTGTCCAGCTGGCCGGTCTTGGGGCTGGGGCCCTTGTTGTTGTCCAGCAGCTTGCCGGTGGCAGCGTCCAGGGTCTTGGCCAGCAGTTTGGCGCGGGCGTTGTTGTTCTTGATGCCCAGATCCTCCAGCGACACGGCCAGCGCCAGGAACTCGCCCAGGCTGTCCCAGCGCAGGTGGTTTTCCTCCACCAGCTGCTGCACATGCTTGGGGGCAGAACCGCCAGCTCCCGTCTCATACATGCCGCCGCCGGCCATCAGGGGCACGATGGACAGCATCTTGGCGCTGGTGCCCAGCTCCATGATGGGGAACAGGTCGGTCAGGTAGTCACGCAGGATGTTGCCGGTGGCGCTGATGGTGTCCAGACCACGGATCACGCGCTCGAGCGTGAAGCGCATGGCGCGCACCTGGCTCATGATCTGGATGTCGAGGCCGGTGGTGTCGTGCTCATGCAGGTACATCTTGACCTTGGTGATGAGCTGCGCCTCGTGCGGGCGGTAGGGGTCGAGCCAGAACACGACCGGCATGCCCGACTGGCGCGCGCGCGTGACGGCGAGCTTGACCCAGTCGCGGATGGGGGCGTCCTTGACCTGGCACATGCGCCAGATGTCGCCGGTCTCGACGTTCTGGCTCATCAGCACCTCGCCGGTGTTGATGTCGGTGATGTTGGCCACGCCGTCCTCGGTGATCTCGAAGGTCTTGTCGTGGCTGCCGTATTCCTCGGCCTGCTGGGCCATCAGGCCGACGTTGGGCACGGTGCCCATGGTGCGCGGATCGAACGCGCCGTGCCACTTGCAGAAGTTGATCATCTCCTGGTAGATGCGGGCGAAGGTGCTCTCGGGCATCACGGCCTTGACGTCCTTCAGGCGGCCGTCGGCGCCCCACATCTTGCCGCCGTTGCGGATCATGGCGGGCATGGAGGCGTCGACGATCACGTCGTTGGGCGAGTGGAAGTTGGTGATGCCCTTGCTGGAGTCGACCATGGCCAGCTCGGGACGGTGCTCGTGGCAGGCGTGCAGGTCGCGCTTGATCTCGTCCTGCTGGCTCTGCGGCAGCGTGGCGATCTTGTTGTACAGATCGACCATGCCGTTGTTCACGTTCACGCCCAGCTCGTCAAACAGCTTCTGGTGCTTGGCGAACGCCTCCTTGTAGAAGATCTTCACGCAGTGGCCGAAGACGATGGGGTGCGAGACCTTCATCATCGTCGCCTTGACGTGCAGCGAGAACATCACGCCGGTCTTGCGCGCGTCCTCGATCTCTTTTTCATAGAAGGCCACCAGCGCCTTCTTGCTCATGAACATCGAGTCGATGACCTCGCGGTCCTGCAGGCTGACCTTGGGCTTCAGGACGATGGTCTTGCCACTCTTGGTGATCAGCTCCATCTTCACGTCGCGCGCCTTGTCCAGCGTCATGGACTTCTCGCCATGGTAGAAGTCGCCGTGGTGCATGTGCGAGACGTGCGAGCGCGAGGCCTGGCTCCATTCGGCCATGCTGTGCGGGTTCTTGCGCGCGAACTCCTTGACGGCGCGCGGCGCGCGGCGGTCGGAGTTGCCCTCGCGCAGCACCGGGTTCACCGCGCTGCCGATGCACTTGTTGTAGCGCGCGCGGATGTCCTTTTCCTTGTCGTCCCTGGGGTTCTCGGGAAAGTCGGGAATCGGGTAACCCTTGCCCTGCAGCTCGGCGATGGCCGCCTTGAGCTGGGCTACCGAGGCGCTGATGTTGGGCAGCTTGATGATGTTGGCCTCGGGCTTGAGCGTCAGCTTGCCCAACTCGGACAAGTTGTCGGGCATGCGCTGCGCCTCGCTCAGGCACTCGGGGAACTGGCCCAGGATGCGCCCGGCCACCGAGATGTCGCTCGTCTCGACCTTGATCCCGGCCTGCGCCGCGAAGGCGCTCACGATGGGCAGCAGCGAGGCGGTGGCCAGCAGCGGCGCCTCGTCGGTCAGGGTGTAGACGATGGTGGGGGACTTGTCGCTCATGAGGGTATCTCCGATGGTCGTTGTCGGCATGCCGCGCGGGTGACGCGGGTGGCGTGCGCGCGGCATGTTCGCATGGGTTCCTGACGCGGCGCTCACAGCGACGCGCCAGGCGGGCGCTATTGTGGCAAATGGCACCCGGCACGGCCCGCCGATGCGCCGCCGGCCGCTCACCAGTAGCCCAGCAGCCTCCACCAGGCGCCGCCCACCACCAGCCAGATGACGATCAGCAGCACGCTCATGACGAAGCCGGTCTTCCACCATTCGCCCAGCGTGGTGTAGCCGGAGCCGAAGATGACGGGCGAAGTGCCGGTGGCGTAATGGGTGAGCGTCATCATGATGTTGGAGGCAGCCGCCATCATCAGCGCCCACGGCAGCGCCGGCGCGCCCAGCGCCAAGCCGGCGCCGTAGAAGGCGGCGAACATGGCGGTGATGTGCGCCGTGGTGCTGGCGAACATGTAGTGCGCGTACAGATAGGCCAGCATCAGCAGCGCGCTGGCGCCGACCCAGCCCAGGCCCAGGTGTCCGATGCCGGTCTCGATGCCCTTGGCGAACCAGGCGATCAGGCCCAGCTTGTTGAGGAAGGTGGCCATCATCACCAGCGCGCCGAACCAGACGATGGTGTCCCAGGCACTCTTTTCCTTGATGACGTCGTCCCAGCTCAGCACGCCCGTGATCAGGCACAGCGACAGGCCGATGAAGGCCGTGGTGGTCGGGTCGACCGCCGCGCCGGGCCCGAAGATGAAGGCCGGAATGCCGGCCCACAGCACCAGCAGCACGGCAAAGACGCCCAGCATGATGAGCTCGCCGCGGCTGACGGGGCCCAGATCGCGCAGCTTCTCGCGCGCGAACTGCATGGCGTTGGGCGTGCTCTTGATCTCCGGCGGCTCCAGCAGGTAGATGAGCAGCGGCATCACGGCCAGCGCCACCAGGCCCGGCAGCAGCATGGCCAGCGCCCAGGTGCCCCAGTTCAGGCTGATCTGCGCGCCTGTCACGTCGGCGATCAGCTTGACCACCAGCGGATTGGGCGCGGT
>MKTG01000097.1:33558-35252 GCA_001897615.1 Burkholderiales bacterium 68-10
GCGATGGCGCGCATGATGGGGTGGATGATGCCGCCGCCGCGCGCCGTGTTGCTGGGCGTGACGGGGGCCAGGATCAGCTCGGACAGCGCCAGCGAATAGGCGATGCCGATGGTCTTCTTGCCCCACACGGCGATGAACAGGTAGCCGATGCGCGCGCCCAGCCCGGTCTTGATGATGCCGCGCGAGATCATGATGGACACGCCGATCAGCCAGATCAGCGAGTTGGAGAAGCTGCTCAGCGCGTCGCCGATGGCGCCGGCCGGCTTGTCGTTGGTGACCCCGCTCAGGGCCACCAGGGCGATGGCAATCATCGAGATCGCGCCGATGGGCAGCGCCTTGCCGATGATGGCGGCGATGGTGCCGACGAACAGCGCCAGCAGGTGCCAGGCATTGGGCGTGACCCCTTCGGGCACCGGAATCACGAAGCCGATGACCAGACCCAGGGCCACGGCGATGGCCATCGGAAGCGGTTTGAAACCCACGAGCACCCTCCTGCAGCGCGCCGCATCGCGCGGCGTGAATCACCGCCGGATCGCCACCGACCGGCACCGGCTGTGATCATCCCGCGGCCAGACAGGGTCATGCTTGAGCGTCGTCAAGAAAACCGCGGCGCACCGGCCAGGCCGCCGCAGCCACCTGAAGGGCGGACCCGGCGCCTGTCGATTACTATGATTTTGGAAGCTACTGGCGCTTTCCTGGCGCTGAATCTGGGCGGATAAGACCACAAAAAAGCCACCTGTCGGTGGCTTTTCGGGGCCGGCAAGGGGGCGATCAGCCGAAGTTCTTCGCCGCGAAGTCCCAGTTGACCAGCTTGTCGAGGAAGGTCTCGACGAACTTGGGGCGCAGGTTGCGGTAGTCGATGTAGTAGGCGTGCTCCCACACGTCCACCGTCAGCACCGGCTGGTCGCCGGTGGTCAGCGGGGTGCCGGCGGCGCCCATGTTGACGATGTCCAGGCCGCCGTCGGCCTTCTTGACCAGCCAGGTCCAGCCCGAGCCGAAGTTGCCCACGGCGCTCTTGACGAAGGCCTCGCGGAAGGCGGCGTAGCTGCCCCACTTGGCGTTGATGGCCGCGGCCAGCGCGCCGGTCGGCTCGCCGCCGCCCTGGGGCTTCATGCAGTGCCAGAAGAAGGTGTGGTTCCAGATCTGGGCGGCGTTGTTGTAGATGCCGCCGCTGGACTTCTTGACGATCTCCTCGAGCGTCATGGACTCGAATTCGGTGCCCTTCTGCAGGTTGTTCAGGTTCACCACGTAGGCGTTGTGGTGCTTGCCGTGGTGGTATTCCAGCGTTTCCTGGCTGTAGTGCGGGGCCAGGGCGTCGATGGCGTAGGGCAGCGGCGGCAGGGTGTGTTCCATGGGTGTTCTCCTTGATGTGGTGGGTGGCAAAGGGGGCGCCGGTTGTGCTAGGGCGGCACCGGGCGATTGTAGGAAGTCAGCGCGAAGGGCGCCCGCGCACGGTCAGATCGACCTTGCCATCCGCAAGGATGGCGGCCAGCGGCTGGCCGGCGTGCGTCTGCGCGGCGCGGGTGACGGGCTGGCCGCCCTCGTCCTGCAGCCAGGCGTAGCCGCGCTCGAGCACCAGGCGCGGGTCGAGCAGCGACAGCCGCAGCGTGGCGCGCTGCAGGCGCTCGTCGGCGCCGCCCAGCTGCCGCGCCAGGACGGCGGGCAGGCGCTCGGCCAGGCGCTCCAGCCGCGCG
>MKTG01000097.1:35300-55018 GCA_001897615.1 Burkholderiales bacterium 68-10
GCGGGCGCTCGGCGGCCACCGCCTGCGACGGGCGCGCCAGGTGGGCGGTCAGCCAGTCCAGGCGCTGCGCCTCGGCATCCAGGCGGTGGCGCAGGGCGCGGCCCAGGCGCGCGGCCTGCGCGTCCAGCTCGGCCAGCCACTGCGCGCGCGGCGCGCTGACCAGCTCGGCGGCGGCGGTGGGCGTGGGGGCGCGCAGGTCGGCCACGAAATCGGCGATGGTGAAGTCGGTCTCGTGCCCCACGCCGCTGACCACCGGCACCGGACTGGCGGCGATGGTGCGCGCCAGCTGCTCGTCGTTGAAGGCCCACAGGTCTTCGATCGAGCCGCCGCCACGCACCAGCAGGATGAGATCGACCGGTGGTGGCGCGGATGGATTGATCGGATCAGCCTCCAGCACCCGTCCATCCTGCGCCAGCAGATACAATTTTTGTAGCGCCGCGCGCAGCTCGTCGGGCGCCCCCGCGCCCTGCACCGCCGCCGGCGCCAGCAGCACCGGGATGTGCGGCACGCGCCGGGCCAGCGCGCTCAGCACGTCGTGCAGCGCCGCCGCGCCCGGCGAGGTGACCAGCCCGATGCCGCGCGGCAGCGCCGGCAGCGGGCGCTTGCGTGCCGGGTCGAACAGGCCTTCGGCCTGCAGCCGCGCCTTCAGGCGCAGGAATTGCTCGAACAGCGCCCCCTGGCCGGCGCGCTGCATGGCTTCGACCACCAGTTGCAGATCGCCGCGCGGCTCGTACACCGTCAGGCGCCCGCGCACCTCGACGGCGTCGCCCTCGCGCGGCACGAAGTCCAGCAACCCGGCGGCGCGGCGGAACATGGCGCAGCGCAGCTGGCCGGCTTGGTCCTTGAGCGCGAAATAGCAGTGCCCGCTGGACGCCCGCGTGAAGCCGGAGACCTCGCCGCGCACCGCCACCGGGTTGAAGCGCGACTGCAACAGCTCACCCACGGCGCGGGCCAGCGCGCCAACTGGCCACACACGCGGCGCCAATGCTGGCGCGTTGGCCTCAAACCCAGTGTTCATGCGCTCTGGCGGGCAATTTCCGGGCGCAGGCCGCGCCGGTACTCCACAAGCCGCCGGCAGCGGGCCGGGCCGCCCGGCGATCGGCCGGCAGCCCCCATGTATCGGTGCAACATGTTGATTTACAACAAGTTTTTTCTGCCTGCGCGATAGGCAACCCGTCACGGACCGCGTCCAGACTGGCTGAAAGCCATTTGTTCGTCGGATTCTTCACAAAGTTATCCACAGAATCGGTGCATGCACGCTCACCGCGCGGGCGGGTTCGGTCGCGGCGAGGCGGCGACGGCGTGGCCGGGGTGGCGCACCGGCTGCGCCATAATCGCCTGCAATCTTTTTTCCGACATCACGGGCCTCGCGCCCGTCCCAGAAAGAACCCCTTGCTGTCGATCATACAAGCCGCCGGCTGGCCGATCTGGCCGCTCATTCTGTGCTCGATCCTGGCGCTGGCCTTCGCCATCGAGCGCTTCATCAAGCTCCAGACCCGCCGCGTGCTGGGCGCCAACCTGGTCGACGAGGCCATCGGCGTGTCGCGCGAGGCCGTGCCGTCGCCCGACATGGTGAGCCAGCTGGAGCAGCACAGCGCCCTGGGCGAGGTGCTGGCCGCCGGCTGGCGCGCCATCAACGCCAACCCGCGCTGCAGCCCCGAGGAGATGCGCGCCGCCATGGAGGCGGCCGGCCGGCAGGTGGCACACCGGCTGGAGCGCTACCTGCCGGCGCTGGCCACCATCGCCTCGGCGGCGCCGCTGCTGGGGCTGCTGGGCACGGTGATCGGCATGATCGAGATCTTCGGCTCGCAGGCGCCGGCCGGCTCGCTGTCGGGTGGCAACCCGGCGCAGCTGGCGCACGGCATCTCGGTGGCGCTGTACAACACCGCCTTCGGCCTGATCGTGGCCATCCCGGCGCTGATCCTGTGGCGCTACTTCCGCGCCCGGGTGGACGGCTACGTGCTGGAGCTGGAGCTGGCCGCCGAGCGCTTTGCGCGCCACCTGGAGCCGCTGTGTCCCGGCCGGGCCCCGGCCGCCGGAGCCGCGCGATGAAGTTCCGCCCGCGCCCGCCCGAGGAACCGGAGGTCAACCTGATCCCGTTCATCGACGTGCTGCTGGTGATCCTGATCTTCCTGATGCTGACCACCACCTACAGCAAGTTCACCGAGCTGCAGGTCACGCTGCCGGTGGCCAATGCCGACGCCTCGCGCGATCGGCCCAAGGAAATCGTGGTGGCCGTGGCCGCCGACGGCCGCTACGCCGTCAACCGCGAGCCGCTGGACGCCCGCGGCGTCGAAGCCGTCGCCCACGCCCTGCGCGCGCTGGCCGGCAAGGACAGCGTGCTGATCATCAGCGCCGACGCCAGCGCCCCGGTGCAGGCCGTGGTGACGGTGATGGACGCGGCGCGGCGCGAGGGGCTGACGCAGATCACCTTCGCGGCGCAGAGCGGGGGGAAATAGCGCCCCCCTGAGTCGCCTGCGGCGCCTTCCCCCCGGAGGGGGGACGCACCCGCTGGCCGGGGGGACCCCGGCCAGGGGCGCACTGGGGTGGCCGGCTCCGCGGCCATTCGATGGTCGAGGGGGCACGGACGGCGGCGGGCCTGCTTCGCGGCCCGTTGGCAGCGTGAAGGGTGCCTCGCTGTCTTTTGTCGCGCCTGATCCGATGCCGCGAACACCATCTGCGCGCCGCCTGGCAGGGGCGCGGGGCACTGGCTGGGGGGACCCCCAGCCACGGGTGCCCTGGGATGGCCTGCTCCGCGGCCGTTCGATGGTCGAGGGGGCACGGCGGGTGACGGCGACGGGCTCGCTGTTTCGCGCGATATGCTGCGCGATCTCTGCTTTCGCCTGACCCGATGCTCCGCGCCTTCCTCGAACATCGCCTGCGCGCCGCCTGGCAGCGACGCGGGGCGCTGGCGTGGTTGCTGTGGCCGCTGTCGCGGCTGTACGGCGCGCTGGCGGCGCGCCAGCGCGGGCGCTACCTGAGCGGCGCGCGGCCGGTCGAGCGGCTGCCAGTGCCAGTGATTGTGGTCGGCAACGTGATGGCCGGCGGCGCCGGCAAGACGCCCACCACGCTGGCCGTGGTGGCGCACCTGCGGGCGCGCGGCTGGCGCCCAGGCATCGTTTCGCGCGGCCACGGGCGCCGCACCGGCGACTGCCGCGAAGTCCGGCCGGGCAGCGACGCGCGCGAGGTCGGCGACGAGCCGCTGCTGCTGCGCCGGCGCGCCGATGTGCCGGTGTTCGTGGCGCGCCAGCGCGCCGCCGCCGGCCGCGCCCTGCTGGCGGCCCACCCCGGCACCGACGTGCTGGTCTGCGACGACGGCCTGCAGCACCTGGCGCTGGCGCGCGACGTCGAGCTGGTGGTGTTCGACGCGCGCGGCAGCGGCAACGGCTGGCTGCTGCCGGCCGGGCCCCTGCGCGAGCCGTGGCCGCGCAGCATCCAGAGTCCTCGCGCGCCCGGGCCGCACCCGGCCGAGCTGGTGCTGTGGACCGAAGCCCCGCCGCCCGGCGGCAGCGCCGCGCCGCACGGCTTCGTCGCCACCCGCCAGCTGGCCGAGCACGCCGTGCGTGCCGACGGCGACCAGGTGCCGCTGGACGAGTTGCGCGGCCAGCCGCTGACCGCGCTGGCCGCCATCGCCCGGCCAGAGGCCTTCTTCGCCATGCTGCGCGACGCCGGCCTGACGCTGGCCGACACCCTCGCCCTGCCGGATCACTATGATTTCAATAGCTGGCCGCACTCACTGGACGGGCGTCAGATCCTGATTTGCACCGAAAAAGACGCGGTCAAACTGTGGTCCCGCCGCCCCGACGCCCTGGCCGTGCCGCTGCGGCTGACCGTGCCGCCCGCCTTCTTCGCCGCGCTGGACGAGCGGCTGGCCGCGCGCGGCTATCATCCCGCCACCGCGCCATGAAGCACCACCTGTTCCTGCTCGGAGCCATCGTCGCCGAAGTCGTCGCCACCAGCGCGCTCAAGGCCAGCGAGGGCTTCACGCGCTGGGGGCCGACGGCGCTGGTGGTGGTCGGCTACGCGCTGGCGTTCTGGCTGCTGTCGCTGACGCTGCGCGCCATCCCGGTCGGCATCGCCTACGCCACCTGGTCGGGGCTGGGCGTGGTGCTGATCGCGCTGGCCGGCTGGTGGCTGTACGGCCAGCGGCTGGATGGCTGGGCGCTGCTGGGCATGGCCCTGGTGGTGGCCGGCGTGCTGGTCATGAACCTGTTGTCTCAAACTTCGGCGCACTGAGCGTACCCCCATGGACCCCAAGCTGCTGGAACTGCTGGTCTGCCCCGTCACCAAGGGCCCGCTGGACTACGACCGCGACAAGGGCGAGCTGATCTCGCGCTCGGCGCGACTGGCCTACCCCGTCCGCGACGGCATCCCGATCATGTTGGAAGGCGAGGCGCGTCCACTCACCGACGACGAGCTGGCCGGCCTGCCGCCGCGCACGCCGCTGGTGGGGTGATGCCCTTCACCGTCCTGATCCCGGCCCGGCTGGCCTCCACCCGGCTGCCGAACAAGCCGCTGGCCGACATCGGCGGCAAGCCGATGATCGTGCGCGTGGCCGCGCGCGCCGAGCGCTCGGGCGCGGCGCAGGTGGTGGTGGCGGCCGACGCGCCCGAGATCCTGGCCGCCTGCGCCGCCCACGGCGTGCGCGCCATCCCCACCCGGGCCGATCACGCCAGCGGCAGTGACCGCCTGGCCGAGGCCTGCGCCACCCTGGGCCTGGACGGCGCGGACGTGGTGGTCAACGTGCAGGGCGACGAGCCGCTGATCGACCCGGGCCTGATCGACGCCGTTGCCGGTTTGCTGTCCAATCAGTCTCTGGCGCCCATGGGGACTGCGGCACATGCTATAGAAAGCGTAGAAGATTTCGTCAACCCGAACGTCGTCAAGCTGCTGACCGACGCGCAGGGGCTGGCGCTGACCTTCTCGCGCGCGCCGCTGCCCTGGTGGCGCGACGGCTTTGCCGGCGGCATCACCGCCCTGCCCGCGCAGCCAGCGCCGCTGCGCCATATCGGCATCTACAGCTACCGTGCCGCGTTCCTGCGCGCCTTTGCGCGCCTGGCGCCGGCGCCGCTGGAGCAGTGCGAGGCGCTGGAGCAGCTGCGCGCCCTGTGGCATGGCCATCGCATCGCGGTGCACGTGACGGCCCAGCCGCCCGGCCCCGGCGTCGACACGCCCGAAGACCTGGCGCGCGTGCGGGCGCGGTTCGCTGCTGGCGACGTGTGAGCGCAGGCTGGCTGGCCACTCCTGAAAACCTAGCTGCTGGCGCTGTATGCGAGCGGCCTGGAGCTGTTTTTCACCCAGACTCCGGCGACTGAACCAGGCCCGGCGGGCCGCGTCGCGCCTGTAAGCCGGACACAAGTGCTCGCGTGCTATTCTCGACCGCAACCCGTGCCGGCCGGGCCCCGCGGCCCCGCGCACCGGCGTTTTCCCCTCTCCCTCGGACACACAAAGGAAGCACGATGAGACTGATCCTGTTGGGCGCCCCGGGCGCCGGCAAGGGCACGCAAGCGGCCTTCATCTGCCAGAAATACGGCATCCCGCAGATCTCCACCGGCGACATGCTGCGCGCCGCCGTCAAGGCCGGCACGCCGCTGGGTCTGCAGGCCAAGAGCGTGATGGAATCGGGCGGACTGGTCAGCGACGAGCTCATCATCAACCTGGTGAAGGAGCGCATCGCCCAGCCCGACTGCGCCCAGGGCTTCCTGTTCGACGGCTTCCCGCGCACCATCCCGCAGGCCGACGCCATGAAGGCCGCCGGCGTCAAGCTGGACTACGTGCTGGAGATCGACGTGCCCTTCGACGCCATCATCGAGCGCATGAGCGGGCGGCGCAGCCACCCGGCCTCGGGGCGCACCTATCACGTCAAGTTCAACCCGCCCAAGGTGGAAGGCAAGGACGACGTCACCGGCGAGCCCCTGGTGCAGCGCGACGACGACAAGGAAGACACCGTGCGCAAGCGGCTGGAAGTCTACAGCCAGCAGACGCGCCCGCTGGTCGACTACTACGGCGACTGGGCCCGGCGCGAGCCCGCCGCCGCGCCCAAATACCGCCAGATCAGCGGCACCGGCACGGTGGACGAAATCACCGCCCGCGCGCTGGCGGCGCTGGCCAGCTGAGCGGCCTCAGGCGACGGCAGGGGCCCGCCCCCGCCGCCCGCCTGCCCGGCGCCCGGCCGGGGCGCCTTGGCGCGGCGCCGCACCTGCGGCATGCGGCGCCACGACATCAGAACGGCTTGCCCAGATCAATGGTCCAGTAGTAACCGTACTGGGCACCGGCGTTGTAGCGGCACGCACCGCCGACGTGCACATAGGTCGCGCTCATCATGGCCTGGCAGTGACCCGGGCTGTTCACCCACTGATTGACGGTGGCCGTGGCGGTGGAACTGCCGGCCGCGATGTTCTCGGCAATGGCTTGCCATGAATAGCCGGCGGCATTGACCCGCTGCGCCAGGGTGCTGCCGCCCGAGCCGACGTGGTCGAAGAAATTGTGGGTTGCCATGTCGCTCGAATGGGCATCCGCGGCGCGGGCCAGCTTCACGTTCCAGCTCAGCGCCGCCGCGGCCGGCATGGCAGCGCCGCCACAGCTGCGGGCCACAGCGCGCACGGCGTTGATGACATTCAGCAGTTCGTTCATGTCCCCGCAGGCGCTGACGGGTGCGGGTGCGGGTGCGGGTGCGGGTGCGGGGCTAGGCGCAGGGCCAGGGGTAGGTACGGGGTCCGAGTTGCCGCCGCCCCCGCAGGCGGCCACGGCGGCACACAGCGCGCCCAGCATGGCCACGCGCGCGGGATGGGTGAACACGTTGACGAAGGTGGTGTGCATGCTGAGGCATCTCCGCCATGACGGCTCTGACATCATGGCTCAATCGCCCCGCAACAAGCATGATTTGTAATCCTTTTCCATACATTTGAAACAAATCAGCACCAACGCAGCTGCTTTCATGCAAGTCTTGCCACGGCGGCATAACTGTGCAAAACTACAGTCACTGTAAATCAATCCAGCGCGCGACTTCGAGGCCGACCACCATGTCTGACACCCCCAAGCTCACCGCGCGCCAGCAGCAGATCCTGCAGCTGGTGCAGCACGCCATCGCCCGCACCGGTGCGCCGCCCACGCGCGCCGAGATCGCCGCCGAGCTCGGCTTCAAGTCGGCCAACGCGGCCGAGGAGCACCTGCAGGCCCTGGCGCGCAAGGGCGTGATCGAACTCGTCAGCGGCACCTCGCGCGGCATCCGCCTGAAGGGGGCGGCGCGCAGCACCCTGCGCGGCGACGGCTTCAGCCTGCCGCTGCCCGGCATGGCGCAGCTGGCGCTGCCGCTGGTGGGCCGGGTGGCCGCCGGCTCGCCCATCCTGGCGCAGGCGCACATCGACCAGACCTACCACGTCGAGCCCACCCTGTTCACCCAGCGGCCCGACTACCTGCTGCGCGTGCGCGGCATGTCGATGCAGGGCGCCGGCATCCTCGACGGCGACCTGCTGGCCGTGCACGCCACGCGCGAGGCGCGCAACGGCCAGATCGTGGTGGCACGCCTGGGCGACGACGTCACCGTCAAGCGCTTTCACCGCCAGCCGCACCAGATCGAGCTGCACGCCGAAAACCCCGACTACCCCACCATCGTGGTGCAGCCGGGCGAACCCTTCGAGATCGAGGGCCTGGCCGTCGGCCTGATCCGCAACAGCATGCTCATGTAGCGCGCGTTGTCACGGCACCGCGGCAGGTGGCGGGCGTGCAGATGGCCGGGCCATCCACACCCTGCGGCGGTGCCTCTTGACCGCAATCTCGCCTGTGTCCAACCTGCTTCGATCAGAAAGGTTTCACATGGCCAGCCCAACTTCCATCCAACCCGCAGGCGCCGACGTCCTGCGCCTGGACGACTACCGGATACCCAGCTACCGGCGCCGGTGCCAAACGGCCACGCCGACCCCGATCGGGACGTCGGGCAGCACCAGCCTCTGGGTGTCCCAGGCCCGTCAGCGTGCGCACGTCAGCCTGGCGACGACACCGCACGGCGCCTTGCGCGTCACGCACTACCCCGAGGCCGCCAACGCCAGCCAGCCCGCCGGATCCCTGCGCATTTCGGGCCGCCTGGCCGATGTGTGCGCGGAGCTTGAGCGCCTGGCGGCCGCCGAGGCGCGCCTGAACCGGGCCTGACCGCCCGTTGCGCGGCGGGTGCCCTGGCGCGTGCCTTCGGGCAGCCTGCGCACGACTGCGGGGCCCCCGTGATGCGCGCGCTGACTCGGCTCCCGCAGGGCCTCCTGCCCCGCCGGCTTGCCAGCGCGCATGCCGATGCGCGGCACAATGCGCGCATGAACATCGTGATCCTCGACGACTACCAGGACGCCGTGCGCAAGCTGGCCTGCGCGTCCCGGCTGGAGCACTACCCGGCCAAGGTGTACACCAACACCGTCAAGGGCCTGGGCCAGTTGTCGGTGCGGCTGCGCGACGCCGAGGTGCTGGTGCTGATCCGCGAGCGCACGCAGATCACGCGCCAGCTGATCGAAAAACTCCCCAGGCTGAAGATGATTTCGCAAACCGGCCGCGTGGGCAGCCACGTCGACGTGGCCGCCTGCACCGAGCGCGGCATCGCCGTGGCCGAGGGCGTGGGCTCGCCGGTGGCGCCGGCCGAGCTGACCTGGGCGCTGATCATGGCCGCCATGCGGCGGCTGCCGCAGTACATCGGCAACCTCAAGCACGGCGCCTGGCAGCAGTCGGGGCTGAAGTCGGCGTCGATGCCGCCCAACTTCGGCCTGGGCCAGGTGCTGCGCGGCAAGACCCTGGGCATCTGGGGCTACGGGCGCATCGGCCAGATCGTGGCCGGCTACGGCCGCGCCTTCGGCATGCAGGTGCTGGTGTGGGGCTCGTCGGACTCGATGACGCGCGCGCGCCTGGACGGCCACCAGGTGGCGCCTTCGCGGGCCGAGTTCTTCGCCCTGTCGGACGTGCTGTCGCTGCACCTGCGGCTGGTCGAAGCCACGCACGCCATCGTCAGGCTGGAAGACCTCAGCCGCATGAAACCCTCCGCCCTGCTGGTCAACACCTCGCGCGCCGAGCTGATCGAGCACGACGCGCTGGTCAGCGCGCTCAACCGCGGCCGCCCCGGCATGGCGGCGGTGGACGTGTTCGAGAGCGAGCCCATCCTGCAGGGCCACGCCCTGCTGCGGCTGGAAAACTGCATCTGCACGCCGCACATCGGCTACGTCGAGCAGGACAGCTACGAGCTGTATTTCGGCGCCGCCTTCGACAACGTCATCAACTACCTGCGCGGCACGCCCACCCAGATCGTCAACCCCGGGGCGCTGCAGGTCAGGCGCTGAAACGCCCCTGCGTCCCTGTTTTCAAGCATTTCAGGCCCCTGGCGCCCGGCTGACAAGCGCCGGCAGCTATGACTTGAGTAGCAATCATCGGTGATACGACAGACGGCAGGCGGGCGCGGCATGCCGCCATAATGTGTCGCCATGAACACGCCCCGCTTTCACACGGTCGGCATCGTGGGCACCGGCGCCATGGGGCGCGGCATTGCCCAGATTGCCGCGCAGGCCGGCAGCACCGTGCTGCTGTTCGACACCCAGGCCGATGCCATCGCCAAGGCGCGCGACGCGCTCGGCGCCCAATGGGACAAGCTGGTCGACAAAGGCCGCCTGGACGCCACCGATGCCGCCGCGCACAAGCAGCGCCTGCGTCCGGCCGCCCGCCTGGCCGAGCTGGCCGGCTGCGACCTGGTGGTCGAGGCCATCGTCGAAAAGCTGGACGTCAAGCAAGGCCTGTTCGCCGAGCTGGAGGGCGTCGTCGGCCCCGATGCGGTGCTGGCCACCAACACCTCGTCGCTGTCGGTGACGGCGATCGCCGCCGGCCTGAAGCGCCCGCAGCGCTTTGCCGGCTACCATTTCTTCAACCCGGTGCCGCTGATGAAGGTGGTCGAGGTCATCGCCGGCCTCAAGACCGCCGCGGCCACCTGCGCCGCCCTGACCGACTACGCACGCCAGATGGGCCACACGCCGGTGCAGGCGGCCGACACGCCCGGCTTCATCGTCAACCACGCCGGGCGCGGCTACGGCACCGAGGCGCTGCGCATCGTCAGCGAAGGCGTGGCCGACTTCGCCACCATCGACCGCATCCTGCGCGACCAGGTGGGCTTCAAGCTGGGGCCCTTCGAGCTGTTCGACCTCACCGCGCTGGATGTGTCGCACCCGGTGATGGAGTCGATCTTCCGCCAGTACTACGACGAGCCGCGCTACCGCCCAAGCGTGATCACGGCGCAGCGGCTGGCCGGCGGCGTGCTGGGCCGCAAGACGGGCGAGGGCTTTTACCGCTACGTGGACGGCAGCGCCCAGCTGGCGCCCGAGCCGGCCGCGCCGCGGGTGGACGACATCCCGCCCGTGTGGGTCTCCACCCGCGCGGCGCGCCGCGCCGAGCTGTACCAGCTGCTCAAGGACCTGGGCGCGAAGATCGAAACCGGCCAGTCGCCCTCGCCCCAGGCCCTCACGCTGGTGGCGCCGTTGGGCTTCGACGTCACCACCGTGGCCGTGGTCGAACGGCTCGACCCGGCGCGCACCATCGGCATCGATATGCTGGTCGAAGACGCCGCCACGCGCCGCCGCGTGCTGGCCACCAACCCCGCCACGCGCAGCGACATGCGTGACGCCGCGCACGCCCTGTTCGCGCGCGACGGCAAGGCGGTGAGCGTAATCCGCGACTCGGGCGGCTTCGTCACCCAGCGCGTGGTGGCCACCATCGTCAACATCGCGGCCGACATCTGCCAGCAGCGCGTGTGCAGCCCGCAGGACCTGGAGACCGCCGTCACCCTGGGCCTGGGCTACCCGCTGGGCCCGCTGGCCATGGGCGACCGCTGGGGGCCGGCCAACATCCTGGAAGTGCTGTTCAACCTACAGACCGTCTACGGCGACCCGCGCTACCGCCCCAGCCCCTGGCTGCGCCGGCGCGGCGCCATTGGCCTGTCGCTGATGCACGAAGAGGCGTAGGACCGACCAACAGCCGAACGCAGAGGACGCAGAGATTTCGCAGAAGACGCAAAAAAACAGAGCACTGCACCAGGAGAACCGAAACTTCGCGTGGCGGGCATGGCTCAAGGCATTGTCCAAAACCATAGAACGGAACCGAATAGGGTTTCAACCCAACCCCAGCAAGCGCGACCAGCTATTTTATTGATAGTATTTTCTTTCTGCGATCTCTGCGAAATCTCTGCGCCCTCTGCGTTCGGCTGTTCCAGTTTCCCTTTCCACCCACCACCCCATGACCGCCGAACTGCGCAGCACCTTTGACGGCAGCACCATGGTGCTGACCATCAGCAACCCCGAGCACCGCAACGCGCTCGGCCCCGAGATGTACGCCGCCGGCGTGGAGGCACTGAGCGCCGCCGAGTCCAACCCCGAGGTGCGCTGCGTGGTGCTGACCGGCGAGGGCGAGGTGTTCTGCGCCGGTGGCAACCTGCAGCGCCTGCAGGCCAACCGGCAAAAGCCGCCGCAGGTGCAGGCGCAGAGCATCGAGAGCCTGCACAACTGGGTCGAGGCGATCCGCGCCTTTCCCAAGCCCGTCGTCGCCGCGGTCGAGGGACCGGCCGCCGGCGCCGGTTTTTCGCTGGCGCTGGCCTGCGATCTGATCGTGGCCGCGCGCAACGCCGTGTTCGTCATGGCCTACAGCAGCGTGGCCCTGTCGCCCGACGGCGGCGGCAGCTGGAGCCTGGCGCGCGCCCTGCCGCGCCAGCTGGCGGCCGAGTTGCTGCTGGGCGGCGAGCGCATCGGCGCGCAGCGCCTGCACGAGCTGGGCGTGGTGGGCCGCCTGTGCGACGCCGGCCAGGCGCTGGGCACGGCGCTGGCCTGGGCCGACCAGCTGGGCGCGCGCGCGCCCAACGCGATGGCCAGCATCAAGGAGCTGCTCAGCGAGGCCGATCGCAACGACCTGCCCACCCAGCTGGCGCTGGAGCGCGAGCATTTCGTGCGCAACCTGCACCACCCCAACGCCGGCATCGGCATCGCCGCCTTCCTGGCCAGGCAGGTGCCGCGCTACGAATGAGCCGTGGCCCAGCGTCGCGCCCCTGCGCGGCGCGGCCATCGCCAATGCCCACGCGCCAGTCCCCGGCGCGACAATCCGCTTTCTCGCAGTCACCCAAAAGACAGTCCATGGACGAGCCCATTCTTACCATGGAGGAACGCGAGGCGATCAACAGTGGTCGCTGGTTTTCCTCCCTTTCCCCCTCACTACGGCACGACATCCTCCGATGCGCCTTTGTCAGACGTTACCTGGACGGCGACCTGATCGCGGCCCGTGGCGAACCCCCCGAGCAGTGGATCGCCTGCGCCAAGGGCGCGGTGCGCGTCAGCTCCACCACGCTCACCGGCAAGCAGATCACGCTGACCTACGTGGAGCCGGGTGTGTGGTTCGGCGACGTGGCGATGTTCGACGGCGACCGGCGCACGCACGATGCCTATGCGCATGGCGACACCACCATCCTGTGCGTGGCGCGCGCCGACTTCCACAAGATCCTGGCGCAGCACACCGAGCTGTACGAGGCGCTGCTGCAACTGCAGGCGCGGCGCATCCGGCTGCTGTTCGGCCAGGTCGAGGATCTCAACACCCTGCCGCTGCGCGCGCGCCTGGCCAAGCAGCTCAGCCACCTGGTGCGCAGCTACGGCGTGCCCAGCCTGTCGTCCAACGACGAAATCCGCATCGCCCTGCAACTGGCGCAGGAAGAGCTGGCGCAACTGCTGGGCGCCTCGCGCCAGCGCGTCAACCAGGAGCTGAAAACCATGGAGCGCGAGGGCGTGATCCGCGTCGAGCCGACGGGCCTGGTGGTCTGCGACCGCGACGCGCTGCTGCGCATCAGCGAGGGAGAGCAGTGACATGAGCCACACCGATCAGTTCGTCGGCACCCGGCCGGTGTCCGGGGCGCACGCCTTCGACACCGCCGCCCTGGGCGCCTGGATGACGCAGCACGTGGAGGACTTCGCCGGCCCGCTGGGCGTCGAGATGTTCAAGGGCGGCCAGTCCAACCCCACCTACAAGCTCATCACGCCCGGGCGCACCTACGTGATGCGCGCCAAGCCCGGCCCCGTCGCCAAGCTGCTGCCGTCGGCGCACGCCATCGAGCGCGAGTTCGCCGTCATGCGCGGCCTGGCTTCCACCTCCGTGCCGGTGGCGCGCATGCACGCGCTGTGCGAAGACGAATCCGTCATCGGCCGCGCCTTCTACATCATGGAGTACGTCGAGGGCCGCGTGCTGTGGGACCAGACCCTGCCCGGCATGACGCCCGCCGAGCGCGGCGCCATCTACGACGAGATGAACCGCGTCATCGCCGCGCTGCACAAGGTGGACTACGCCGCGCGCGGCCTGGCGGGCTACGGCAAGCCGGGCAACTACTTCGAGCGCCAGATCGGCCGCTGGAGCAAGCAGTACCAGGCCTCGGTCACCCAGCCCATCACCGAGATGGACCGGCTGATCGACTGGCTGCCGGCCCACATCCCGGCCAGCGCGCGCGACGAGGGCCTGACCTCCATCGTGCACGGCGACTACCGGCTGGACAACGTCATCTTCCACCCCAGCGAGCCGCGCATCCTGGCGGTGCTGGACTGGGAACTGTCCACCCTGGGTCACCCGCTGGCCGACTTCAGCTACCACTGCATGGCCTGGCACATCCCGCCGGGCACGTTCCGCGGCATCGGCGGCGTCGATCTGGCCAGCCTGGGCATCCCGTCCGAGCAGGACTACATCCACCGCTACTGCGAGCGCACCGGCCTGGCCACGCCCGAGCAGCTGGCACCCGACTGGAACTTCTACCTCGCCTACAACATGTTCCGCATCGCCGCCATCCTGCAGGGCATCGCCAAGCGGGTGGAAGCCGGCACCGCCAGCAGCGCGCAGGCGCGCGCCAGCGGCGCGGGTGCCCGGCCGATGGCCGAGCTGGCCTGGTCGTTTGCTCAAAAAGCATAGCTCCCGGCGCTCGCCACACAAGGGCTGGCGCCTGATTTGATTGCCTAAAAGGAGAACGTCATGGAATTCGACTACAGCCCCAAGGTGCAGGACATGCAGGCCCGGCTATTGGCCTTCATGGACCAGCACATCTACCCCAACGAGGCGCGCTTCTATGAAGAAGTGGCGGCCAACCGCGCCAAGGGCAACGCCTGGATTCCCACGCGCATCATCGAGGAGCTGAAGCCCAAGGCACGTGAGCAAGGCCTGTGGAACCTGTTCCTGCCCAAGTCCAAGCGCGCGCCAGAGGGCCTGTCCAACCTCGAATACGCGCCGCTGTGCGAGATCATGGGCCGCGTGTCCTGGGCGCCCGAAGTCTTCAACTGCTCGGCGCCCGACACCGGCAACATGGAGACCATTGAGCGCTACGGCTCCGAGGCCAACAAGGACCAGTGGCTGGAACCCCTGCTGCGCGGCGAGATCCGCTCGGCCTTCCTGATGACCGAGCCGGCCGTGGCATCGAGTGACGCCACCAACATCGAATGCCGCATCCAGCGCGACGGCGACCATTACGTCATCAACGGCCGCAAGTGGTGGTCCTCGGGCGCGGGCGACCCCCGCTGCGCGATCTACGTCGTGATGGGCAAGACCGACCCCGACGCGCCGCGCCACTCGCAGCAGGCCATGATCCTGGTGCCCGCCAACACGCCGGGCGTCAAGGTCATCCGCCCGCTGACGGTGTTCGGCATGGACGACGCGCCGCACGGCCACATGGAAATCGAGCTGAAGGACGTGCGCGTGCCCGCCGGCAACCTGCTGTGGGGCGAGGGCCGGGGCTTTGCCATCGCCCAGGGGCGCCTGGGGCCCGGCCGCATCCACCACTGCATGCGCTCCATCGGCGCCGCCGAGCGCGCGCTGGAGCTGATGTGCCAGCGCCTGAACCACCGCGTGGCCTTCGGCCGGCGCATCAGCGAACAGGGCGTGTGGCGCGAGCGCATCGCCGAGTCGCGCTGCATGATCGACCAGGCGCGCCTGCTCACGCTGAAGGCCGCCTACATGATGGACACCGTGGGCAACAAGGTGGCGCAGGCCGAGATCGCGATGATCAAGGTGGTGGCCCCCAACGTCTCCACCAAGGTCATCGACTGGGCCATCCAGGCGCACGGCGGCGGCGGCGTCAGCAACGACTTCCCGCTGGCCTCGATGTACGCGCACCAGCGCACCCTGCGCCTGGCCGACGGCCCCGACGAGGTGCACCGCAACGCCATCGCCAAGCTGGAGCTGGCCAAGCACATGCCGGGCGCCAAGGCGGTGGAGATGCCGGTCACGCGCGGCAGCTGAGCCTAAAAATGCAATCGACCGCTCGCGCCCGTCCAGCAAGCGCCGGCAGCTATCACAAATATAGCTGTCGACCATACGGGCGACCGCCCTGTCCACGCCGGCCGATGGGGTGAGCGGACAAGGTAGAATGCGCCCCTTGTCGGAGCGTAGCGCAGCCTGGTAGCGCATCTGCTTTGGGAGCAGAGGGTCGCGAGTTCGAATCCCGCCGCTCCGACCATCGAACACACAGGCCCGCTTCGGCGGGCCTGTTTTCGTTTCACTGCCCGTAGCTCAACTGGATAGAGCAGCTGCCTTCTAAGCAGCAGGTCGGGGGTTCGAGTCCCTCCGGGCAGGCCAGTCCCCTACGCCCCGTGGGCGGCTCGCTGTGACGGCGGTGCAACGTCGATGGCCGACCCCATGGCACATCGCTGTGGCGCCGCATCCGGCGCCGATCAGCAAAAAGCCCGCACCGTCGGCTGACGATGCGGGCTGGGGTGTGGTGCCGGTTGTCGGATTCGAACTGACGACCTACCGCTTACAAGGCGGGTGCTCTACCAGCTGAGCTAAACCGGCGTGGATGGCGCAGCGATTCTAGCCGCTGGCTCATCCCGTATCACTTGACGCGCTTGAGCGCGGGGCGCTGGCGTGGCGGCGTGGGCGGGTCGGTCGGGACACCGCCGTCGTCTTCGGCAGTGGCCGCCGTGGGCACCAGCTGGATGCCGCCGCGTGGTGCCGCGATACCGGGCGCAGGCGCGGCCGCTGCGCTGGCCGGGGCCTCGGGCTCGTCGGTGGCGTCGTCCTCCGACGACTGCGCCACCGGCACCGGAAACGCCATGCCCTGGCCGTTCTCACGGGCGTAGATGGCGATCACGCGGTCCACCGGCACGCTGATGTCGCGCGGCACGCCGCCGAAGCGGACCTTGAATTCGATGAATTCGTTGCCGAGCTTGAGGCCACTGGTGGCGTCAAAGCTCACGTTGAGGACGATTTCGCCGTTCTGCACGTACTCGCGCGGCACCTGCACGGTGGCGTCGACGAGCACGGCGATGAACGGCGTGAGCGCATTGTCAGTGCACCACTCGTAGAGCGCCCGGATCAGGTACGGGCGGGTAGAGTTGGAGTCGAGCGCGTTCATCCGTCTGGCCCGGGTCTTACTTGCGCATCACCTTCTCGGACGGCGTCAGCGCCTCGATGAACGCGGGGCGCGAGAAGATACGCTCGGCGTACTTCAACAGGGGGGCGGCGTTCTTGGACAGGTCGATGCCGTAGTAGTCCAGGCGCCACAGCAGCGGTGCCAGGGCCACGTCCAGCATGGAGAAGTTTTCGCCCAGAATGAACTTGTTCTTCAGAAACACCGGCGCCATCTGCGTCAGACGGTCACGAATGCTGCCGCGCGCCTTTTCCAGGGCGCGCTCGTTGCTCTTGGTGGCGCGGCTCTCCAGCGTGCTGACGTGGGTGAACAGCTCCTTCTCGAAGTTGAGCAGGAACAGGCGCACGCGCGCGCGATCCACCGGGTCACCCGGCATCAGCTGCGGGTGAGGAAAGCGCTCGTCGATGTACTCGTTGATGATGTTCGACTCGTACAGGATGAGGTCGCGCTCGACCAGGATCGGCACCTGCCCGTAGGGGTTCATCACGCTGATGTCCTCGGGCTTGTTGTACAGATCGACGTCGCGGATCTCGAAATCCATGCCCTTTTCGAACAGCACGAAGCGGCAACGGTGGGAAAAGGGACAGGTCGTACCGGAATACAGCACCATCATGAGGCAGGGCTCCTTAAAACCGAAGGAGTGAGGTGGCGCTGCTGGCAGCGTCGCCCCACTCCGCAGACCCGGTCAGACCGGGGATTGAACAAGGACGCTTAGGTGACGTCTTTCCAGTACGCCGCGTTCAGGCGCCAGGCGATGAAGGTGAACAGCAGCAGGAACAGCATGACCCACACGCCGATGGCCACGCGCTGGTTCTGCGCCGGCTCGCCCATCCAGGTCAGGTAGTTGACCAAGTCACCGACCATGGTGTTGTACTCCTGTTCGGACACGGTACCGGGCGTCACCTGCTCCCATTTGCCGGTGAACACCTTGACCTGCTGGCCGTGCTCCTCGCGGGTGTCGAACACCGGGCGGCGCTCGCCCTGCAGCTCCCACAACGGATGGGGCATGCCGATGTTGGGGAAGGCCAGGTTGTTCCAGCCGGTCGGCGTGCCGCCATCGCGGTAGTAACTGCGGAACAGGGTGTAGATGTAGTCGCGGCCCGTGCCGCCGGCGCCGGCGCGCGAACGGGCGATCACCGTCAGGTCCGGCGGGTTGGCGCCGAACCAGGCCCTGGCCTGAATCGGGTCGATCGCGGCCTTCATCATGTCGCCGACCTTATCGCCAGTGAACAGCAGGTTGTCCTTGATCTGCGCCTCGGTCAGGCCGATGTCCTTCAGGCGGTTGTAGCGCATGAAGGCCGCCGAATGGCAGTTCAGGCAGTAGTTGACGAAGATCTTGGCGCCGTTTTGCAGGCTGGCCAGGTCGTTGGTCTTGCCGGGGGCCTTGTCCCAGGCCATGCCGCCGCCGGCGGCCTGCGCGCCCGCCAGTTGCAGCGCCAGCGCCATGCCGAAGAGCAGTTTCTTCCAAAGGTTCATGATGTTTTTCTCCTGCCTCTTCAGTGCGGCTTGAAGGTCACGCGATCCGGTACGGGTTTGGGCGTGCCCAGCTGACTCCACCACGGCATCAGCAGGAAGAAGCCGAAGTAAAACAGCGTCCCCACCATCGCCACCAGTTCGTTGGTGAGCCAAGCCAGCGACGGCGTGCCGAAGATCGGGCCCGGCACCATGATGCCCAGCACCATGAGGATCAGGAACCAGATCACGAACACCGCGTACACCCACTTGTGCCAATCCGGGCGATAGCGGATCGAGCGCGCCGGGCTGCGGTCCAGCCAGGGCAGGAAGAACAGGATGATGACGGCGCCGCCCATCACCACCACGCCCCAGAACTTGGCGTCGAAGGTCTTGAGCAGGGCGATGGCGACCAGGCCGGCGACGGCGGCGCCGATCTTGAACGCCGTGGCGCAGCGGCACTTGACGAAGCCCAGCACCACGGCCAGCGCGATGATGACGCACAGCACGTTGACCATCAGGTCGGTGGTGGCGCGCAGCATCGAGTAGAACGGGGTGAAGTACCACACCGGGGCGATGTGCGCCGGCGTCACCAGCGGGTCGGCCGGGATGAAGTTGTTGTATTCAAGGAAGTAGCCGCCCATTTCCGGCGCGAAGAACACGACGGCGAAGAAAGCCATCAGGAACACGCTCACACCGACGATGTCGTGCACCGAGTAGTAGGGGTGGAAGGGAATGCCGTCGGCCGGCGCGTCGGGCGACCAGCGGTTGCCCTTGGGGCCCTTCTTGATCTCGATGCCGTCGGGGTTGTTGGAGCCGACGTCGTGCAGCGCCAGCAGGTGCGCCACCACCAGGCCGATCAGCACCAGCGGCACGGCGATGACGTGGAAGCTGAAGAAGCGGTTCAGGGTGGCGTCGCCCACCACGTAGTCGCCGCGGATCAGCAGTGCCAGGTCGGGGCCGATGAAGGGGATGGCGGAGAACAGGTTGACGATCACCTGCGCGCCCCAGTAGGACATCTGGCCCCAGGGCAGCAGGTAGCCCATGAAGGCCTCGGCCATCAGCGCCAGGAAGATGGCGCAGCCGAAGATCCAGACCAGCTCGCGCGGCTTGCGGTAGCTGCCATACATCAGGCCGCGGAACATGTGCAGGTAGACCACGACGAAGAACGCCGAGGCGCCGGTGGAGTGCATGTAGCGGATGAACCAGCCGCCCGGCACGTCGCGCATGATGTACTCGACCGACTCGAAGGCCTTGGCGGCGTCGGGCTTGTAGTGCATCACCAGGAAGATGCCGGTGACGATCTGGATCGCCAGCACCAGCATGGCCAGCGAGCCGAAGAAGTACCAGAAGTTGAAGTTCTTCGGCGCGTAGTACTCCGACATGTGTTTGCGGTATTCCGCAAACAGCGTCGGGAACCGGTTGTCGAACCAGTTGTGCAGCTTGGCACCCAGCGGGGCGTTGGGGGAGATTTCCTTGAATTCAGCCATGACCGCCTCTGTTTATCCTTGTTTCTTGTCTTCGCCGATCAGCAGCCTGGCGTCGGAGAGATAGGCGTAGGGCGGCACTTCAAGGTTGTCGGGCGCGGGCTTGTTCTTGAACACGCGACCGGCCAGGTCGAAGGTGGAGCCATGGCAGGGGCAGAAGAAGCCGCCCTTCCAGTCGTCGGGCAGCGAGGGCTGGGCGCCGGTCTGGAACTTGTCGACCGGCGAGCAGCCCAGGTGGGTGCAGATGCCGACCACCACCAGCAGTTCGGGGTGCTCCTGGCGGGCGCGCGCCTCGTTGCGGGCGTAGTCGGGCGTGGGGAAGGCGGTGCGCTCGGAGTTCGGGTCGGCCAGCTGGCCGTCGAGGCCCTTCAGCGTCGCCATCTGCTCCG
>MKTG01000097.1:55072-65834 GCA_001897615.1 Burkholderiales bacterium 68-10
GCGCCCGCCGCCTTGGCCCGCTCGGACGGCGCGAAGCTGGTGACGAAGGGGGTGGCCAAGGCCGCGGCGCCAGCCGCGCCCGCGCAACTGGACGCGATCAGCCACGTGCGCTTGCTGCTGTCCATGGGTGCGGGGGTGAAGGTGCTTGCAGGGACATCACTCATGGGGGGTTCCTCTGGCAGGTTTTTTTATCTCGTAATCAACGGTCGATTGTAGCGGAGCGTCTTCGGCGCACCGCCCGCCATCCGGCGCAGGATTGACACGGATCAGCCGCCGGCAATACTGTGGCCCTATTCAACAACCTCGAAGGGGATGCGCATGGGCATGATGCAGGAGTTCAGAGAGTTCGCCGTCAAGGGCAACGCCATCGATCTGGCGGTGGGCGTGATCATCGGCGGCGCGTTCGGCAAGATCGTCGACTCGATCGTTGGCGATTTGATCATGCCGGTGGTCGGCAAGCTGTTCGGCGGACTGGATTTTTCCAATTACTACATCGCGCTGGCCGGCCAGGCGGCGGGCCTGAGCCTGGAAGAGGCCAAGAAGGGCGGTGCGGTGTTCGCCTACGGCAACTTCATCACCATCCTGGTCAACTTCATCCTGCTGGCCTTCATCATCTTCATGATGGTCAAGCAGATCAACCGGCTGAAGAAGGAAGAACCGGCCGCCGCCGAGCCGGCGCCGGCCGAACCGGCGGAAGAGGTGCAACTGCTGCGCGAGATCCGCGACAGTCTGAAGCGCTGAGTCCGTACCGTTCGATAGCTATCTAATTTATAGCATCTGGCGCCCGTCCGCACTGCGCGGCGGGCGTTTTTCATGGTGCAAGCTGGCGCGCCATGCGCACGGCCGCGATGAGGCTGGCGGCGTCCGCCCGGCCGCTGCCGGCGATGTCGAACGCCGTGCCGTGGTCGGGGCTGGTGCGCACCAGGGGCAGGCCCAGCGTGACGTTGACGCCCTGCTCCACCCCCAGGTACTTGACCGGGATCAGGCCCTGGTCGTGGTACATGGCCACCACCACGTCGAACTCGGCGAAGCCGCGCGCGCGCATGAACACGGTGTCGGGCGCGAAGGGGCCGTGCGCGTCGATGCCGCGCGCGCGGGCGGCGGCGATCGCCGGGGCGATGACCTCGATTTCCTCGCGCCCGAACAGCCCGCCCTCGCCGGCGTGCGGGTTCAGCCCGGCGACCGCGATGCGCGGCGGCCGCTGTAGCGCCGTCGCCACGGCTTCGTGCGTAATGCGCAGGGTTTCCGCGATGTTGCCACTGCTTACCTGCTCAATGGCTTCGCGCAGCGAGACGTGGATGCTGACCAGCACGGTGCGCAGCTCGTCGTTGGCCAGCATCATGCGCACCGGCAGCCGCGCCACCGGCACGCCCAGGTGCTCGGCCGCCACGGCTTGCAGCAGCTCGGTGTGGCCCGGGTAGCGGTCGTAGGGCGCGCCGGCGGCGGCCAGCGCCTCCTTGTGCAGCGGGGCGGTGACCAGGCCCGCCAGCTCGCCACGCAGCGCCGCGCGCGCGGCCCAGACCACGCAGTCGCCGGCGGCGCGGCCGGCCGGCGCGCTGATGCGCCCGAACGGCGCCGGCACCCGCGGCTCGACCACCTGCAGCACCGGCACGCAGCGCGGCGGCGCCGCCAGCGCCTCGGCCGGCTGCTCCAGCGCGGCCACGGGCAGGCTCACGCCGCCTTCGCTCACCACGGCCGCGGCGCGCCGCAGCGTGGCCAGGTCGCCGGCGACAAAGCAACCGCGCAGCAGATCGGGCGCGTCGCGGAACGCCTTGGCGATGGTTTCCGGCCCGATGCCGGCGCCGTCGCCCATGGTGATGGCCAGTGGTTTATTCATGGTCAAATTCGGCTGTAACCAGCACCCAAAATGCGCCAGCAGCTATGTTTTTAAAAGCATCTGGCATCGCTGCAAGAGCGCGCTCATGCCGGGTTGTCGATCTCGATGAACTGGTGCGCGATCCCCAGCCGCGCCGCCACATGGGCCGCCATGGCCGGGGCGCCGTAGCGCTCGGTGGCGTGGTGGCCACAGGCGTAGAAGACCACGCCGCACTCGCGCGCCAGATGCGCCTGCGGCTCCGAGATTTCGCCGATGATGAAGGCCTGCGCCCCAGCGGCGATGGCGGCTTCGAAGTAGCCCTGCGCCCCGCCGCTGCACCAAGCTATATTTTTAATAGCTGTTTGCGCTTGCCCTACCTGCGTGACAGGCCGATTCAGTACATGCTCCAGATGATGCGCCAGCGCCTGCGCGTCGTCGAAGCCGGGGCCCGCGGCCGGATGGCCGATGAAGCCCAGCTCCTGCTCGCCGAAGCGCCCGGTGGCCAGCAGGCCCAGGCGCTGGCCCAGCTGGGCGTTGTTGCCCAGCGTGGGGTGGGCGTCCAGCGGCAGGTGGTAGGCCAGCAGGTTGATGTCGTGCGCCAGCAGGCGCTGCAGGCGCTGCTTCATCCAGCCGGTGACGGTGCCGTCCTGGCCGCGCCAGAACAGGCCGTGGTGCACAAAAAGGGCGTCGGCACCGGCGGCGATGGCGGCGTCGATCAGGGCCCGGCTGGCGGTGACGCCGCTGACGATCTTGCCGATGCGCGGCTTGCCCTCCACCTGCAGGCCGTTGGGGCCGTAGTCCTTGAACTGCTCGGGGCGCAGCTCCGCGTTGCAAGCCGCCAGCAGCGCGGCACGGTCGATACTGGGGAGCAGTGCTGACATGGCGGCATTGTCGACCATGGGCCGCCCATGGCCTGCGACGAATCGACTTTACCCGGCGTTCACGCAAGGTTCGCAGCGCCTTCAATGCCGGGGCCGAGAATGGTGTTCCAAGGGAAAAAACAGAACGCGGGTCTCCCCACCCGCAAAGAAAACGCGATGAGAAAAATCACCTGGACTTTCTGGTTGCTGATCGGCGGTCTCACCGCCCTGTGGCTGCTGGCCGACACGCTGTGGCCGGCGCAGGCCGGCTTGTTTGCCCTGCGCACGGTGTGGGTGCAGTACAGCGGCGTGCTGGCCATGGGCATGATGTCGGTTGCCATGCTGCTGGCGGCACGCCCGGCGGCGCTGGAGCCGCTCCTGGGCGGGCTGGACAAGATGTACCGCCTGCACAAATGGCTGGGTATCGGCGCGCTGATGCTGTCGGTGACGCACTGGTTGTGGGCCAAGGGTCCCAAATGGGCCGTCGGCTGGGGCTGGCTGGAGCGCCCGCAGCGCGGACCGCGCCCCCAGACCACCGGCCTGGAAGCCGTGCTGGGCGGCTGGCGCGGCACGGCCGAGGGGCTGGGCGAATGGGCCTTCTACGCCGCCGTGGTGCTGATCGTGCTGGCGCTGATCAAGCGCTTTCCCTACCGCCTGTTCGCCAAGACGCACACCCTGCTGGCGGTGGCCTATCTGGTGCTGGCCTTTCACACCGTGGTACTCATCCGGTTCGACTACTGGACGCAGCCCATCGGCTGGGTGATGGCGCTGCTGGTGGCGGCGGGCACGGTGTCGGCGCTGCGGGTGCTCACGCGCCAGGTCGGCGCGGGCCGCCGGGCGCAGGGCACGATCGAGGCGCTGCACCCCTACCCGGCCCTGCAGGTGCTGCAATCCACGCTGCGCATGGACGAGCGCTGGCACGGCCACCAGCCGGGGCAGTTCGCCTTCGTCACCCGCACACGCGCCGAAGGGGCGCACCCCTACACCATCGCCTCGGCCTGGGACGCAGGCGAGCGCCGCATCGTCTTCGTCACCAAGGCACTGGGCGACTACACCCGCACCCTGGCCGACACGCTGCGCGTGGGCGAGCGCGTGACGGTGGAGGGCCCCTATGGCTGCTTCACCTTCGGCGGCGCTCAGCGGCGCCAGATCTGGGTCGGCGCCGGCATTGGCATCACGCCCTTCATCGCGCGCATGAACGAACTGGCGCGCGAAGGCGGTGACGGGCGCGAGATCGACCTGTTCCACAGCACGGCCGTGGCGGACGAAGCCGCGCTGGCCAGGATGCGGGCCGACGCCGAGGCCGCTGGCATCCGCCTGCACATCCTGGTGGACGCGCGCGATGGCCGCCTGTCGGGCGAGCGCCTGCGCGCCGCCGTGCCGCGGTGGCGCGAGTCCAGCGTCTGGTTCTGCGGCCCGGCGAGCTTCGGCCAAGCGCTGCGCAAGGACCTGACGGCGCACGGGCTGCCGGCGGATGCGTTCCACCAGGAGCTGTTCGAAATGAGGTAGTGGCGCGCCCCGTGGGTGGCTGACGCCGCCGCCCTTGGATGACGCGCGCAGTGCGCCGGTGGACGTCGGAGCAGCCTTGGCCGCGATGGATCCGGACCAAGAGAGCGCCGCCGCGGTCGCCGACGACCACGGGCTGCCCACAGCCGACCCGGCGCGCCAGACCTTGCCATTGCAGGCGGCGCCCTACAATTTCGGCCCTGTGCGCGCGCCTGTGGGCGTGCCTTTACACGCTTCGCATCGGACTTCCTCATGAAACGCCTCTGGCTCGTCTTTGCCCAAGCCGTCACGGTGCTGCTGGCCGCCTGGTTCGTGGTCGCCACGCTGAAGCCGCAGTGGTTGGGCAACCCGCGTGCCGTGCCGGGCAGCACCGGGACGATCTCGATCCTGGAAGCGCCGGCCGCGCCGACCGGCGCCAGCCCCACGCCCGGAAGCTTCAGCGCCGCCGTGCGCCAGGCGGCGCCGGCGGTGGTCAGCATCAACACCTCGGCGCGCCACCCGGCGGCCAACGATCCGTGGTTCCGCTTCTTCTTCGGCGACCGCGGCGAGCAGCAGCAGACCGGCCTGGGCTCGGGCGTCATCATGAGCCCCGAGGGCTATGTGCTGACCAACAACCACGTGGTGGAGGGCGCCGACGAGATCGAGGTGGTGCTGCCCGACGCCCGCCGCACCAGCGCCAAGGTGATCGGCACCGACCCGGAAAGCGACCTGGCGGTGCTCAAGATCAGCCTGGACAAGCTGCCGGTGATGACGCTGGGCAATTCCGACCAGCTGCAGGTGGGCGACCAGGTGCTGGCTATCGGCAACCCGTTCGGCGTCGGCCAGACGGTGACCAGCGGCATCGTCAGCGCGCTGGGGCGCAACCAGCTGGGCATCAACACCTTCGAGAACTTCATCCAGACCGACGCCGCCATCAACCCCGGCAACTCGGGCGGCGCGCTGACCGACATCGGCGGCCACCTGATGGGCATCAACACCGCCATCTATTCGCGCTCGGGCGGCAGCATGGGCATCGGCTTTGCCATCCCAGTGTCCACGGCGCGGCAGGTGATGGAGAGCATCGTCAGGAACGGCCAGGTGGTGCGCGGCTGGATCGGCGTCGAGCCGGGCGAGCTGACGCCCGAGCTGGCGCAGACCTTCGGCGTCAAGGCCGAGCAGGGCGTGATCATCACCGGCGTGCTGGGCAACGGCCCGGCGGCGCAGGCCGGCATCCGGCCGGGCGACGTCATCACCCAGGTGGGCGATCAGCCCACGCGCACCGTGTCCGAGCTGCTGTCGCGCATCGCCGCGCTGGCGCCGGGCCAGGCGGTGCCCTTCACGCTGGAGCGGCGCGGCGAGCCGGTGCAGGCGTCCGTCACGCCGGCCCAGCGGCCGCGACCGCGCCAGTCGCCAGCGCCCCGCTGAATACTACAAATATAATAGCTACTGACGCTTGATGGACATGCGCCAGCGCCTGATTTGACCCCAATATCGATAGTGCCCGCCTAGGAGCACCAGGCGGCTCACGGCTTGGTCGCCGGTGCCGGGTCCTCGGGAGCGGCGGTGTGCTTGATGAACAGGCGCGCGGCCCAGATGCCGACCTCGTACAGCAGGCACATCGGAATGGCCAGCGCCAGCTGCGACACCACGTCCGGCGGCGTGACGATGGCGGCGATGACGAAGGCCAGGACGACAAAATAACCCCGGAAGCTCTTGAGCTGCTCGATGCTCACCACCCCCAGCCGCGCCAGCACCACCACGGCGATCGGCACCTCGAAGGCCAGGCCGAAGGCCAGGAACATGGTGAGCACGAAGCTCAGGTAGGCCTCGATGTCGGGCGCCGCCGTGATCGACTTGGGCGCGAAGCTCTGGATGAAGGTGAACACCTTGCCGAACACCAGGAAGTAGCAGAACGCCACGCCGGCGAAGAACAGCAGCGTGCTGGAAACCACCAGCGGCAGCACCAGCCGCTTCTCGTGCGAATACAGCCCCGGCGCCACGAAGGCCCAGACCTGGTAGAGCACCACCGGCAGCGCCCCCAGAAAGGCGGCCATCAGCAGGATCTTCAGCGGCACCATGAAGGGCGAGATGACCGAGGTGGCGATCATGGTCGCCCCCTGCGGCAGGTGCGCCACCAGCGGCGCCGCCAGCAGGTCGTACAGCGCGCCCGGCCCCGGGAACAGCGCCAGCGCGCCCGCCACCACCCCGATGGCCACCATCGACTTGATCAGCCGGTCGCGCAGCTCCATCAGGTGGGCGACGAAGGGCTGCTCGGTGCCGGCCAGTTCGTCCTCGGATTCGGGTTTGGAGTCGGACATCTTCACGCGGTGCGATGAGCCAGGACTTCGCCGCTTGACCGCGTGGGTGACAAATGAAGCCCATTCGTCATCCATGCAGCGCCAGCGGCGAGCTCAGGCCTCATCTGTCATGGTCTCTTCGGTCGGTAGCGCGCCACGCGCGCCGCGCCCGACTGCACCTGCCGGCGCACGCCGTGGCGCTGCTTGTACCACTGTGGCGTGGCGCCGCGCTTGAGGCGCCAGTTCTTGTCGGGGCGCCGGTACTGCGGCGGCGGCGGCTCCCAGGAGGAAGCGCCCGACGCGCCCTCGCCGTCGCCGCCCAGCCCCGCCGTGGCCTCGCTCCAGTCGCTTTCGAACGCCGCCTTGGTGGAGTGGATGCCCTGCTCGACTTCGCGGCCGGCCGCTTCGACCGACTCCTTCATCTTCTTGAGCTCGTCCAGGTCCATGGCGCGGTTGACCTCGGACTTGACGTCGGCCACGTAGCGCTGGGCCTTGCCCAGCAGCGTGCCCACCGTGCGCGCCACGCGCGGCAGCTTCTCGGGGCCGATGACGATCAGCGCCACGGCGCCGATCAGCGCCATCTTGGAAATGCCGAGATCAAGCATCGCTGGGAAGCTTCAACGGGGAGCGCCAAGCGCCTGGCGGACAGGGCACGCCGGGCGCGAAACGGGTGACACGCGACGCAATCAGCTCTTTTCCTTGGCCTGGACGTCGATGGTGTCCTTGGCCGCGGCGGCGTTGGTCACCTGACCGGCCGGCGGCGCGTCGGCCTCGGCGGCGCCATCCTTCATGCCGTCCTTGAAGCCCTTGACGGCGCCGCCCAGGTCGGAGCCGATGTTCTTGAGCTTCTTGGTGCCGAAGATCATGACCACGATCAGCAGCACGACCAGCCAGTGCCAGATCGAAAAAGTACCCATGTTGCAACTCCTTGCGCCGATGATGGAATGGCGCGACCACCAAGGATTTTAGACGGCCAGGGGCGCACCGGGTTCCGGCCCGGTGATGCCGGCGGCCCGCGGCCGATCGGCCACCCGCGAACGGCGCGCCGGTGTGCCCGCCGCAGCCCGGGCGGCCAGCCGCTTCAGCCGCGCGCCCAGGGGCGTGGCCCACCCAGCACGTGCACGTGCAGGTGGTGCACTTCCTGGCCGCCCTGGGCCCCGGTGTTGACCACGATGCGAAAGCCGCCGTCGGGATACGGCTGACAGCCCTGCTCCAGCGCCAGCCTGGGCGCCAGCGCCATGATGCGGCCGAGCAGCGCCTCGTGCTCCGGGCCGACATGCGCCATGGAGACCAGGTGAGTCTTGGGCACGATCAGGAAGTGCACCGGCGCCCAGGGGTTGATGTCGTGGAAGACGAACAGCTCGTCGTCCTCGTACACCTTGCGCGACGGAATCTGGCCGGCAACGATCTTGCAGAAGATGCAGTTCGAATCGGAATGGGCGCTCATGGAAGTCATCAGGGAAGGCCTTGAAGGAAAACGGCGGGACGGGGTCAGGCACGACGGCGTTCACGCGTGCTGCGCCGGGCGCTCGGGCGCTGGTCGGCGTCGAGCGCCAGGTCGATGCTGGAACGCACCCCGACATGGCCGGCATCCTGCGCCAGCCAGCGCTGCGCCGCGGCGCGCCCCAGCTCGAACAGCCGGCCGATGAAGGCCGACTCGAAGCGCACCTTGGTGGCCGAGCCAAAGTCGGCCATCGCATCGCCACCGTCGATGTGGTGCAGCAGCACGTTCTTGTGCCGGCCGGCGGGAAACCGCCCGTCGGCCAGCAGCTGGCGCACGAACTTGATGACCCGCAGCTCGGCCAGCAGGCTGGCGTTGAAGGTGATCTCGGCCACCCGGTCGGTGATGCCGAAGGCGTCCTGCGGCAGCGCAGGCACGACGCCGGGCGTGATCCGCACGATCAGCACGTCGCGCGTGTCGGTGTGGTAGATCAGCGGGTGGATTGGCGGGTTGCCCGAGTAGCCGCCGTCCCAGTAGTGCTCGCCCTCGATCTCCACCGCCTTGAAGCTGGACGGCAGACAGGCCGAGGCCATCACCGCGTCGGCCGACAGGCGCTCGGCGGTGAACACCTCGCCGCGCCCCGTGCGCACGTGGGTGGCGTTGACGAACAGGCGCAGCTGACGCTGACGGCGCAGCAGATCGAAGTCGATCTGTCGCTCGAGCAGACGCTGCAGCGGGTTGACGCCGAACGGATTGACCTGGTAGGGCGACATCCACGGGCTGATCATGTTGAGCCACAGGTTGGCCCCGGCCAGCGGCACGCCAGCCACGAAGCTGCCCATGGCGCCGATCTCGTCCCAGAAGCGGCGCAAGGCCCGCCGCGCCGCCTCGCGGGCCTGCCGGTCGTCGGCGCCGTCCGCCAGGGCCGACACCAGGCCGTGCGCCAGCGCCACCGCGTTCATGGCACCGGAGCTGGTGCCGCACAGGCCGTCGAACCGGAAGCGGCCGTCTTCCAGCAAGGCGTCGAGCACGCCCCAGGTGAAGGCGCCGTGCGCGCCGCCGCCCTGCAGGGCCAGGTTCAAGGGGCGCTGCGCCCGCGCGCCGCGCGGCGGCTTCGCTCCGCTCCTGGGGGGGCTGCTGGGCATGGGCCGGTGTCCGCGCCCGCTCAGTGCTCGACGGGGCGCCCGGCGTTCATGCGCACCATGCCCAGCACGATGCGGTAGAGGAACCAGATCGAGATGATGGCCCAGGCGATCGCCCCCGGCAGATAGAACAGCAGGAACAGCGGGAACGTCACCACGTAGAGCACGCCGGCCCACAGCACGGAGCGGATGCGCCAGCTGAAGTGGCTGGCCTGCCAGCTGCCGACGGCGTCGTCCTTCTTCACCAGGTCCAGCACCAGGGCGATGACCAGCAGCGCGATGCTGACCTGCGCCCCCGGCACCACCGCCGCCACGGCTACGATCAGGTGCAGCAGATAGCTGACCCAGCCCCAGGTCTTGAGCGAGTCCTCGCGCCGGCTGCCCACCGGCTCCACGTCGATGATGTCGTTGCGGCTCATGATCGGGCTCCTCGGGATGAAGGGTCATCGGCTTCGCGCTCGCGCACCTTGCGCAGCGCCTTTTCTTCCAGGCCTGAGAGTCCTTCGCGGCGCGCCAGCTCGGCCACCACGTCGGCGGCCGAGAAACCGTAGTGCGCCAGCGCCACCATGCCGTGGAACCACAGGTCGGCCATCTCGGCGAGCACCTTGTCGCGCGGGCCGCCGTGCTCGGCGTCCTTGGCGGCCATCACCACTTCGGTGGCCTCCTCGCCGATCTTCTTGAGAAAGGCGTCGGGCCCCTTGTGCAGCAGGCGCGCGACATAGCTGCGCTCGGGGTCACCACCGGCGGCGGGGCGCCGGCTGTCGATCACGGCCGTCAGGCGGGCCAGCACGTCTTGCGAATTCATGGCCCTTATTTATAGATGGATTCGGGATCCTTCAAGACCGGCTCCACCGCCTGCCAGGCGCCGTCTTGCAGCACGCTGTAGAAGCAGCTGTGCCGGCCGGTGTGGCAGGCGATGCCCGGCTGGTGGCCCAGTTGGGTGACGGTGAGCAGCACCACGTCGTGGTCGCAGTCGATGCGGATCTGGTGCACCTGCTGCACGTGGCCGGATTCCTCGCCCTTGAACCACAGCTTGCCGCGCGAGCGGCTGTAGTACACGGCGCGGCCCAGCTCGGCGGTCTGCGCCAGCGCCTCGCGGTTCATCCAGGCGAACATCAGCACGTCGCCCGTGCCCTGCTCCTGCGCGATCACGGGCACCAGGCCCTGCGCGTCCCACTTCACCTGATCCAGCCAGTTCATGGGCCGATTGTCCGGGATTCAGGAACAGTGCTGGCCGGGCGGTCGAAAACCACCCTGTCGATCGCTGTCGGCGACCCACCCGCTGGGGCCAGTGGCCGCAGGGCGCGGCGAGCGGCACCACGGGACGGCACCGCCTCAATGCCGGAAATGCCGCACCCCGGTGAACACCATGGCGATGCCGCGCTCGTCGGCGGCGTCGATCACCTCCTGGTCGCGCATCGAGCCGCCGGGCTGGATCACGCAGGCGGCGCCGTGGTCGATCACCACGTCCAGCCCGTCGCGGAACGGGAAGAAGGCGTCGCTGGCCACCGCCGAGCCCTTCAGGGAAAGCCCCGCCGCCTCGGCCTTGATGCTGGCGATGCGGGCCGAGTCGAGCCGGCTCATCTGCCCGGCACCCACGCCCAGCGTCATGCCGTCGGCGCAGAAGACGATGGCGTTGCTCTTGACGTATTGCGCCACCTTCCAGGCGAACAGCAGGTCCTCGATCTGCTCGGGGGTGGGCTGCTTCTTCGTCACCATCT
>MKTG01000097.1:65862-66467 GCA_001897615.1 Burkholderiales bacterium 68-10
ACGCGCCCAGGGCGTGGGGCCATCGCGTTGCACGCCGTCCAGCGCAATCTTGAGCACCCGCACGTTGGGCTTGGCCTGGAACACGGCCAGTGCCTCGGCGGTGAAGTCGGGCGCCATCAGCACCTCGACGAACTGCTGGCTCACCGCCTCGGCGGCGGCGCCGTCGACCGGCACGTTGAAGGCGATGATGCCGCCGAAGGCGCTGGTCGGGTCGGTCTGGAAGGCCTTTTGATAGGCCGCCAGCGCGCCACCCGCCACCGCCACGCCGCAGGGGTTGGCATGCTTGACGATCACGCAGGCCGGCGCCTCGAAGCTCTTGACGCATTCCCAGGCGGCATCGGCGTCGGCGATGTTGTTGTAGGACAGCTCCTTGCCCTGCAGCTGCCGGGCCGTGACGATGGCGCCGGGCGCGGGGTGCAGGTCGCGGTACAGCGCCGCCTGCTGGTGCGCGTTCTCGCCGTAGCGCAAGTCTTGCAGCTTGACGAATCGGCCATTGCTTTGTGCGGGAAAAAGGCTTCTGGCCGGTACCCCTTCAGCGTCGGCAGCATCGAAATCGATAGCAGACAGGTAGTCGCTGATGGCACCGTCATAGTCGCTGATGCGGT
>MKTG01000097.1:66541-78225 GCA_001897615.1 Burkholderiales bacterium 68-10
TCGGTCAGCACCGCCACGTCGCGCCAGTTCTTGGCGGCGCTGCGCACCATGGCCGGGCCACCGATGTCGATGTTCTCGATCGCCTCGGGCAGGGTGCAGCCGGGCCTGGCCACCGTGGCCTCGAACGGGTACAGGTTGACCACCAGCAGGTCGATGGTGGGGATGCCGTGCTCGGCCAGCGCCGCCATGTGCGCGGGCACGTCGCGGCGCGCCAGCAGGCCGCCGTGGATTTTCGGGTGCAAGGTCTTCACGCGCCCATCCAGCATCTCGGGAAAGCCGGTGTACTCGGCCACCTCGGTCACCGGCAGGCCAGCGTCCAGCAGCAGCCGGGCCGTGCCGCCGGTGGACAGCAGCCTGACGCCCAGCGCGTGCAGGGCCTGGGCGAAGTCGACGATGCCGGTCTTGTCGGACACGGAGATCAGGGCGGTGGTCATGGTCAAGGCTCTTGTCAAGTCAAAAACGGTTGCAGCGCTTGTCTGGCGTGCGCGAGCAGCTATCAATTCAGGATTTGTCGCTGGCCGCCAGACCATGTTCGAGCAGCTTCTTGCGCAGGGTGTTGCGGTTCATGCCCAGCCATTCGGCGGCGCGGCTCTGGTTGTGGCCGGCGTGCTGCATGACGACGTCGAGCAGCGGCTTTTCCATGGCGCGCAGCATCATGTCGTACAGCCCGCCCGGCTCGGTGCCGCGCAGGTCGCGAAAGTAGGCCTCCAGGTTCTCGCGCAGGCACTCGTCGATGTGTTTCTTGCTCATGGGTTCAGTGGGCCTCCACCCCGGGCGCGGGTTGCGACTGCGCGGGCAGGCGCTCGTGCGTGTCGGCCAGTTCTTCAAAGTAGTCCGCCACCACCTGCCACTGCACGGCGGCGCTGTCGATCCGGTTCATGCGCTGGCGAAACGCCTCGCCCCCGGGCAGGCCGCGCACATACCAGCCGATGTGCTTGCGCGCCGAGCGCACGCCGGTGTGCTCGCCATACAGGCCGTAGTGGTCTTGCAGGTGCGCCAGCAGCGCGCGGCGCACCTCCAGCACCAGCGGCGGCGCCAGCTCGCGCCCGGTGGCCAGAAAGTGGGCGATCTCGCGAAAGATCCAGGGCCGCCCCTGCGCGGCGCGGCCGATCATCAGCGCGTCGGCGCCGGTGGCGCGCAGCACGGCCAGCGCCTTGGCGGGCGAATCGATGTCGCCGTTGGCCACCACGGGAATGGCCAGCGCGGCCTTGACGGCGGCGATGGTGTCGTATTCGGCCTCGCCGCGATAACCCTGCTCGCGCGTGCGGCCGTGCACGGTGAGCATCTGCACGCCGGCGCCTTCGGCGGCGCGGGCGATGCGCAGCGCGTTCTTCTGGGCGGCGCACCAGCCGGTGCGCATCTTCAGCGTCACCGGCACGCCGTGTGGCGCGCAGGCGGCCACCACGGCCTCGACGATGGCCAACGCCAGCGCCTCGTCCTGCATCAGCGCGCTGCCGGCCCATTGGTTGCACACCTTCTTGGCCGGGCAACCCATGTTGATGTCGATGATCCGCGCGCCGCGCTCGATGTTGTAGCGCGCGGCCTCGGCCATCATGGACGCGTCGGTGCCGGCGATCTGCACCGCGATCGGGCCCGGCTCGCCGGCGTGGTCGGCGCGGCGCGAGGTCTTCAGCGTGTGCCACAGATCGGGGCGCGAGGTGACCATCTCGCTGACCGCGTAGCCGGCGCCAAAGGCGCGGCACAGCTGGCGAAACGGCCGGTCGGTCACCCCCGCCATGGGGGCGACGAACAGCGTGTTGGCGAGGGTGTGGGGGCCGATCTGCATGGGCGTGGAGCGCAGCGGCGGCGGCGTGGCGAAACCGGGGGTGCGCGGCGAGGGTGGCGATTGTAGCTGCCCAATATTTCAGCAATCAAAATGCCGATTCACCGGTTGCCCCATGGAACCTCTGCATAAGCTCTCGCGGCAAGCAGGCGCTGCGGATCGGGATGGGATGCAAGGCGCGAACCGCAGCGATGGCCGCAGCCATCGCGAGGATTTGCAACGCCGCAGACCGCCCGAGACCGCGGATGCCCGCGGCGCAGGAGCTTATGCAGAGGTTCCCTACACTGTGGGCCTCATGGACGCCTGGATCCCCGCACTGCTGGCCGCCCTCGCCCTGCCCGAATACGGCCTGTCGACGGTGTTCCTGGTGGCCTTTGTCTCCGCCACGCTGCTGCCCATGGGTTCGGAGCCGGCGGTGTTCGGCCTGGTCAAGCTCAACCCCCACTTGCTGTGGCCGGCGATCGGCGTGGCCACCGTGGGCAACACCCTGGGAGGCATCGTCACCTGGTGGATGGGCCTGGGCGCGCACCGCGTGGTTGACAAATACCACCATTCGGCCGTGCACCTGCGCGCGCTGGACTGGCTGCGGCGCATCGGGCCGCGCGCCTGCGTGCTGTCCTTCCTGCCCCTCATTGGCGACCCGCTGTGCGCCGTGGCCGGCTGGCTGCGCCTGCCGCTCGCGCCCTGCGCCGGCTGGATGGCGCTGGGCAAGCTGGCGCGTTACGTGGTGATGACGCTGGGGTTGCTGTATGTCTGGCCACCTTCCACTTGATATCAAATTGATAGCTGCCAGCGCGCCACACACGGGCGCCACAGCCCTGTTTGGCTTGAGCCACCGGCCACCATGACGCCCGACCTGTTCGCCGACGACGCCCCGCTGGCCGGCGCGCGCACGCCCCTGGGCGCGCAGGCCGTGGTGCTGCGCGGCCTGGCGCTGGATACGGTGGATGCGTTGTGGGCGGCGCTGCAGGCGGTGGTGGCGCAGGCGCCGTTTCGCCACATGCTCACGCCTGGCGGCCAGACCATGTCGGTGCCGCTGACCAACTGCGGCGCGCTGGGCTGGACCAGCAGTCGCGCCGGCTACCGCTACCGCGCCGACGACCCCGACAGCGGCCGGCCGTGGCCCGCCCTGCCCGAGGCCTTCGCCCGACTGGCCGAGCGCGCCGCCGCGGCCGCCGGCTTTGCCGGCTTCGCGCCCGACGCCTGCCTGATCAACCACTATGCGACCGGCACCCGCCTGACGCTGCACCAGGACAGGAACGAGCGCGACTTCGGCCATCCCATCGTGTCGGTCTCGCTGGGCGTGCCGGCGCTGTTTCTGTGGGGCGGCGCGCGCCGCGCCGACCCGGTGCGGCGCGTGCCGCTGTTCCACGGCGACGTGGCCGTGTGGGGCGGCGTGGACCGCCTGCGCTTTCACGGCGTGGCGCCGATCCGCGCCGCCACGCACCCGCTGACCGGCCAGGCGCGCCTGAACTTCACGCTGCGCCGCGCGGGCTGACGCGCGGCGGCGCAAGAAACGGATGGCGCGGCCCGTCGGCGCGCCCTACAGTGCCGCCATGACCCACGCCGAGCTGATCACCCGCGCCTGCCGCCAGATCGAGGCGGCCGACACGCCGCCGCCGCTGGCCACGCTGGCACGCGCGGCGGGGCTGTCGCCGCAGCACTTCCAGCGCCTGTTCAAGGCCCACACCGGCGTGTCGCCGCGCGCCTATGCCCAGGGCCAGCGCGCCGGGCGGCTGCGCGCGCGGCTGGGCGGCGCCGCCAGCGTCACCGAGGCGATCTACGACGCCGGCTTCAACGCCCCCAGCCGCTTCTATGAAAGCGCCCGCGACCTGCTGGGCATGACCCCCAGCGCCTGGCGCGCCGGCGGCATCGGCGAGACGATCCGCTTCGCCCTCGGCCAGTGCGCGCTGGGCGCCATCCTGGTGGCCGAGACCGACCGCGGCCTGTGCGCCATCGCCCTGGACGACGCGCCGGAGCCGCTGCTGGCGCAGTTGCAGCAGCAGTTTCCGCGCGCCCGGCTGGTGGGGGGCGATGCCGCCTTCGAGCGCCGCGTGGCGCGGGTGGTGGGCTTCGTCGAACAGCCCGCCCTCGGGCTCGATCTGCCGCTGGACGTGCGCGGCAGCGCCTTCCAGCAGCGCGTGTGGCAGGCGCTGCGCGCGGTGCCGGCGGGCCAGACCGTCAGCTACGCCGAGCTGGCGCGCCGCATCGGCCAGCCACGGGGCGCCCGCGCCGTGGCGCGCGCCTGCGCCAGCAACGTGCTGGCGGTGGCCATCCCCTGCCACCGCGTGGTGCGCGGCGACGGCGCGCTGGCCGGCTACCGCTGGGGCGTGGCGCGCAAGCAGGCGCTGCTGGCCAGCGAACGCTCTACGGTCTGAGGTGTTTTTGGCCTCCGCCGCCCGCCCAGACTGCGCCAGCAGCTCTCATATTTGTAGCTCAAAGGCCTTCATGGCGGCAGCAGGCGCGGCTGCATCTCGGCCACCGCCTGGCGCAGAAAGCCCCACACCGCCTGGATCGCGGGCTGGTGGCGGATCTCGCCCGGCATGCTCATCCAGAAGGTGCGGATGAAGCGCCCCTCGGCCGGCAGCACGCGCGCCAGCGTCGGGTCCTGGTCGGCCAGGAAGGCGGGCAGCACGGCCAGGCCGGCGCCGGCGCGCACGGCCTCCAGCTGGGCGCTGATGCTGGTGCTGCGCAGGGCAAAGCGCGCCGGCTGGTGCAGCTCGCCCAGGAACTGCAGCTCCTTGGTGAACAGCAGGTCGTCCACGTAGCTGACGAAGGCGTGGTGGCGCAGGTCCTCGCGGCGCTGGATCAGCGGCCGGCGCGCCAGGTATTCGCGCTGGCCGTACAGGTGCAGGGCGTAGTCGCTCAGGCGGGTGACCACCACCGTCTCGTGGCGCGGGCGCTCCAGCGAAATGACGATGTCGGCCTCGCGCCGCGACAGGTGCAGCAGCCGCGGCAGCGCCAGCAAATCCAGCGTCAGCCCCGGGTGCTGGCGCGTCAGCCAGGCCAGGCGCGGCGCCAGCAGCGTGGTGCCGAAGCCTTCGGTGGCACCCAGGCGCACCACGCCGGCCGGGCCGTCGCCGGTGGCCGGCGCGCCCAGCGCCAGTTGCTGAGCGGCGCGCTCCATGGCCTGCGCGCCGGGCAACAGGCGCTGGCCGGCCTCGGTCAGGCGGTGGCCGTCGGCCTCGCGCGTGAACAAGGTGGCGCCGGCCTGCTTTTCCAGCGCCTGCAGGCGCCGCGCCACGGTGGTGTGGTCCACCCCCAGGCGGCGCGCGGCGGCCGTCAGCGTGCCGGCGCGCGCCAGTTCCAGGAAGAAACGCAGGTTGTCCCAATCCATGTCGGCCTCGCCGTGTTGTGCATTTTTGCAGATTCAAAGTGCGCGTCTGCGTATTGCCATGGCAATTTCGCACAACTACCATGCCGCCATTCCCTTCACATCCCAGGAGACACCCATGGACGCTGCCACCACCCCCAAAGTCGCCACCGTCAAGCTGCTGATCAATGGCCAGTTTGTCGAATCCAAGACCACCCAGTGGCGCGATGTGGTCAACCCGGCCACGCAGCAGGTACTGGCGCGCGTGCCCTTTGCCACGCCCGACGAGGTGAACGCCGCCGTGGCCAACGCCAAGGAGGCCTTCAAGACCTGGCGCAAGACGCCCATCGGCACCCGCGCGCGCATCTTCCTGAAATTGCAGCAGCTGATCCGCGAGAACATGAAGGAGCTGGCCGCGCTGCTGACGGCCGAGCAGGGCAAGACCCTGCCCGACGCCGAGGGCGACGTGTTCCGCGGCCTGGAGGTGGTGGAGCACGCATCCGCCATCGGCAACCTGCAGCTCGGTGAGCTGGCCAACAACGTGGCCAGCGGCGTCGATACCTACACCGTGCTGCAGCCGCTGGGCGTGTGCGCCGGCATCACGCCGTTCAACTTCCCGGCCATGATCCCGCTGTGGATGTTCCCCATGGCCATCGCCACGGGCAACACCTTCGTGCTCAAGCCCAGCGAGCAAGACCCCATGGTCACCATGCGCCTGTGCGAGCTGGCGCTCGAAGCCGGCATTCCGCCAGGCGTGCTCAACGTGGTGCACGGCGGCGAAGACGTGGTCAACGCCATCTGCGACCACCAGGACATCAAGGCGATCAGCTTTGTCGGCTCCACCCGCGTCGGCACCCATGTGTACAACCGCGCCAGCCTGGCCGGCAAGCGCGTGCAATGCATGATGGGCGCCAAGAACCACGCCATCGTCATGCCCGACGCCAACCGCGAGCAGTCGATCAACGCCATTCTGGGCGCGTCCTTCGGTGCCGCCGGCCAGCGCTGCATGGCGATCTCGGTGGTGCTGCTGGTGGGCGAGGCGCAGAAATGGCTGCCCGAGTTCGTCGAGAAGGCCAAGGCCCTCAAGGTGTCCGGCGGCGCCACGCCGGGCGCCGACCTGGGCCCGCTGATCTCCTGCGCCGCCCGCGAGCGCGTGGAGAGCCTGATCGCCCGCGGTGTGCAGGAAGGCGCCAAGCTGGAGCTGGATGGCCGCAACCCCAGCATCGCCGGCTTCGAGAAGGGCAACTTCGTCGCGCCCACGATCTTCAGCGGCGTCAAGCCCGGCATGAGCATTTACGACCAGGAAATCTTCGGCCCCGTGCTGTGCGTGGTGGCCGCCGACGACCTGGAGCAGGCCATCGAGTTCATCAACGCCAACCCCAACGGCAACGGCACGGCCATCTTCACGCAGTCGGGCGCGGCCGCGCGCATGTTCCAGGAAGACATCGACGTCGGCCAGGTCGGCATCAACCTGCCGGTGCCGGTGCCGGTTCCGCTGTTCTCGTTCACCGGCAGCCGCGCCTCCAAGCTCGGCGACCTGGGCCCCTACGGCAAGCAGGTGGTGCTGTTCTACACGCAGACCAAGACGGTGACCGCGCGCTGGTTCGACGACAGCACGCTGCACCACGGCGTCAACACGACCATCAGCCTGAAATAAGGCACACCCCCCTGAGGCGCTGCGCGCCTTCCCCCTTCTCTGGCTGCGCTTGGCGGGAAGGGGGACGCCACCAGCGCCGCGGGACGACCCTTGCGCGGTGGCCGCTGGCCTCGGCCGCGCCGGCTGCAAGCCTGCATGGACATGGCCCACATCTGATTCGGCCTTTTGCGCCCGCCAGGCAAGCGCAAACAGCTACAAAAAAAGAAGCATCGAAGGAGACCCGCGCATGAACTTTGAACTGAGCGAGGAGCAACGGGCCTTTGCCGACACCGCGCGCGAGTTCGCGCAGGCCGAACTGGCCCCGCACGCGGCGCGCTGGGACGCCGAGGCGCACTTTCCGCGCGAGGCCATCGCCAAGGCGGGCGAGCTGGGCTTTTGCGGCCTGTACGCGCCCGAGTCCGCCGGCGGTCTGGCCCTGCCACGGCTGGACGCCACCCTGGTGTTCGAGCAGATGGCGGCGGTCGACCCGTCCACCACCGCCTTCATCACCATCCACAACATGGCCACCTGGATGCTGGGCACCTGGGCCACGCCCGCGGTGCGCGAGCACTGGGGGCCACTGCTGACCAGCGGCCAGAAGCTGGCCAGCTACTGCCTGACCGAGCCGGGCGCCGGCTCCGACGCCGCCGCGCTCAAGACGCGCGCCGAGCGCGACGGCGACCACTACGTCATTCACGGCGGCAAGGCCTTCATCAGCGGCGCGGGCGCCACCGACGTGCTGGTGCTGATGGCACGCACCGGCGCGGGTGGCGCGGGCGGCATCAGCGCCTTCGTGGTGCCGGCCGACGCGCCCGGCATCCAATACGGCAAGAAGGAAGAAAAAATGGGCTGGAACAGCCAGCCCACGCGCCAGATCAGCTTCGACGGCGTGCGCGTGCCGGCCGACCACCTGCTGGGTCAGGAGGGCGAGGGCTTTCGCATCGCCATGAAGGGGCTGGACGGCGGGCGCATCAACATCGCCACCTGCTCGGTCGGCGCCGCCCAGGGCGCGCTGCGGCACGCCCAGCGCTACCTGCACGAGCGCAAGCAGTTCGGCCAGCCGCTGGCCAGCTTCCAGGCGCTGCAGTTCAAGCTGGCCGACATGGCGACCGAGCTGGTCGCCGCGCGCCAGATGGTGCGCCTGGCCGCAGCCAAGCTGGACGCCGGCGCGCCCGACGCCAGCACCTACTGCGCCATGGCCAAGCGCTTTGCCACCGACGCCGGTTTTGCCGTCATCAACGACGCGCTGCAGCTGCACGGCGGCTACGGCTACATCCGCGAATACCCGCTGGAGCGCCTGCTGCGCGACGCCCGCGTGCACCAGATCCTGGAAGGCACGAACGAGATCATGCGCGTGATCATCGCCCGCCGCCTGCTGCAGGACGCCCCGCTGGACGGCCTGACCGACTGAGAACCCCAACCGACATGAGTTCACCCGACGCCCCCGTCCTGTTCGACACCCTGGCCACCGCCAGCGGCCACCGCTTCGGCCGTGCCACCCTCAACACCCCGGCCAGCCTGAACGCGCTGTCGCTGGCCATGGTCGATCTGCTCGACCCGCGGCTGGCGGCCTGGGCGGCCGACCCGCGGATCGCCGGCGTGGTGCTCGACGCCGCTGGCGACAAGGCCTTCTGCGCCGGCGGCGACGTGGTGGCGCTGGCGCGCGAGATCCGCGCGCTGCACCAGCAGCAGCCGGGCGCCGTGCCGCAGGCGGCGGCCGACTTCTTCGAGCGCGAATACCGGCTCGACCACCGCATCCACACCTACCCCAAGCCGCTGCTGGTGTGGGGGCACGGCATCGTGATGGGCGGCGGCATCGGGCTGATGGCCGGCGCCTCGCACCGCGTGGCCACGCCGAAGACACGCCTGGCCATGCCCGAGATCGGCATCGGCCTGTACCCCGACGTCGGCGGCTCCTGGCTGCTGGGGCGGCTGCCGGGCAAGGCGGGGCCTTTCCTGGCGCTGACCGGCGCCTCCATCAACGCCGCCGACGCGCTGTTTGCCGGCATGGCCGACTTCGCGCTGCCGCACGAGGCGCATGGCGCGCTGCTGCAGGCCATCGGCCAGGCGCGCTGGCAGGGCGATCAGGCGGCCGACGGCGCGCAGCTCAGCCACCTGCTGCTGCGGCTGGGTGAAGGCACGGCGCTGCCCGCATCGCCGCTGCGCACCCACCTGGAACGCATCAACGCCGTCATCGGTCACGACCGGCTGGCCGACATCGCCCCGCGCCTGGCCGCGCTGGCGCAGGATGCCGACCCCTGGCTGGCCCAGGCCGGCGCCAGCTTCGTCAAGGGCTCGCCCACCTCGGCCGCGCTGGGGCTGGAGCTGCAGCGCCGCTGCCGCCACCTGTCGCTGGCCGACACCTTCCGGCTCGAATGGCAGGCCTCGGTGGGCTGCTGCGCGCACGAGGACTTCGCCGAAGGCGTGCGCGCCCTGCTGATCGACAAGGACAAGGCGCCGCGCTGGCAGCCGGCCACGCTGGAGCAGGTCACGCCGCAGTGGATCGAAGACCACCTGCGGCCGCGCTTTGCCGGCGCCCACCCGCTGGCCGACCTGGCTTGAGCGAACCCCCCGCACCCGTACACACCCCATCCATTGCTTCAAGGAGACAGCACATGAGCACCCCCACCCGCATCGCCTTCATCGGCCTGGGCCACATGGGCGGCCCGATGGCCATCAACCTGCACAAGGCCGGCTTTGCGGTCAGCGCCTTCGATCTGAGCGCCGACGCGCTGGCCGCGGTGCGCGCGCAGGGCGTGACCACCGTCGACTCGGCGCGCGCCGCCGTGGCGGGCGCGCAGGTGGTGGTCTCCATGCTGCCGGCCAGCCGCCACGTCGAGGGCCTGTACCTGGGCACGGGCGACGCCGAGGGCCTGCTGGCCGCCATCGAGCCGGGCGCGCTGGTGATCGACTCCAGCACCATCGCCCCGGCCTCGGCGCAGAAGGTGGCCCAGGCCGCCGGCGCGCGCGGGCTGGCTATGATCGACGCGCCGGTCTCGGGTGGCGTGGCCGGCGCCACGGCCGGCACGCTGACCTTCATCGTCGGCGGCGAGGCGGCGGCGCTGGAGCGCGCCCGCCCGGTGCTGCAGGCCATGGGCAAGAACATCTTCCACATGGGCGCGGCCGGCGCCGGCCAGGTGGCCAAGCTGTGCAACAACATGGCACTGGGCGTGATCATGGCCGTCACCGGCGAAGCCATCGCCCTGGGCGTAGCCCACGGGCTGGACGCCAAGACCCTGTCCGACATGATGGCCGTCAGCACCAGCCGCAGCTGGGCCACCGAAGTCTGCAACCCCTGGCCCGGCGTGCACCCCAACGCCCCGGCCTCGCGCGGCTACAGCGGCGGCTTCGGCAACGACCTGATGCTCAAGGACCTGGGCCTGGCGGTCGAAGCCGCCATGGGCGTGGGCGCCAGCATTCCGCTGGGCGAGCTGGCGCGCAACCTGTACGCGCTGAACAAGCAGGCCGGCCGCGGCGGGCAGGACTTCTCCGGCGTCGTGCAGCTGCTGACTCGGCTGCCCTGAGCGCCGGCTGAACGGCAGAACGCGCGCGGGCCGGGGCCGGCCCGTGGCGCAATCCCGAGTGATTTCTTCGGGAATATCCGGTTTCGGTTGACCGAGGTCATAACGCGGCGCCGGCGATCGGCCTACAGTGCCCGGTCTGGGCGCGCTGCGTGGCCCGGCTCGTCCGGTCATGACGGCGCACGCTGGCCCAGCGCATGGCGTTCGTTCGCCGAAGGAAGTGCCCGTGACCGCCACCGCGATCCCCCCATCCTCCAACGAGAGCACCCGCACCGCCCCGGAGCTGGTGTGCCCGGCCGGCAGCCTGCCGGCGCTCAAGGCCGCCATTGACGGCGGCGCCGACTGCGTCTACCTGGGCCTGCGCGACGCCACCAACGCGCGCAACTTCGCCGGCCTGAACTTCGACGAGGCCGCCATCCAGACCGGCATTGCCTACGCGCACGCGCGTGGCGCCAAGGTGCTGCTGGCGCTCAACACCTACCCGCAGGCCAGCAACCCGGCCCCCTGGCGCTCGGCCCTGGACCGCGCCGCCGCCTGGGGCGTGGACGCCATCATCCTGGCCGACCCGGGGCTGATGCGCTACGCCTGCGAACGCCGCCCCGGGCTGCGCCTGCACCTGTCGGTGCAGGGCTCGGCCACCAACCACGACGCCATCAACCTGTACCACCGGCAGTTCAACATCCAGCGCGCGGTGCTGCCGCGCGTGCTGTCGCTGGAACAGGTCAAGCAGGTGGTGCAGCGCACGCCGGTGGAGATCGAGGTGTTCGGCTTCGGCAGCCTGTGCGTGATGGTCGAGGGGCGCTGCGCGCTGTCGTCGTACGCCACCGGCGAGTCGCCCAACACGCATGGCGTGTGCTCGCCGGCCAAGTTCGTGCGCTGGAAGGAAACGCCTGCCGGCGTCGAATCGCGCCTGAACGGCGTGCTGATCGACAAGTACGGCCAGGGCGAAAACGCCGGCTACCCCACACTGTGCAAGGGGCGCTTCGACGTCGGCGAGGAGAGCAACTACTACGCGCTGGAAGAGCCCACCAGCCTCAACACCCTGGAGCTGCTGCCGCAACTGGTGAAGATGGGCGTGCGCGCCTTCAAGATCGAGGGCCGCCAGCGCAGCCCCGCCTACGTGGCGCAGGTCACCAAGGTCTGGCGTGAAGCCATCGACCACTGCATGGCGCAGGGCCACCTGTACGCGCCCAAGACGGCGTGGATGGCCAGCCTGGACCAGGTGGCCGAAGGCCAGCAGCACACGCTGGGGGCTTACCACCGGCCCTGGAAGTGATCACCGAGGTTGGGCGTTCGGCGTCATGAACAGGTTGAGCGTTCGGCGTTGAGCGTCCAGCGTGAATACCGGAACTTTCACGGTCGCACCCATCTGTCAACGCTCAACGCTCAACGCTCAACGCTCAACGCTCAACGCTCAACGCTCAACGCTCA
>MKTG01000097.1:78239-100368 GCA_001897615.1 Burkholderiales bacterium 68-10
CAACGCTCAACGCTCAACGCTCAACGCTCAACGCTCAACGCTCAACGCTCAACCGGAATTTCCCCATGAAACTAGCCCTGGGCCCGCTGCTGTACTACTGGCCACGCGAGACGGTGTTCGAGTTCTACCAGGCCATGGCCGACACGCCGGTGGACATCGTCTACGTCGGCGAGGCCGTGTGCTCGCGCCGCCATGAGCTGCGCCACGGCGACTGGATGGACATCGCCCGCATGCTGCGCGATGCCGGCAAGCAGGCCGTGCTGTCGACCATGGTGCTGCTGGAATCGACGGCCGACGTTGCCGCCATGCACAAGATCGTGCGCGAGGAAGGCTTTCTGGTCGAGGCCGGCGACATGGGCGCCGTGCACAACCTGGCGGGCCAGCGGCCGTTCGTGGCCGGGCCGCAGCTGAACATCTTCAACGCCGACACGCTGGCCTGGGTGGCCGACCTGGGCGCCAGCCGCTGGGTGATGCCGCTGGAGATGCGCCGCGACGACCTGGCCGCCATCATGCCCCACAAGCCGGCCGGTCTGGAGACCGAGGTGTTTGCCTACGGCCGCATGCCGCTGGCGTATTCGGCGCGCTGCTTCACCGCGCGCCACTACAACCTGCCCAAGGACGACTGCGGCTTTGCCTGCATCCACCACCCGGACGGCCAGCTGCTGAAGACGCGCGAGAGCGAGGCCTTCCTGGTGCTCAACGGCATCCAGACCCAGTCGGCGCGCGTCTACAACCTGATCGGCGACCTGCCCGAGCTGCGCGCCCTGGGCGTGGACGTGCTGCGCCTGTCGCCGCAGTCGCGGCACATGGCCGACATCGTCGCCGCCTTCGACGCCGCGCGCCGCGCCCCCGAACCCGACCCCGAGGCGCTGCAACAGCTGCGCCCGCTGATGCCGGCCGAGCCCTGCAACGGCTACTGGCACGGTCGCTCCGGCATGGACCTGGTCACGCCGGCGCTGGCCTGAGCACCCGAGAGGAGCATGTCTTGACCACACCCACCCCGTTCACCCTGCCGCGCCCGGTGGGCGCCGTGCTGTCGCGCCTGCCGGCCTATCCCGGCTCGGTGCTGCTGGTGACCGCCATCAACCTGGCGCTGGCGCGCCAGTTGCCGGACGACGTGACCGCGCTGCTGAAGGACAAGCGCCTGTCGATCCGCGTGCGCGACGCGCGCGTGGGCTTCGACTTCACCTGGAACGGCCAGCGCTTTGCCCCCAGCGCGCCGCACGCCCAGCCCGACCTGGCCATCAGCGCCAACGCGCAGGACTTCCTGCTGCTGGCGCAGCGCCGCCAGGACCCGGACACGCTGTTCTTCAACCGCCGCCTGGTGATGGAAGGCGACACCGAGCTGGGCCTGGTGGTGAAGAACGCCCTGGACGCGCTGGAGCTGCCGGTGCTCGACCCGGCCACCTGGAGCCCGCGCGCCGTGCTGTCGCGCTGGGCGCCGGGGCTGGCCGAGCGGCTGCCGCCCTTCCCGCCGTTTTTCACGCCACGCCGATGAACACGCCCGCCGACAACGACCAGCTGCTGGTGTATTCCTGCTCGGGCTGCTCCAGCGCCGCGCAGCTGGCCAACCACGTGGCGCTGCAACTGGACCGGCGCGGCGTGGCCGAGATGTCGTGCATCGCCGGCGTCGGCGGCGACGTGCCCAAGCTGGTGCGTCTGGCCACGAGCGGCCGCCCCATCGTGGCGCTGGATGGCTGCCCGCTGGTGTGCGTGAAGAGCACGCTGGCGCGCCACGGCTTGGCGCCGGCGCGCCACTACCAGCTGCACGAATACGGCGTCAAGAAGCGCACGCACCAGGACTTCGACCCGGCGCAGGCGGCCGCGGTGCTGGCGCGCATCGAGGCCGACCTGCAAGAGCACCCGGTGGCACCCGCCCATGCCTGAGCCGCGCCGCGTCGTCGTCGGCATCTCGGGCGCCAGCGGCGCGGTGTACGGCGTGCGCCTACTGCAGGCGCTGCGCGAGCTGGGCGGCATCGAGACGCACCTGGTGGTGTCGGGCGCCGGCTGGCAGAACCTGCGCCACGAGCTGGACCTGCCGCGCCCCGCCGTCGAGGCGCTGGCCGACGTGGTGCACGAGGTGGCCAACGTCGGCGCGCGCATCGCCAGCGGCTCCTTCCTGACCGAGGGCATGGTGGTGGCGCCCTGCTCCATGCGCACGCTGGCGGCCATCGCGCACGGCCTGGGCGACAACCTGCTGACGCGCGCGGCCGACGTCACGCTCAAGGAGCGGCGCCGCCTGGTGCTGCTGGCGCGCGAATCGCCGCTGCACCTGGGCCACCTGCGCAACATGGTGGCCGCCACCGAGATGGGCGCCATCGTCAGCCCGCCGGTGCCGGCGTTCTACAAGCGCCCGCGCACGGTGGAGGACATCGTGGACCACAGCGTGGCGCGCGCGCTGGACGCCCTGGGCATCGCCAACGAGCTGACGACGCGCTGGCCGGGCCTGCCCGAAGACTCCTGAAATCATAGCTGCTGGCGCTCACCAGAAAAGCGCCGAAGACACTTTCAACTCAGACATGCCCGACCTCGACCTGCGCGACTTCCTGGCCCGGCTGGAGGCCGCGGGCGAGCTGCGTCGCATCCGCGAGCCGGTGTCGCCACGGCTGGAGATGACAGCGCTGTCCGACCGCGTGCTGCGCGCCGGCGGCCCGGCGCTGCTGTTCGAGAACCCCGCCGGCCACCGCATGCCGGTGCTCACCAACCTGTTCGGCACGCCCGCCCGCGTGGCCCGCGCGCTGGGCCTGTCCAGCCTGGCCGAGATGCGCGCCTTTGGCGAGGTGCTGGCGCAACTGAAGGAGCCCGAGCCGCCGCGCGGCATGAAGGACCTGTGGGGCCGGCGCGACCTGCTCAAGACCCTGTGGCGCATGGCGCCGGCCGAGCTGCGCCGCCCGCCCTGCCAGCAGATCGTGTGGGAAGGCGGCGAGGTCGATCTGGGCCGGCTGCCCATCCAGCACTGCTGGCCGGGCGACGTGGCGCCCCTCATCACCTGGGGCCTGACCATCACGCGCGGGCCGCACAAGCCGCGGCAGAACCTGGGCATCTACCGCCAGCAGGTGATCGGCAGGAACCAGCTCATCGTGCGCTGGCTGTCGCACCGCGGCGGCGCGCTGGACTTTGCCGAGCATGGCCGCCAGAGCCCCGGCCAGCCCTACCCCGTGGCGGTGGCCATCGGCGCCGACCCGGCGACCCTCCTGGGCGCCGTCACCCCGGTGCCCGACAGCTTGTCCGAATACCAGTTCGCGGGCCTTCTGCGCGGCGCCCGCACCGAGGTGTCGCCCGCCCTGGGCGTGCCGCTGCAGGTGCCGGCGCGGGCCGAGATCGTGCTGGAAGGCCACATCCACCCCGACCCCGACCACCCCAGCGGCTGGCAGCACGCGCTGGAAGGTCCCTACGGCGACCACACCGGCTACTACAACGAGCGCGCCGAGTTCCCGGTGCTCACGGTGGAACGCATCACCCAGCGCCAGGATGCGATATACCACAGCACCTACACCGGCAAGCCGCCGGACGAGCCGGCCATGCTGGGGCTGGCGCTCAACGAGGTGTTCGTGCCGCTGCTGCAACGCGCCTTCCCCGAGATCATCGACTTCTACCTGCCGCCCGAGGCGTGCAGCTATCGCATGGCGGTGGTGCGCATCCGCAAGGCCTACGCCGGCCACGCGCGGCGCGTGATGATGGGCGTGTGGAGCCACCTGCGCCAGTTCCTCTACACCAAGTTCGTGGTCGTGGTGGATGAAGACATCGACGTGCGCGACTGGAAGGAGGTGGTGTGGGCCATGAGCACCCGCATGGACCCGGTACGCGACACCCTGCTGATCGAGCACACGCCCATCGACTACCTGGATTTCGCCTCGCCCGTGGCCGGCCTGGGCAGCAAGATGGGCCTGGACGCCACCCACAAATGGCCCGGCGAAACGCAGCGCGAATGGGGCCGCCCGATGGCCATGGACGCCGAGGTGACGCGGCGCATGCACGCGCTGGCCGACGCGCTGGGCCTGTAGCGGCGCAGTGCCGGCGGCGCGTACCATCGCGCCATGCACCCGCCCGACCACCACGGCCCGCCGCTGCGCATTCCCGCCACCTACCTGCGCGGCGGCACCAGCAAGGGCGTGTTCTTCCGCCTGCACGACCTGCCGGCCGCCGCCCGGCAGCCCGGCCCGGCGCGCGACGCGCTGCTGCGGCGCGTGCTGGGCAGCCCCGACCCCTACGGCCAGCAGATCGACGGCATGGGCGGCGCCAGCTCGTCCACCTCCAAGGCCGTCATCGTCGCGCCCGCCAGCCGGCCCGGCCACGACGTCGACTACCTGTTCGCCCAGATCGCCATCGACAGCCCGCTGGTCGACTGGTCGGGCAACTGCGGCAACCTGTCGGCCGCCGTCGGGCCGTTCGCCATCGCCTGCGGCCTGCTGCCGCCCGGGCGCGTGCCAAACGACGGCCTGTGCGAAGTGCGCATCTGGCAGGCCAATATCGGCAAGACCATCGTCGCGCGAGTGCCGGTGGCCGGCGGCCAGGTGCAGGAGATGGGCGATTTCGAGCTCGACGGCGTGGCCTTTCCCGCCGCCGAGATCGAGCTGACCTTTGTCGACCCGGCCGACGAGGGCGAAGGCGGCGCCACCGCGCTGCTGCCCACCGGCCACGTGGTCGACCTGCTGGAAGTGCCCGGCCTGGGCCGCCTGCCCGCCACGCTGATCAACGCCGGCATCCCCACCGTGTTCGTCAACGCGAGCGACGTCGGCTGCCGCGGCACCGAGCGGCAGGCCGACCTGAACGGCGACGCGCCGGCGCTGGCGCGGCTGGAGGCCATCCGCGCCCACGGCGCCCTGAAGATGGGCCTGATCGGCGCGCTGGACGAAGCCACCCGCCGCCAGCACACGCCCAAGCTGGCCCTGGTCGCGCCGCCAGCCGACTACACCGCCGCCAGCGGCCGGCCAGTGCGCGCGGCCGACATCGACCTGCTGGTGCGCGCCCTGTCCATGGGCCGGCTGCACCACGCCATGATGGGCACGGCGGCGGTGGCCATCGCCAGCGCCGCCGCCATGGCCGGCACCCTGGTGCACGCGGCGGCCGGCGGCGGCGCGCCACGCCAGGCGGTGCGCTTTGGCCATCCTTCCGGCACGCTGCGCGTGGGCGCGCAGGCCGCGCAGTCGGCCGACGGCCGCTGGCGCATCACCGAAGTGCGCATGAGCCGCAGCGCCCGCGTGCTGATGGAAGGCTGGGTGCGCGTGCCGGCCGAGGTGCTGCGGGCCGGAGCCTGACGCGCCGCCGTCTTGCAAGAAAAAATAGCTTGCAGCGCTTTACCAGTGGGCGCCAGCAGCTATTAAATTTGAATCACCCTGGAGGTAGGCCGGTCCCGGCGGCCCATAATGGTCTTTTCGATCCGAAGGACGCCTCCATGACCTGCCACCGCCGCACCCTGCTTGCCTGCGCCGCCCTGGGCGCGCTGTCTGCCACCCTGCCTGCCGCCGCGCAGGACAGCTGGCCCACCAAGACCGTGCGCCTGATCGTGCCCTACGCCGCCGGCGGCTTTGCCGACACACGCGCGCGCAAGATCGCCGACGCGCTGGGCAAGACCCTGGGCCAGCCGGTCATCGTCGACAACCGGGCGGGTGCCGGCGGCGTCACCGGCACCGATGCCATCGCCAAGGCCACCGACGGCCACACCTTCGGCTTCGGCTCGCCCGCGCCGCTGGTCACCAACCCGATGCTGATGAAGAAGATGCCCTACGACGCGGAAAAGGCGTTCAAGCCCATCATCCTCATCGAAACCGCGCCGCTGTTCCTGTCCACCGCCCCCAACCAGAGCTTCAAGTCGCTGAAGGAACTGCTCGACCACGCCCGCGCCAACCCCGGCAAGCTGACCTACGGCTCCTCCGGCGTGGGTGGCGCCCACCATCTGTCGGCCGAGTTGCTGGCCCACCAGACCAAGACCGAAACCACCCATGTCCCCTACAAGGGCGGCGCGCTGGCCGCCAACGACCTGATGGGTGGCCACCTGGCCTTCATGTTCGAGATGGGCTACTCGGCCCTGCCCGCCATCCAGGCCGGCAAGATCAAGGCGCTGGCCGTCTCCAGCCGCCAGCGCGTGGCCGTGCTGCCCGATGTGCCGACGCTGGACGAAGCCGGCGTCAAGGGCTTCGAGTCCTACAACTGGCTGGGCATGATCGCGCCGGCCAGCACGCCCGATGCCGTCATCGCGCGGCTGAACGAAGCCGTCAACCAGGCGCTCAAGCAGCCCGATCTGCGCCAGATGATCGAGGGCAGCGCCGGCATCGTCGTCGGCGGCACGCCGGCGGCGTATGGCCAGTTCATCGCGCAGGAGCGCGCCAAGTGGGCGCCGGTCATCAAGGCCGCCAACATCACACTGGACTGAAGCGCCATGACGACCAGACAACAACTGCGCCGCCTGGCCGAGGCCCGGCGCGGCGTGCTGCTGCCGGGGGCCTTCAACGCGCTGTCGGCGCGCGTGGTCGAGGACCTGGGCTTCGAGGCGCTCTACATCACCGGCGCCGGCGTCACCAACATGTGGCTGGGCCTGCCCGACCAGGGTTTCATGGGGCTGGCCGAGATCGCCGACCACACGGCGCGCATCCGCGACGCGGTGGAGCTGCCGCTGCTGGTGGATGCCGACACCGGCTTCGGCAACGCGCTGAACGTCTACCACACGGTGCGCACGCTGGAGCGCGCCGGCGCCGACGGCATCCAGTTGGAAGACCAGGTGGCGCCCAAGCGCTGCGGGCATTTCTCGGGCAAGGACGTCATCTCCACCGACGAGGCGGTCGGCAAGATCAAGGCGGCGGTCGATGCCCGGCGCGATGCCGACCTGGTGATCATGGCGCGCACCGACGCCGCCGCCACCCAGGGCTTCGAGGCGGCGGTCGAGCGCGCCCAGCGCTTTGCCGAGGCCGGCGCCGACATCCTGTTCGTCGAGGCCGTCACCCAGGCCGACGAGATCCGCGCGCTGCCGCGGCGCCTGGCCAAGCCCCAGCTGATGAACATGGTGATCGGCGGCAAGACCCCGATCGTCGGCGCCGCCGAGCTGGGGCAGCTCGGCTACGGCCTGGTGCTGTACGCCAACGCGGCGCTGCAGGGCGCGCTGGCCGGCATGCAGCAGGCGCTGACGGCGCTGCGTGACACCGGCCAGGTGCTCGAATCCAGCGGCCTGGTGACGCCCTTTGCCGAGCGCCAGCGCCTGGTGGGCAAGCCGCGCTGGGACGCGCTGGAGCAGCGCTACCGCTGACAATGGCCAAATAGCCTTCACCTGGCGTCCGTCGAGCGCCAGCAGCTATTTAATTGATAGCTTATGCCTTGCCTGTCACGGGCTCGCGATGTCCGAGCAAACCCACCGTCATCCCCGCGAAAGCGGGGGTGACGGGAATCAGCCGCTGTCGCCACTGGCGCCCATGCGCGCCCGCGGCGGGTCTGGCCGCCCCGCGAACGCCTGGGTCGGCAGTCAGGACGCCCTGGTCTTGGTGATCGACACCGCGCCGCCCGCCTTGCCGCCCATGGGGGCGTCGCGGTCCAGGCCGGCGGCGGCCAGTCGATCGAGGTACTGGCGCCACAGCTCGTCCTGCCGCGTGCCCAGTTCGTGCAGGTAGCCCCAGGTAAAGATGCCGCTTTCGTGGCCGTCGGAAAAGCGCGGCTGCACGGCGTAGTTGCCCACCGGCGCCAGCGCGGTGATCTCGACCTCGCGCTTGCCGGTCTGCGGCACTTCCTGGCCCGGGCCGTGGCCCTGCACCTCGGCCGAGGGCGAGTACACCCGCAGCAGCTCGAACGGCAGGCGGAAATGCGCGCCGTCGGGCCAGCGCAGCTCCAGCACGCGCGACAGCGTGTGCACGGTGAGCGATTCGGGTGGCGGCTTGGGCGTGGCGTTCATGGCGGGTGGGCGCCGGGCGGCGCGCCGGATCGGATACGAAAGCGCCGATTGTGCGCCAGCGGCCACGGGCCGGCGCCGGCTCCTATACTGCGCGCCCCGCCCCCCCCGCCAGTCGCCCACCGTGAACACCCCCGCCCTGCAACGCGCCGTCTTCCTGCTGCTGCTGGCCGGGGTGACGCTGGCGTTCTTCTGGATCATCGCGCCGTTCTTCGGCGCCGTGTTCTGGGCGGTGGTGCTGACGCTGCTGTTCATGCCACTGTTTCGCCGCCTGCGCGCGCGCCTGCGCGGACGCGACACACTGGCGGCGGTGGCCACGCTGCTGATCTGCCTGCTGATCGTGGTGGTGCCGCTGGCCTTCATCATCGGCGCCATGGCGGACGAGGCGGCCAGCTTCACCCAGCGCGTGCGCTCGGGCGAGCTGAACCTGCCGGCCTACTTCCAGCAGGTGGTGGACGCGCTGCCGACCTGGCTGCACGGGCTGCTGAGCCGCTTCGGGCTGCTCAGCATGCAGGACGTGGGGGCCAAGCTGTCGGCCGCGCTGGTGCAGGGCGGGCAGGCCATCACCGGGCACGCGCTGGCGATCGGCCAGAACACGCTGCTGCTGCTGGTCAACCTGGGGCTGATGCTGTATCTGCTGTTCTTCTTCTTGCGCGACGGGCGCGAGCTGGCGCTGCTGGTGCGCAGCGCGGTGCCGATGCAGGCCGCGCACGCCAGCTACCTGCTGCACAAGTTCGCCACCGTGGTGCGCGCCACCGTCAAGGGCACGGTGGTGGTGGCGCTGGTGCAGGGCCTGCTGGGCGGGCTGGCGTTCGCGGTACTGGGCATCCACGGCGCCGTGCTGTGGGGCGTCACCATGGCGGTGCTGTCACTGGTGCCGGCGGTGGGCGCGGCGCTGATCTGGGCGCCGGTGGCGATCTACCTGCTGGCCACCGGTTCGCCCGGCGCCGGCATCGGCCTGGCGGCCTGGGGCATGGGCGTGATGGGCATGGTCGACAACCTGCTGCGCCCGCTGCTGGTGGGCAAGGAAACCAAGCTGCCGGACTTCCTGGTGCTGCTGTCGACCATTGGCGGCATTTCGGTGTTCGGCGTCAACGGCTTCGTCATCGGCCCGGCGATCGCCGCGCTGTTCGTGGCCGCCTGGGCACTGTTCAGCGTGGCCGAGAACGACGCCTCCGAGGCCACGCCGCCCCCGCCAGTGCCGCCCGAAGCCTGAGAGGGCTTTTCTGCGTTCTCTGCGAAACCTTTGCGTCCTCTGCGTTCGGCTGTTGGCGTTGGCTGTCAGACCAGCACCCGCTCGATACCCCCCGCGTTGGCCTTGGCCACGTAGTCGGGCAGCCAGTTCTCGCCCAGGATGGCGCGCGCCATCTCGATGACGATGTAATCGGCCTCCAGCAGGCCGTTGGCTAAATCGTCCTCGTAGCGTTTGAGGCCCTGCAGGCAGCTGGGGCAGCTGGTCAGGATCTTGACGTTGGCCTTGGGCCCCACCGCGCCCGAGGCGCGCAGCGCCGCCTCGCCCTTGCGGATTTCCTCTTCCTTGCGAAAGCGCACCTGGGTGGACACGTCGGGGCGCGTCACGCCCAGGGTGCCCGATTCGCCGCAGCAGCGCTCGCTCTTGATGACCTGCTCGCCGACCAGGGCGCGCACGGTCTGCATGGAATCGCCCTGCTTCATCGGGTCGTGGCAGGGCTGGTGGTACAGGTAGGCGCCCTGGTCGGCGGCTGGCAGGGTGATGCCCTTTTCCAGCAGGTATTCGTGGATGTCGACGATGCGGCTGCCGGGAAAGATCTTGTCGAACTGGTAGGTCGCCAGCTGGTCGTAGCAGGTGCCGCAGCTGACCACCACGGTCTTGATGTCCAGGTAGTTCAGCGTGGTGGCCACGCGGTGCAGCAGCACGCGGTTGTCGGCAATCATCTTGTCGGCCTTGTCGAACTGGCCGCTGCCGCGCTGCGGATAGCCGCAGCACACGTAGCCGGGCGGCAGCACGGTCTGCACGCCGGCATGCCACAGCATGGCCTGCGTGGCCAGGCCGACCTGGCTGAACAGGCGCTCGGAGCCGCAGCCGGGGAAGTAGAACACCGCCTCGCTGTCGGTCGTGGTGGCCCGCGGATCGCGGATGACGGGCACGTAGTCGCGGTTTTCGATGTCCAGCAGCGCGCGCGCCGTCCTGGTGGGCAGGCCGCCGGGCAGCTTCTTGTTGACGAAGTGGATCACCTGCTCGCGGATCGGCGCCGGGCCGACGGTGGCCGGCGGGTGCGCGGTCTGCTTGCGACCGGCCACGCGCAGCACGTCGACGGCGGCGCGCTGCGCCTTGAAGGCGACGCCGGTCATGACGGCGCGCGTGGTGTTGATGACGCGCGGGTCGGTGGCGTTGAGAAAGAACATGGCGGCCGCGTTGCCGGGCCGGAAGCTCTTCTTGCCCATCTTGCGCAGCAGGTTGCGCATGTTCATGGTGACGTCGCCGAAGTCGATCTTCACCGGGCAGGGCGCCAGGCAGCGGTGGCAGACGGTGCAGTGGTCGGCCACGTCCTCGAACTCGGCCCAGTGCTGGATGCTGACGCCGCGGCGCGTCTGCTCCTCGTACAGGAAGGCCTCGATCAGCAGCGAGGTGGCCAGGATCTTGTTGCGCGGGCTGTACAGCAGGTTGGCGCGCGGCACGTGGGTGCTGCACTCGGGCTTGCACTTGCCGCAGCGCAGGCAGTCCTTGATCGAATCGGCGATCGCGCCCAGGTCGCTTTGCTGCAGCAGCAGCGATTCATGCCCCATGAGGCCGAAGCTGGGCGTGAACGCATTGCTCAGATCGGCCCGCAGCCGGCGCCCGGGGTGCGCGGGCAGCTCCTTGTTTCGTAGCAATTTGCCACGATTGAAGCGCCCCTCGGGATCGACGCGCTGCTTGTAGTCGGCAAACGGCGCCAGCTCGGCGTCGCTCAGGTACTGCAGCTTGGTGATGCCGATGCCGTGCTCGCCGCTGATCACCCCATCCAGGCTGCGGGCGAGCCGCATCACGCGGTCCACCGCCTCGTGCGCGGTTTGCAGCATGGCGTAGTTGTCGCTGTGCACCGGAATGTTGGTGTGCACGTTGCCGTCGCCGGCGTGCATGTGCAGGGCGATCCACACCCGGCCCTTGAGCACGCGCTGCTGGATCTCGCCCAGCGCCGCCATCAGCGGCTCGAAGTCGCTGCCGGTGAAGATGGCGCGCAGCGGCTCGCGGATCTGCGTCTTCCAGCTGGCGCGCAGGCGGTGGTCCTGCAACTGGGGGAACAGCCGGTCGATGTCGGCCAGCCAGCCCTGCCACAGGGCGCGCACCTCGCGCACCTGCGCCAGCGCCAGCTCGACCTTCTCGTCCAGCAGCTCGCGCGCCGGCGCGCCGGCGCCCAGCGGCAGCTGGCCGCGCCGCAGGAAGGCCTCCAGTTCGTCCGCCAGTTCGATCTTGTTGCGCAGGGACAGCTCGATGTTGATGCGCTCGATGCCGTCGGTGTATTCGGCCATGCGCGGCAGCGGAATCACCACGTCCTCGTTGATCTTGAAGGCGTTGGTGTGGCGGCTGATGGCGGCCGTCTTCTTGCGGTCGGCCCAGAACTTCTTGCGCGCCTCGGGGCTCACGGCCGTGAAGCCCTCGCCGGCGCGCGAGTTGGCGATGCGCACCACCTCGCTGGCGGCGCGCGCCACGGCGTCCGGATCGTCGCCGGCGATGTCGCCGATCAGCACCATCTTGGGCAGGCCGCCGCGCTTGGACTTGGTGCTGTAGCCGACGGCCCGCAGGTAGCGGTCGTCCAGGTGTTCCAGGCCGGCCAGCAGCACCCCCGAGCGCACGGCCTCGGCAAACATGAAGTCCTTGATCTCGACGATGCTGGGCACGGCGTCCTTGGCGTGGCCGAAAAATTCGAGGCACACGGTGCGCGTGTGCTCGGGCATGCGGTGCAGCACCCAGCGCGCGCTGGTGATGAGGCCGTCGCAGCCCTCCTTCTGCACGCCGGGCAGGCCGGCGAGGAACTTGTCGGTGACGTCCTTGCCCAGGCCTTCCTTGCGGAAGCTGGCGCCGGGAATGTCCAGCCGCTCGCGCCGCAGCTCGCGCTTGCGGCCGGCGTCCAGGTAGACCAGCTCGAAGCTGGCCACCTCGGCATCGTGGATCTTGCCCAGGTTGTGGCCGATGCGGGTGACTTCCAGCCACTCGCCGTCGGGCGTGATCATGCGCCAGCTGGCCAGGTTGTCCAGTGCCGTGCCCCACAGCACGGCCTTCTTGCCGCCGGCGTTCATGGCGATGTTGCCACCGATGCAGCTGGCCTCGGCGCTGGTCGGGTCGACCGCGAACACCAGGCCCGCGCCTTCGGCCGCGTCGGCCACGCGCTGAGTGACGACGCCGGCCTCGGTCCAGATGGTGGGCACCTCGCGCTCCAGCCCGGGCAGGCGCAGCGGCTCGACCCGGCCGATGTCGATCAGCTTCTCGGTGTTGATGACGGCGCTGCGCCAATCCAGCGGGATGGCGCCGCCGGTGTAGCCAGTGCCGCCGCCGCGCGGGATGATGGTCAGGCCCAGCTCGATGCAGCCCCTGACCAGGCCGGCCATCTCCTGTTCGCTGTCCGGCGTCAGCACCACCAGCGGGAACTCGACGCGCCAGTCGGTGGCGTCGGTCACGTGGCTGACGCGCGACAGGCCGTCGAACTTGATGTTGTCCTTGTGGGTGTACTTGCCCAGCGCGCGCGCCGTGCGACGGCGCAGCTCGGCCACCTTGTCGAAGGAGCGGTCGAAGGCATCGACCACGCGGTGTGCCGCGCCCAGCAGCTCGCCCACCAGCGCGTCGCGCGCGGCATCCTGGTCGGGGTGGCGGCGTTTTTCGACCTCGGCCAGGCGATGACGCAGCGCCTCCACCAGCAGGGCGCGGCGGCGCGGGTTGTCCAGCAGGTCGTCCTGCAGGTAGGGGTTGCGCCGCACCACCCAGATGTCGCCCAGCACCTCGTACAGCATGCGCGAGGAGCGGCCGGTGTGGCGTTCGCCGCGCAGGGTCTGCACGATCTCCCACGCACGCTCGCCCAGCAGTCGCAGCACGATCTCGCGGTCGGAGAAGCTGGTGTAGTTGTAGGGAATCTCGCGCAGGCGCGGCGCCGTGTCGTCGGCGGCGGTCAGGTGGTCGAGCGGGGTCGGAGCGTTCATGTGATGGGCCCAGCACGGCGCCAACAATGAACGGCTGGTCGTGCGCCCAAGGCGCGCCCGGCGTCCGGCTGGCCGGCAATTTTACTGCGGTGCAACATTCACACACAGGACCTGAGGTCGGGCCCCGGCTTGCGTACAAACCCGCTTGTCAGCGGGTTGACATGGGCGTGCAATCCGCCTGTCCGACAATCCGCGCACGCACCGGCAGCCGTGGTGCGGCGCTTTTTTCACTTGATCGAGGAGGTTTCATGAAATTCCGTCTTGCCGCCGCCAGCATCGCGGCCGCTCTTGTCTCGTCGCCGGTGCTGGCGCAGACCGAAATCCAGTGGTGGCACTCCATGAGCGGCCCGCTGGGCGAATGGGTGGGCGACCTGGCCAAGCAGTTCAACGCCAGCCAGGGCGCCTACAAGGTGGTGCCCACCTACAAGGGCCAGTACGACGAGTCGATGACCGCCGCCATCGCCGCCTTCCGCGCCGGCAACGCGCCCGACATCCTGCAGGTGTTTGAAGTGGGCACCGCCACCATGATGGCCAGCAAGGGCGCCATCAAGCCGGTGGGCGAGGTCATGACCTCCGGCGGCGCCAAATTCGACCCCAGCGTCTACATCTCGGCCGTGGCCGGCTACTACACGGCGCCCAACGGGCAGATGCTGAGCTTCCCGTTCAACAGCTCGACCACTGTCTTCTACTACAACAAGGACGCCTTCAAGGCCGCCGGTCTGGACCCCGAGAAGGCGCCCACCACCTGGCCGGAAGTGTTCGCCGCCGCCGACAAGCTGAAGGCCAGCGGCCACAAGTGCCCGTTCACCACCAGCTGGGTCAGCTGGACCCAGCTGGAAAGCTTCTCGGCCTGGCACAACACCCTGTTCGCCAGCCAGAACAACGGCTTTGGCGGCACCTCGGCGCGCCTGGCCTTCAACTCGCCGCTGCACGTGCGCCACTTCGAGAACCTGGCCAAGATGGCCAAGAACGGCACCTTCGTCTACAAGGGCCGCAACAACTCCGCCGACGCCGCCTTCCCCTCGGGCGAATGCGCCATGATGACCGGCTCGTCCGGCCTGTACGCGCGCGTGGCCAAGGACGCCAAGTTCAAGTACGGCATCTCCACCCTGCCCTACTACCCCGACGTCAAGGGCGCGCCGCAGAACACCGTGATCGGCGGCGCCAGCCTGTGGGTGATGGCCGGCAAGACGCCCGAGAAGTACAAGGGCGTGGCCCGCTTCTTCGACTTCCTGTCCGACACCAAGGTGCAGTCCGAAAGCCACAAGCGCACCGGCTACCTGCCGATCACCATGGGCGCCTTCAAACTGACCGACGCCTCGGGCTTCTACAAGGACAAGCCCGGCACCGACGTCGCCGTGACGCAGATGATCCGCAAGACCACCGACAAGTCGCGCGGCATCCGCCTGGGTAACTTCGTGCAGATCCGCACCATCGTCGACGAGGAGACCGAGCAGATCTGGAACGGCAAGCGCAGCGCCAAGGAGGCGCTGGACGCCGCCGTCAAGCGCGGCAACGAGCAGCTTGCGCGCTTCCAGAAAGCCAACAAGGGCTAAGCCCTGTTCAGGATGGCGAATGGCCCGACCGTCATTCGCCATGCCCGCGCCCGCCGCCGTGATCGCTCATGTGCTGGCGGGCGCCGCCCATGACATGAGCTCGCGTTAGACTCAAGCGCCCGCCGTCATGCCGCGCGGACCCATCCGTATCCCGAGGCCCCATGGAAAAACGCGCGCTGTTTCGCTCCGGCTGGCTGCCCTGGCTGCTGATCGCGCCGCAGATGGCGGTGATCCTGGTGTTCTTCTTCTGGCCCGCCAGCCAGGCCATCGTGCAGTCCATGCAGGCCGAGGACGCCTTCGGCACCAGCACCAGCTTCGTCGGCCTGGACAACTTCGTCACCCTGTTCGAAGACCCGGCCTACATCGAGTCGTTCAAGGTGACGGCGATCTTCTCGGCGCTGGTGGCGGTCTGCGGCATCGCGCTGTCACTGGTGCTGGCCATCTTCGCCGACCGCGTGGTGCGCGGCGCGCTGGTCTACAAGACCTTCCTGATCATCCCCTACGCCGTGGCGCCGGCCATCGCCGGCGTGCTGTGGGTGTTCATGTTCTCGCCCAGCATCGGCGTGGTCAGCCACGGCCTGCGGCAGATGGGCATCGACTGGAACCACTTGCTCAATTCCGGCCAGGCGCTGACACTGATCGTGGTGGCCGCCGTGTGGAAGCAGATTTCCTACAACTTCCTGTTCTTCCTGGCCGGCCTGCAGTCCATCCCCAAGGCGCTGATCGAGGCCGCCGCCATCGACGGCGCCGGCCCGCTGCGGCGCTTTTTCACCATCCAGTTTCCGCTGCTGTCGCCCACCACCTTCTTCCTGCTGGTGATCAACGTGGTGTACGCCTTCTTCGACACCTTCGCCATCGTGCACGCCACCACCGAGGGCGGGCCGGGACGCGACACCGCCATCCTGGTCTACAAGGTCTGGCACGACGGCTTCAAGGCGTTGGACCTGGGCGGCTCGGCGGCGCAGTCGGTGGTGCTGATGGCCATCGTGATCGGCCTGACGGTGATCCAGTTCCGCTACGTCGAGAAGAAAGTGCAGTATTGATGACCCCCCTGAGTCGCTTCGCGCCTTCCCCCCAGGGGGACAACGCCCGTGTCCGGCGCAGGTCCGGACGACATGGCGTTTGCCGGATTGGCCTGCTCCGCGGCCCCGGGACAACGCCGAATCGGCCCCTGTCGCACGGTCACCGGGATCAGTGGCGCTTGCCCGCAAGGAATGGCCATGGTTGAACACCGCCCCGGCCTGACCCTGTTCTCGCACGTCGTGCTGCTGCTGGGCATCGCCGTGGTGGCGTTCCCGATCTACCTGGCCTTCGTGGCCTCCACCCACACGCGCGACGCCATCCTGCAGGTGCCGATGCCGCTGCTGCCCGGCGGCCACCTGATCGACAACTACGGCGCCGCGCTGCTGGGCGCCGACACCCAGGGCGCGCGCGTGGTGGTGGGCCGCATGATGTGGATCAGCTTCGTCACCGCCATGGTGATCGCGGTGGGCAAGATCGCCATCTCGCTGCTGTCGGCCTTTGCCATCGTCTACTTCCGCTTTCCGTTCAAGAAGATCGTGTTCTGGATGATCTTCATCACCCTGATGCTGCCGGTGGAGGTGCGCATCCTGCCCACCTACAAGGTACTGTCGGACCTGAACATGCTCAACACCTATGCCGGGCTGACGGTGCCGCTGATCGCCTCGGCCACCGCCACCTTCCTGTTCCGGCAGTTCTTCCTGTCGGTGCCCGACGAACTGGTCGAAGCCGCGCGCATCGACGGCGCCGGACCGATGCGCTTTTTCAAGGACATCCTGGTGCCGCTGTCGCAGACCTCGATCGCGGCGCTGTTCGTGATCCAGTTCATCTACGGCTGGAACCAGTACCTGTGGCCGCTGCTGGCCACCACCAGCGAGGACATGTACCCGGTGGTGATCGGCATCAAGCGCATGATCGCCTCGGGCGACGCCGCCGTGGACTGGAACCTGGTCATGGCCACCGCCGTGCTGGCGCTGGTGCCGCCCGGCATCGTGGTGGTGCTGATGCAGCGCTGGTTCGTCAAGGGCCTGGTCGACACCGAAAAATGACCTTCGTCCCCTGAACCCTCAACGTCCAACGCCCAACGCCCAACGCCCATAGTCCTCCCATGGCAGCCATCTCCTTTCGCAACGTCATCAAGCGCTACGGCAAGGGCCCCAAGGCCAACCAGGTGATCCACGGCGTCAGCGCCGAGATCCACGACGGCGAGTTCGTCGTCATCGTCGGCCCCTCGGGCTGCGGCAAGTCCACCCTGCTGCGCATGGTGGCCGGGCTGGAGGAGATCTCCGAAGGCGAGATCGCCATCGGCGAGCGCGTGGTCAACGACGTGGAACCCGCCAGGCGCGACATCGCGATGGTGTTCCAGAACTACGCGCTCTACCCCCACATGACGAACTTCGACAACATGGCCTACGGCCTGCGCATCCAGGGGGTGCCGAAGGACGAGATTCGCGCCCGCGTCGACAAGGCGGCGCAGATCCTGGAGCTGGGCGGCCTGCTGGCGCGCAAGCCGCGCGAGCTGTCGGGCGGCCAGCGCCAGCGCGTGGCCATGGGCCGCGCCATCGTGCGCCAGCCACAGGTGTTTCTGTTCGACGAGCCGCTGTCCAACCTGGACGCCAAGCTGCGCGCGCAAACCCGGCTGGAGATCGAGAAGCTGCACCGCGAGCTGGGCATCACCAGCCTGTTCGTCACCCACGACCAGGTCGAGGCCATGACCCTGGCCCAGCGCATGATCGTCATGAACGCCGGCCGCATGGAGCAGTTCGGCACGCCCGAGGAGGTGTACCACCGTCCGGCCAGCACCTTCGTGGCCAGCTTCATTGGCGCGCCGCCAATGAACCTGCTCGCCGGCATCGAGGGGGTGCGCGAGGGCGTGCTGCTGGGCATCCGGCCCGAGCACCTGCGCGTGGTCGACGCCGGCGGCTGGACACTGCACGTCGAGACCGTCGAGATGCTGGGGGCCGAGCGCCTGGTCTACGGCCACCTGAACGGCCCGGCAGGTCCCTGGACGGTCCTGCGCATGAGCGAAATCGAACAACCTCCCGCGCCCGGCCAGACCCTGCAGGTGCTGCCGCTGGAAGACCGCCTGCACGGCTTCGACCAAGCCACCGGGCAGCGCATCGACCACTGAATATACTCCTGTTTTGATAGCTATTCGCGCTTGATGGGAAAGCGCCAGATGCCGATATGACCATCAAAACCACCTGGTCTGCCGAACCAGGCGCCAGGCCCACCCCCGCCCACCGGCTGACGCCATGACCCCCCCCGCCTGGCCCTACCCCTTCTGGATCGCCCACCGCGGTGCCGGCCGGCTGGCGCCGGAAAACACCCTGGCCGCCTTTCGCCTGGGCGCGCGACACGGCTACCGCATGTTCGAATGCGACGCCAAACTGTCGGCCGACGGCGTGGTCTTTCTGCTGCACGACGGCACGCTGGAGCGCACCACCAGCGGCCAGGGCACGGCCGGCGACCAGCCCTGGGCCGCGCTGGCGCAGCTGGACGCCGGCGGCTGGCACTCGCGCGCCTGGGCCGGCGAGCCGATCCCGACGCTTGACAACCTGGCCCGCTGGTGCCTGGCCAACCACCACCTGCTGGACATCGAGATCAAGCCCACCCCCGGCACCGAAGCCGCCACCGGCCGCGCCGTGGCCGCGCTGGCGGCCAGCTTGTGGCAAGGCGCCGCCGTCCCGCCGCTGCTCACATCCTTCCAGACCGAGACCCTGCGCGCGGCGCAGCAGGTGGCGCCGCAACTGCCGCGCGGCCTGCTGCTGGACACCCTGTGGGACGGCTGGCTGGCGGCGGCGCGGCAACTGGACTGCGCCGCCATCGTCTGCAACCACGCGCTGTGGGACGCCGCCACCGTGAGTCAAGTCAAGGCCGCCGGCCTGCGTGCGCTGAGCTACACCGTCAACGACGCCTGGGCGGCCGAGCGGCTGATGGCGCTGGCCACCGACGGCATCGTCACCGACCGGGTGGACCTGTTCAGCCCCGCCAGCCGCTGAACACCGCGCGCGGCCCTATCGCGCCCGCGTCAGCCAGGCCTGGCTGGCGGCGCAGGCCAGCACCAGGGCCGCGTAGGTCAGCATGCGACCGTCCTGCCCGGTCCACGCCAGAGCGGCCACCAGCACCGCCACCCCGACAGCAAAATTGATAGCTACTTGCGCAGGCAGTGCAAGCCTTGGGGTTGAATTTTTTCCCAAAATCCGGCTCGTCAACGCCAAGCCGACCGCCAGCACCAGTGCCGGCGCCACAAAGGCGGCCAGGTGCCAGAAAACGTCGAACAGGCTCATTTCAATCTTGATGCGGATCAAGCCAATGCCCCATGGCCGGGCACAGGCGGGAGGCCAATTTTATAATCGCCGCCATGGCCGTCTGGACCCTGGGGCTGAACCATCACACCGCGCCGCTGGACGTGCGCGGGCGTTTTGCGTTCGCGCTCGACCAGATCGCGCCGGCGCTCAAGGGCCTGCGCGCCTCGCACACGCGCCACCCCGAAGCCGCCATCCTGTCCACCTGCAACCGCACCGAGGTCTACTGCGCCTCGGACAACCTGCAGGTCGACCACACCCTGGGCTGGCTGGCCCAGGCCGGCCAGGTGCCGGCCGAGGCATTGCGCCAGCACACCTACGTGCTGCAGGACGGCCAGGCCGCGCGCCACGCCTTTCGCGTCGCCAGCGGGCTGGACAGCATGGTGCTGGGCGAGCCGCAGATCCTGGGCCAGATGAAAAGCGCCGTGCGCGCCGCCGAGGACGCGGGCGCGCTGGGCAGCACGCTCAACCAGCTGTTCCAGCGCAGCTTCGCCGTCGCCAAGCAGGTGCGCAGCTCGACCGAGATCGGCGCCCACTCCATCAGCATGGCCGCCGCCGCCGTGCGCCTGGCCGGCAACCTGTTCGAGGACCTGCGGCAGATCAAGGTGCTGTTTGTCGGCGCCGGCGAAATGATCGAGCTGGCCGCCACCCACTTCGCGGCCCGCGACCCCAAGCACATCGCCATCGCCAACCGCACGCTGGAGCGTGGCGAGAAGCTGGCCACCCGCTTTGGTGGCGAAGTCATGCGCATGGCCGACCTGGCCGAGCGACTGCACGAATTCGACGCCGTCGTCAGCTGCACCGCCAGCCAGCTGCCCATCATCGGCCTGGGCGCCGTCGAGCGGGCACTGAAAAAGCGCCGCCACCGCCCCATCTTCATGGTCGACCTGGCGGTGCCGCGCGACATCGAACCCGAAGTCAAGGACCTGGACGACGTGTACCTGTACACCGTCGACGACCTGGCCCAGGTGGTGCACACCGGCCAGGCCAACCGCCAGGCGGCGGTGGCCCAGGCCGAGGCCATCATCGACGCCGGCGTGCAGAGCTTTCTGCACTGGATGGACCAGCGCGACCCGGCCGGCGGCGTGGTGCCCCTGATCCAGCAGCTGGGCGCCCAGGCCGACGAGTGGCGCGCCATCGAACTGGCCCGCGCCCGCAAGCGCCTGGCCAAAGGCGAAGACCTGGACGCCGTGCTGGAAGCCCTGAGCCGCGGGCTGACGCAGAAGATGCTGCATGGGGCGATGGCGGAGCTGCGCAGCGCCGACCCAGCGCACCGCGAGCAGACATCCCACGCCATCGAGCGACTGTTTCTGCGCGGTCCGGGTCGCTGACACGGCAACCCTGCCCTGCGACGGGTCGCCGCTCGGCGGTCGGCCCCGGTGGACATCACGCCCGCGCCCCATCGGCACAACCGCTCGTCGCGCCAACCCCGCCACCCGTCGCCCGACCGCATGGCTTGACGGGCCCTGCGCTTATGGTGCAAGGCATGAAAAAGACCGGCACCTCGGGTTTCACGCTGATCGAGATGATGGTGGTGATCTCCATCACCGCCATCCTCGTGGCCTTGGCGATACCGTCGATGCGGGACATGGCCGAGCGCAACGCCATCGCCGGACAGACGAATTCCTTTGTTGGAGCAGCCACCCTGGCGCGGTCGGAGGCCATCAAGCGCAACGCCAGCGTGGTGATGTGCCGCAGCACCAATGCCGATTCCACTGACACACCGAGCTGCGCCGGCAGCGGAACCGACTGGCAAAGCGGCTGGATCGTGTTTCTCGACCGCAATGCCGACGGCCAGTTCCAGCTCGCCCAGGGCGACGTGGTGTTGCGCGTCCAGGGCGCCTTCACCGACAGCGGCGGCATCCTGCAGAACGCCTTCCGGAGACTCCAGTTCCGCAACACCGGTCTGCTGAGCACGGGCGCGTCGCAATTCACGTTCAACGCGGTCTCCGGCAAGCCCAGCCAGCAACGACGCATCTGCGTGCTGATCACCGGCCGGGTCCGGTTGATCGACAACGACACCGACCTCTGCGACTAGACGCCATGAACCCCCGCACTCCCCCCACACGTCAAGGCCAGCACGGTGCTTCCCTGTTGGAGGTGCTGATCACCATCCTCATCCTGTCCTTCGGCCTGCTGGGCGTCGCCGGCCTGACCGCTGCCTCGCTGCAAACCGCCAAGATCGCCCAGTTCCAGAGCACCGCGCTGCAACTCGTCAACGAATACACCGAGCGCATGCGCGGCAACGAACCCGGCGTGTCGACCAATGACTACGACATGACCACCGCCTACAGCGGCGCCACCGCGGGCGTCCCGGTGCCGGCCTGTGCCGTTGCGGACGCCTGCACCGCGGCAGAACTGGCCAGCATCGACCGTGCCGAATGGACCAATAACCTGCGCCGGCGCCTGCCGGCAGGCGGTGCTTATGTCACGCGCAATGGCTTGGCGGTGGACGTCTGGATCATGTGGCAGGAGCCCAGCCTGGACGTTGACGGCACCACCACGCTCGCCGTCGGCGCCACGGGCGGCAGCCAGTGCCCCGCGGCCGCGCTGGCGGGCTTTGGTGGCACCGAGCCGCCCATCTGCATGTATTACCGGGTCAGCATATGAGTCACGCGCTCCCTATCCCGCGCCGCCGCCAGCACGGCCGCACGCTGCTGGAACTGATGATCGCCATCGCCATCGGCCTGGTGATCCTGCTCGCGCTGGGCACTGTATACGTGGGCACCACGCGCACCAACCGGCAGGCCGGCAGCGTCTCGCGCATGAGCGAGGACGCCGCGATCGCCTTCAGCATCATGGGCGGCAGCCTGCGCATGGCCGGCTACAGCACGCCCCGCGCCCTGGTGCTGCCGGGGGGGGCGTTGATCGGCGGCGTCAAGCGGGTTGCGCCGGACCGCAACTTCACCGGCGCCGCGGTACGCGGCTGCGACCATGGCTTCGTCAATGCGGCGGCCACTTTCGACACCCTCGCCTGCCAGACGGCAGACACCACGCAGCCGGCCGCGGTCGCGGTGCGCTTCGAGGGTGATGCATTCAACACCGTGCCCATCACGGTCGGTGGCGTCGTCAACCCCTCGGACTGCCTGAACCAGGCCGTGCTGGCCGCCAATGCCACGCCCTCGGCCGTCGACCCGGCGCTCAATTTCCGTCTGATCGACTCGCGCTTCACCGCCCGGGTCGGTGGCAGCGGCACGCCCGAGCTGTACTGCGGCGGCAAC
>MKTG01000097.1:100410-112537 GCA_001897615.1 Burkholderiales bacterium 68-10
CCGCGACGTGACCCACTACGCCAGCTCGGACGAGGTCGATGCGCTGGCGGGCACGCTCGAAGACAAATGGTCGCGCGTCGTCAACCTCCGGGTCTGCGTGGTCATGCGCAGCCAGGGCGCCGACCAGGCCGGCGCCGGCAACTACATCGACTGCGACGGCAACTCCGTGGCCTCGCCGGACAGCCATGCGCGCCGTTCCTTCACCGCCTTCTACGCACTGCGCAACCGCAGCGGCTTCCTGAAACCATGAATACCCCGACCTCCATGCATCGCACCGCGCGCCCCGGCTCGCGCCGCCGCCACCAGCGTGGCGTCGTGCTCGCGATGTCGCTGGTGCTGCTGGCCATCCTGTCCCTGGTCGCGCTGTACGCCATGCGCGGCAGCATTCTGGGCGAGCAGGTGTCCAAGAACATCCGCGCCAACGAAGTCGCCAGCCAGGCCGCCGAGACCGCGCTGCGCTACTGCGAGGACCGAGTGCGCACTGCCCAGGCGCTGACCATCATCGATGCGCCCGTCGCCCTGACACCCGGCGAGCTGCCCGACCAGTGGCAGACCCGCGCCAACTGGTTCGACAACGCCGTGTCCAACGAAATCCCCGCCGACCAGTTGGTCGCCGCCAACATGCGGCCGCTGCCGGTGCGCCCGCGCTGCATCGTCGAGCGTTTCACCCTGCCCCCGGCACCGGGCGAAGACCGGCGCGCCGTGGCCTTCATGCAGCCGCACCTGATCACCGCCATCGGCTTCAGCGCCGACTACGAACGCGACGCCAGCAACCGCGCCATCTCGGGTGGCGAAACCTGGCTCCAGTCCATCCTGATTCCTTGAAAGGCCCTCTGTCATGAAAGCCTTGTTCCCTCACTCCCTCCTGTCCCGGCTCGTCGCCGTGGCGGGCCTGACCACTGGCCTGCTGGCCGGCACCGCCGCCCCGGCCGCCATGCTGCAGCAGCCGCTGCAGGCCGGCGGCGGCGGCGTGCCGCCCAACCTGGTGTTCACGCTGGACGATTCGGGCTCCATGTGGTGGGAATGCCTGCCGGATAGCCTGTGTACATCGGGGTCGAACGGGCTTGAAGCCATTCCCAAGCGCGACGCCGTCAGCACCTCCAACCGCCTGGGCACCATCGTGTATGACGATGTCCCGGTGAAGCAAGGCTCAACGACGACTTGGTCAGCCACGCCTGTCCTGCTGTCGCGCCGCATGCGTGCCAGCGCCTACAACCCGCTGTACTACAACCCCGCTGTCGAGTACAAACCCTGGCTGAAGGGCGACGGCACGCGCTGGCCCAACGCCTCACCCACGGCGGCGCCGGTACTGGCCGGAGCCACCGCGACGCAGAACCTCACCGGCGTGCAGACCGTGACCAGCAAATGGTGCTCCAGCTTGTCGTCCTGCTGGGACTCCAGGACGCAAGCCGCCCACATCGCCCGCTACTACAACATGGCAGGCACAGGCGCCAACACAACCGACTTCACCCTGGTGAAGATCGAAAGCACCAACAACAGCTATCCCAAGGGCGCGGACCGCGCCGACTGCGCCGGCTCCACCTGCACCTACGCCGAGGAAATCCAGAACTTCGCCAACTGGTACACCTACTACCGCACGCGCGCGCTCACGGCCATCGGCGGCACGGCCGAGGCCTTTGCCGCCGTACCCGAGGACTACCGCGTCGGCTACGGCCGGATCAACAAGACTGGCGCCACGTCGATCGACGGCAAGAACTTCGCCACGCTGGAGCGCGGCGTGCGCGGCTTCTCGGCTGACAACAAAAACCAGTTCTACACTTGGCTGAGCGGCCGCACTCAGCCTTCCGGGAGCACACCGCTGCGCCGCGCGATGGACGATGTCGGCCAGTATTTCTCGTGGAGCGACAACCGCGGCCCCTGGGGCGCCGACCCGGGTACCAACGACACCACGGCACACTCGACCTGCCGGCGCTCGGTTCACCTGCTGATGACCGACGGCATGTGGAACAAAGACCAGGGTGGAGCCAGCACCGCCACCGGCAACATCGATGGTGCCAGCGGCTCAACCATCACCGGCCCCGGCGGCCAGAGCTACACCTACAGCGCGGTCGCTCCATACAAGGACAACCACAGCAGCACCCTGGCCGATGTGGCGATGTACTACTGGAAGAACGACCTGCGCCCGGACCTGGACAACGCCATCAAGCCCATCCTGACGGCAGGGCGCGAAAACCCCGCGTTCTGGCAGCACATGGTGAACTTCACCATCGCCTTCGGCGTCAGCGGCAACCTGAAGAACCCTGACGACCTGGCGGCCCTGACCAGCGGCGCGAAAAGCTGGGGCGACCCGAACACCGATGGACCGAACACCGTGGACGACCTGTGGCACGCCGCGCTCAACAGCCGCGGTCGCGCCCTGAGCGCACGCAACTCGGTCGAATACTCCGCCGCCATCAAGTCCATCATCGACGAAATGACGGCCATGGAAGGCAGCGAGGCGGGCGTGGGTGTGTCCACCACCACCCTGCCGCCCGTGGGCAGTTCGACCAAGATGTACACGCCCTCGTTCGCGGCGCCGAGCTGGATCGGCGAGGTGGAGGCACAGTACATCGACGAGAAGGGCCTGGTGACCGGCTCGGCCTGGAAGGCCGCCGCCAAGCTGCCGGGCCACGCCAGCCGCCGCATCTTCACCTACGACCCGGCGGCCACGCCCAAGGGCGTGGAGTTCAAGTGGAGCCTGCTGAGCAACGCCCTGAAAACCGCGCTGTGGGGGAGCACCACCGGTGGCGAGCCGCTGGTGGACTACCTGCGCGGGAGCGGCGCCGGCGAGGGCAGCACCTACCGCAAGCGCGAGAACCAGGACGGCACGCCCAACAAGCTGGGCGACATCGTCAATTCGACACCCGCGCTGGTGCATGACCTGGTCAACTCGTTCTACGAATACCTGCCGCCCAAGACCGCCTCGCTCGACTACGGCGCCGAGACCTACCGCCGCTTCATGGCCGCCAAGAAACTGCGCGAGGCCCAGTTGCTGGTAGGCGCCAACGACGGCATGCTGCACGCCTTCCGCGACGCCGACGGTGTGGAGAGCTTCGCCTTCATGCCACGCTCGGTGCTGGGTTCGGTCAAGCAGCTCTGGAACACCGACTACGCGCCCCGCTACTTCGTGGACGGACCGATCTACGAGACCGACGCCTACGATCAGGCCAACGGACGCTGGCAAAACCTGGTGCAGGGCTTTGGCGGTGCCGGGGGCAAGTACCTGTACACCGTCCGCATGCCGGTAGCCAACTGGACCACGGGCAGCACCCCGCCGACAGCCCTGTCGGCCAGCGCCTCGGCGCCGGGCGCCACCGACATCCTGTGGGAAATCAATGACCAGACCACCAACTTCGGTGAGCTCGGCTATGTGCTGGCAAAGCCCGAGACCGGCGTCATGCGCGACGGTACCTGGGTCACCATCTTCGGCAACGGCTATGAGAGCAGCAGCCGCAAGGCGCAGCTGTTCATCGTCAACGCGCTGACCGGCGCGCTGATCAAGCGGATCGACACCAACGTGGGCAATGCCGCGACGCCCAACGGCCTGGGCGGCGTGGGCGTGGTGCGCGACAGCCAGCAGCGCATCGTGGCCGCCTACGGCGGCGATCTGCAGGGCAATATGTGGAAGTTCGACCTGTCGTCCGCCTCCGTGGCCGACTGGAAGATCGCCTTTGACGGCCAACCCCTGTTCGTGGCGCGCAACGCCAGCATGCAGCTGGAGCCGATCACGGCCAAGCCCAACTTCCGTGCCTTTCCCACGGGCGGTGTCATGGTCCTGTTCGGCACCGGCAAGCTGTTCGAGCAAGGCGACCAGTTGGCCAACGACAGGCGCACGCTGTATGGCATCTGGGACAGGGTGCCCGTGGGCAGCGGACCGGGCACTTCGGCCGATGCGCTGACCAACTCCACCACGCTGGTGACGCAGAACGTGGTCACCGCGCCCCTGGCGGGCTCCATCGGCGCCGTGTACCGCAAGTTGACGGTCACTCCAGTGGACTACCAGAGCAAGCGCGGCTGGCGCCTGCCGTTGGTCATCGCCAACGGCGAGCGCATGCTGGATGAGCCGCAGATGCGCGTCGACGCGGTGTTCATGCAGACACTGACACCGACCGCCGTGGCCGACGAATGCCAGGCCGCCAAGTTGATTCGCCGCGGTTACATACTGGACCCATTCATGTCGGGCACCGCGCGTCCGCCGTTCGACGGCAACGCCGATGGCACGCGCGAGAGCCACATCGTGGATCTGGAAGGATCGGGCGAGAATCAGGTCGTGATGCAGACTCCGAAATGCACCGGCCCGCAGTGCGGCAGCGGAGGTGGCGGCGCCAGCGGCGGTGGCGGCGAGCCTTGTGGCGTGATCCTTGGCGCGGGAACCAAGGGCAGCATCCAGGCCTGCTTCGGCAAGGACGCCGTCAAGCGCCATTGGCGCCAGATCGTGACGCCGCCAGCCAGTTGACGGAACCATGCACGACCGGCACCCCCTATCGCGAATGAAGGCAATGTCCATGCAAATCGACACACCCCGGCGGCTTGGCGGATTCACCCTGATCGAGGTGATGATCGTGGTGGCCATCGTGGCCATCCTGTCCGCCATCGCCTTCCCCAGCTACCAAGAGTCGGTGCGCAAGTCCAAGCGCGCCGACGCGCGCACGCAGCTGCTGGAGGCGTCGCAGCACATGCAGCGCTTCTATTCGCAGAATGACCGCTACGACCAGGCCAACGACGCCGCTGGCACGGCCGTCGCCCTGCCAGCGACCCTGACCACCGTGCCTCGGGGTGCCGCGGCCGGCACCGAGGACTACACCATCCGCTTCCAGGCCGGCACCCTGAATGCGCGCGCCTTCACCCTGGAAGCCGTGCCCCGCGCGGGCAGCACCATGGCCAACGACAAGTGCGGTACCTTGCGCATCAACAGCGTGGGCCGGCGCACGGTCACCGGTGAGTCCGGCGGCATGACAGCGGCCACCTGCTGGCGCTGAAGACGGTCGGGAGCCCCCGCACCGGGTATACCGGTGGTGACGGCTCTCCCCAAAGGCCGATGGGCGTACCCCATCGGCCTTTTTCATTGCGTCACAATCGGCGCCCTGATGATCCGAGACCCACTGCGCCACCAACTCCAGCGCCACACCGAGCGCCTGGCCGAGCTGGACTTCCTGCTCGCCCAGCCCGACGTGCAGGCCGATACCGAGCAGCTGATGGCGCTGTCGCGCGAGCACACCGAGGTCGCCGCCGTGGCCGGGCGCTGGGCGCGCTGGCAGCAGCGCGAACGTGACCTGGCCGCCGCGCTCGAGCTGCAAGCCGACCCCGACATGACGGAGATGGCGCGCGAGGAAGTCGCCGCCTGCGAGGCCGAGCTGGCCGAGCTGGAGGCCGAGCTGCAGCGCCTGCTGCTGCCCAAGGACCCGGATGACGCGCGCAACGCGTTTCTGGAGATCCGCGCCGGCACCGGCGGCGACGAATCGGCGCTGTTCGCCGGCGATCTGGCGCGCCTGTACACGCGCTACGCGCAGGGCCGCGGCTGGCGCGTCGAGGTGATGAGCGAATCGCCCGCCGAGCTGGGCGGCTACAAGGAGCTGGTGCTGCGCATTGCCGGCGACGGCGCCTACGGCGTGCTGCGCTTCGAATCGGGCGGCCACCGCGTGCAGCGCGTGCCGGCCACCGAGACGCAGGGGCGCATTCACACCAGCGCCGCCACGGTGGCGGTGATGCCCGAGCCTCATGAAGCCGAAGCCATCACGCTCAACCCGGCCGACTTGCGCATCGACACCTTCCGCGCCAGCGGCGCCGGCGGCCAGCACGTCAACAAGACCGATTCCGCCGTGCGCGTGGTGCACCTGCCCACCGGCATGGTGGCCGAATGCCAGGACGGCCGCAGCCAGCACGCCAACAAGGCCAAGGCGCTGCAGGTGCTGCAGGCGCGCCTGCAGGACAAGGAGCGCGGCGAGCGCGCCGCCAGGGAGGCCGCCACGCGCAAGGGCCTGGTGGGCAGCGGCGACCGCAGCGACCGCATCCGCACCTACAACTTTCCGCAGGGGCGCGTCACCGACCACCGCATCAACCTGACGCTGTACAAGCTCGACCGGGTCATGGAAGGCGATCTGCAGGATGTGGTCGACGCCCTGCGCACGGCGCACGAGGCCGAGCTGATGGCCGAGCTGGAAGCCGCCGCCTGACGGGTCGCCGCCGCCGGCTGGCTATCATCCTAAATCCGGCAGTTGACCGCTTGCAACTTTCCATAACGCCTCATGTACCTTGATGCTTTTGGCTTCGGCAGCCTTCACCTGTTGGGTGGCAGCGCTATGCACCCACCAGCACCGCGCTGGCCGCGCCATGCGGCGTTGTTCGTCCTTGCGCACAGGAGTGCGCTGCGTCCTCACGCCTTGCCTGGCACACCCATCGCGGCACTGGTGGGCGCATCCAACTGCCGGATTTAGGATCATCCGCGCCATGAGCGACCACCCTGCCCTTCGCCACGGCGCCGCCACGCTGGCGTGCGCGATCGCCGCCTTGCTGGCCGGCTGCCAGGGCGGCACGCCCTGGGGCGCCACGCCGCAGCAGATCCCGCTGCCACCGCTGCCGCGGCTGGAGAACCTGCCCGCCCACGCCGAGGCCGGCACCACCGCCGGCGCGCAGCGCATTGCCGAGCGCGTGCGTGCCGCGCTGGCGGCCGAGCCGCGCCTGGCCGGCGCGGCGCTGGGCGTGGAAGGCTTCGAAGGCGGGGTGATGGTGCTCAGCGGCCGCCTGCCCAGCGCCGCCGACCGCGCCCTGGCGCTGCAAACCGCGCGCCGCGTGGCCGGCGTGGGCGACGTGGTGGACCGCATGAGCGCGCCCTGACGCTGGCGCGCGCCATCACCTGCGCCAGGGATTCAAGCCAAATCAGGCGCCAGCGCTTATCTGTCCAGCGCCAGCAGCTATCAAAACAAAAGCGATGAACACCCTTGGCGCCGCCTTGCGGCAGTTACAGACCGGCGGCCTGCCGCGGCTGGAGGCGCAGATGCTGCTGCTGCACGCGCTGGGCCAGCCGCCGCAGGCGCGCGCCTGGCTGCTGGCGCACGACGACGCCGCGCTGCCGGCCGACGCCGCCACCCGCCTGCACGCGCTGGCCACGCGCCGGCTGGCCGGCGAGCCGATGGCCTACCTGACCGGCGAAAAGCATTTCCACGGCCTGCGCCTGCAGGTGGACGCGCGCGTGCTCGACCCGCGCGACGACACCGAGACGCTGGTCGACTGGGCACTGGCGCTGCTGCCCGCCGACGCCCCGCGCCGCGTGCTGGACCTGGGCACGGGCAGCGGCGCCATCGCCCTGGCCATCGCGCACGCCCGGCCCCAGGCGCGCGTGACGGCGGTCGACGCCAGCGCCGACGCCCTGACCGTGGCGCGCGCCAACGCCGGGCAGCTGGGACTGGCCGTGACGCTGCATCACGGCGACTGGCTGGCGCCGGTGGCGGGCGAGCGGTTCGACCTGATCGTCAGCAACCCGCCCTACATCGCCGAGGGCGACGCGCACCTGCCCGCGCTGGCGCACGAGCCGCGCAGCGCGCTGGTCAGCGGCGCCGACGGGCTGGACGACCTGCGCCGCATCGTCGCCACCGCGCCCGCCCACCTGGCGCCCGGCGGCTGGCTGCTGCTGGAGCACGGCTGGGACCAGGCGGCCGCCGTGCGCGCCCTGCTGACCGATGCCGGCTTCACCCAGGTGCAGTCGCGGCGCGATCTGGCCGGCATCGAGCGCTGCTCGGGCGGGTGTCATTGCCCCAGCGTCGAGCGCCGCTGAGGCCTGCCTTCAGGCGCGGACCCCCGAGGCGCATCAGGGCCCGTCGCCAGGGTCGATCGAGAAGCTGCTGAGATGGATCGTCTTGTCGGGCTCTGAACCCGCCATGCGCGCCAGCCGCAGCGGCAGCGTGACCTGCCACAGGTCGGTCAGCGCCAGATGGAGCTGATCGGCCACCGGCAGCGCCCCCGCGGCCTGCAAGCCCACCAGCAGCGGCTGGCCATCGTCCTGCGTGGCCTGCCAGTGGGCGGCGTCCTCGCCCGCTGCGCGCGGCACGCGCGCCGCCAGCGCGTACAGGGTGGCGAACGCCGTGGTGCCCAACGACGCGCCCGCCTTGGCCGGCCGGGCCTTGAGCGGCCGGCCGGCACGGCGCCAGTCGGCGGCGCATTGCTCGGCCCCCTGCATGAAGCCGGCGGCCCAGGCCAGCAGCGCGGCGTCATCGGCCGCGCTGGTGTCGGCGCCGACCAGTTCGTGGGCCAGATCCAGCGGCATCGGGGTGTCTGGCCCGGCGTTGACCAGATGCGCGTTCAGGCTGTTGTACAGCCGCATGAGGGCGTCCAGATCGGTGTTGATCGCCTTGTGCTGCGCCGCCGGTGTGCTGGGCGGTGGCCGGGTGCGCCAGCCCAGCGCCACCGGCATCCAGGCGGCGGGCATCGCCATGCCGGGCGCCCAGGCGATGGCGGTCAGAAAGCCGTGCAGGCGCGGCCAGTCGTAATGGGTTCGCAGGTGCTGGCGCTGCGCGTCGGGCAGGGCCAGGGCCGCCAGATCGGTGCCGTCAGCCAGCAGGCTGGCGTTGCCGTCGCCCGCGGGCCGCTTGGCGGCTGCCTTGCGCGGCGCGGCACGGCGCTTGCGTGGCGCGGGCAGCGCCAGGGTTTGCGACCATGCCAGCGCGCCGGTGCGCACCCAGTCGGCGCGCGCCTCGGCCCGGTATTCGTAGGCCGCCTGCGCACCACCCACGATGAGGCCGGGACCGTCCTCGGGCGGCGGCGCGTCCAGCACGTCGGGCCACAGGGCGTTCAGGTAGGCGGGGTAGTCGGCATGGGCGCGGGCCAGCTCGGCGGCGGCCTCGTCATGCCGGCCCAGGGCATGAAGCGCCAGCGCGCGACGGTGGCGCGATGGCGGGAAGTCGTCCGGGTAGCGATCCAGCAGCGCCAGCGCGTCGGCATGGCGGTCGGCGGCGATCCAGGCGTCGGCCAGCAGCGCGCGCCAGCCGTGGTTGTCCTGAGGGTTCAGGGCCACGCTCCATTCGAGCAGGGGCAGCACCTCGCGCTGCTGATCGAGCCCGAACGCGATGGCCTGCGCCAGCAGGCGCAGCAGCGGGCGGCTGGGGGTGTGAATCCACTCCACGCCCAGGCGCCGCGCGCTGGCGCTGGCGGCGTCCACCGCCGGTTCGAGCAGGGCGCGCAGCAGGCGCAGGGCGTGCTGCGACAGCTGCCAGGCGCTCTGGCGCAGCGCGGGCGACTCGTCTTCGGCCAGCAGCTCGCGCACGGCCAGCAGCAGGTCATCGAGCACGGCCACGCTCAGCCAGGCCTGCGGCTCGCGACGCAGGAACTCGGCGGCGGCGGGCAGGTCGACCAGCAGGCCGTCGGCATCGCCGTCCAGCCACACCATGTCGGGCTTGCCGACCACGAAGCTGCGCTGCCAGCGCCGCTCCAGCGCCGCCAGCGCCCGCGCCGGGCGCACCCGCAGCCAGCGCATGGCACCGTCCAGCGACGCGGCATCCGGCGCCTTGGGCGCGCGCCGGCGACGCGGCGGCTCGGTGATTTCGATGCGGTGCAGCGCCCGGGCGGCCGCGGCGTCCAGCTCGGCCGGCAACTGGGCGCACAGGGCCAGCCAGGCGTGCGCCAGCACGTCGTGCGGCTCGTCCATGTCCTGCGCCATGCGATCGTGGATGGCCGCCAGGCCATGCTCGCCCAGCTCGGCCAGCACGCGCGCCAGCTCGTCGTGGCCAGCGCGGCGCGCCTTGGCGGCCAGCAGAGGGCCGCGCAGCCGCGCTTCGTCCGCGCGGCCCTCGGACAGCAACGTGACCAGCTCCAGGTGCCACAGCTGCGGATCGTCGGGCGCTTCGCGCTGGGCCTGTTTGAACACCGCCCAGGCCTCGGCATGGTTGCCCTGGTCGGCCAGCATGCTGACCAGGCGCGCGCGCGCGGCGGTGGCCAGCGCCTTGTCGCGGTGCCCGGCGATCTGGCGCGCCAGCGCGAAGCGGCGGGTCTGCTGGCCCAGCGCCAGCAAGGCTTCCATCAGGGTGTCGAACGCGGGTTCGTGGCGCTCGTCCAGGCCCTGCGGCTGCTCGAACATCGGCCCCAGCACCGCGACCACCTGCCCGGGCTGGTCCTGCTCCATCCAGAACATGGCCGCCTGCGCCAGCGCGTGCGCCGGCAGCGCGCGCACGCTGGCGGCGCCCAGCGCCTCGGGCGGGGCGTGCTGGATGGCCAGGGCGGTGAGCATCTGGGCGTCGAACGGCAGGCCGACATGCCCAAAGCTGGCGCAGCAATGCTTGTACTTGCGGCCCGAGCCGCAGTGGCACGGATCGTTGCGCTCGATCTTGGGCAGGCCGCGCGCGCGCCAGTGGTGCGAGGGCAGCGGCACCGCGCCCCACAGCGCGCGGGCCATGGCGCGGGCGGCGCGCGGATCGTCCACCGGGCCGCCGGGCGCCGCCGCCGCGCTGGCGAACCAGTCGCCAAAATCCTGCAGGCTGTCACCGCGCAGCAGGCGGGTGAACATCTGGTCGATCAAGCGGCCGCCTTCGGCCAGCGCCTGGGTATCGTGCGTGTCAGTCATAGGCGTCGCCCTTCTGGTCCGAGATGCAAGGCCGCGCGGGACCGGGCGCTGGCACGGCCGGCGCTTACTGCGTCCCCGCCAGCGCCGCAAAGCGCAGCGGCCCCAGCGCACCCAGGCCGAATTCGTCCAGCAGCGCGCGCAGGCGCTCGCCGGCGCTGCGCTTCTTGTGGCCCGTCCAGCGGGCGATGATCAGCTCGTTCTTCAGGCTGTGCTCCCAGCCCACCAGCTCGGTCACGGTCACGCTGTAGCCCTGCGATTCGAGGTACAGGCAGCGCAGCACGTTGGTCAGCTGGCTGCCCAGCTCGCGCGTGTGCAGCGGGTGGCGCCACAGCTCGGCCAGCGGGGTGCGCGCCAGAGCGAACGCCTTGTTCATGCGCAGGCGGGCGGCCAGCTCGGCCTGGCAGCAGGGCACCAGCACCATGGCCTGGGCTTTTTTCGCCAGGCCGAAGGCGATGGCGTCGTCGGTGGCGGTGTCACAGGCGTGCAGCGCGGTGACGATGTCGATGCGCTCGGGCAGGGCCGCGTCCTGCACCGCGTCAGCGGCGGCGATATTGAGAAAGCGCATCCGCGCAAAGCCCAGCCGATCGGCCAGCGCGCGCGAGCGCTCGACCAGCTCGGGCCGCGTCTCGATGCCATACACGGTTGCGCCGTCCTGGCCCTTCAGCAGCAGGTCGTACAGGATGAAGCCCAGGTAGGACTTGCCGGCGCCGTGGTCGGCCAGGGTCAGCGCGCCGGCGTGCGGCGTCAGCTCGCCCACGATCTTCTCGATGAACTGCACCAGATGCTCGACCTGCTTGAGCTTGCGGCGCGAATCCTGGTTCAGCCGGCCATCGCGGGTGAGGATGTGCAGCGCCTTCAGCAGCTCGACGGACTGGCCGGGGCGCAGCGCCTCGCGCACCGCGTCTTCCGGATGTTTTTGGCTGCCAGCGCCCGACTGGCGAGCGCTGGCAGCTCTCTTTTTGGTAGCGTTCTGATTCATGTCGCCGGCGGCTCGTCGGGGTCGAAGCGCGGCCCCACGTCCAGCGCGGCCCAGCCGTCGGGGCCGAGCTGGCGCAACGTGGCCATGTTGGCCTCGAAGATCGTCTCGGCCTCGGGGAAGGCCTCCACGGCGCGGTCGATGCTGTCTTCGCGGATCAGGTGCAGCGTCGGGTAGGGCGAGCGGTTGGTGGCGTTGGTGATGTCGTCCGCCTCGGTGCCCTCGAACTGGAAGCGCGGGTGAAACGGCGCCACCTGCAGCACGCCTTCCAGGTCCAGCGCGCCCAGCAGGGCCTCGGCGTCGCCCAGAAAATCGTTGAAGTCCAGGAAGTCGGCAAACTGGTCGGGCACGATCAGCAGCGTGGTCTCGCGCTCGGACGCCTCCAGCGCCGCCAGCGCCAGCAGCTCGGCGCGCAGCAGCGCCAGCAGCTCGCGCCGCCCGCCACCGGCGCACACGGCGTAGTGGATCTGGCCCTTGATGTGCGGCGCCTTGGCAAAGGGGCACAGGTTCAGGCCAATGACGGCGCGCTCCAGCCAGCGGCGGGTGTCGGCAATGGCGGTGGCGGCTACGTCGGCCGCGGACAAATGAGTGCTCATGGGGCG
>MKTG01000097.1:112551-116523 GCA_001897615.1 Burkholderiales bacterium 68-10
CCCAAAGCGCGTCGCGTGATGCGCCCGCGGCGCTCAGCCGCGCCGCCGCCTGGCCGCGCCAGCGGCACCCAGGGCGGCCAGGGCCGCGCCCAGCAGGGCCAGCACGCCCGTCTCCAGCGTGGGCACGGGCGTCGGCGCGGTCGCCACGTCGTACGTGATGACGATACTGCCGTGGCCCGCCTGCACGCCAGCGGTGGTCGTGCCGCCGCCCAGCCCGCCGATGTAACCCGAGCCGCCGCCGCCGCCGGCCGCATAGGCCGAACCACCGCCGTAATAGCCGCCGCCACCGCCCGCCATGTGATATGAGGCGCTGCTGCCGCCCAGGCCCAGTTGGCCCGCAACGCCGGGGCTGTACCCGGCAGCGCCGCCGGCCGACTGGGTTCCACCGCCGCCAGGTGTGTAGCCGGCATGCCCCACACCCGCTACACCGCTGGCGCCGCCACCGGCGCCACCCGTGCCATGGTTCGGGCAGCCGGAATTGCCGCCGCCGCCACCGCCCGCCACGGCCACCCGGTTGGCCAGCGCGGTGCCGCCCACGCGCACGTCGGTGGCGCCGCCGCCGCCAGCCCCATACACGCCACCGTCGCCGCCGCCGTTGAAGCCGCCCGGTGCCGGCGTGACGTTGCCGACATCAGCCGCCTGGCCGCCGACGTACAGGTTCAGCACCTGCCCGGGCGTCACGCTCAGGCTGCCCTGGGTCTGGCCACCCAAACCGCCGTCTTCCTCGCGCGGGCCGCTACACGGGTAAGAACCGCCCCCTTGCGCCCCACGCAAATCCAGCGTCACCTGCGTCACGCCCGCGGGCACCGTCCAGGTCTGCGCCGCCCCGGTGTAGGCAAAGTTGGCCGTCGCCCCCAGCGCCGCCGACGCCGCGGCCCAGGCCACCGCAGCCAGGGCGATTTTTGACTTGATCCTCATGATTTCGACCTCTCCATGCGTGCAGAAAACGACATTGTCAGACGCAGGGTTATCCGAGTGGAAAAAATCGTGAGCCGTCGTCAACGGTGCCCGCCGAGCGTTGCGTTGGTGCAACTCTTGGTGCCGGCGGTGGCGACAGCGGGCATCCGCGTGGCGCGCCCTACCGGCCCAGCCGCCGCCCGATGCGCCAGGCCAGCAGCGCGCCCAGCACGCAGCAGGCGCCGGTGACCCACCAGGTGGCGTGCCAGCCGCCCACCCGGCCGGCCAGCCAGGCCACCACCGGCGGGCCGGCAAACTGGCCGATGGCCGACCACTGCATCATCCAGCCGACGGTGGTGGACACCGTGCGCTCGCCCGGCGCCAGGCGCGGCGCCAGCGCGAACAAGCTGCCCGGGATCAGCCCGCCAACGGTGGAAAACAGCAGCGCCCCCAGATAACGCGACACGGGCGCGTCGGCGGTGGCGGCGCCGAAGGCCAGGAAGGTGCCCAGCGCCATGGCGGCAAAGCCGCACCACAGCAGCCGCCGCGGCGCCACGCCACGCGACAGCAGGCGCCCGGCCGCCACGTTGCCGATCATGTTGACGGCCGCCACCAGCGCCGTCAGCACCGCGCCCAGCGCGCCGCTCCAGCCCGACTGGGCGTACAGCGAGGGCAGAAAGCCGATCACCGACAGCCATTGGGCCGAATAGGCGCCGAACGTGAGCGCCGCCAGCCACGGCCCGCCGCTGCCGAGGGTCTGCGCCAGCCGGGCGGCCCAGCCTTCGGTCGCCGCGCCCGCGCCCTGCCCGGGGGCGTGCGGCGGATCGGGCGGCACCGCCCGCGCCACCCAGGGCACCATGGCCGCCGACAGCAGCGCCAGCAGCCACCACCAGCCGGGCCAGCCCAGCCAGGCCATCACCCCCGGCCCGGCCAGCAGCGCCAGTGCCGTGCCCACGGGCATGAAGGCACCCCAGAAGCCCAGCATGCGCGTCAGCCGCGACGGCGCCACGCAGCGGCGCACCAGGCTGGGCGCGGGCACGGTGGCCATCAGAAAACCCAGGCCTTCCAGCCCGCGCAGCACCAGCAGCGTGCCCACGCCCTGGGCCCAGCCGCCGGCCAGCCCGGCGGCCGACAGCAGGCTCAGCCCGATCAGCATGCTGCGCCGCAGGCCGATGCCGTCGGCCGTCAGCCCCGCCACCACGCCCAGCGTCATGGTGCCCAGCTGCACCAGCGACAGCAGAAAGCCGGCTTCGACCAGGCTGATGCCCAGCTCGCGCTGCAACACCGGCAGCGCCGGCGGCAGCTTGGCCACGTGCAGCGCGGCGGCGACGCCGGCCAGGATGACGATCCAGGCGGCACCGGGGTGTGAAGACGCAGTGGGCGGGGAAGCGGGCATGGGCAAGGGACAGGCGGCGCCGACGAGGGCCGCCGCGCCACGGTGCGCGGGCAGGCCCGCGGCGGCGGCACTGACAAAGACAGGCCGATTATGGTGGGCGGGGCGAAGGGGCGCTGAGGCCGGCGGGAATTCATGCAAAAACGAGCTCCAGCACAATTGCAGACTGCGCCAGCAGCTATCGTTTTTGAAGTTATCGCCAAAGGGCATGCCGTTGGCCCGTGGTGGACCTGGCGCTGGACGCGCCGCTGCGGTGGATCCCCGCTGTCGCGGGGATGACGGTGGGGGGTCGCCAGTCCGGGCGGCGCGCTCAGCCTAGAAACGGCAGTTGAACGCGCCCGCCAGTGCCGTGATCGGCGTGCCAGGCTAGGCGCGAGGACGCGGCAGGCTACTGCCTGCAAGGACGAGCAACGACGCCTGGCGCGCCGAGCGCGGTGCTGGCGGGTGCGTAGCGCGTTCACCTATTCGGTGAACGCCATCGAAGCCACAAACGCCAACACCCGCGCGGCATTGGCGATGGTCGCAAGCGGTCAACTGCCGTTTCTAGGCTCAGGTCAGCAGCCGGCGGCCGGTCAGCCGCTCGTGTTCGCGCAGGGCAAAGCGGTCGGTCATGCCGGCGATGTAGTCGGCCACGGCGCGCTCGCGGTCGGGGCGCTGGGCGAATTCGGCGCGCAGCTCGGCCGGGCGCGACAGGTAGGCGGCGTACAGCCCGTGCACCACCTCGCGCGCCTGATCGGTGGTGGCCACCACCCGCGGGTGGCGGTACAGGTGCTGGAACAGAAAGCGCTTGAGCGCGCTGGACTGCGCGCGCATGGCCGGGCCAAAGCGCACCAGCGGGCCGGCGCGGCGGGCGGCGTCGGCGTCCGGCGGCGCGGCGGCGGCGATGGCGGCGGCGGTGGCGTCGATGACGTCATACACCTGGGCCGACAGCATGCGGCGGATCGACTCGTACAGCAGGCGCCGCCCGTGCAGCGCGGGATGTTCATGCAGCACCTGCGCCTGGTGGTGGGCAAACAGCGGCACCTCGGCCAGTTGCTCCAGCGTCAGCAGGCCCGAGCGCACGCCGTCGTCGATGTCGTGCGCGTTGTAGGCGATCTCGTCGGCCAGGTTGGCCAGCTGCGCCTCCAGGCTGGGCTGCGTGCGGTCAATGAAGCGCCGCGCCACGCCGCCGGGCTCGCGCGCCTCGATGGCGCGGGCGTGCGCCGCCGAGCAGTGCTTGAGGATGCCCTCGCGCGTCTCGAAGCTCAGGTTCAGGCCGTCGTGGTGCGGGTAGCGCTGCTCCAGCTCGTCGACCACGCGCAGGCTTTGCAGGTTGTGCTCGAAGCCGCCGAACTCGCGCATGCATTCGTTCAGCGCGTCCTGCCCGGCGTGGCCGAAGGGCGTGTGGCCCAGGTCGTGCGCCAGGGCGATGGCTTCCACCAGATCCTCGTGCAGGCCCAGCGCGCGGGCAATGTCGCGCGCCAGCTGCGCCACTTCCAGCGAATGCGTCAGCCGGGTGCGGAACAGGTCGCCCTCGTGGTTGAGGAACACCTGGGTCTTGTAGACCAGGCGCCGAAACGCCGTCGAGTGCACGATGCGGTCGCGGTCGCGCTGGAAATCGTTGCGCGTGGGCGCCGGCGAGACCGCGAAGCGCCGCCCGCGCGAGCGCGCCGGGTCGCAGGCATAGGGGGCTAGGGGGCCGG
>MKTG01000098.1:0-8775 GCA_001897615.1 Burkholderiales bacterium 68-10
CGCCCAGGCTGCTCCCATCACCTGGGACTTCGACGCCGTCACCGCGCCGGCCTTGCCCGCGGGGTTCACCACGACGGGGACGGGCTCCGGCGCGTTGTGGGTGACCACCAGCGCGGTCGCCGACACCCCGCCCAACTCGGCGTTCGCCCCGGACGTGAACAGTCTGTCGGACAAGAGCCTGGTCACGCCCGTGTTCACACCCGACTCGGGCGCCACGGTCACGTTCCGCCACCAGTACGGCCTCGAAAGCACCTTCGACGGCGGCGTGCTTGAAATCTCGATCAACGGCGCCGCGTTCCAGGACATCATTGCCGCCGGCGGCTCGTTTGTCAGCGGCGGCTATACCACGACCATCTCGTCCGCATTCAGCAACCCCATCGCCGGCCGTCAGGCCTGGAGCGGCCCCCAGGCCAGTTTCATGACCACGCAGGTCAACCTGCCGCCGGCGGCGTTCTCGCAACCCACCCAGTTGCGCTTCCGCCTGGCAACCGACACCTCGGTCGGCTCGACCGGCTGGTGGGTCGACACCATCGTCGTGTCGTCCGCGGGTGGGCCGCCGTCCGCCGCGTCGGTGACCCCGGTGCCCACAATCGGTGAATACGGCTTGCTGGCGCTGATGGCGCTCGTCGCCGGCGCTGCCGCCTTCGGTCGCCGCCATCGCGCCTGAGCCTGGGTGGAGGCGCCCAAGCAAAGAGCTGAACGGCGCCTTCTGCTCCTCTCTCCGCCACCGCCACGCGTCACCGGCGCGCCCTGCACGCCCGCCGCCCCAGCAGCACCGCCCAGGTCGCCACCACGAAGGCGATGGTGAGCGGCGGCAGGCCGACGGGGCAATCCAGCAGCGGCGCATCGATCGCAAACGGCGGTGTCTGATTCAACCGCCGCCACTGGATCGCCGCGCTTCGCTCGCGATGACGGCACCACCCCCCGTCATTGCGAGGAGGCCGCAGGCCGACGGGGCAATCCAGCAGCGGCGCATCGATCGCAAACGGCGGTGTCTGATTCAACCGCCGCCCCATGGATCGCCGCGCTTCGCTCGCGATGACGGCTCCACCCCCCGTCATTGCGAGGAGGCCGCAGGCCGACGTGGCAATCCAGCAGCGGCGCATCGATCGCAAACGGCGGTGTCTGATTCAACCGCCACCGCTGGATCGCCGCGCTTCGCTCGCGATGACGGCACCACCCCCCCGTCATTGCGAGGAGGCCGCAGGCCGACGGGGCAATCCAGACGGCGCATCGCAGTCAACCGCCCATGGATCGCCACGGCCCGCGGCCCTCGCGATGGCGGTTCACGGACCTGGGGCAGGCGCGCGCCGCCTCTTGCGGCACCTGCTTGACCTAGCCGCTGGCGCGCACATCGATGCGCACGGTCCTGACCGTGGTGGCACGGGCCACGTCGGCCGCGCTCCAGGGCGGCCGTCCGGTCTTCCGAGGTCCGGACGCGATCCGGTCAATCGTCAAGGCGACAGGCGCGGCTTGCGCGCACGGCGCGGCGGCGCGGCCACCGGCAGCAGGCTGGTCAGGCGCTGGTAGAGGGTGAACAGAAAGGCCACGCGCTCGGCGTCGCCGGCGTAGCTTTTGGGGCCGCCGGCGAGCTGGTAGGCCTTGTCCACCGCGGCGTCCAGCCGTTGGTGCGCCTTGAGCAACGCGGGCGGCATGGTGAGCGGGTCGTACAGGTCGGCCAGGCTGCTGCCGGGGAACTGGGCGCGGGCGTCCAGCACGTTTTGCGCTTCTTTTTCGATAGCTGCTTGCGCTTGCTGCGCAGGCGCTGGAGCCGTATTTTGTTGTGAATCCGGGGTGCAGAAGGGCCAGGGGAAATTGTTGTAGACGATGGCGGCGGAGTAGCGGAAATCGCTTTTCAACCGGCCGCAGACGGCACGCACCCAGGCGTTGTGCATGGTGCTGGAGAGGATGCCGAAGTGCAGCAGCAACGCATGGGGCGCGATCTTCACCAGATTACTGCACAGCGTTTCGGGTTGCTCGAACCCGAAGGGCACGAACGCGCGGCGTTCCGACGACACCTCGGGCAGCACCAGATACGGCGCGGTCGGCATGTTTTCGACATGAAAGCGCGTCGGCGTCGCCGCCAGCTTCCGGGTCGGCGCGCTCTTGCTGGCTTCGCGCAAGGCCTTGACCGCCTGCACGCGCTTCATCGCTTCGGGCATGGCGCGCAGCTCGGCGGGCGGCGTGTCGCCCAGCCACAGGCACCAGCGCTCGTAGCCGTTGAGGAATTCGTCGGCCCCCAGCCAGCGGCGAAACCATTTCGCGCTGACCGGCTCCTTGGCGATGAAGGCGTCGCGCTCGGCGGTGCTGAACAGGTAGTGGCCGCCGTCGATGGGCTTGTTGCCGATGCCGATGGCGGGCACGTCGCAAATCGGCGTGCTGCGCCGCGCCAGCACCACATCCGGCGCATCGACCAGATAGGGGTTGATGTTGGCGGCGGGCACCGCGTGCGGCTCGCCCCGGATGTCGGCGTATTCGTAGATCAGCTTGCCGGGCCGGTCGTGCAGGCCAAAGCCGACGATGACGCAGTGCACCGCGGCCTTGCCGCGCGCCTCGTTGGTCCAGGCAAAGGTGCGGTGGGCAAAGTGGATGTGCACGCCCTGCGCCAGCAGCCAGCCCCACAGCACGCCGACCTGCTCGCCTTGGGTGATGCTGTTGGTGGAGACGAAGGCGGCGCGGGGTGGCGTGCCGGGTTTATGAATGAAATCGGGCTCTAGCGCTTGTCCAGCAAGCGCAAACAGCTCTTTATTTGATAGTTGATGTGGCGTGGCGGGCGAGCCCTCACCCCCGCCCTCTCCCGCAAGCGGGAGAGGGGGCAAGGCAGCCTCTTGCAGGTAGCGGGCGGCCTTGACGTACCAGGCGGCGACGAAGTCGAGCAGGCCGGCGCCGTCGATGCCGGCGAACACGGCACGCGTGTCTTCGCGCTGCGCGTCGCTCATGAACTTGGCGCCGACAAACGGCGGGTTGCCCAGCAGGTAGCTGCACTGGCTGGCGGGCAGCACCTCGTTCCAGTCCAGCGTGAGCGCGTTGCCGTGCACGATGCGCGGGCGGGTGACGAGCGGAATGCGGGCGAAGTACTGGCCGAACTCCTCGCTGACGCGCAGGTTCATCTGGTGGTCGACCAGCCACAGCGCGACCTGGGCGATCTGGGCCGGGAATTCCTCGATCTCGATGCCGTGGAACTGGTCGACGTTGATGCCGATGAGCTGGTGCACGTCCAGGCTGCGCTGGCCGGCCGAGCCTTCCAACAGGGCAGCGGCGCGCAGCACGTCGAGCTCCAGCCCGCGCAGCTCGCGGTAGCTGATGACCAGGAAGTTGCCGCAGCCGCAGGCGGGGTCGAAAAACGTCAGGCGGCGCAGCTTCTTGTGAAAGTCGAACAGGCGGCCCCGGTTGCCCTTCACCTTGTCGAACTCGGCGCGCAGCTCATCGAGGAACAGCGGGCCGATGAGCTTGAGGATGTTCTCTTCGCTGGTGTAGTGCGCGCCCAGGTTGCGGCGCGCCGTGCCGTCCATGATGCTCTGGAACAGGCTGCCGAAGATGGCGGGGCTGATGGCCGACCAGTCGAGCGCGCAGGCGTCCAGCAGTGCCTCGCGCGTGGCGGCGTCGAAGTCGGCAATGGGCAGGCGCTCGGCAAAGAGCTGGCCGTTGACGTAGGGGAAGGCGGCGAGCTGCTCGTCCACGTTCTTGCCGCGCGCGCCTTCGGGCGTGTCCAAAAGCTGGAACAGGCGCGCGAGCAGCGGCCCGAGGTCGGCGCCGTCGGCGTCGCTGCGTTCCTCGACCAGCGCGCGGAAGGACTGCGCGGGCTGGAAGATGCCGGTGTCGTCGGCAAACAGGCAGAACAGCAGGCGCACCAGCAGCACTTCGAGCGGGTGGCCGGTGTAGCCGCTGGCTTTGAGCGCGTCGTGCAGGCGGCCCATGCGCTCGGCGGCCTGGATGTTGACGGGGGTTTGCGGCTGCACGGCCTGCGCCCGGTAGCCGGCGATGAAGCCGAACCAGCGCACGTGTTTGTGCAAATCCTGCAGGGCGAATTCGATCTCGCGCCGGCTGTCCAGGTCGATGACGCGAAAGCGCGCGAAGTCGCACAGCACCAGGGTGTGCGGCAAATCGCGCTCGGCAATGCCGGGGAAGTAGCCGATGGCCTGGTCGTAGGCGGGCTCCAGCGGCTTGCCGCGCGACTTTTGCTCGACCAGCATCTGGCCGGGCCAGAACAGGTCCACATAGCCCTGGCCGCCGCCGTGCTTCTTGACGGCGTGCTCGAAGCTGGCCACGCGCCGGTTGGTGAGGCCGAAGATGTCGAAGAAATCGATCCAGAAGGGGATGGACTGCTGCTTTTCATCGGCGGCGTCCTGCCAGCGGCGGCTGAAGGCCATGGCGCGGGACTTGATTTCGTTCCAGGACAGGGGCATGGGGGGAGCTTACAAGGGGTGATCAGGCAGGCTCGTCCGGCGCCTGCATCCAGGCCGCAATGTCGCGGTGGGTATGCAGCACGCGCCAGACGTCCACGTGGCCGGCCCGCTCGACATGGAACACCAGATAGGGAGAGCGCGTGAGCGGCCAGGCGCGCAGGCCGGGCAGGCCCAGCTCGTGCGCCCACCGGGGCGAGCCCGTGGCGGGCTGGCGGCCGAGGTGCGCATAGGCGCGCTCCAGCGCGGCGATGAAGCCCAGCGCGGCTTCGGGCGCGTCCTCCTGCAGGTAGTGGGCGATGGCATCGTCCACATCGCGCAGCGCCTGCTGCGGCGGGACGACCGGCTTGGCCGTCACGAACGGCGACGCGGATGGGCCGCGGCGCCTGGCGCGCGATGCACGCGCTGGCGCAGTGCAGTGAAGTAGGCCTCGTCCACCGGCGCCGCGGCCTCGGAGGCCCCGCCCGCCAGCAACAGGCCACGCAAGTGCTGGCGGTCCTGCTCGCGGCGGATCAGCTCGCGCACGTACTCGCTGCTGGTGCCAAAGCCGCGTTGGCTGACTTGCTCGTCGACGAAGGCCTTGAGCGAATCCGGCAGGGAGATGTTCATGGTGGTCATGGCGGCAGTTTGATGTGTTTGCCAAATTTTGGCAAGGCTAGGAAGTCTCTGCACAACCTCCTGCACCGCAGGCATCTGCGGTTTCGGACGGGTGATCGCCCCTGTCAGGCGCGAGGATCGGGCGGGGCCAGCTCGCGCTCACCGCGCTCCAGCGCCAGCAGCCACTGCTTGCGCGGCATGCCGCCGCCATAGCCGGTCAGGCTGCCGTCGCTGCCGATGACGCGGTGGCAGGGCACGATCAGGCTGACCTTGTTGCTGCCATTGGCCGCCGCCACGGCGCGCGTGGCCGTCGGCTTGCCGATGCCGCGGGCCTGCTCGGCGTAGCTGCGCGTGTGGCCGTAGGGGATTTTCAGCAGCGCCTGCCAGACGCTCTGCTGGAACGGCGTGCCCACCAGATCGAGCGGGATGTCGAAACGCTGGCGCTGGCCGGCGAAGTATTCGGCCAGCTCGCGGCCGAGCTGCTCGGTCAGCGCGTTGCCGCCGGGCCCGGCGGGGCCGCCGCGCGCGGCCTCGACCTGCGCGATCTCGCGCGCCAGGCCCTGGGTGTGCTGGCTGAACTCCAGCAGGCACAGGCCGCGCCCGGACAGCAGCGCCAGCATGTCGCCCAGGGGCGTGGCGTAGGTGTGGGAGATCAAGGTCATGGCATGTACTCGCGTTGGTTCGCACGATACGCGATCAGGCGGCACGCCGGTCCGGTGGCGCGGCGCACCCCTGCCGCAAACCCTGGTTCCGGCTGTCACCCCAGTGCTTGACCGCGCCGGGCGGCGCTCGGACACTGCCCACCGAGCCCCTCGACTTTCGGAGACCCATGATGCAACGCCGTACTGTTCCCCTGTCCGACCTGGCCCACCACATTGGCGAGACCTATTTCGAATCGCCCTGGATGAGCATCGACGAGCCGCACCTGTCGCAGTTCGCGTATGCCACCTACCTCGATCCCGCCTTCACCGACCTGACGGCGAGCAAGAACAACCCGCTGGGCGCCACCCTGGTGGACGGCTTCCTGCTGATGAGCATGCTGACCGCCTTCCACTTCAACAACAGCCCGGTGGCGGGCGATGGGCTGTACGGCTTCAACTACGGCATGGACCGGGTGCGCTTCACGCATCCGGTGTTCGTGGGCGAAAAAATCCGCTGCGTGGCCACGCTGGCCGAGGTCGAGGCGCGCGCCGATGGCACCTATCTGGTCAAGACCGACAACACCATCGAGATCGAGGGCAAGGACAAGCCCGCCATGGTGGCGCGCTGGATCTCGCTGTTCGCCACGCGCGACCCCGGCGCCCCGGCCAAGGCCTAGCCGGGTGCCGGCATGACGAGCGCCCTGCCCCGGCTGACCAGCTTCACCGATTACCTGGACCTGTACGCCCGCGCGCGGCCCGACGCCGACGCCGTGTGGCATGCGGGCACGCTGCTGTCGTACCGCGCGCTGGCCGAGCAGGTGGACGCGATGGCCGGGTCGCTGGCGGCGGCCGGCCTGCGCGCCGGCGACCGCGTGGCCGTGCTCAGCACGCCGCGGCCCGAATACCTGGTGACGCTGCTGGCGGCGTTTCGCCTGGGCGCGGTCTGGGTGGGGCTGAACCCCAAGTACACCTATCGCGAACTGGCGCACGTGGTGGCCGATTCGCGGCCGCGGCTGATCCTGTCGATCGCGCGCGCCGAAGGGCGCGAGTTCGACGCCGACATCGCGCGGCTGGCCAGCGAATTTGCCGTGGAAGGCCGTTATGTGATCGGCGATGATGGCCCCACGCCAGCGCTGCACCGGCTGCCAGCACCCGTGCCCTTCGTCCGGCACCCGGTGGCGCCGGGCGACGCTGCCACCATCGTCTACACCTCGGGCTCCAGCGGCACGCCCAAGGGGGCGGTGCTGAGCCACCGGGGGCTGGTGTATGCCTCGGTGGTCGAGGCCGAGATGAACGAGGTGCCGCACCCACGCGTGCCCTGCAACCTGCCGATCAACCACGTGGCCTGCATCGCCGACCTGACCGGCACCACGCTGGCGGCCGGCGGCATGCTGGCGCTGCTGGACTCGTTCGACCCGGCGGAGATCCTGGAGCTGATCGAGCGGCTGAGGCTGACCAACCTGATGAGCGTGCCGACGGTGTTGCAGCTGATCGTCATGCAGCCGGACTTCGACTGGCGCGACCTGTCGAGCCTGCGCCTGGTGGCCTGGGGCGGCGCGCCGCTGCCGATCGAGGTGATCCGCGTCTACCGCCGGCTGGGCGTGCAGCTGATGACGGTGTACGGCATGACCGAGACGATCGCCTCCATCACCTTCACCGCCCGGGACGCCAGCGACGAGGTGCTGGCCGAGACGGTGGGCCACTTCGACCCCGGCATGCAGGTGCGGCTGGCCGACGAGCAGGACCGCGCGGTGGCCGTCGGCGAGCAGGGCGAGGTGCAGGTGCGCCACGAGGGCCTGTTCCTGGAGTATTTCGGGCGGCCCGACGCCACGGCGGCGGCCTACAGCGCCGACGGCTGGTTCAAGACCGGCGACGTGGGCGTGCTGCGGCCGGACGGCAACCTGCGGCTGGTGGGCCGGCGCTCGGACATGATCAAGTCGGGCGGCTACAACGTGTACCCGCGCGAGATCGAGCTGTGCCTGGAGTCGCGCAGCGACGTGACGCTGGCGGCTGTCATCGGCCGACCGGACGAGAAGTTCGGCGAGGTGGCGGTGGCCTACGTGGTGCCGCAGCCCGGCACCCGGCCCGACCCGGAGTGCCTCAAGGCCTTCTGCCGCGACCATCTGGCCAACTACAAGGTGCCCAAGGACTTCGTCATCGTCGACGAGCTGCCGCTGCTGCCGGTGGGCAAGGTGGACAAGCAGGAACTGCGCCGCCGCGCACGGGCCTGAGCGGCGGCTTCGCCATGAACAACTCCGGCACGGGCGTGACCGCCACCACCACCGAAGGCATGCGGCGGGCGTGCGCGGCGCTGTTCGTCGTGTTCTTTGCTAGGCTCAATCCTCGATGCCGCGCTGCGCCGGCACGCCGGCCTTGAAGGCGTGCTTGACCAGCGTCATCTCCGTCACCGTGTCGGCCAGCTCGATCAGCTCGGGCGGGCAGCGCCGGCCGGTCAGGCACACGTGCACGTCTTTCGGGCGCTCGCGCAGCGTCTGCAACACGTCGCCCAGCGGCAGCCAGCCGTAGATCAGCGGGTAGGTGATCTCGTCCAGCACGACCAGGAAGTGCTCGCCACCCAGAATCCCCGACCGCGCTTTCTGCCAGCCATCGCGCGCCAATTGCGCCGAATGCTCCAGGTCCTGGCTCTTCCACGAAAAGCCGTCGCCCAGCCCTTCGATGGGCAGGCCGAGTTGCTCGAAGGCGCGGTGCTCGCCAAAGCGCGCGCTGGGCACCTTCATGAACTGGAATATCGCGACCCGCTTGCCGTGCACGTGCTGGCGCCCAAAGGCGCGCAGCGCCAGGCCAAAGGCCGCCGTGCTCTTGCCCTTGCCGTCGCCGGTGTGGACGATGAGCAGGCCGCGGCGCTCGCCCTCGGGCCGGTCGTAGCGTTTTTCGGTGGGTGGGGTTTCAATCTGCATGGGAGCTCTCCTGTGTGGCCGGCCGAGGCAGCGCCACCCAGTCGCCGCCCAGCTGCCGGACGGTGATGCGGTGGTCGAAGGCGGCCTCGAGCGCGCGGTGGGTGTCGGCGCCGGCGGCGGCACCCTGATGGGTCACGCGGCCGTCACGCACGATGACGATGTCGTCCGCCTGCAGCGCCATGTTCAGTTCGTGCAGCACGCTGACGACGGCGCGCC
>MKTG01000098.1:8801-18712 GCA_001897615.1 Burkholderiales bacterium 68-10
AGCAGCCGCGCCAGCAGCACGCGCTGGCGCTCGCCGCCGGACAGCTCGCCCAGGCGGCGCTGGCGCAGCGCCCAGGCCTGCATGGCGTGCAGCGCCTGCGTCACGATCGCCTGGTCCTGCGCCGTGGGCGCCGCCAGCCACGGCCGGTGCGGCAGGCGGCCGAGCATGGCGATGTCCCAGGCCAGCAGGTCTTCGCCGCCGCCCTCCTGCTGGCCCAGCCAGGCCAGGCGCCGCGCGCGCTCGCGCGCCGGCCAGTCGTGCAGCGGGCGGCCCAGCAACGTCACCTGGCCATCACAAGGCAGCAGGCCGGCGAGCACGCGCAGCAAGGTGGACTTGCCGGCGCCGTTGGGGCCGACGATGGCGCTCCAGCGGCCGGCGGACAGGTTCAGCGCGATGTCGTGCAGGATGGGGCGATGGCCGATGCGAACCGTCGTCAACCGCGCGGACACGGCAACCGGGTCAGGCGACATGCAAACCTCCCCCGTGCTCACCCCTCAACCCGAGGCCGCGGAGCAGGCCATGCGCGCGGACACCATGGCCGGACCTGCGCCGGCCATCGGTGTCGTCCCCCTTGCGCGGCAAAAGGGGGAAGGCGCGCCAGCGACTCAGGGGGTTCATCTCGATCTCCGGTGCATCAGCCACAGCAGGTACAGCCCGCCCAGCACGGCGGTGAGCACGCCCACCGGCAGCTCCTGCGGCGCGATGAGCACGCGCGCGGCGATGTCGGCCGCCATCAGCAGCAGGCCACCGACCAGCGTGGCCAGCAGCAGCAGCGGCCCGTGCGTGCAGCGCGCCAGCGACCGCGCCAGGTGCGGCGCCACCAGGCCGACGAAGCCGATCAGCCCGGTCTGCGCCACGGCGGTGCCGGTGGCCAGCGCCAGCACGCCGATCAGCAGCGCGCGCAAGGGGCCCAGCGGCAGGCCCAGGCTTTGCGCCGTGGCCTCGCCCAGGCTGAGCGCGTCCAGCCCGCGCGCCATGGCCCAGGCCGCGGGCAGCAGCGGCGCCAGCACCGCCGCCATGATGGCGCAACCACCCCAGCCCACAAAGCCGGTGATGCCCAGGGTGAAGCCCTGCATGGCCTGCAGCACGTCGGGGTTGGCCAGTTGCACCAGATCGCGCACGGCGCCCAGCACATAGCCCACCACCACGCCGGCCAGCAGCAGGCGCAGCGTCTGCTGCACGCCCTGCGCCAGCACCAGGGCCAGCAGCACGCCGCCCAGCGCGCCGACGAAGGCCGCGCCGGTGAAGCCGATGCGCGCCAGCACCGGCGAGGCCGCCTGCAGCAGCGCCGCACTGTTGCCGCCGCCCGCCACCATGCCGCCGGCGCCCAGCGCGGCGAAGGCCAGTGCCACCGCCAGCGCCGCGCCCGAGGCGCTGCCCAGCAGGAACGGGTCGGCCAGCGGGTTGCGAAACAGCCCCTGCGCCACCGCCCCCGCCAGCCCCAGCAGCGCGCCGGCCAGCCAGGCGCCCAGGGTGCGCGGCAGCCGGATGTCCCACACGATCTGCCAGGCCACCGGGTCGCGCTGCGCGCGCAGCAGGCTGTCGAAACCCGTGCTGCCTACGCCGGCGCCCCAGGCCAGGGTCAGCAGCGACAGCAGCAGCAGGCCCAGGGCCAGCCACAGCACGCGCGCGCGGCTGGCGGGGGAAATCGGGGCCGTTGTGCTCATGCGGTCAGCAACCCACAACCGGACGCGAAGGACGCGAAAGATCCGCAAAGGACGCAAAACACACACCGAAAAAAGTGCGTTCTCTCTCGCGTCCTTCGCGTCCGGCAGTTTTTCATTTCAGCGAGCGCGCCGCGCAGTCGGCCATCAGGCGCGCGGCTTCAGGCATGCGCGGGCCGGGGCGCACCAGGATGTCGCGCTGGGCGGCGTCGAACTCGCACACATGGCCGCCCCGCAGCGCGCGCAGCCGCGCCCAGCCGGGGCGGCGCGCCAGCTCGGCGGCGCCCTGCTGGCTGACCATGACGAGGTCGGGATCGGCGCGCACCACCAGCTCGGGGTTGATCCTGGGATACGGCCCCAGCCCGGCGTCGATGATGTTGACCAGGCCCAGCGCCTGCAGCAGCTCGTCGATGAAGGTGCCGCGCCCGGCGGCGTGGGGCGCGGCATCGACCTCGTAATACACGCGCCGGCCGCGCGCCGCGCCCGGCAGGGCGGCCGCGGCGGCGGCCACGCCGTCGTCGATGCGCTGCACCAGCGCGTCGGCCCCGTCCACCCGCAGCAGCCGGCCCAGCAGGCGCGTGACGCGGCGCTGGTCGGCGCGGGTGCGCGGCTCCAGCGCCACCACCTTCAGGCCCAGCGCGCGCAGCCGCACCGCCGCGCGCGAGGAGGTGCCGATCAGCACCACGTCGGGTCGGGCCGCCACCACGGCCTCGATGTTCGGGTCCAGCCCGCCGCCCAGTTGCGGCAGCTTCTGCACGCTGGCCGGCCAGTTGGAATAGCGGTCGACGCCGACCAGGCGCTCGCAGGCGCCGAGCGCGCACACGGTTTCGGTGAGCGAGGGCAGCAGGCTGACGACGCGCGCCGGCGCGGCGTCCAGGCGCGTGCGCTGGCCCGCGTCGTCGACGATCTCGCCTGCGGCCCGGGCGGCGGCGCCCAGCAGCAACAGCATCGACACCAGGGCCGTGCCGGCCCTCAGGCCCAGCCGCCGGCACCAGTGGGCGCGTGAAGTCCAGGCCGCCCGGCTCATGGCCAACCCTTCAGGCCGCAAGGCAGTCCCGCCACCATCAGGGTGACGCGGTCGCAGGTCGCGGCCACCGCCTGGTTCAGCGCGCCCAGCGCATCGACGAAGGCGCGCACCTCGGGCCCGAGCGGGATGACGCCCAGGCCGATCTCGTTGCCGACCAGCACGATGGGGCCGGGGCAGGCCCGAATCGCTTCAATAATGATAGCTGCCGGCGCTCTCTCATCAAGCGCTGGAGGCCGATTTGGCTCAGAATCCGACAACGGCATCAGGCGCTGCGTGAGCCACAGGGTCAGGCAGTCGACGACGCGCAGCGTCTCGCCGCCGCCAGCCTGGGCGATGGCGGCGGGCAGGTCGTGCGGCGCCTCGCGCGTGGCCAGGCCGGGCACGCGGGCGGCGCGCTCGCGCTGGTGGCGGGCGATGCGCGCGTGCATCTCGCCATCGTGCGCCAGCGCGGTGGCGACCAGCACCGCGCGGTGCCCGGGCGCGGCGGCCAGCCAGGCGGCGGCCAGGCTTTCGGCGCGCCGTGACTTGCCGCTCTTCTGGCCACCCAGGATCAGCTCGCTGCGCGCCACCTGCATGTCCGCCACTCTGCGCACCGCCCTCAGCGCGGCGTCCAGCGCAGGCCGACGAACAAGGAGCGGCCCGGCGTCGCGTAGCCGCGCGCCAGCTGGTAGCTCTTGTCGCCCAGGTTGTCCAGCCGCGCCAGCAGTTGCCAATCGCGCGCGATGGTGGTGCTGGCGTACAGGTGGACCAGGCCATAGCCGCCCAGGCGCCGGGTGTTGGCGGCGTTGTCCCAGCGGTGGCTGGCGGCCTGCCACTCGGCGCCCAGCGTCCAGCCGGCCACGCGGGTGTCGGCGCTCAGCTTGAGCAGGCGCTGCGCGCGCCGCGGCAGCAGCTTGTCGGTGAGCGCGTTGCGCGGGCTTTGCAGGTCGAGCGAGCCGGCCAGGTTGACCGCGCCCAGTCGGTGCGCACCGCTGACGGTGAGGCCCTGCAGGCGCGCGCGGCCGGCGTTTTCGTAGCAGCCAAAGGCGCCGGCGCAGGGGCCGGGCGCGCCGAACACGATCAGGTTGGTGACGCGGTTGCGGTAGGCAGTGACGCCGAAGCGGCTGTCGCCCTGTGCCCAGTGCAGGCCCAGCTCGATGTTGCGCCCTTTTTCGGGTTGCAGCGCGGGCTGGCCGTACTCGGAAAAGCGCTGGTACAGGGTGGGCACGCGGAACGACGTGCCCGCCGCCACCGTGGCGCGCCAGCCGGGCGCGAAGCCGTAGCCGTAAGCGGCGCCGCCGGTGGTCTGGCCGCCGAACTCGCTGTCGCGGTCGTGGCGCAGGTTGACTTGCAGCGTGTGCGGCCCGCCGCTGAAGCCGTAGCCCAGGGCGATGGCGTTCTGGTGCCGGCCCTGGTCGATCGGGGCGTTGACCAGATGGTCCTCGCGCCGCTCCAGCGCGGCGGTGAACAGGTGGCTGCCCTCGCGCCATTCGTTTTGCAGCAGAACGTTGCGCAGCCGCGTCTTGCTGAGGTAGGGCGACGGCACGGTTTCGTAGCGCTGGTCGGATTCGCTCACCGACAGGCGGGTGCTGTAGCGCTTGCTCCACTGGGCCGACCAGGCGGCGCCCAGGGTGCTGAGGCGGTTCAGGCCATGGTCGTCCAGGCCGGGCAGGAAGCCGTCGTACTGCGCGTCCATGCGCGTGTGGGTGCCGCTCAGGTCCACACGGTGCGCGTCGTTGATCTTCCAGCCCAGCCGGCCGCTGGCCGAGCTCTGGCGGTAGCCGTCGCGATCGGGGTTGCCGGCGGGCATGCTGTTGTAGCCACGGCTCAGCTCGCGCGCGGCGCCCAGGGCGTAGTCCAGCGCGCCGCTGCTGCCCGATAAACCGGCTTCCAGCCTGCCGCCGCGGTGGCTGCCCACACCCACGCCGACGTAGGGCGTGAAGGGGCCTTCGCCCTTGCGGGTGAAGATCTGCACCACGCCGGCGATGGCGTCCGAACCGTAGACGGCGGCGGCCGGGCCGCGCACGATCTCGATGCGCTCGACCTGCCCGAGCGCGATCGACTCCCACGGCGCGCCGCCGGTGGACTGCGAATCGACCCGAATGCCGTCGATGTAGACGGCGGTGAAGCGCGTTTCGGCGCCGCGCAGGTACAGGCTGGTGGCGGTGCCGGGGCCGCCGTTGCGCGACAGCTCCAGCCCGGGCTGGCGCGCCAGCAGGTCGCCGATGGTGACGGCGCCACTGGCGCGGATCTGCTCGTCGCCCAGCACGGTGACGTCGGCCAGCACGTCGGTCAGCGGCTGGGCCACGCGGGTGGCGGTCACCACAGTGTCGGGCAGACTGGGCGCGGCCAGCTGGGCCACGGTGGTGTCCTGCGCTGCGTGGGCGCAGAAGGCACAGGCGAGCGCCAGCGGCAGCGCGGCCGGCCGGACGGATTGCAAACGGAAAGTCATGACGGAAAACACACAGGAAGCAGCCCCGCCCGGCTTCCCCGCCGGCAAATGGGGCGACATGACGGCGCTCGGCAGGCCTGGGGGCAGGCACTGGCCGGGCGACGTCGCCTCGTTGGCCGGTATCCGGGCTGGCGGAGGTCGCTCCGTGATCGCCTCGCCTTCCCGGCAGCGCATGCAGGCATGCGTCGCCAGTGGCGGTGTGAGGCCGGAGCCGGCACCCCGATAGCTCGGGGCGCCATCCGCTTACCGTTGCGGGGGCAGCGCAGGTTAGGTGGAGACCGGGGCGGTCCGCGCACCCTCCTGCTTCCCGTTGAACTGCGGCCGTGCGAACCACGGACCGCGAGCACCAACAGCGGCCGATTGTAGCGGTGCCCCCGTCGCGCGCCGCCTACAATCGGGCAGCCTTCAGCGACCCGGTATGCCCGATGACGACCCCGCCCCTGATCGAACAGATAACCGAGCGCGTCGAGCGCCTGCTCGTGCGCCACGAGGAGTTGCAGCGCACCAACGAGCTGCTGGCGCAGCAGGTGCAGGCGCTCACGCACGAGCGCGACAACCTGCGCTCGCGCCTGATGGCCGCTCGCGCGCGCATCGATTCGCTGATCGATCGACTGCCGGCCGCCGCCGGCGTGCTGGCGCAGGAGCCGTCGGTGGCCACGCCGGCGCGCAAGGAGCCGACGTCATGAAACAGATCGAAGTCAAGATCATGGGGCAGGCCTATCTGCTGGCCGCGCCCGAGGGGGGCGAGCAGCGCCTGCAGCAGGCGGTACAGCGCGTGGACGCGGCGATGTGCAAGATCCGCGACGCCGGCCGCATCAAGGCGCGCGACCGCATCGCCGTGCTGGCGGCGCTGAACCTGGCCTTCGAGCTGAGCGATGCGGCGCGCCCCGCCCCTGCCCCCGCCGCCAGCGCCACGCCGGGCGCGCCGCGCACCGGCGACGAGGGCGAGCAGGCCGCCCTGGGCGCCCTGCTGACCCGCCTGGACCAGGCCCTGGGCCCGGATGGCCAGCTGCTTTGATCCAGCCCCACTCGAATGCGACGACAGCGCTAAAATGCCAGCGTCTGCGGTGCATGCCGGGCTTTATATTTCCTTGAACCAATGCTCATATGAGCCCGGGCCTGGAACATCGTCTGGTCGGCGTGATCGTCTCGCGTCAGATGAACCCAAGACCAGTCTGACCTCGCCCACCTGAACCCCCGCGTTCAGGATGCCGGTCCGGTGGCATTCGCAGACACCTTCTTCCACAGGCCGGCGCGTGTCCGGCCTTTTGCTTGGCCCCGGCCAGCCCACGATCTCCAGCCCGAGGCCATTGCCGATGCCCATCGAACCCCTTCTCGTCGTCGAGCTGGCCGCCCTGGGCCTGGCCACCGGCTTCCTGGCCGGCCTGCTGGGCATCGGCGGCGGCATGATCATGGTGCCCTTCATTTCGACCATGCTGGCGGCCCGCGAGGTGGCGCCCGGCCTGGCGGTGAAGATGGCCATCGCCACCTCGATGGCCACCATCATCTTCACCTCGATGAGCAGCGTGCGCGCCCACCACAAGAAGGGGGCAGTGCGCTGGGACATCGTCAAGCGCCTGGCGCCGGGCATCGTGCTGGGCGCGCTGGTGGCCAGCCTGGGCGTGTTCGCGCTGCTCAAGGGGGCGGCGCTGTACTTCGTGTTCGCCGGCTTCGTGGCGTTCTCGGCCGTGCAGATGTTCCTGGACAAGAAGCCGGCCGCCAGCCGTCAGCTGCCAGGCACCGCCGGCCAGCTGGCCGCGGGCGGCGTGATCGGCTTCCTGTCGGGTCTGGTGGGCGCCGGTGGGGGCTTCGTCAGCGTGCCGTTCATGACCTGGTGCAACGTGGCCATCCATAACGCGGTGGCCACCAGCGCGGCGCTGGGCTTTCCGATCGCGCTGTCCAACGTGGCGGGCTACATCGTCGCCGGCCAGGGCCTGCTGGGTCTGCCGCCCTACTCTTTCGGCTACCTGTGGCTGCCGGCGCTGGTGGTGATCGCCTCGTGCAGCGTGCTGATGGCGCCGGTAGGCGCCAAGGCGGCCCACGCGCTGCCGGTGAAAAAGCTCAAGCGCGCCTTTGCCGGTGTACTGTTCGTGCTGGCTCTGTACATGCTGAACAAGGGCATCGGGGCCCTGGCCGCTTGAGGCTGGCCGCCCCCCGGTGAATGCAGAACGTTTTCCGCCTCCAGCGCTTTTGTATCAAGCGCAAACAGCTATCAAAATTATAGCCTTTTCAGGGCGCCGGCACCACGCACCAGGGCGCCTGGTCGTGCACCAGCCCCATCCACAATCCCCAGGCCGAGGTGGCGGCCAGCGCCAGGCCGGCCACGCGCATGCCCCAGGCGCCCCGCGCGGACTGGCCCAGCCGCAGCAACAGCCACGGCCCCAGCCACAGCCACAGGCCCGAGCCAAGGGCGAACAAGGCCATGACGGCCGCGCCGCCGACCGCGTCACCGGCCAGCGCGGCCACCATCAGCGCCGAGTACAGCAAGCCGCAGGGCAGCAGCGCCCAGGCCGCGCCCAGACCCAGCGGCGCCACCAGGCCCAGCGCCTGCGTGGCGCCACGCACGCGGGCCCAGACGTGCCGCGCGCCGGCTTCCAGCCAGACCGGCTGGCGCGCGAACACCAGCAGCGACAGCCCCAGCAGCACGGCCGCCACGTGCACCATGGTCCAGGCCGGGCGCAAGGCAGCCGACTGGACGGTAAGCCAGCCCAGCCCCTGCATGGTGGCGGCCGCCAGCGCGCCCAGCGCCGAATAGCCCGCCAGGCGACCGAACTGGAACAGCGAAATCGCCTGCGTGCTGCGCGGCGCCGCCGCCTGGCCGATGCCGGCGCAGGCCGCGCCGCACATGGCGATGCAGTGTGGGCCGCCCGCCAGCCCCATGACCAGGGCGGTGACGACCAGGGAAGATTGCATCAGATGATTTTAGAGAACCGCGCCCGGGTCCGGTCGGCCTGCAGGTACTTGTCGAACACCATGGCCACGCCGCGCACGAAGAACCAGCCCATGGAGGTGACTTCGATGCCGGTGTCGGTGAGCCTGACGAGGCCCTGCTCCTGCATGCCGCGCAGGGCTTGCAGCTCGCTGGCGAAATACTCGCGGAAGTTGATCAGGTGCGACAGCTCGATCGATTCGTACAGCACCTCGCCCTGGCACATCAGGGCCATGATGACCGCACGGCGCAGCAGGTCGTCGCGCGACACCGCCAGGCCGCGCACCACCGGCAGGTGCCCTTGATCCAGAAGGTCCTGGTAGTCCTCCAGCGATTTCGCGTTCTGGCTGTAGGTGGCGCCGATCTTGCCGATGGCCGACACGCCCAGGCCGATCAGGTCGCAGTCGGGCTGCGTGCTGTAGCCCTGGAAGTTGCGGTGCAGCCGACCCTGGCGCTTGGCCACGGCCAGCGCGTCGTCCGGCAGCGCGAAGTGGTCCATGCCGATGTAGTCGTAGCCGGCGGCGTCGAAAGCCGCCAGCGCGCGCGCCAGCATGGCCACCTTGTTGGCGGCGCCCGGCAGATCGACCACCACGATGCGCCGCTGCGGCTTGAAGCGCTCGGGCAGGTGCGCGTAGCCGTACAGCGCGATGCGGTCGGGCCGCAGCTGGGCCACCTGCGCCAGCGTGCGGTCGAAGGACTCGGGCGTCTGCTTGGGCAGTCCGTAGATCAGATCGACGTTGATCGACTCGAAGCCGATGCGCCGCGCCGCCTCGACCAGGGCGAACACCTGTTCGGCCGGCTGCACGCGGTGCACCGCCTTCTGCACCAGCGGATCGAAGTCCTGTACACCGAACGACAGGCGGTTGAAGCCCAGCCGCGCCAGCGTCTGCAGGCGCGTTTCGTCCACGGTGCGCGGATCGACCTCGATGGAGTATTCACCGCCCGCCACCAGGTTGAAGTTGCGGCGCAGCATGCTCATCAGCTCGCCCAGCTCGTCGTCGCTGAAGAAGGTCGGCGTGCCGCCACCCAGGTGCAGCTGGCTGACCGACTGGCCGGCGCCGATGTGCTGCACGTGCAGGTCGACCTCCTTGCTCAGGTAGCGCAGGTAGGGGGCGCTGCGGTCATGGTGCTTGGTGATGATCTTGTTGCAGGCGCAGTAGTAGCACAGTGATTCGCAAAACGGAATGTGCACGTACAGCGACAGCGGTCGCGTACTGGCCGCGGGGCCGGTACGCCGTTGATCCAGGGCCCGCAGGTAGTCGGGCTCGCCGAACGCCTCGACAAAGCGGTCTGCCGTGGGGTACGAGGTGTAGCGCGGCCCGGGCACGTCGAACTTGGTCAGCAGTTCGGTGGTAATGACTTGCATCCAGAAAATCCTTTGACGTCAGGCTGAACTTTCGCCGCGCTGACGCCAACGCGCCTTGACGGCGATCAAGGTCTCGGGTTGGCGCCGAGTCAATTTGCGCTGGATCAAGGAGAAAGGCCTTGCACGTCACGATGGCCTAGAATGCGGCCTCGGTTGGCACGCATCGTGCCAAGGACATTCACCCTGATGCCCGCATGACCCCGCAAGCCATCAAAGTCGCCTGCTCCAACTGCAACCTGCGCGAGTTGTGCATGCCGATGGGGCTGTCGGACGATGAAATGGGCCGGCTCGACGATCTGGTGGCCACCCGGCGCAAGATCAAGCGCGGCACCTCGCTGTTCGCCAATGGCGACCGATTCACCGCGCTCTATGCCATTCGCACGGGCTTCTTCAAGACCTGCATTGCCACCGCCGATGGGCGCGACCAGGTGACGGGCTTCCAGATGGCCGGCGAAGTCATCGGTCTGGATGGCATCGTGGGCGACCGCCACACC